>NZ_JBIAVS010000016.1:0-118484 GCF_042894545.1 Streptomyces sp. NPDC001530
CGCCCCTGAAGGGGCGCGGGGAACTGCGCGACAAGCCCCCACCCACCCGCAGCCGAAAGGCTGGTTCGGGACGGGCAGGGGCGGAGGGGGCGAAAGACCTACTGCGGTGACGTCGCGCCCGCGCGGGTCGCGTCCGTGCCCCAGGACGCGAGCAACCGCAGCGCCTCCGCCGAGGCGGAACCCGGCTCCGCGTGATACGTGATCAACGCCTGCTCGCTGTCGTCGGGCAGCCGGAACGACTCGAACTGCAGCGCCAAGTCACCCACCAGCGGATGCCGCAGCCGCTTCACGCCATGGGTCTTCTCCTTCACGTCGTGCGTGGCCCACAGCCGCCGAAAGTCCTCGCTCTTGACGGAGAGCTCGCCGACCAGGGCCGAGAGCCGCGGATCGTCCGGGTGACAGCCCGCGTCCATGCGCAGAAGGCAGACGATGTCGATCGCCTTCTGCTCCCAGTCCACGAACAGTTCGTGGTACTCGGGCTTCAGGAACACCATCCGCGCCCAGTTCCGCTCCTGCGGCGCCAGCTCCGACCAGTCCCCGAACACGGCCGCGGCCATCCGGTTCCAGACGAGGATGTCCGAGCGCCGCCCGGTGATGTACGCCGGAACACCGTCGAACGCGTCGAGCAGCTGCCGCAAGGCCCCCCGCACCTGCTGCGGCCGAGCCGGCTGCTTCTTCTTGTGCTGCTTGGGCTTCGCGAGGTGGGTGAGATGCGCGTGCTCGGCGTCGGACAGCCGCAGGGCGCGGGCGATCGCGTCGAGCACCTCGGCCGACACGTTCCGCCCGTTGCCCTGTTCGAGGCGCGTGTAGTACGCGACGGACACCCCGGCCAGCTGCGCCAGCTCCTCGCGGCGCAGCCCGGGCACGCGGCGGTGCCGCCCGAAGTCCGGCAGCCCCACGTCCTCCGGCTTCAGCCGGGCCCGGCGGGTGCGCAGGAACTCGCTGAGCTCGGCACGGCGGTCCAGCGGCTGCCCCGTTCCGGCCGCGGGCCCCTGAGGGGGGTGTTCATCCATACATCCAGTATTCACGGTCGTACGCAGAGGATCCTGACCCCGCCAGTAGTAGGACCAGCGAACGTACGCAGAACCGTGACCTGGGTGAACGCAGCGGACCGAGGCAAGCTGAATCCCGTGCCCGACCGAAGGCAGCCGGGCACAGGACAGACCACTCCTTAGGAGAACCCCCGGCATGACCACTGTTGCTGCGTACGCCGCCCCCGCCGCCAAGGCTCCGCTGGAGCGCACCACCATCGAGCGTCGCCCGGTCGGCGAGTTCGACGTCCTGATCGACATCAAGTTCGCCGGTATCTGCCACTCCGACATCCACCAGGCCCGCGAGGGCTGGGGCGAGGCCATCTTCCCGATGGTGCCGGGTCACGAGATCGCCGGCATCGTCTCCGAGGTCGGCTCCGGTGTCACCAAGTTCAAGGTCGGCGACCGCGTGGGCGTCGGCTGCATGGTCGACTCCTGCCGCGAGTGCGACAACTGCAAGGCCGGCCTGGAGCAGTACTGCACCGGTGGCGGTATGACTGGCACGTACAACGCCGTCGGCAAGGACGGCAAGCCCACCTACGGCGGCTACTCCGAGAAGATCGTCGTCGACGAGAACTACACCGTGCGCATCCCCGACGGCCTCTCCCTCGACGTGGCCGCACCGCTGCTCTGCGCCGGCATCACCACGTACTCCCCGCTCAAGCACTGGAACGCGGGCCCCGGCAAGAAGGTCGCCGTCCTCGGCATGGGCGGCCTCGGCCACATGGGCGTCAAGATCGCGCACGCGCTCGGCGCCGAGGTCACGGTCCTTTCCCAGTCGCTCCGCAAGAAGGACGACGGCCTGAAGCTGGGCGCCGACCACTACTACGCCACCAGCGACCCGAAGACCTTCGAGGAGCTGCGCGGCACCTTCGACCTGATCCTGTCCACGGTCTCGGCCCCGCTGGACCTGGACGCGTACCTGTCCTTGTTGAAGACGGACGGTGCCTTCGTGAACGTGGGCGCGCCCGAGGAGCCCGTCAAGCTCAACCTCTTCTCGGTGATCGGCGGCCGCAAGACCCTCGCCGGCTCCGGCATCGGCGGCATCCAGGAAACCCAGGAGATGCTCGACTTCTGTGCCGAGCACGGCTTCGGTGCCGAGATCGAGCTGATCAGCGCCTCCGAAATCAACGACGCCTACGAGCGCGTCCTGTCCAGCGACGTCCGCTACCGCTTCGTCATCGACACGGCGACGATCTAGCTCTCCTACGGACGGGGCGCCGTCGCAGCTGTCGTAGCTGAGGGCATGCGTGCGGCTGGGGACGGCGCCCCGCCCTGGCCCAGCACCAACGCCGTCGATGACCAAGGTAAGCCTTACCTTGGTCGCTCTCGAAGGGGTTGGGACCGGGGGCCCGGGATGCCTACTGTGGAGGAGACGGAAGCACAGGGGCGTACGGGGAGGTCTTCGCGATGTCCGTCGAGCTGAACCACACGATCGTCGCCGCCCACGACAAGCAGGCCTCGGCGCAGTTCCTCGCCGACATCCTGGGCCTCCAAGTGAGCCCGCGATTCGGCCCGTTCATCCCGGTCCCGATCCCCAACGGCGTCACTCTCGACTACATGGACACGGCCGCGACGATCACTCCGCAGCACTACGCCTTCCTCGTCTCGGAAGACGACTTCGACGAAATCTTCGCCCGCATCCAGGCGGCCGGCCTCACCTACTGGGCGGACCCGTCCCACCGCCGCGTCAACGAGATCAACCACAACGACGGCGGCCGCGGCGCGTACTTCGACGACCCGAACGGGCACAACCTGGAGATACTGACGCGACCGTACGGAAGCGGAGGGGACTGACCGCTCACATCAGGTCCTCCTGACGACGTCGATGTCAAGATCGATGTCGAGGCCGCTCGCGAGCAGGTCCTCGTGTCCGATGGAGAAGTCCCCGTTGGGCAGAGTGCCGCCGAAGTACCGCCCGACCACCGTGCTGGGAAGGAACTGACGCAGGTCGTGGCGCATGTTCTCGTCGTGATCGACGGGGAAGCCCCACTCCTTCGGCGCCTCGTCGGTGCCGAACAGCACCCAATGGTCCACCGGAACCTGGGAGCTGAGGTCGGGCACGTCTCCCGTGTGGCAGTCCAGTGCCGGAAGCGTGAGCAGGTCCGGGTCGATGGGCGGGTACCACATCAGCAAGGGTTTGGCCTGCGCGTTGTCGAAGCAGCACACGGCGACGGCACGCCCGGGATACCGCTCCTCGTAGAACCGCAGCAGCGCCTCGCCGAGCCGCGGCCGTTTGTGCTCGG
The DNA here is from genome assembly GCF_042894545.1 of Streptomyces sp. NPDC001530. Taxonomy (NCBI): domain Bacteria; kingdom Bacillati; phylum Actinomycetota; class Actinomycetes; order Kitasatosporales; family Streptomycetaceae; genus Streptomyces; species Streptomyces sp. NPDC001530. The sequence continues at coordinate 3,278 of NZ_JBIAVS010000016.1, forward strand.
GCACCTGCGCGAGGGCGGCCGGCAGTGCGGTCGGGGTATGAGCGAGCAGCACCGTGTAAATGTCGTGCTCGAAGACCTGAACCTCCGGCGTGGCATCCCACCCCATCCAGTCCATGTCGGCGGGTGCCCTAGCGGAGATGGGCCGCACCGCGTCCACCATCCGCTCAAGAACGTCCGAACTGCTTCCGACCGAAAGAAAGTTGTCCTGACTCATCCGATACGTGGGCAGGTGCAGCAGCATGGCATTGGGGCCGTCGGCCAGATTGACCGCGGTGTTCTGGTAGCCCAGCACATGAATCAATCCATGTACGGGATGCCGCAGGCGCCCGCCGTACAGCGTGGTGCCGGAGAACTCGGCCTGATCCATCGAGACACACATGCCCGCAAACTACCGGCGTCGCGCACCCGGCACTGCGGATATTCGTTGGGTCCTTGCTCCGGCCGGAGGGTGAACCTGGCCGCCGGTCGGGGCAGTCTGTGTGGCGCGGTGTCTTGACTCGCGGTTTGGCTGGTGGGGCCGCCCGGAGCGCCTTGCGTGGCTGACGACCACTGAACGTCGAGGGCAGCGAGTCCACCGTCCCTCACATCGAGGAGAGAGCATGACATCCGTCCTGCGACTCAGCGGAATCAGCGCCGCCGCGAGTCTGTGCCTGGCCCTGGTCCCCGTCACTGATGCCCAGGCCCAGTCCACCTTCGTCCCCTGCAGCAGTAATCGCGTCGCCCTCCTCAGGGCCGCTATCAACAGCGCCAATGCCGCTGGTCAGGGCAGTATCGCCCTCGCCTCGAACTGCACCTACTCCCTGACCGACGTGGATCCGTCGGAGTCGCAGCCGTCCTCGCCGGACGGGCTCCCGGAGATCACCGGTGACGTCACCCTCAGCGCGGCCCCCGGTGCGACGATCGAGCGATCCATGGCCACCGGGACCCCGAATTTCCGCATCTTCACGGTGGAGATGGGGGGCAAGCTGTCGCTGAACAACATCACGGTCAGGAATGGGAAACTCGTCGGCGCGATGGGTGCCGGTATCAGCAACCACGGCACACTCAACGTACGAGTCGGGGGCATCAGAAACAACGAGACCAATTCGGTCGGCGGCGGTCTCGAGAACGTGGCCGGTGCCACCGCAACGCTCGACATGACGACGGTCAGCGGCAACAAGTCCACCGCCGACGCGGGTGGCGGTATCGCCAACTCCGGGACGTTGCGCGCCAACTACACCATGCTCAGCGGCAATACCGCCCAGCTCCAGGGCGGCGGCCTCGTCAACCTCGCCGGGCAGGCCACCTTCGCCTTCGGCAGCGTCACGGGCAACACGTCCAACTCGGGCCTGGGCGGAGGCATCTACGAGCAGCCCGGCTCCATGGTGACCGCGTACTTCACGAGCTTCTCCGGCAACATGCCCAACAACTGCCGCCCGATGGGTGCGGTGCCGGGCTGCGCGAACTGACAGCCCCCGATTCGTCGGTCAACGGGTGAAAGGTGCTGCTCGCCGGTGAGGACCGGCGTGCAGCACCGTCGTGTTCGTGCTGTAGCCCGCTCTTTTGTACGGGTGGTGGAGCTCCCGTCGTACGGGTGGTGAAGCCCCCGTCGTACGGATGGTGGATGCGCCGAAGTGCCGTGCCGCTGAAGAAGACTTCCGCGAGATCCTCGTCCGCGACGGCGCGCAACAGCCGATCGAGGCAGCCGAGTTGCCATGGGCGTCGGCTGACGTACAGACGCGTGCAGAGGCGGAAGCGCTCGGCGTACGCATCGCGGAACCGGTGGGCGATGGGCGGGCCCGGCGGCCGCCGCGCCCGCCACAGCGGCCCCAGTGCCCCCGAGGCACTGGGGCGAAGCCAGGCGACGCCTTCCAGGTCTGTTGAGCGTTGGCCGGTCCGCGGCTCGTGGAACCGTCGGCAGCTTGAACGGGCCGCTCACTCGGTCGGCGGCGCGATCTCCGTCGGAGTGAGTCCCGGGCCCCGGACGGTCGACTGGTTCGGCGGCGGTTTGGCGGCCCTTCCTGGCGGGCGGACTACGGGCGGTTCCCGTCGGCGATCCGATGGCGATCGCCTCCGGCCGGGGAGGCATCCCGATTGCGGTCGAGGCGAAGCCAACTTAGGTTCGGGACGTCGGATTCTCCCGATAAGACCGACTTGTGCATATATGTCGGTCTTTCCCTGAGCCATCGAAATGGAGCATTCATGTCGGTGATGACCGGTACCCAACCCCTGCAGCAGTTCGGTCAGCAGACCGGAGCCCCGCAGCAGCAGATCGCGCAGGTCGTCCAGCAGACGATCCAGCAGGCCTGCCAGCAGGCGAGCCAGCAGATCGCGCAGCGCATGCAGCAGACGCTGCAGCAGATCCAGCAGGTCCAGCAGCAGCTCCAGCAGCAGGGCATCGCCCACCAGGCGCACCCGTACCTCGCTGTGGCGCTGCAGCACACGCTGCACCAAGGCGTCCGCAGCGCTGTGGAGCAGTCCGTGGCGCAGGCGCTGCCGACCGCGATCGTGGCTCTGCTCCAGCAGAGCCAGCAGGGTCAGCAGGGCCAGCTCGGCATGCAGGGCCAGCAGGGCCAGCAGGGCCAGCAGTGGGGCGGCGGGTTCGGCCAGCAGTCGTACGGCCAGCAGCCGTACGGGCAGCAGTTCCCCCAGTACCAGCAGCCTGGCTTCGGCTTCGGCCAGATGAGTCAGCCCTTCGGTATCGGCTGACCTGAGGGCAGAGCGCGATGCGGTGTGCCCCGGACTCGTTCCCGGGCACACCGCATCACCTTGGAAGCGCGAGCTGCCCGTCGCCGGATCAGGAGCACAAGTACGAGGTAGGCGTGGTGAAGGTGGACGTAATGGTCAAAGAAAGGCCTGGAAACAACCGCGAGACCGGGTCAGAGGGTGCGGGGGCGGGTGGGCCGGGACCCGAGGGCAAAGAAACGGGGCCACGCAAGAAGGGGGTGCAGGCACCGCTCACGGTGCAGCCGCGCCGCAGGCGGTACATGGTGACGCCGCTGCCGCAGAATCTGCTCCCACCGGGAGTGCCCGAACTCAGCATGGACGCCGTGTGTGACCGGCTCGACCGGATGCCCGAGGTCAAAGTGACCCGCAGACTCCGGCCGTCGGAGAAGCTCCAGTCGGCGGGGCTGCCCCCCTCCTGCCCGGAGATCGCGGTCGTCGAGGCGGCCGAGGCCCAGGTACCGGCGATGCGGTCGCTGCACGTGCACATCGAGCCGGACCTGCCGCTGTCCGGAACCGGACCCGCCGCCACACCGACCGCGGGGATCCTGCCGCTCCCTGATCCGGGGCTGGTCATGTCGCTGGAAGAACCTGTGGAAATCTCGTTGCGCGTCTGCGGCCCGGACGGCGAACCGCTGGCCGGCGCGGGGGTGTTTCTGATCGGGTCGACATGGCCGGGCCAGGGCGTCACCCGGGCCGACGGGACCGTCACCATCACGCTCGCGACGGAATCCGAACAGTCCGTGCAGTCCCTCTACGTTCGGCCCAAGGGCGGTTATACGGACCGCTGGATCCAATACCCCGGCCTGTCGGCGGACCGGGAAAACGTCGTCACTCTCACCCCGTTGACCAAGGTGTACCCGGAGCTGGAGCACCGGCAGGGGTACGGGTGGGGCCAGCAGGCCATGCGGCTGGACAGGCTGCCCCCTACGTTCCGTGCCTTCGGCGTCAGGATCGCCGTCATCGGTTCGGGCGTCAGTGCCGAGCACCCCGATCTGAAGGAACGGGTGCGCTCCGGGGCCGATCTCGTTCGGGGCACGGACGAGGGCTGGGCGCACGACATGATGGGCAGCGGTACACACGCGGCGGGGATCATCGCCGGGGCGGATACCGGCACGGGCGTCATCGGAATCGCGGTCGACGCCGAGATCGAGGCCTGTCAGGTGATGCCCGACGGGCATTTCAGCGACCTCATCGCCGCCCTGGACCACTGCATTGAACGCGAGGTCGACATCGCCCACATCGAGGTGGCGACCCCGTACCCGTCGGCGCTGGTCTCACGCAAACTCGCCGACGCCTATGCGTCGGGCATCGCCTGCGTGGCTCCGGCGGGCGACACCGGCGGGCCGGTCGCGTTCCCGGGCTCGCTGCCCACCGTGTTCACCGTGGGCGCGCTGGGTGTCTTCGGGTCGTACCCGCAGGAGACCTCCCAAGCCACCCATTCAGGGCCGCAGTTGACACCGGAAGGGTTGTTCGCCGCGCCGTTCGGCTGCTACGGCCCCGGTATCGATGCGGCCGCCCCTGGTGTGGCGGTCCTGTCGTGCGCGCCGCAGGGCGGATACACGGCCCTCGACGGTACGGGCACGGCCTCGGCCCACGTCGTCGGTCTTGCCGCCCTGGTTCTCGCTCACCACGAGGATTTCCACGGCCAGCTGCTGCCCCGCGGACCTGGCCGGGTGCAGCACTTGTTCGAGATCATCGCCTCCAGCTGCCGCCAGCTGGCCGCGCCGGGCACGGTGGAGGCGGCCCACGTCGGACGCGGCTTGCCCGACGCTCTCGTCGCCCTCGGCCTGGCCCCCGGAGTGCAGCTCGCTCCCGCCTTGTCGCCCTTCTCCCTGTCCATGGCCGGTTAGGCCCGTCTCCTTTGCCAACCCCCACAGAACGGCACCCGCCCCGACGAGGGACGGGTGCCGTTCGGCTTACCGCGGCGTCTGATCGCCCGGAAGCGGGTCGCCCACTCTTCGGTGGCCTTGGCGACCCCGATGGGGCAGCTCACGCCCGTCCCTACGAGGGTGTACCTGTGTGACCGATGACGAACTCCACGGTCACGAGGCGAGCAGCGATCTACTGCTGGATCAGCCAGGACCGGGGCGGAGCCGGACTCGGGGTCGCGCGTCAGGAAGAGGATTGCCGGGCACTGCCTGCCCGGAGCCGACGTAACGCCACGGGGCTGGCGCATGAGGTGTGCCCGGCCGAGCTCAGCTGACCGCCCTGGCGTCGCTCTCGCCCTCGCCACGGGCTGACGTGAGAGAAGACGGGATCGATGTGAAACTGGGCACGGAAGGGGTGATCTCCGTGTCGGACCCACCGCACGCGTCCTCCGGTCCCGACACCGCCGTCGACGAGAATCGGCTGGAAGAGCTGATCATCGAGGCGCAGACTGCCCTGCCAGTCGAACTGCCCGCCCTGGCGAACCGGTGCGCCTCGTCCCTCGGCCTGGACACCGCGCTGATCTACCTTGTCGACCTGCAACAACAGCTGCTCATCCCACTCGACGAGGCTTTGGAGCCGCTGCCGGTGGACCGCTCATCGGCCGGCTGGGCGTACCGCACGGTCTCCCCGCGGGTGGCCGAGGCCGACGACGGCTTGATCCTCTGGATGCCTCTGGTCGATGGCGCGGAGCGGCTGGGCGTGCTGGCGGTGCGGACCGCCTCGCTCGACGGGGTGCGGATGCGCCGCAGCCGGATGCTGGCCCATCTGTTCGCCATGCTGATCACCTCCAAGCGCGCCTACAGCGACTGGCTCGCCGCTCGCACCCGCACTGCGACCATGCGGTTGCCCGCCGAGATGCTGCGGGCCTTCCTGCCACCCCGCACCATCGGCAGCAGCAGGTGCGTGTCGACCGCGGTCCTGGAACCGGCGTACGACATCGCCGGCGACGCCTTCGACCACTCGGTGGTCAAGAACATCCTGCACACCATGATCCTCGACGCCATGGGTCACGATCTGACCGCCGGCCTGACCACGTCGGTCGCCATGGCGGCGGCGCGCAACGCGCGCCGGGGCGGTGGCGACCTGGCCGACGTCGTCGGCTCCGTCGACCAGGCGCTCGCCCAGTGGCTGCCCGACTCCTTCTGCACCGGCGTGCTGTGTCGGCTCGACGCCGAGACCGGGGTGCTGCGCTGGGTCAATTGCGGTCACCCCCCACCGCTGCTGATCCGTGCCGAGCGGGTGCTCGCCGGGGCGCTGGACAGCCCCCCACAGCCGCCGATCGGCCTGGCTGGTCCACTCGCCCCGGCAGCCCGGCAAGTCCACGAGGCGACCCTGGAACCGGGCGATTGCGTCCTGCTCTACACCGACGGTGTCGTGGAGGCTCGCGACGCGGACGGTGCGGAGTTCGGCCTTGACCGGTTCACTGACTTCATCATCCGCTCCTCCTCCGCCGGACAGCGCCCGGCCGAGGTGCTGCGGCTGCTCATCCACGCCATCCTCGATTACCAGCGCAACCAACTACGGGACGACGTGACCATCCTGCTCTTCGAATGGCGTCCGCAGCACCGGTGACGCGGTATTGCGCCGAGCCTCGCTGTGCTCGTGCGCCGTCTCCGGCCGGGTCGGGTACTCGGTCGGCACCTCATCCCCTGGTGTCCGGGCTGGGAATCCGAGGAAAGTCAATGCGTCGCTGTGCGGCGGCCTAGGACGTGGAAACGATGTTGGCTGACAACATCAAGTGAGATGGTGAGACGTCCACGTCTCAACCGACTTTGTCCTTGCACAGGCCAGGTCACCGTGCGGGGGCAAGATCGGATGAGAGAGGACAGCAGCCGATGCCGCACCGGGCCGCACTGTCCAAACGGTTGCCATTCCCAGCGCCGACCCCGCCGTATGCGCCAGTCGCAGCAAGGGCTGTGAGCGAGGCTTGACCTGAGTCATCAAGCCGCGTCCACAGACTCCTTCTACGGCTGACACGCTCCGTGAACGCGGCTTGACATGGGTCATCCAGCCGCGTTCACAGTCCCTGTCCACGCTGCCGTGACCGGGAAGATGTGACGTGGCAGACGGCCTTCATCGCCGCAGTGTTTCCATGTGAAGCGCGGCGTCGTCGGCGGCCTCGTCGGGAGTCCGGCCGTGCTCACGGGAGACGATGTACGCGGCGTACCAGTCCGACCAGTGGTGCTCGGGGGCGGTCGCCTCGTACGGGCCGTGGTGCTCCTCGGTCTCACGCAGAAGTTCTGTCAGCGTGGGGATGTCCATGGTGAAGCCTCCTCGGTCGTGCGGGTCTGGTCATCGTCCGGGTTGTCGCACCTGGACCTCTTGCAGCAGCCACCCATTGCCGTCCGGGTCGCTGAAGGACGCGTATGAGGCGTAGCTGCGACGCTCTGGGTCGGGGCCGTCCACCCGTTCTTGGACGCCGGTGTCGTAGACGTGGTGGAAGACTTCGCTCACCTCAACGCCCTTGCTGATCAGTTCGGCGCGGGCTCGGTCGATGTCGAGGACCACGAGGTAGAGGCCCTGGGCGGAGCCTGGTGCCGCGGGAGTGACTCCGCGGCCGAAGTGAACAGAGCCTTCCGACCCCGGTGGCGTCAGCTGCACGATCCTGAATCCCGGGCCGGCCTCGTAGTCCGCATCGAGCCGCCATCCCAGGTTCTGGTAGAAGCGCAGGGCACGGTCGACGTCGGCGACAGGGATGGCGGTGACCTCGAACTTCATATCCATGGCCGGTTCTTTGACGGCGTCTGTTGCGTCGTCCTGCTGTGACTGCGGGCTGCTCATGCCGACCTCCCGTGACGGATGCCCGGTTCGGTTGTGACCTCCGATAAGCCGCGAACGGCGGGACGCCGCCGGGGACGCGGAGATGGTTGGTCACGTATGGCGCCGTCTCCGGCTACCCGAACGTGAACGCGTAGGCCTCGGCGCCGGACTCGAGGAACGTGATCTCCAGTATCCGCTCGCGGACCGTGTGGTGCTCGCGCACGAGCTGGTAGAGACGGCCGTCCCGGAGCAAGCCGTTGCCGTCCGCGTCGACGTCCACGCCGTGCGAGCGGCCCGGAGCTTCGCCGTCCACGAGCACGCGGCACGCCATCGGGTCGTGCCCACTGCGCGTCAGCCAGCGACGCACCAGACCCAGATGATCCGAACGAAACGGGTTGGCCTTCGCCTGTGTCAGCAGGCGAACCGGCGGCGTCAGCGGCCGATCGGCCTTGCGTGCAAAGGGGGTTGGCGCTGATGGACGTTCCTATACTGACCGAATGATCACCGTTCCGCTCAGCGCGCTCGAAGTGGCCATGGTTCAAAGGGGCGCCCGAGCGGCAGACACGCTACGAGACACCACCGAGTTCGCCCGACGCCTTGAGGACCTCGGTTACCTGCGACTCTGGTACGCCGAGCATCACCATTCCCCGGCCATCGGAGCGTTCCCGCCCGTCGTCCTGACCACCCACGCGGCCGCGTTGACGTCGTCCATCCGTCTCGGCTCCGGGGGCGTTCTCGCTCCGAACCACGCCCCGATCATGCTGGCGGAGCAATTCGGCACTCTGGCCGCGCTGCACGCGGGCCGGATCGACCTGGGCATCGGCCGTGGCCCGGGTACCTTCGACGACTCCACGGCGCGGGCTCTGCGCCGTGGGGCCGGTCCAACAACGGACGACGAGTACCGCAACGACGTGTCAGCGACCCTGCGTTTCTTGGTGGACGAGGTCGCGCTCGGCCCGCTCCCGGAGCCTTGGCTGCTGTCCTCGAGTACGGCTGGTGCCGCGCTCGCTGCGGAACTCGGACTGCCGATCGCCTTCGCTCATCACATTCGGCCTGACAACACCCTGGCCGCGCTCAGCCACTACCGCGAGCATTTCGCCCCCTCCCGCTGGTGCGCGCACCCGCGCGTGTTGATCTGCGTGGAAACGGTGTGCGCCGAGACGGAGAAGGAGGCGGCCCGGCTCGCCGGCCCGATGGATGTCGTCAAGGCTGGACTCCTCAAGGGGCGGGGCGACATCGCCTTCCCCACGCCCGAAGAGGCAGCGACCCACTCGTTCACTGCAGAAGAAGTGCAGGCGCTGACGAGCTTCCGTGCCCAACAGGCACACGGCTCACCCGAGACCGTTGCGAAGCACCTGACCGACCTGGTGGACGTGACCGGTGCGGACGAACTCATGCTGGTGACGCCCATCTACGCGTTGGCCGACCGATTGAGGTCGTACGAACTCGTCAAACAGCGCGTCATGATGCCGACGGCGTCATAGCAACGATCACCACATGGGCCGGAGTTGACGTACGGTGACACATCTGCACGAGGCGGTTGTGAACACGGATCGTCGTGGGTCTCCCTGTCGTACGCTGCGGGGTCATCAAGCCTCGCTCACAACCTCTTGGACGCCCAGCGCGGCAGCTGACGGACAGCAGTGTCAGCGGTCACCTGGTTCCCCACTGGCTGAGGCTATGAGAGACGGCAGTGCTCGGTGGAGCCACCGAGCACTGCACGGACTGTCGTAGGCGGGTGAGAGCCTGGACCGGTGCTGATAGAGGGATTCGAGAACGCCCCCGTTGTCGCGGGGGAGGAACTGCTGGCACTGCCGGGGTTCTGGGCGGCCTACCTGATGTGGCTGAGCCAGACAGAGGAGTACGACCCCGTTCCGGCGTGGTTCGGTGTCGACGGGGCCGATGCCGACGCGGCCTTCGATGCACTGCGTGACGAGGACCAGTGGCCTGTCTTCCGGATCCCGTTCGCGGGCGACCACACCGCGATGGTCCTCGGCTGCAACATTCCCGAGGATCCGGGAACGGAGTACTTCATCACCCACCCCGAGTGGGGACGGCACGGCCACCTGGCCACCGTCGGCGGCCACCAGGCCGGCCCGGGACTCTCCTGGCGAGAGCTCCATCACATCGCCCGCACACCCGACCTCAACGCCCCGGGAGTCCACGCCGAATACGCACGCCTGCTCCTCCTGCTGCCGACGCTCGGCGACCAGGACATGCCCGAGGACGCCGCAGACATACTCGGCGACGCGCTGGCGCAAGCCGGCCTCCCCGCAACGCTGGCGCCGTCCCTCGCGGAAGCGCTCCTCGCGGACCACCCCTTGTGGGAGCCGGCTGAATGGACGCTTCCTGCCGCCTCCCCGCTCTCGGGAAGACAGGAGTCCTTGCCCTTTCACGGAATCCTGCACTGCAACGGGTCCTTGAGCCCGCGGTGTGGTACCCGCCTGGCCCAGGGCATCACTCGAGAGCAGAGCGACCGACTGGCCCACGCACTCGGCACGTGGCCCGCCACATGAACGGCTGGGGGCCGCGACCTCAGGTCTCGGCGGGCGCGATGCCAGTCAGTTGTGTCGTGGCAGTACGGCCCGTGCTTGCGGCCGCTTCCCCACGACCGCTGCCGGGGCGGTGGTGAGTTGACCGCCGAGGGCTTGCCAGTGCCGTCTGCCGACGTATCCCAAGGCCATACCCGACGACGGTGCCCGCCGAAGATCAGCATCGCGATCATGCTCGTTTGCTCTCGGCGGCACCGACCACGCCGGCCGCAAAGAGCAGGGCAGCTTGATCCGCCGCGACAGCACCTGGTGGAACAGACACGCCCTCGTTGCGGGTCATGCGTGCGGCAGAGGCTGCTCCGTCCAAACGGTCTTGCCGTCGTGGGTGTAGCGGGTGCCCCACCGCTCCGTGAGCTGCGCGACCAGGAAAAGCCCGCGTCCGCCCTCGTCCGTGGTGAGGGCCCGTCGGAGGTGAGGGGAAGTGTGGCTGGTGTCCGACACCTCACAGATCAGGCAGTGCGTACGGATGAGGCGCAGGGTGACGGGGCCGGTCGCGTACCGGTAGGTGTTGGTGACGAGCTCGCTGGCGACCAGCTCGGTGGTGAAGGCCAGTTCCGTCAGCCCCCATTCGGTCAGTTTCGCCGTGGTCAGCTCCCTGGCACGGGCAGCGGCGGTCGCTTCCAGGGGCAGCTGCCATGTGGCGACATCCTGTGGCGGTAGCACCCGGGTACGGGCGATGAGCAGCGCGATGTCGTCGGTGGGGAGGTGCTCCTTCGGCAGCAGCGCTTCGACCACGGCGTGGCAGGTGTTGTCCAGAGGATCGGCGGAGTGGGTGAGACATTCGTCCAGGTGCTCCAGCGCGGCGTCGATGTCGCCGTTGCGCGCCTCCAGAAGACCGTTGGTGTAGAGCGTGAGCAGGCTGCCCTCGGGGAGGTCGAGGTCGTACGTTTCGAATGGCAGCCCGCCCAGACCCAGTGGTGGACCCGCGGGCAGGTCGAGTACGGTCACCTCGCCGTCCGGGGTGGACACCAACGGTGCTGGGTGACCGGCGCGTGCCAGGGAGCAGTGCCGGGAGACCGGATCGTAGACCGCATACACGCACGTGGCCCCGATCATCTGCTCCACTGCGGACCCGCTGCCGTCAGCGTTCGCCTCCAGCTCGGTGGCCAGCAGACTGACCAGATCGTCCAGCCGCGCCACCACCTCGTCCGGTTCCAGGTCGAGGCTGGCCAGGGTGCGCACGGCGGCGCGCAGGCGGCCCATGGAGGCCGCAGCGTGGATCCCGTGGCCGACCACGTCTCCCACGACGAGCGCGACCCGGGCCCCTGACAACGGGATCACGTCGAACCAGTCACCGCCGATGCCCGGTTCACCGCTCGCCGGGAGGTATCGGCAGGCCACCTCGACAGCCGGCAGGTCGGACGCCGCGCTCGGCAGCAGACTGCGCTGCAGAGTCAGAGCGGCGCTCTGCTGCTGGGTGAAGCGGCGCGCGTTGTCGATGCAGACGGCCGCACGCGAGGAAAACTCATGGGCCACCGCGGCATCGTCGTCCTCGAAAGGCTCCGAATGGCGCACTCGCCACAGGCTCACTACGCCCAGTACCAGGCCGCGAGCCACCAAGGGCACCACGATCAGCGAATGAACGCCGAGACCCAAGGCGATCTCGATCCGCCGCCGGTCCATGGCGTACCACTCGGGGCGGAGGGACAGCAGCCGGTCGAGAATCGGGCGACGCTCGGCCAAGCACCGCGCCTGCGGAGATTCCGGAAGGAGCGGGACCACCTCGCCCTCCTGGTACGGGACCCGGCGTTCTGGGGGCGAGAGGGCTACTCGGAGCAGCGGGCTTGTCACAGCGGGGGGTGGTTCGTCACCAAGTGTCACTGGCTTCAGAAGGTCCACCGAGCAGTAGTCGGCCAGGCCGTGGGCGGCCACCTCGGCCAGTTCCCGGGCCGTCTGTGTCACGTCCAGGGAGGTTCCGATCCGGGCGCTTGCCTCGTTCAGCAGGGCGAGCCTGCGTTGGGCCCGGTGGCGGTCGGTCACGTCCTCGATCGTCTCGGCCACGCCGAGAACCCGGCCCGAGGGGTCTTCCATCCGGAACGCCGAGACGGACACAATCCGTTCCCGACCCGGATCGTGGCGTGCCCGGGCTGACTGCTCCGTGAAGATCAACGGCTCGCCGGTCTCCAGGACGTGACGCACCCGCTCCTCGGCCGGACCTGCGTCCTCGTCGACCATGAATTCGCGAGGGCGATGGCCCACCGGCGCCTCGGCCGGGACACCGCTCGCCTTTTCGACCGCACGGTTGACCCGAATCACTCTCCTGTCCGGGCCGTGGATCACCAGACCGATCGGGGACCGGTGGTACAGGCCGTCCAGCAGCGCACGGTCCCGCTGCCAGGCAATGACCTCCGCGGCGGGGGCTCCGACCAGGACCCACTCCTGACTGTCCCCGTCCCGAGTGATCGCGCGGGCCCGGAAACCCATCTCCACACGCCGTCCGTCGCGGTGTCGGACGGGCAGGACCCCGAACCAGCCCCCCGTCCTCATGGCGTCTACGACGACGGACCGCACGACCGTCAGGTCACGGGCGTCTACCAGGAGGTCCTGCCACGCCCGTCCGATCACTTCCTTGGCCGGATAGCCCAGCAACTCCTGTGCACGTGCGCTCCAGCCGACCACGGTGCCTTGATCGTCGAGCACAGCCGAGGCGCCGCGCCCGAGGGCGAACGGATCCTCAGGACTCTCGCTGAAATGCATCGACGGCGTCCCCATAGCCACCACCTTGCCTAGATGACTCCGATGTTCCTCCCCGCGGTCTCCGTCCGCGACTCTCCCGTTCCTCTCGGCCCGGCGGTTCGGCAGGAGTGACATGGCGACGCTCAGCGCGTGCAACGAATGGGATGGCCACGCTCGTTGCCTCAGCAGGACGACTCGGCCATGGCACCGCGCCAATGACGATCAGTGCCATGGCCGGTCGGGCTGGACTGAGGCTGGTTCGGCTACTTCTCCGATACTTCCGGCGCCGACGCGATGCCCGTCGGGCAGGACGCCCCCCAGTTGGTTTCGAACGGGGTACTCAGCTTGACCCCCGTCCCGCCGATCCCGCAGTACCCGGCCGGATTCTTGTCCAGGTACTGCTGGTGGTAGCCCTCGGCCGGATAGAAGGTGCGACCCTCCGCGGGGAGCAGCTCCGTCGTGATCGTGCCGTAGCCCGAAGTCGTGAGGACCTTCTGGTAGGCCTCGCGGGAGGCGGCCGCGGCGGCGGCCTGGGCCGGGGTGTGGGTGTAGATCGCGGAGCGGTACTGGGTGCCCACGTCGTTGCCCTGGCGGAAGCCCTGGGTCGGATTGTGGGACTCCCAGAAGACCTGGAGGAGACGCTCGTACGTGATCTTCGTGGGGTCGTAGACCACGCGGACCGCCTCCGTGTGGCCGGTCAGGCCGGAGCAGACCTCTTCGTACGTGGGGTTTTCGGTGCTGCCGCCCTGGTAGCCGACCAGGGTCGTGTACACGCCTGCCGGGAGCTGCCAGAACTTGCGCTCGGCGCCCCAGAAGCAGCCCAGGCCGAAGTCGGCGGTCTCCAGGCCCTCGGGGTAGGGGCCAAGGAGCGGGTTGCCGAGGAGCGTGTGGCGCTCGGGGACCGTGAAGATCGGCTCCGGGCGACCCCTTAGGGCCTGCTCGGGGGTCGGGAGCTGCGGCGTACGGCTGTGCAGGAACATGCGCTCTCCACGGTTTACGGGTTCCGGGGGGACGTGTTGCTCAACGCGTGAACCCCCTCGGGCATTCCGGCGCCTCAGTGCGGCAGTGTCGCCGGGCTCCCGCCGTTGGCCTCGTACCCCGCCACCGCCAGCGCCCGGTATATCGCGTAGTCCGCCGCCGGATCGGAGGTCAGGGTCCAGGGCAGTGCGCCCACGTGGCCGTCCACGTGCATCAGCTGGTTCATCGCTTCGGCCCAGCGCTCGCTTCGGACCAGGAAGAAGATCAGGAGATGGCGGACGTGGGCCAGCATCGGGTCGTCGGGGCGGGCCGCGTGCACCGCGAAGAGCGCGCCGTGCACCGCCTTGGTCACGACCTCGCTCTGGTAGAAGCTGCGGACCAGGTTCACCTCGGGGAGGTGCTCGAAGACCGCGAAGAGCGGCATGGCGGCGAGCAGTGACCCCTGTGGGGCGCGCGCGGCCGCGGCCTCCGCGAAGGAGTACGCCACCTCCCGCGAGCCGTGCCACTTCTCGCACCAGTAGTGCAGGGCCGTCAGATGCGCCCCCATGTGGGACGGCGCGCGGTCCAGGATCTTCAGCCAGAGCTTCTCGAACTCCGGCTGGGGGTAGGCCAGTCCGCGGGCCACGGAGAGCTCGATGATGTACGGGATCGGGTCACCGGGGGACAGCAGCGCCGCGTCGCCGCAGGCCGCCTTCGCCTCCTCCATGATGATCCGGAACTCGTCCGTCCCCGGCGTCGCCGTACGCCATGCCTGCTGCACCAGGAACTCCGCGTGCACCGCCGCGCCGCCCGCGTCCTTGGGCGCCTCGGTCCGCCACACCCGCAGCCACTGGCCGCCGGGGATCTCGCTCACTCCGCCGGGGCGCTGCCGCAGCTCCAGCGACGCGGCGCCCGCGAAGGCCTGCACTCGCTGCCAGCGCGCCTCGCCCGCTGTCTCGGTGCCGGCCAGGAGCTGCGAGGCCGCCCGGTAGTCCTGCGTCCGCTGCACCACGTCCAGGACGTCCAGCAGATCCGTGTCCGGGCCCGGCATGCGGATGTCCAGCTCCTCCTGCCGCAGGAACCCGTAGTTCGCCGGGTCCGCGGCGTCCGGGTCGCCGGGCGCGACCTGCTGAATACCGGCTCGCCTGCGCATGAGCACCGGCAGCAGGACCAGGCTGAACAAGGCCAGCGCCATCAGGACCCAGAGAATCTCCATGCCACAAGCGAACCAGACGGGTCCGACAATTGGCCAACCCGGTCGCGGAAGGACCGGTTCCGGCGGTCGATCTGGTCGTGGGAGGTGCGGCCTCCGGCGGCCAACCCGGTCGCGGAAGGTTCGGTTCCGGCGGTCGGCTCGATCGTGGAGGGCCCGCTCCGGCGGGCGTCCGCCGCCATCGACCCCCCAGGCGCACTACGCTCGGGACTCATGAGCGACAGGCACATCAGTCAGCACTTCGAGACCCTCGCGATCCACGCGGGCAACACCGCCGATCCCCTCACCGGCGCGGTCGTCCCGCCGATCTACCAGGTCTCGACCTACAAGCAGGACGGCGTCGGCGGGCTGCGCGGCGGTTACGAGTACAGCCGCAGCGCCAACCCGACCAGGACGGCCCTGGAAGAGAACCTCGCCGCCCTGGAGGGCGGCCGCCGCGGCCTCGCGTTCGCGTCCGGACTGGCGGCCGAGGACTGCCTGTTGCGTACGCTGCTCAGCCCCGGCGACCACGTGGTCATCCCCAACGACGCGTACGGCGGTACGTTCCGCCTCTTCGCGAAGGTCGTCTCCCGGTGGGGCGTGGAGTGGTCCGTGGCCGACACGAGCGACCCCGACTCCGTACGAGCCGCCCTCACCCCGAAGACCAAGGCCGTCTGGGTCGAGACGCCCTCCAACCCCCTCCTCGGCATCACCGACATCGCCGCGGTCGCGCAGATCGCGCGCGAGGCGGGCGCCAAGCTGGTCGTCGACAACACCTTCGCGACCCCCTACCTCCAGCAGCCGCTCGCGCTCGGCGCGGACGTCGTCGTGCACTCCCTGACCAAGTACATGGGCGGCCACTCGGACGTCGTGGGCGGCGCCCTGATCGTGGGCGACCAGGAGCTCGGCGAGGAGCTGGCGTACCACCAGAACGCGATGGGCGCGGTCGCCGGGCCCTTCGACTCCTGGCTGGTGCTGCGCGGCACCAAGACGCTCTCGGTGCGCATGGACCGGCACAGCGAGAACGCCGGCAAGATCGCCGAGATGCTCACCCGGCACGCGCGCGTGACGCGTGTTCTGTATCCGGGCCTCCCGGAGCACCCCGGTCACGAGATCGCCGCCAAGCAGATGAAGGCGTTCGGCGGCATGGTCTCCTTCCAGGTCGAGGGCGGCGAGGAGGCGGCCGTCGAGGTCTGCAACCGCGCCAAGGTGTTCACGCTCGGCGAGTCCCTCGGCGGCGTCGAGTCCCTGATCGAGCACCCCGGACGCATGACGCACGCGTCGGCGGCCGGCTCGGCGCTCGAGGTCCCCGCCGACCTCGTACGCCTCTCCGTGGGCATCGAGAACGTCGACGACCTGCTCCAGGACCTCCAGCAGGCCCTCGGCTGAACCGAGGTCACCAGCCCGTCAGCGGTGGAGTCGTCTCCGACGGCGGCTCCACCCACGGGCGGGCCATGGACGCCCACACGATGAAGGCGACGGCCGCGGCGAACAGCAGCAGCCACATCAGGCGCCGGGCCACCGTCCAGCGGCGCAGCAGGCGCCCTCCCCGGCGTACGACGTCCGCGTACAGGTCGGGCGGCACCGGGGGCGGCGCCTGCTCCAGCATCCGCCGTACGGCCGCCTCACGCTCGGGCCGGTTCATGAAGGTGCCACCTCCACCCGTGCCGGTGCCGGACCCCGCGGTGGGTGCAGCAGCGTGGCCATCGCGCGGGCGCAGATCGCCCGTACGCGCTCCGTGGGGAGCCCGAGCAGGGCCGCCGTCTGCTCCTCGGCGACCCCCTCGTACAGCCTGAGGACCAGAATCAGCCGCTCCTGGGGCGTGAGCCGGGCCAGGACGGTGTCGGAGGAGGCGCGGAACCGGAGCCGCCCGAAGCTCCCGTACTGGTGCCAGGCCGAGCGCGCGAAGCGGACGGCCAGCTGCTGGCGGGCGCGGTCGTACGGGTCCTCGCCGCGCAGCCGGTCCCAGGAGGCGTACGTGTGGGCGAGGGCCAGCGTCAGCAGGCGCCGGGCGCGCGGGTTGGCGTCCCGGGGCTCCGCCGTGAGCAGCGTGGCGGCATGCAACAGCCGCCCTGCCGCGCCCGCGACGAACGCCTCGAACTCCCGGGCCCGGCGGGCGCCTTGGGACGCATGCCGTTCTCGCACCACGCCTCCGCCTGAGGGTGACCCTGAGGGAAACGGGGCCCCGGCCGCGTACGACAGACCGCACCGCGTACGACAAGGGCCCGGTCTCATATGAGGCCAGGCGCCGCCTCCCGGTCAAGAGTCCGACGCACATGCGCACGCGTGGAGAGCGCGGGGACCCGGAAAACGACCTACGCGCGCGTGGAGAACTGCGTGGAGACAACCGGAGACAGCGACCGGACACGGCGAAGTGCCCCCGGGGAGTTCAGGAAGTGGGCTGCGACTCCGCCACCGGTAGGCCCTGCGCTGCCTGGCGGGCGGAAAGCGCGCTGTTGAAGCGCGTGAGGAGCGTGCAGAACGCCTCGCGCTCCTCCGGCGCCCAGTCGTGTGTCAGCTCGGCCATCAACTGACGCCGGGAGGAGCGCACTTCGTCGAGACGGGCCTGCCCGCGCGGCGACAGCTGGAGCACCACCGCACGCCCGTCCTCGGGGTGCGAGGTGCGCTTGACGAGCCCGGTGTCGACCAGCGGGGCCACCTGCCGGGTGACCGTCGAGGAGTCGATGCCCATGCTCGCGGCGAGCGCCTTGACGCCCATCGGGCCTTCCTTGTCGAGGCGGTTGAGCAGCAGGTACGCGGCACGGTCCATGGAGTTGCGCACCTGCCCCACCCCGCCGAGCCGGGTCTGTTCGGCACGGCGCGCGAAGACCGCGACCTCGTGCTGCAGCGTGTCGAGAAGACCGGTGTCACCGACGGTCGTCATGTCCATCGACATTTCAGGTGTTGTGGGCATGGCCGGGGGCTCAATTCATGCGTGGGGAGCTGGGATGGGGGACAGGGTACGCGGCCGGGGCGCGGGCCGTACCGGGGCTGCGCAAACCAGTCTCGGAGCATGGTCACGGCGGGAGTGCGCCCGCGTGAACTGCGAGACTGGTGGTCATGAGCTACAGCACGGCTGACCCCTTTCCCAGCGTGACTCTCGACGACGTACGTGGCGCGCAGAAGATGCTCACGGGTGTGGCGCGGGTGACCGCCATGGAGGGCAGCAGGTATCTGTCCCAGCTGGTGGGCGCGCCGGTGCACTTCAAGTGCGAAAACCTTCAGCGCACGGGTTCGTTCAAGCTGCGCGGCGCGTACGTCAGGATCGCGGGGCTGCTTCCCGAGGAGCGCGCCGCGGGTGTCGTCGCCGCGAGCGCCGGCAACCACGCGCAGGGCGTCGCGCTGGCCTCCTCGCTGCTCGGCGTGCGTTCCACGGTCTTCATGCCGACCGGCGCCCCGCTCCCGAAGGTCGCGGCCACACGCGACTACGGCGCCGAGGTGAGGCTGCATGGTCAGGTGGTCGACGAGACGCTGGCCGCCGCGCAGGAGTACGCGGCCGAGACGGGCGCCGTGTTCATCCACCCCTTCGACCACCCCGACATCATCGCGGGCCAGGGCACGGTCGGCCTGGAGATCCTGGAGCAGTGCCCCGAGGTGCGCACGATCGTCGTCGGTATCGGCGGCGGCGGGCTCGCGGCGGGCGTCGCACTCGCGGTGAAGTCGCTCCGTCCGGACGTACGGATCGTCGGTGTGCAGGCGGAGGGCGCCGCGGCGTACCCGCCCTCGCTGGCGGCCGGGCGCCCGGTGTCGATCGAGAACCCGGCGACGATGGCCGACGGCATCAAGGTCGGCCGGCCGGGCGACGTACCGTTCCGGCTCGTCGACGAGCTGGTCGACGAGGTCCGCACGGTCTCCGAGGACAACCTCTCCAGCGCGCTGCTGCTCTGCCTGGAGCGCGCCAAGCTGGTCGTCGAACCGGCCGGCGCGAGCCCCGTCGCGGCGTTGCTGCGCGAGCCGGGAGCCTTCGAGGGCCCGGTGGTGGCCCTGCTGTCGGGCGGGAACGTGGACCCGCTGCTGATGCAGCGCATCCTGCGCCACGGCATGGCGGCGGGCGGCCGCTATCTCGCGGTCACGCTGCGGCTGACGGACCGTCCGGGCGCCCTGGCCACACTTCTCGGGGTGTTGTCAGTGGCGGACGCTAACGTCCTCGATGTGAGCCACGTACGGACCGATCCACGGCTCGGGCTCACGGAGGTGGAGGTCGAGCTGCACCTGGAGACGAAGGGCCACGAGCACTGCGCCGAGGTGAACCGGGCGCTGCGCGAGGCGGGTTACACCGTCATCGACTGAGGTCACGAGCACTCTCGTCTTCCGTTGGAAAAACCTGTTGAGCAACGCGATACATCGCGTTATGGTTCGTGCAAAATCCCCAACGACGTGGAGTACACACATGCCAGGCGCCATCTATGCCGAAGGCCTGGTGAAAACCTTCGGTGACGTAAGGGCTCTGGACGGCGTCGATCTCGATGTCCCGGAGGGCACCGTGCTGGGCCTGCTCGGGCCGAACGGCGCGGGGAAGACGACCGCGGTCCGCTGCCTGACGACCCTGCTGCGCCCCGACAGCGGCAAAGCGGTCGTCGCGGGCGTCGACGTGCTCAAGCACCCCGACGCGGTACGGCGCAGGGTCGGCCTCTCCGGACAGTTCGCCGCAGTCGACGAGTACCTGACCGGCCGTGAGAACCTGCAGATGGTCGGCCAGCTCTACCAGATGAGGGCAAAGGCCGCGAAGGTCCGGGCGGACGAGCTGCTGGAGCAGTTCAACCTCGCGGACGCCGCCGACCGCACCGCCAAGACGTACTCGGGCGGTATGCGCCGCCGACTCGACCTGGCGGCCGCCCTGGTCGTCTCGCCCCCGGTGATGTTCATGGACGAGCCGACGACCGGCCTCGACCCGCGCAACCGCCAACAGCTGTGGGACGTCATCAAGCAACTGGTCTCCGGCGGTACGACACTGCTGCTGACCACGCAGTACCTGGAAGAGGCCGACCACCTCGCGCACGACATCTGCGTGGTCGACCACGGCCGCGTCATCGCCCGCGGCACCGCCGACCAGCTCAAGGCGCAGACCGGCGGCGAGCGCGTCGAGGTCGTCGTGCACGAGCGTGAGCACATAGCGGCCGCCTCCGAGGTGTTGCGCGGCTTCGGCAAGGGCGAGACGACGGTCGAGGAGCACACCCGCAAGCTCACCGTGCCCGTCACCGGCGGCGCGAAGCTCCTCGCGGAGGTCATCCGCGAGCTGGACACCCGCGGCATCGAGATCGACGACATCGGCCTCCGTCGCCCCACCCTGGACGACGTCTTCCTCTCGCTGACCGGCCATGTGGCCGAGGAGCGCGAAGAGGGCAACGGACCGACGGACGCCCCCAAGGGCAACAAGCGCAAGAAGGAGTCCGACAAGTGAGTGCCGTCACCGACGCCGTGCAGGTCGCGGCGCCCTCGAACCCGCTTGGCCAGTCCATCCGCGACTCGCTGGTCGTCGCCAAGCGCAACCTGATCAGGATGTCCCGGATCCCGGAGATGGTGATCTTCGGGCTGATCCAGCCGATCATGTTCGTGGTGCTGTTCAGCTATGTCTTCGGCGGCTCCATGAAGATCGGTGGCAGCACCAGCCCCATCGACTACCGCAACTTCCTGATGGCCGGCATCTTCGCGCAGACCGTCACCTTCGCCACCGCGGGCGCCGGCGCGGGCATCGCCGACGACATGCACAAGGGCCTCATCGACCGCTTCCGCTCGCTGCCCATGGCGCGCGGCGCGGTGCTGACCGGGCGCACGCTCGCCGACCTCGTCCAGACCGCGCTGACCCTGCTGGTCCTCGCGGTGGTCGCCCTGCTGGTCGGCTGGCGCGTGGGCTCCTACGGCGACACCAACGCGGGCAAGGTCCTCGGCGCCTTCGCGCTGCTGCTCCTGTCCGGGTACGCGTTCACCTGGATCGGCGCGCTGATCGGCCTGTCCGTCCGCACACCGGAGGCGGCCACGTCCGGCGGGCTGATCTGGCTCTTCCCGGTCACGTTCATCTCGAACGCGTTCGTGGACTCCAGCAACATGACGCCGTGGCTGCGGCACATCGCGGACTGGAACCCGTTCAGTGCCACGGTGCAGGCCTGCCGTGTGCTCTTCGCCAACCCGGGCCAGTCGAAGTCGGACGCCTGGCCCATGCAGCACTCCATCTGGGCCTCGGTGATCTACTCGGTCCTGATCATCCTGATATTCAGGACGCTGGCGGTGCGCAAGTACCGATCCGCCACCGCGTGACCTGGGCATGACGATGCCCCCGGCCGCGCGGCCGGGGGCACCGTCGTAGTCGCTGGTCCTGGGCTCAGCCCTGGTACGGCTCGGCCTTGAGGATCTTCACCGAGGCGAACTTGCCGTTCGGCAGTTCGTACTGGGCGTCCTCGCCGACCTTCTTGCCGTTCACACCGGAGCCCAGCGGGGACTGCGGCGAGTACGTCTCGATGTCGGAGCTGGCGTACTCGCGCGAGGCGAGCAGGAAGTCCAGGGTGTCGTCCTCGTCGCCGTCGAAGGCGATAGTGACGACCATGCCCGGCGCAACCACGCCGTCCGCCGCGGGAGCTTCGCCGACCTTGGCGTTCTCCAGGAGCTGGGTCAGCTGGCGCACACGGAGCTCCTGCTTGCCCTGCTCCTCCTTGGCCGCGTGGTACCCGCCGTTCTCGCGCAGGTCGCCCTCCTCGCGCGCGGCCGCGATCTTGGCGGCGATCTCCGTGCGCGCGGGACCAGACAGGTACTCCAGCTCGGCCTTGAGCTGGTTGTACGCCTCCTGGGTCAGCCAGGTGACGTTCTCGCTGGTCTGGGTCACAGGTGCTCCTCGTAGGTACTGGGAATACAAAGCATCGCCCTACCCAGAAGAATGTTCCTTCACGGGTGGGCGAAACCACGAGCCTAACAATTCAATGGCCCAAGGGGGAGGACATAAGCCATCAGAATTACGTCAATGCAGGTCAGCGGATACGTGACAAGGGTGACGTCAGTCCGCGTGGCAGCCGAGCAGCTCCGCCGTGGTCCCCGGGGCCGTCGTACGGAGAGTGACGACCTTGTCGATGCGGGTGGCGTGCCCGGTGAAACGGAAGTCCGCGCGGCCCACCTCGGAGCCGTCCTCGGCCTGCGAGCGTACGGTGCAGTAGCCGGTGGCGTCCGCGTCCTTGCGCACTTCCAGGTGCACCTTGACGGCGCTGTCCGAGGTGTCGAAGGTGATGACCTCGGCGCTGATCTTGTTCTGGACGACATAGTGGTACGCGAAGCAGCCGACCAGGGCGAGCAGGCCCACCGCGAGAATGCTGCCGATGACCTTGAGTTTCCGGTCGGCGCGCTCGTCCGCGGAGCGGCCGTACCGGCCCTCGGGCAGCTGCGTGCTCGCCGTACTCATGATCGTCCTCTCGGCCGGGGCCGCGTGCGGGTCCAGTGTGAGGGCCCAGAGACCGGACCCCCGGAATTATTGGCCCTCCGATTCCGTCACTATAGAAGCCGCCCATCGCGCCGTTTCATGCCGGGCGCCGACAGCCGACCTACCGAGGCGACAGCCGACTGACCGAGGATTTGAGTCTTGACTGACCAGCTGCGACTGATGGCCGTGCACGCCCACCCCGACGACGAGTCGAGCAAGGGCGCCGCCACCATGGCGAAGTACGTGTCCGAGGGGGTGGACGTGCTGGTCGTGACCTGCACGGGCGGGGAGCGCGGCTCCATCCTCAATCCGAAGCTTCAGGGCGACAAGTACATCGAGGAGCACATCCACGAGGTACGCAAGAAGGAGATGGACGAGGCCCGCGAGATCCTCGGCATCAGGCAGGAGTGGCTCGGTTTCGTCGACTCGGGCCTGCCCGAGGGCGATCCGCTGCCGCCGCTGCCCGAGGGCTGCTTCGCCCTCGAGGACGTGGACAAGGCGGCCGGCGAGCTGGTCAAGCAGATCCGCTCCTTCCGCCCGCAGGTGATCACCACGTACGACGAGAACGGTGGTTACCCGCACCCCGACCACATCATGACCCACAAGATCTCGATGGTGGCGTTCGAGGGCGCCGCGGACACCGAGAAGTACCCGGAGTCCGAGTTCGGCGCGGCCTTCCAGCCGCAGAAGCTCTACTACAACCAGGGCTTCAACCGCCCGCGGACTGAAGCTCTTCACAACGCCCTCCTTGACCGCGGCCTGGAGTCGCCGTACGGGGAGTGGCTGAAGCGCTGGAGCGAGTTCGAGCGCACCGAGCGCACGCTCACCACGCACGTCCCGTGCGCCGACTTCTTCGAGATCCGGGACAAGGCGCTGATCGCGCACGCCACGCAGATCGACCCCGACGGCGGCTGGTTCAAGGTCCCCATGGAGATCCAGAAGGAGGTGTGGCCGACCGAGGAGTACGAGCTCGCCAAGTCCCTCGTCGATACCTCCCTCCCCGAGGACGACCTCTTTGCGGGCATCCGCGACAATGCCTGACATGAGCGCAAGCCTGGCAGTGACGCACCTCGTCCTCCCCCTCGCCAAGGAGGTCGACAAGAACAAGGTCACCCCCGGCGTCCTCGGCTTCATCGTCTTCGCGGTGATGGCCCTGGCCGTGTGGGGGCTGATGAAGTCGATGAACCGGCACATGGGCAAGGTCACCTTCGAGGAGGACCCGGAGCAGGAC
The DNA here is from genome assembly GCF_042894545.1 of Streptomyces sp. NPDC001530. Classification (NCBI taxonomy): domain Bacteria; kingdom Bacillati; phylum Actinomycetota; class Actinomycetes; order Kitasatosporales; family Streptomycetaceae; genus Streptomyces; species Streptomyces sp. NPDC001530. The sequence goes on from NZ_JBIAVS010000016.1 coordinate 26,683, forward strand.
GCGGGGGCCTCCGGCAAGTCCGGCAAGGGCACCGCCACCGGGTCCGCCCCGGGCGGGAAGGCTTCGCCCGCGAAGGGCTGAGCCCCTGCGTGCGAGTGGCGCTCAGCGGGAGTGGTCCGCCAGGGACAGCAGCAGGTGCGCGGACTCCGGCCGCAGATGGTCGGAGTGCGCGCCCGCCGGGCCGCTTTTGCGGGTGTAGACCTCGCTCGCGTCGACGCTGACGAAGCGGTGGTCGAGGACGTCGTGCGGATACGGCTCCTCGACGCTCCGCATCGTGATGGCCGACACGGGCGCGGGTGCGGTGCCGATCCCCGCGTACCCGATACCCGCCCGCCGCTCGGCGCGCAGATGCCAGAAACCGGTGGCCCGGTCGTGTTGGGAGTACGTCGCCACGACGGGGCCGCGCAGCGGGGCCTCGGCGAGGGCGGTGAACCTCGATGCGAAGGCGTCCCGGGGGCTGGCCATCTGCAGCAGCAGCATCGAGTCGACGGTAAAGGGGCGGCCCTTCGGTTTCGGCGTGGACCAGCCGAGCGTGGCACCACCGCGCCGGTTCGCCGCCCACTGCACCGCCTCGCACAGGAACCGGCAGCCGAACGAGTGCCCCACCAGGTGCAGATACTGCCCGCTGCGGTTCGCCAGCACGGGTGCGGCCGCCGGATCGGCCCGATGGGTGTCCAGATAGCCGAGCAGCTGCCCGATGACACGGGCGGCATGGCCGTCGGTGGCCATGGCGTGGGCGCGGTCCCGGATAAGCCGGTAGCCGCCCAGCGACGGCACGGAGCGCGACGGCCAGCGGACCAGCACCGGCCATGGCACGAACGGCCGTCCCGGACGGTCGAGCCGGGGATAGATACCGCGGTGCCCGTCGTACTGCCGGGAGGCGAGGCCGAGCAGGGTGCGTACGGCTGCCAGCGCCGAGTCGGGCGAGGTGTTCCAGCCATGGACGTACACGACGATGTCGGTGACCCACGGCGGCGGCGTGAGCTGCTGGGCGACGTAGCCGTCGAGCTGCGCGGCGGGCACCGGGCGCGGGCCGGAGCCGGTGGGGCGCAGCGGCCAGCCGGACTCGTCGAGGTCGAAGGTGCGCACGTCGAGTGCGTGGACCCCGGCCGCTTTGGCGCTCATACGGTGGTCCGCTCCAGTCTGTTGTCCATGCCGCACTGCAGCGTGTAGGCGAAGCCGAGCGGGTTGCTCCAGGTGTCGGCGAAGTGCCGGGCCAGATCGTGGGCGATCTCGCCGGCGGTCTCCCGGCCGCCGAGATAGCGGGTGACATACGCGTACGCGTACTCGGCGGCGAACATCTGCGGCATCTCGATCTGCGGCCCCAGTACGCCGCCCGCGCCCGCCTCGATGAGGGCGCCGCCCAGGTGTACGAGCTCGGCGGAGCCGGGCAGTCCCGCGTAGCAGGCGTTGAGCAGGACCAGCGGACGGTGCGGGAGCAGCGGGTCGGTGGTCGTGCGCTGGGCGAGGAGGGTGGGGGCGTCGATGTCCTTCTGGTCGCTCAACCGCACCACGAACAACGGGGAGTTGTCGTCGGGGGTGCTCCGGAAGTGCCCGTGGCACCAGAAGTACATCAGCTGCTCGTCGAGACCGCCCGATCGGAAGGCGTCCAGCAGCTCCTTGCGCAGAGTACGTTCGACGGGAACGGTGCTTGCCGCGAGGGCGGCCTCGACGTCGGCGGCTCTGGTGACGCCGTCCGGATCGATGCTCGTGTCGTGGTTCAGGCTCACCACCGGTATCGCGGGTGGCGGCGCGGACTCGTCGTCGGCGAAGCACGGGTAGTAGCTGCCGGTCTGCTCGATCTGGTGCCGGTAGCCGAGGAAGCGGCGGAAGACGTCGTCCGGGCCGTCGGCGGGGTCCTCGGGCAGACAGAGCATCGGCCAGGGCAGGAACAGGTTGGAGTCGACGCGGATGCGCAGCGGCTCGTCGCCGCTCAGCGCGCGGGTCAGGATGTCGCGGAAGCGCCGGGTGCCCTGGCCGCCGTCGCCGAGGAGTTCGCCGTACAGCAGGTAGCTGCCCTGCCGGGCCAGCTCGTCGAGGATCTCGCGTCGCTCCTCCTTGGGTTCCGCCGTGAGATCCGGGCAGGTGGCGTACGGGAGCAGTGGGCGGTTCGCGACGGGGATGCCGTGCCCGTCGACGGGCTGGAAGTCGACCAGTTCGCGCTTCCACAGTGCCCGCAGACGCGCGGCGGCCGCGGTCACCACTGCGGGCTTCACCTGCAATTTCACCGCGTGCTCGGTCGCGGACGGGGGAGTGGCCGGGCCGTACATCCGGGCCCTGATGTGGTCGTCGGCGTACGCGTCGAGGGCGAGGACCAGGTCCGGGTGACGGACGGTGGGAGCCGGATGCCGGGTGAAGCCGCTGCTGGGGTCCTGGACGACCTGGGCGGGAAGTTCGCGGGCCATGGGGCTCAGGCCCTCCGTGCGGGTTCGGGAGCCGTCACGGGAGCCGCCGCGGGAGCGCTCATACGCGGGGCCGGGCCGATCGACCACACGTCGATCTCCGTCTCGACCTGCTGGAGGACGGCTCCGGTGGCGTGGTCGGTGATCGTGAAGAGGATGCGGTGGCGGCCGGGGAGACGCGGGGTGAAGCGGAACTCCGCGCCGTCGGCATTGATGGCGTGCGGGGGCTGGACGTCGGCGTGGGTGAGCGGGACGGCGTGGGCGGTGAGCGGGGGGAGTGGGCCGGTGGACCACGGGTGCCGGGCGCCGGGGACGATCTCCAGAGCGATACGGGTGGGGGTGTCGTCGAGGAGGGTCAGGCGGACGCGGGACCTGAAGGCGTCCGGGTCGTAGGCGTCGGGGCGGGGCTCGGGCTGGGTGTAGCGGGCGGCGCGGGGGAGGAGGAGATCGCCGTCCTCGGTCCATGTGACCGAGTCCAGCAGGACGGAGGGAAAGCGGCGAGCCAGTTCGTACGGTGGGGAGGAGCCGACGGACGACTCGGCCAGGTCCAGCCAGGCCTCGCCCGCGTCGTCGCCGATGAGGCGGAACCAGTGGCGGATGTCGCCCGCCCAGCGGTGGTGCAGGAACCGGCGAGTGGGGTCGTGGAGGCCGCGCTCCAGGAGGGTCCAGGCCCTGCCGTGGGGGCAGTCCGTGGCTTTGAAGAGCTGGATGGCCTCGACGAACAGCAGATCCGCTTCGCTCCGGCTGTCGGCGGTTCCGTTCGTGCGGGCCAGGGTCAGGGCGTGGTGGTGGAGCGCCCAGGCGTGGCCGAGCTGGTCGGAGACGTCGCGGAAGTGGTGTATCACGGACGGGAATTCGTCTTCCCATGGGAAGTCGGGTGCGTCCGCGTTCGCCAGAACCCACCACAGCCGGGCCCAGGCCGCGCCACGTGGGTCGCCCAGATTCTCGTGCGCGAGGCGGATCTGGGAGAGCTCGTAAGGGTGGGCCGTGCCCAACTGCAGGGACAGCCGCCCGAGTTCGGTGTGCGCCCAGGCCACGCCCCGCGCATCGCCGAGCGCATGGAATTCCTCCTGCGCGGCGTGCAGCAACTTCTCCGCGTCCTCGACCTCGCCGCGCAGCAGACACAGCCGCCCGTACTGGAACACGGTCCACGCCTCGCCGCGCCGGTCACCCGCGACCTGGTGCGCCTCCACCGCACGCCTGAGCAGCGGTCCGGCGGCGCGCAGATCGCCCCGGTCGCAGTGGACGGCGGCACGGGTGAGCAGGGTCCAGGCTTCCGCCCCACGGCCGGAGGGGAGGGCGGAGAGGTGGCGGCCGGCTTCGGCGAGGAGGCCCATGTGGTGGGCGGTGATGGCCCGTTGCAACAGGGCGTTGTCGTCGGATGCGTGTGCTGTCAGGAGCGCCGCCGCCAGCTCCGGCTGCCCGGTCTCGCGGGTGGCGACGGCCAGGGGCACCGCCAGGGCCACTTCTCCCGTCCTGGCCCACAGGACCTGCCGCAGGACGAGCAACTCGGCGAGCCGACCACGTTGGGCCAGTTGATCCGCCAGAGGTCCGACGAAGTCGCACGCCACGCTCGTGCGGCCGACAAGGGCGACGAAGACGGCTGGATGGTCCCCGAACGCGGCGGGGTTCTCCTCTGCGGCGCCGACGAGTGTCCGTGCGGCATCGGCCGTCCTGTCGCGCAGTTCGGCATCGCTCCACTCCTGTACGACGAGCGAACGGATCACCGAAGGCAGGCGGAGATTCCCCTCGTCGGTCAGGTGAAGCACTTCGTACCGGCACAGTTCGTAGACCGCGCTGGTGGGCCGGCCCCACAGCGTGTGCACCAGGTCCGCGGGGAACTCCTCGACGCCCAGGGCGGCCAGAACGTCGAGAAGCCTCCTCGCCTCATCGCTCGCCCATGCGGGGGCCGGTAACCGCACGACGGTGGGGAGACGCCCGCTCTCCACCGCGGCCGCCATCTGGGCCCCCACGACCCGGGCCAGCAGCGGATTGCCGCTCGCCGTCTCCACCAGCTCTTCGGGGAGTTCCTCCACGGCTGTCAGGCCATGGCGCCCGGCTGTCTCGCGGACGAGCGCCGACGCGTCGGCTCGGTCCAGCGCGCGCAGGTGACAGAGCGCCACGTGCGCGCCCTGCGGCGGCCGGGCGTCCGCCGAGCCCACCAGAAGGAAGGACAGCGTCCTGGAGAAGGCGCTGACCAGGTCGGCGAGCAGGTCGTCCGCCGCGGTGCCGGTGGGGACTCCGTCCACGACCACGACCGCCGGATGTGCGAGGAACAGCTGCCGGCAGATGTGCACGACCGCGTTCGGAACCGCCGCCGGAGCCTGTCCGACCACCTCGGTGAGAGCCCTCGCACCGGCCTCGCCGCACGCCCCCAACAACCGCAGCAGCGTGACATCGGAACGGAGCCCGAAGTCCGCGACGCGCACGCGGTGCACCGGAAGCCCTCGCTCCTCGGCGAGTTGCCGCGCGAGCACGCCGAGAAACGCCGACTTGCCCATACCGGGCTCCCCGGTCACCACCAAGGGCCGCCCACTCGCCAACTGCCGTCGCGCACCCGCCAGTTCCCGCGTACGCCCGACCAACATCACTGGATCCCCCTCGTCCCCGAACAACCCCAACGGCCCTACCGAGCCGTCGTCACCGCCACTCCCATCACATCCCGAGCATGCCGTCCCGGCACCATCCCCAACCGCCAAGCCTGCCATCCGGCGTCCAGGTCCACGCCGCGTTCCAGCAACAGCTGGTACGCCTCGATGTAGTCGTCCAGCTTTCCGTCCCGGGACGCGTGGCCGGTGCGGGAGAGCTGGCTCAGCTCCTCCTGGGCCACGGCCGCGCCGACCTCGTAGCCGCCCGGGGCGGCGTACGGGAGGAGGGTGCAGCGCAGGAAGCGGGCCCAGTCCTCGCCGCGGCGGTCGCCGTACGACGTGAAGAGGCCGATCGCCTCGTCGCACAGGGCCAGGGCCTGTTGCGTACGGGCGTTGCCGGCGTCGACGACCGCCAGTTCCAGGCAGGTCCACGCCTCGCCGTGGGCGACGCCGATGCGCTGGAAGTCGGCGCGGGCGTCGACCAGGAGCTGACGGGCGAAGCCCGAATTGCGCAACGAACCCGTCTGGGCGGCGCGTTGGTCGCGGGTGACGCGGGCCGAGTGGTGGCGGGCGCAGGCCAGTCCGTAGACGTCGCGCATCCGCGAGAACATCGTGCGGGAGCGCTCCAGTTCGCGGACCGCCTGGTCGAGGTTGCCGGTCTCCTCCAGGGCCTGGCCCAGGTAGTAGATCGTCCACGCCTCGCCGCGCGCGTCCTCGTTCTCGCGGTGGCGGGAGGCCGCCTGGCGCAGGCCCGCGACCGCGGCGGTCGCGTCGCTGTCGACGAGGCGGGCGCGGGCCAGCTGGGTGAGCGCCCAGGCCTCGCCGCGGGCGTCGCGGGTGCGGCCGTACAGGTCGAGGGCCTCGCGCAGTTCGCGGTCCGCGCGCGGTACGTCGCCCATGCGCAGGCCCAGCTGGCCGAGCTGGAAGTGGGCCCAGGCCTCGCCGTGCACGGACTCGCCCTCGCGGTGCAGGACCAGGGCCTCGGTGAGCAGGTCGAGGGCCCGGGCGAGACGGGACCGGTCGCGCTCCACCGCCGCGAGCGCGTGCATCGTCCAGGCGCGGTCGGCGGCCAGGTCGGGGGAGGCCTGGAGGTCCATGGCCTCCTGGAGCTTGGCCGCCGCCTCGGTGAGATTGCCCTGGTGGTGCAGGGTGATGCCGAGGGAGCAGAGCGCCCTGGCCGCGCCCGCGTCGTGGTGGGCCTCGAAGTAGAGGTCCACGACCGAGGTCAGGGTCGTCCGCGCCTTGTCCAGCTCGCCGAGCTGGCGGGCCGCGATGCCCGTGCGCCACTGGACCGAGCGCACGAGCAGTCCCTGGTCGACCGCCTGCGTCAACTCGCTGATCTCGCCCAGGCGGTAGAGGTCGCCGCGCAGGAGGCAGTAGTCGCACAGGGCGCCCAGGAGGTTCAGTACCGCCGCTTGGTTCACGCCTTCGGCGTGCCGCAGTGCCGCCGTGATGAAGCTCGACTCGTCGTCCAGCCAGCGCAGGGCCGCGTCGAGGGAGGTGAAGCCGTGCGGCCCGAACTGATCGGCGCGCGTGGACGTCTTGCCGTCGACCAGGCGGATCACCGAGTCGGCGAGCTCCGCGTAGTTCACGATCAGGCGTTCCTGCGCGGCCGTGCGCTCGGCGGGTTCCTCCTCGTCCAGGAGACGGGCCGCCGCGAAGGCCCGTACCAGGTCGTGCAGGCGGTAGCGGCTGCCGCGGACGTGGTCGATCAGGCCTGCCTGGGAGAGCGCGGTCAGATGGCGGGTGGCCTCCGGCTCGTCCGTGGCCAGCAGGGACGCCGCCGCGGCCGCGCCCAGGGAGGCACGGCCGGCCAGGGCCAGACGGCGAAGGAGCCGGCGCGCCGTCTCCGACAGGTCGGTGTAGCGCAGCCACAGCACCCGCTCGACCGGTTCCACGGGACCGTACGCCGCCAGGTCGGAGGCCAGTTGGCGCGGGGTGCGGGGGCCGAGGGAGGAGCCCGCGATGTGCAGGGCGAGCGGCAGTCCGCCGCACAACTCCCTTACGCGGTCGGTGGATTCGGCGTCGTAGGGGCCCGATGCGTCCTGCGCCGCCGCGTTCAGCAGCTCCTCCGCGCCTGCCGCCTCCAGTGCCTCGACGGGGAGCTGGTGCACCCAGGCGGGGAGGTCGGCGGGCAGGTCGAGCGGTTTGCGGGCGGTGACCAGGACGAGGCTCTCCGAGCGCTCGGGGACCAGGGTGCGCACCTGCTCGGCATCGCTCGCGTCGTCCAGCACGATCGTCACGGGCAGGCCCGTCAGATGCTGGTGGTACAGCTCACTCAGCCGCCTGACCTGCTGGTCCTGTGAGGAACGCTCGCGGAACAGAAGCTGTTCGCGCGGCGCGCCGAGACGGTTCAGGAGGTGGAGCAGCGCGTCGCGCGTGGTCAGCGGAGGGTCGTCCGGGCTGTCGCCGCGCAGGTCCACCACGCACGCGCCGCGGAACTGGTCCCTCAGGTCGTGCGCCGCGCGGATCGCGAGGGTGCTGCGGCCGGAGCCGGGCGCGCCGTGCAGCACCACGACCGTCGGCTTCGTCTCCGTGCTCGCCCGCGCCGCGTGCACCCATTGCGCGACCCGCGACAGCTCGGCCCGGCGCCCCGCGAACGGGCCGGCCGGCTCGGGCAGTTGGCCGAACGACTGCTCCAGGACGCTGCGCCGCCGCGCCGCCGCGCTCTTGTCGGTGCGCCGCAGCTGGGGCGCTCCCTGCTTCGCGCCCGTGGAGGCGCTGAGCACCCGCTGCTGGTCGAGGAACGGTCGGATACCCCGTACCTCCAGGGCCGTCAGCCACTGCAGGCGCAGCTGCTCGGGGCCGCCGGGCTGCCCTATGGCGCCGGCCCGGCGGCTCGCGGCCGGCAGATGCGAGGCTGTCACCTTGAGCACGGTGGCCGCCGCACCCGCCACCCCGACCGTGGCGCCCGCGCCGATCGCCGTGCCCGCGCCCGTGCCCAGCGCCAGGTCCGCGACGACGGCCGCGACCGCCGCGACGGCGGCCACCAGTAAGGGAGTTCCGGCACCCTCCCGGGCATAGCGTTGCCCGAAGGTCAGCCGCCCTGCCTCCGCCTCGTCGAGGGCCCGCGTATACGCCTCGTACTCCTCGGCGGCTGTCTGCCCCATCGCGTCGAGCGCGGCCCGTGCCCGGGACAGCAGCACACCCCCGTCCACGCGCCCACCCGAGCGCCGGACCTCTTCCTCGACGGCCCGGGCCAACAGCCGCTCGGCTTCCGCCCGATGGCTGTCCCGCATGTCACGTCCCCCTCCGGCAGCAACTCCTTTGCTGATGAGTGTCCTTCGTGCGGGACGGTAAGGCGAGAGGACCGGCGATCATTCGGGCAGGCCTGCGCCGCTCCTTCACACAGCGCGACCCTGATCCATCGCGCAGGTCTGCCCCGCGCCTTCACACGGCGCGTGCCCCGAACCACAGCGCAACGACCGCCTGATCCACCACGCGGCGGCTGCCAGACCACCGACGCAGCGCGGGCTCGATCACCGATGCAGCGCGGGCTCGATCACCGATGCAGCGCGGGCTCGATCACCGATGCAGCGCAGGCTCGATCACTCACGCACCGCCTGCCCCTTGGACAGTGCGAGAGAGACACACGCGCAGGCGATCCCCGCCTCCGCCACCGCGCAGGCCAGGGCCTGGGCGAGAGCGGCGCCCGGCTGCGCGGTGGTTATGTCGAACCAGGCGTCGAGCACCACGACCGCGGCCGTCGCGGACGCGGTCAGCCGGGCGTGCGGACTGCGGCGGAATCCCAGCACGGCGGTGGCCGCGCACCCCGCCGCCATCAGGACGTCGAGTCCCACCCACGCCACCTGCCAGTTCCGCACCTCGGCGCTCGCCGGGAGCATACGGACGAGGAGCACCATCCACGGCACGAGCACCACCGCGGTGGCGGCGAGCAACACCAAAGCCCATTTCGTTCGCATGCCACCACCATAGAACCGCAGAGGGAGTTCTGCAAAGAAAATTCTGCAGAACTCACTCTGCAGAGGGAAGTGGGCCGGAGATACCGTGGTCGCATGCCCGACCCCGACATGCCCGACCCCGAGCTGACCAGCGTCGAACGCACCGCCCTGTACAAGTCCCTCGGCAACCCGCTGCGCCGCCGCATCCTCGACTACCTCGGCCGGCACGGCGAGGCGAACTCGACCGTGCTCGCCAAGGAACTCGGCGAGAGCTCCGGCACGACCAGCTACCACCTGCGCAAACTCGCCGAGCAGCGCCTCATCGAGGAGATCCCGGAGAAGTCGGGCGGCCGTGAACGCTGGTGGCGGGTGCTCCCGTTCAGTCACACCACACCCGATCCGGCCACGATGACCCCCGAGGAGTACGCCGCCGCCGAAGGGGTGGCGATCCTGAAGATCGAGATGGACACGGAGCTCTATCTCCGGGCCCACAAGGAGTACGCGGGCCCGGAGGGCTGGACCCAGGTCCAGCGCTCCGGCAACTGGATGACCAAGGACGAACTCCTCGACTTCGTACGCGCATACCGGGCACTGATCGACCGGTACGGCCACGCTCGTGAGGATGCCCCCGCCGGAGCCCGCCCGGTGCACCTGCGCTTCTACGCCGTCCCGGACACCGTGGGAGAGTGGAAGAGTGAACCGACTGGCCCATGAGACGTCCCCGTACCTCCTCCAGCACGCCGACAACCCCGTCGACTGGTGGCCCTGGTCGGCCGAGGCCTTCGACGAGGCCCGCAAGCGCAACGTGCCGGTGCTGCTGAGCGTCGGCTACAGCAGCTGCCACTGGTGTCACGTCATGGCACACGAGTCCTTCGAGGACGAGACGACGGCCGCGTATCTGAACGAGCACTTCGTGAGCGTCAAGGTCGACCGCGAGGAGCGGCCGGACGTAGACGCCGTCTACATGGAGGCCGTGCAGGCGGCGACCGGGCAGGGCGGCTGGCCCATGACCGTGTTCCTCACGCCGGACGCCGAGCCCTTCTACTTCGGTACGTACTTCCCGCCCGAGCCCCGCCACGGCATGCCCTCCTTCCCGCAGCTCCTGGAGGGCGTGCACAGCGCCTGGACCGACCGGCGGGAGGAGGTCGCCGAGGTCGCGGGCAAGATCGTGCGGGATCTCGCCGGGCGGGAGATGAGCTTCGGCGACGCTCAGGTGCCCGGCGAGGAGGAACTGGCCGGCGCGCTGCTCGGGCTCACCCGGGAGTACGACGCCGCGCGCGGCGGATTCGGCGGGGCACCCAAGTTCCCGCCGTCCATGGTGATCGAGTTCCTGCTGCGGCACCACGCGCGGACCGGCTCCGAGGGCGCCCTCCAGATGGCCGCCGACACCTGCGAGCGCATGGCCCGCGGCGGCATCTACGACCAGCTCGGCGGCGGCTTCGCGCGCTACTCCGTCGACCGCGAGTGGGTCGTGCCCCACTTCGAGAAGATGCTGTACGACAACGCCCTGCTGTGCCGCGTCTACGCACACCTCTGGCGGGCCACCGGCTCCGAGCTGGCCCGCCGTGTCGCGCTCGAAACCGCCGACTTCATGGTGCGTGAACTGCGCACCAACGAGGGCGGGTTCGCCTCCGCCCTCGACGCCGACAGCGAAGAGCAGGTGCCGCGCGAAGCGCGTCTTCAGAAGGGTGGTGGTGGGAGACGGGAGGGCGGGACGGGCAGGCACGTCGAGGGCGCGTACTACGTGTGGACGCCCGAGCAGCTCCGCGACGTCCTCGGTGACGACGCCGCACTCGCCGCGCACCACTTCGGGGTGACCGAGGAGGGCACCTTCGAGGAGGGTGCCTCCGTCCTCCAACTCCCGCAGCGCGAAGGTGTCTTCGACGCCGACAAGATCGCCTCCATCCACGAGCGGCTGCTCGCCGCGCGCGCCGAGCGCCCCGCCCCCGGCCGCGACGACAAGGTGGTCGCCGCCTGGAACGGGCTCGCCGTCGCCGCCCTCGCGGAGACCGGCGCCTTCTTCGAGCGCCCCGACCTCGTGGACGCCGCGATCGGCGCCGCCGACCTCCTCGTAAGGCTGCACATGGACGATCGCGCACGCCTGGCCCGTACCAGCAAGGACGGTCAAGTCGGCGCGAACGCGGGGGTGTTGGAGGACTACGCGGATGTTGCCGAGGGCTTCCTCGCGCTCGGGTCCGTCACCGGGGAAGGGGTCTGGCTGGAGTTCGCCGGGTTCCTGCTCGACCACGTGCTCGTGCAGTTCACGGACGCCGAGTCGGGTGCGCTGTACGACACGGCGGCCGACGCCGAGCGGCTGATCCGCCGCCCGCAGGATCCGACGGACAACGCCACGCCCTCCGGCTGGAGCGCTGCGGCCGGCGCGCTGCTGTCGTACGCCGCCGTGACCGGCGCCGAACCCCATCGCACCGCCGCCGAGCGGGCGTTGGGCGTGGTGAAGGCGCTCGGGCCGCGCGCGCCCCGCTTCATCGGCTGGGGGCTGGCGGTGGCCGAGGCGCTCCTCGACGGGCCGCGCGAGGTCGCGATCGTGGGACCCGCCGACGATCCGGCGACCAAGGCCCTGCACCGTACGGCACTTCTGGGCACCGCTCCGGGTGCCGTCGTCGCCGTGGGCGCGCCGGAGAGTGAGGAGCTGCCGCTGCTTTCCGGTCGACCTCTGGTGGACGGAAGGCCGGCCGCGTACGTCTGCCGTAACTTCACCTGTGACGCTCCGACATCCGATGTCCAACGGCTCAAAGACGCGCTCGGCAGCGTAAACGCCGTCTGAAACAGTCACCCGTGGACCGGAAACCTCCGACGTAGCCGGATACATCCCCTTCTTGGACTGAGGATTCCGAAACACTCTATTTATCTGAACAGCCCATAGGTTTCACAGTTCCCCCCTAGTCTCTCCACGGTGACGCGACAGGTGTGACTCACTGTCGCGACAGGGGGTTTGGGGATCTGGGGGGATCTGTTGCTCACGTCTGTCTTTATCGCTGCCGTTTCGCTTGCGCTCTTCTGGATGGCGGCCTTCACCCTGTGGTGGCAGATGCACGCGTGGCGTACGCCCGAAGTGCTTGCCTCCACCCGGTTCAGCAGTCCGGACGGCGGTGAGAGCCTGTCCTTCTCGCTGCTGCTGCCCGCGAGACATGAACAGGCCGTGCTGGACCACACGATCCAGCGGCTGCTGGAGTCCAGCCACACCGACTTCGAGATCATCGTGATCGTCGGGCACGACGACCCGGAGACCACCGAGGTGGCCCGGAGCGCCGAGGCGCGCGACCCGCGCGTCCGTGTCGTCGTCGACACCCACGAGAAGAAGAACAAGCCGAAGGCCATGAACACGGCCCTGCCGCACTGCCGCGGCGACGTCGTCGGAGTCTTCGACGCCGAGGACCAGGTCCATCCCGAGCTCCTCGCCCACGTCGACCACGCGTTCCGCACGACGGGCGCGGACGTCGTCCAGGGCGGCGTCCAGCTCATCAACTTCCACTCCAGCTGGTACAGCCTGCGCAACTGCCTGGAGTACTTCTTCTGGTTCCGCTCCCGGCTCCATCTGCACGCGCAGAAGGGCTTCATTCCGCTCGGCGGCAACACCGTCTTCGTACGGACGGACGTGCTGCGGGAAGCCGACGGGTGGGACCCCAACTGCCTCGCCGAGGACTGCGACCTGGGTGTGCGGCTCTCCAGCGTCGGCAAGAAGGTCGTCGTCGCGTACGACTCCGACATGGTGACCAAGGAAGAGACGCCGGGCAGCCTGATGTCGCTGATGAAGCAGCGCACCCGGTGGAACCAGGGCTTCCTGCAGGTCTACCGGAAGAAGGACTGGAAGCAACTCCCGAACTTCGGGCAGCGGTTGCTCGCCCGCTACACGCTCATGACGCCGTATCTGCAGGCCGTCTCCGGCGTGGTCATCCCGCTCAACGTGGCCATCGCGCTCTTCCTCGACGTGCCGGTCGGCATCGCCTTCATCACCTTCCTGCCGGCCGTGACCGCCCTGGTCACCTTCGTCTTCGAGCTGGTCGGACTGCACGACTTCGGCAAGCAGTACGGGCTTCGCGTCCGCTTCATCCACTACCTGAAGCTCATTGTCGGCGGTCCCTTCTACCAGGTGCTGCTGGCGGGCGCCGCCGTGCGTGCCGTATGGCGCGAGCAACGGGGGCGCAACGACTGGGAGCTGACCAGTCATGTCGGCGCGCATCTCACCGAAGTGATCCGAGAGGACGTTCCTGCGTGACCTCCACTCTTGACGCGGCGACCACCACCACGGTCCCCGCGCAGCGGCCCCGTGCGCCCAAAATCGTCCCCAACGACCGTCCGGCCCTGCGCTTTCGCAGCTCGCGCCCCGATCTGATCCTGTGCGCGGTGCTCCTCACGGCGATCATCGTCGTCCAGGGCTGGAACATCGCCGCCTACCCCACCCTCAGCGACGACGAGGGCACCTACCTCGCCCAGGCCTGGGCCGTCCAGCAGGGCAAGGGCATGGCCCACTACACCTACTGGTACGACCACCCGCCGCTCGGCTGGATCCAGATAGCCGTACTCACCTGGATCCCCGCGCACCTCAGCCCGTCCCTGATGACCGTCGGCTCGATGCGCGTCGCGATGCTGCTGATCAGCGCGATCAGCGCGCTCCTCGTATACGTCCTCGCACGCCGCCTCTCGCTGCCGCGGTGGGCGGCCGGGCTCGCGATGGTCCTCTTCGGGCTCTCCCCGCTGTCGGTCGTGCTCCAGCGCGAGATCTTCCTCGACAACATCGCGGTGATGTGGACGCTGCTGGCGTTCTGCCTGGCCGCGTCCCCGAGCCGCCATCTGTGGCACCACTTCGGGGCGGGCATCGCGGCCGCGGCCGCCGTGCTCACCAAGGAGACGATGCTCGTCATCCTGCCCGCGCTGATGGTCACCATGTGGCGGCACAGCCACCGCGACACCCGCAAGTTCGCGCTCACCGGCGCCGTCACCGCCTGCGCCCTGATCGGACTGGCGTACCCGCTCTTCGCCCTGCTCAAGGGCGAGTTGTTCCCGGGCTCGGGACACGTCTCGCTCTGGGACGGCATCACGTACCAGATGAGCCGCCCCGGCTCCGGCTTCATCCTCGACAAGGGCACCGGCTCGTACGGCGTCCTGCAGTCCTGGCTGTACTACGACCGCGTGCTGCCCCTCGGCGGCCTCGCGGGCGCTCTGCTGCTCCTGGTCACCTGGCGCTGGTCGGTGACCGCGCGCGCCCTCGCCGGACCCGCGCTCACCGTGGCGATCCTCGCCCTGGTGGCGCTGCGCCCGAGCGGCTACCTGCCCGCGATGTACGTCATCCAGGCGCTGCCGTTCCTCGCGCTCGTCCTCGCCGGAGGCACCGCGAGCGTCGCCCACGCGGTGCTGCGCCGCCGGCGCACCGGCGAGGAGAAGACGTACGTCACCTGGGGGCGCCGGGGACTTGCGGCCGTGCTCGTGGTGGCCGCCGGCGCCTATGTCGTGCCGCGCTGGTACGACGGCGACCACACCGCCGTCACGGCCGACGCCAACGCCCCCTACCGGGCGGCCTCTTCGTGGCTGAAGACCGAGGTGAAGGATCCGGCCAACACCCGGGTTCTCGTCGACGACGCCCTCTGGCTCGACCTCGTCCACGACGGATACCGGCCCGGGCTCGGCGTCATCTGGTTCTACAAGGCCGATCTCGACCCCGCGGTGACCAAGACGATGCCGCGCGGGTGGCGCGACCTCGACTACGTCGTCGCCTCCCCGACGGTACGGCGCGACGCGGTCGACCTGCCCAACGTCAAGGCCGCGATCGAGCACTCGACGCCGGTCGCCACCTTCGGCAAGGGCGCGGACCGCATCGAGATCCGGCAGATCAACGACACCACCACCATGGCGAGTTCCGGAGGCAGTCGATGAGCAGCTTCGAGAGCACTGTCCCCGACGAGCTGGGCGACCCGGCCGTACGCGCCGCCGAGGTGCCCGAGCCCGGCGCCGTCACCATCGTCGTACCGACGTTCAACGAGTCCGCGAACGTACGGCAGTTGCTGCACCAGATCACCGAGACGGTGCCGGCGCGGCTGCCCTGCGAGGTCGTCTTCGTGGACGACTCCACGGACGACACGCCCGAGGTCATCCACGAGGCGGCGAAGGACTGCCCCTTCCCGGTGACCGTCCTCCACCGGGAGGAACCGGTCGGCGGGCTCGGCGGGGCGGTCGTGGAGGGGATGAAGGCGGCCGGGTCCGACTGGATCGTCGTCATGGACGGCGACTGCCAGCATCCGCCGTCCCTGGTACCGGAGTTGGTCGCCACCGGCGAGCGGGCGAACGCCGGGCTCGTCGTCGCCAGTCGCTACATCAAGGGCGGCAGCCGCGCCGGACTCGCGGGCGGCTACCGCATCGCCGTCTCGCGCGGCGCGACCTGGCTGACCAAGACGCTCTTCCCGCGCAGGCTGCGCGGCATCAGCGATCCGATGAGCGGTTTCTTCGCGATCCGCCGCAGCGCGGTCACCGCGGAGGTCCTCCAGCCGCTCGGCTACAAGATCCTCCTCGAACTCGCCGTGCGCAGCCGCCCCCGCCAGGTCACCGAGGTGCCCTTCGTCTTCCAGGACCGGTTCGCGGGCGAGTCCAAGTCGACCGCGCAGGAGGGCTTCCGGTTCCTGCGCCACCTCGTCGGGCTGCGCACCGCCTCGCCGGTCGCCCGCATGGTGGTCTTCGGACTGATCGGCGCCACCGGCTTCGTACCGAACCTGCTCGGCCTGTACGCGCTCACCGCCGCCGGACTGCACTACGTGCCGGCCGAGATCCTCGCGAACCAGCTCGGGGTCGCGTGGAACTTCCTGCTCATCGAGCACCTGCTCTTCCGTGAGCGCCGAAAGCACCGGCACTGGTGGGACCGCGTCGGCCGGTTCGCGCTGCTCGCCAACGCCGATCTGGTGTTGCGCATCCCGCTGATCGCGCTCTTCGTCGACCGCTTCGGGATGGGCGCACTCTCCGCCACCGCACTGGCCCTGGTGACGACCTTCGTCCTGCGCTTCGTAGGGACCGAAGCGCTGGTCTATCTGCCGCGCCGCAACGGCCAGGCCGAAGGGGCGCGTCGGTGCCGAGAGACCGAACGCGCGGAGGCCCGAAGGGCTGAGCACGATCGGGCTCTCGGCACCGACTGGAGCGCCCCGGAGGCCACCAAATGAACCACGCCCGCGGGCGGGAGCCGCACAGCAAGGAGAGCCGCATGACATACCGGGCAAGACCACGTCGGAGAACCTCACTACTGGCCGTGGCGAGCCTCGCCGCCGGGCTGCTGCTGATCTCGCCGCAGCCCGCGTCCGCCGCCAATCTCGTCAAGAACCCGGGCTTCGAGACCGACGGCACGGACGGCATGCCGTACTGCTGGGAGAAGTCCGGCTGGGGCGACAACGACTTCAGCTTCGCGACCGTCGCCGACTCCCACTCCGGCACCAAGGCCATGAAGGTCTCGCTGACCCGCCGGGTCAACGGCGACCGCAAGGCCCTGATCACCGAGGACACCACCTGCGCGCCGGTGGTCACCGCGGGCAAGCAGTACGACCTCGGGCTCTGGTACAAGACGACGACGCCCGACGCCGCCCTCACGCTCTTCCGGCACGACACGACGGCGGGCTGGCAGTACTGGACCGACCTCAAGACGCTCGACATGGCGAGCAGCTGGACCCAGGCCTCGGTCCGCACCCCCGCGGTCCCGGCGGGCACCGACCGCATCACCTGGGGCGTCTCGGTGTACGGCACGGGCTCCGCGACCACCGACGACTACACGATGGAACAGGTCTCCGACCCGATCCCGCCGGCCACCTGCACGGGCACGGCCGAGGAGTGCGCCAACGGCAAGTGGACGGTGCTGCCCACGCAGAACCCGGTCCGCTCCATGCACTCCGTCGTCCTCAACAACGGCAAGGTGCTGCTGATCGCGGGCTCCGGCAACAGCGAGGAGCAGTTCAACGCGGGCACGTTCACCAGCGCGGTCTACGACCCGGCGAAGGGCACGTACAAGACGATCCCCACGCCCAAGGACATGTTCTGCGCGGGGCACGTCCAGCTGGCCGACGGGCGCGTGCTGGTGATGAGCGGCAACAAGGCGTTCCCGGTCGCGGGCGGGCACGGCTACGAGGGCTACAAGGACTCGTACATCTTCGACCCGGTCACCGAGACGTACAGCAAGACCAATGACCTGAACGACGGCCACTGGTATCCGTCGGCCACCGAGCTCGGCAACGGCGACATCATCTCCTTCGGCGGTCTGCGCGAGGACTCGTCGGGTTCGGTGACCGCGGAGCGCTGGTCGGCCGCGGAGCAGAAGTGGCTGCCGCTGTGGCAGGTCAATCAGACCTGGTCGTTCTGGGGCCTGTACCCGTCGATGATCCTGATGCAGGACGGGCGGCTCTTCTACTCGGGCAGCCATGTCTTCGGCAACGGCACCCCGGGCACGGGCTCGGCGATCTACGACTACGACGCCAACACGACGACCGCGGTCTCCGGGCTCCAGAACAAGGACGAACGCGACCAGTCCGCGAGCGTGCTGCTGCCCCCGGCCCAGGACCAGAAGGTCCTGACGATCGGCGGCGGCAACATCGACTCCAATCCGGACGCCAACCGGCTGACCGACATCATCGACCTCAAGGCCGCCAACCCGGCGTACACCGTCGGCCCGCAGATCCCGCAGGGCACGGTGGACCTGGGCAACGGCAAGGTGGCCGAGACCGGCAACCAGGGCAAGATGTACGTCTCCGCCGTCCTGCTGCCCGACGGCAAGGTCCTGGAGACGGGGGGCGGCCTGCACAACCGCGCCAACCCCGTCTACGAGGCGTCGATCTTCGACCCGGCGACCACGACCTTCGACCTGGTGGCAGCCGACCCGGAGGCCCGCGGCTACCACTCCTCCGCGTTCCTGCTGCCCGACGGCCGTGTGATGGCCACCGGCGACAACCCGGGCAACGGCACCTGGAACCACAACGTGTCGATCTACACCCCGCCCTACCTGCTCAAGGGCACCCGCCCGACGATCACCTCGGTGATCGACAACGAATGGGTGTACGGCGACACGCAGCGCATCACGGTCGACCGGCCCATCGTGAAGGCGGAGCTGATCCGGCCCGCCGCGGTGACGCACTCGTCCGACCCGAACCAGCGCTTCGTGGACCTGCCGCTGAGCGTGGACGGCAACAACGTCGACCTGAACGTGACGAGCAACCCCAACCTGGCGCCGCCCGGCTGGTACATGCTCTTCGCGGTCGACGCCAACGGTGTCCCGTCGGTCGCCAAGTGGGTGCACCTCCAGGGCCCGTCCGCGCTCGCCGCGGACACCGCCTCGGCACACGTCCACTCCTTCGCCGACTCCCTGGAGGGGACGGTCACGAAGGCGGGCAAGAAGCGCACGTCGCAGAAGGTCAGCACGACGATCTCCGGCTGCGACCGGCACTACGGGACGATCAACGTCTGCGTACCGACCGTCTTCCCGGACGGCGTGAAGAAGACGACGGCCTCCCGCTGCGCGTGGCTGAAGAAGAACGACTACGGGCGGCTGAAGGTCAACGGCAAGGACGATCCGCTGGGGCTCGACCCGAACAAGGACGGGCTCGCCTGCGGGAAGGCGGATCTGAAGCGGCGTTAGCTCCCGAACTCCGCGAGGGCGCGCTCCACGATGGCCACCAGGCGGTCGTGGTGCGCGCCCTTCCAGTAGGCGCGCCCGCACTCCTCGCACTGCGCGAAGACGTCGTACGACCGCTGGGTGCCGCCCTCCAACTGGTCCACCAGCTGCGCCTTGGTGGCCTCCTTGAGCAGGCCATTGCAGGCCGTGCAGCGCGTCCAGGGCTTCAGCTCGGGCGCGAACCGGCCCAGTACGTCACGGAGTTGGTCGTCGGGCCGGGTGCTGTAGACGAAGGCGCCCGCCCACAGCTCGCGGCGGCGCAGCAGACCGCGGTCGCGGCTGAGCATGACGCGCCGCTCGGCCGCCGAACGGGCGGCGAGGGCCGGGTCGCCGATGTCCGTGGACTCGTACGCCGTGTCGACGCCGAGCAGGCGCAGGCGGCGCGCGAGCGTGCCGAGGTGGACGTCGAGGAGGAAGCGGAGCGGGGCGCCGGGGACCTGCTGCGGGCGCTCGACCGCCCGTACCTCCACGTGCTCGCCGGCCGCCGGGATGTGCGAGAACGGCACCTCGCGGCCGTCGACGACCAGGGCGCCGACCTCGGTCAGCGGGACGCCGAGCGACTCGATGACATGGCCGAGCGTGGAGGAGCCGTCGGTGCCGACCTGCGTGGCGCCGGTGCGGCGTCCGTGCGGGACGAACACGCCCAGTGCGAGGGCGAATTCGACGTGGATCTCCGGTCCGTTCACTTGGTCAGGATGTCATGCGGGGGGCGTGCCTGGCCTCCGGGTTTCCGGGGGCGGGCGCGGACCGCGCCTGGGGGTCGGCCGGGGTTCGGGCCAGGGGGGTCAGCCCGTGCTCCAGGACGTCCACGGCGCGGTCGGCGATGTCGGCGAAGTCCTCCTGGTGGCCGCCCTCGGCCCAGTACAGCGAGACCTCCATCAGCCCGCCGATCAGCGACATCGCGAAGACGCGCACCTCGAGACTGTCCGGGTCGCGGCCGACGCGCTCCCCGATGGCCCGGCACAGCAGGCGGCCGGTGACCGACATGCTCTCCATCATCCGGGAGCGCACCGCGGGGACCTCGACCATCAGCCGCGTCCGCAGCCGGGTCACCTCGGGCTCCTCGGTGTTCCCGACGGTGACGGCCTTCCGCAGCACGTACCGCAGCGAGTCGAACCACGGCTCGTCCGCGGGCCGCGCCCGCAGCTCTTCCTCCAGGAGCGGGTCGTACTCGTCCGTGAGGACGATGTCCTCCTTGGTCGGGAAGTAGCGGAACACCGTGGACGGGGAGACCTCGGCCGCCTCCGCGATCTGCTCGATGGTCGTCGCGTCGTACCCCTGCTCCTGGATCAGTCGGTACGTCGCGTCGCGGATCGCGATCCGGGTCTTCATCTTCTTCCGCTCGCGGAGCCCCGGCTGGGGCCCCGCGGCGGTGGAGCTGTGTGCGGTGGCGGCCATGGTGCTCATTGTCCGGCATCCACGGACGCCGGGGCCATGTCGGTGTCCTTCTCGGAGGCGGGGGCGGCCTCCTTGGGATTCGGCAGCAGCGCCGCCGCCAACAGGGCGGTGACCAGCGCGGCGATACCGCTGACCAGCAGGACCAGGTCCATGCCGTGAATGTACGAGGCGTCCGCGGAGGCGGCGAGCGCGCGGTCTCCGAGCCGGGCCGCGACCACATGGGCGCCGACCACGGAGTCCCCGGCGACGTCCGCGGCCGCGTGCGGCAGACCGGAGGTATCGAGCCGGTCGCTGTACGCGCTCGCGAGCAGCGAGCCCAGCAGGGCGATGCCGATCGCGCTGCCCACCTGGCGCACCGTCATCAGGAGCCCGGAGCCGCTGCCGGCCCGGTCGCGGGGCAGCGTACCGAGGGCGGCGGACATCGCGGGGACCACAGCGAAGCCGAAGCCGAGCCCGGCGATGGACAGCCACAGGGCGGTGAAGCCATAGCCGTCGTCGACGGAGGTTCGGCTGCCGAGGATCGCGGCGAAGGCGAGGGCGACGAGACCCGCGCTGATGACCGCCCGCGCGCCGAACTTCGCCAGCAGTGGCTGCGCGCCCTTCGCGGCGATCAGCAGTCCGCCCATCATCGGCAGCATCCGCACCCCGGTGGCGAACGCGTCGTGCCCGAGCACCGCCTGCAGATACTGCGGCAGCACGAACATCAGCCCGGACAGCACGAACATCACGAGGGTCGCGGCGAGCGTGTTGAGCAGGAAGCCGCGCTGGGCGAGGAGGGAGAGGTCCAGCATCGGGCGGGCGCTGCGGCGTTCGCGCATCACGAGGAGCGCGAGGAGGATCACGGACGCCGCGAAGAAGCCGAGGACCAGCGGGTCGCCCCAGCCGCGGTTCGGGGCCTCGATGATCGCGTAGATCAGGATGCTGAGACCGGCCGCGGTGAGCGCCGTGGAGAGGGCGTCGACCTTGGGGGAGGCCGGGTCGCGGGTCTCGGGAAGCAGGAAGACGCAGGCGGCGATGCCGATCGCGGCCATCGGGACGTTGACCAGGAAGACCGAGCCCCACCAGAAGTGGTCGAGCAGCCAGCCGCCGACGATCGGGCCGAGCGGCAGGCCGAGCGCGGAGGCGGCGGAGACCGCGCCGACGGCCTTGGTGCGCTCGTCGGGTCCGAACAGCGAGGGCAGCACGGCCATCGCGAGCGGCATCACGAGCGCGCCGCCGACACCCATCAGGGCACGGGCGACGATCAACGGGGTGACGTCGTCGACGAGGGCGCCGACCAGGGAGCCGGCCAGGAAGATGCCGAGCCCGGCGATGAGCATCCGGCGTCGTCCGAAGCGGTCGCCGAGCAGGCCCGCCGGGAGCATCAGCGAGGCGAAGACGACGACGTACGCGTCCGCCATCCACTGCTGCTCGCCGGTGGACGCGCCCAGGTCACGGGCCATCGTCGGCAGGGCCACATTGAGGATCGTCATGTCGAAACCGAGCACGAGCATGCTCGCGACCAGGGCCCCGAGGGCCCACCAGCGGCCGGGAGTCGCGCCGTTCGGCACCGTCCTGAGTGAGAGTCTGCATGAAATGAGAGTAGCTCTCAAAAGATTGATGCTGTCAATCCATGGCGACCGTCATTTTGTGGGGAAGGGTTCATTGTCAGTGCGGCATGTCACTCTGAGGTGGGGGTGATTCACGCACCGTGGTGTGGGGAGGTGAGGTCGGAGTGAAGACGGTCGCGATGAAGGCGCTGATGCTGCTGGCCGCGCTGCTCTGCGTGGGCGGCTATCTCATCGGCGGCGCTGTCGCCGTCCTGGGGATCGTGGCGGTCGGCGTCGCCGTCCTGACATGCGAAGTGGCCGTGGCTTCGAAGCCACGGCCACTGAGGGGGAGCCGGTCGGAAAGACCCGGCGGGGCGCCGGGTCGCAGATCAGCCGTGCTGATAGGCCACCAGCGAGATCCCGACGTAGTGCACGACGAACGCCGCGAGGGTGAAGGAGTGGAAGACCTCGTGGAAGCCGAACCAGCGCGGTGACGGGTTGGGGCGCTTGATCCCGTAGATCACGCCACCCGCGCTGTAGAGCAGCCCTCCGACGATCACCAGCACGAGGACGGCGATCCCGCCCGTGCGCATGAAGTCCGGGAGGAAGAAGACGGCCGCCCAGCCCATCGCGATGTAACAGGGGGTGTAGAGCCAGCGCGGGGCGCCGACCCAGAACACGCGGAAGACGATGCCGGCCGCCGCGGCTCCCCAGATGCCCCACAGGAGCCACTGCCCCTTGGCGCCCGGCAGCAGCAGCATCGTCAGCGGCGTGTACGTGCCGGCGATGATCAGGAAGATGTTCGCGTGGTCGAGTCTGCGCAGTACGCCGTCCATGCGCGGGCCCCAGTTGCCCCGGTGGTAGAGCGCGCTCACACCGAACAGCAGGCAGGCCGTCAGGACGTAGATCCCACAGGCGATGCGGCCGCGGGGCGAGTCCGCGAGGGCGGTCAGTATCAGGCCTGAGATGAGTACGGCCGGAAACATACCGAGGTGCAGCCAGCCGCGGAGTTTGGGCTTGACCGGATGCGGCTGGGCGGGCGCGAGGGGACCGTGGCCGGCGGCCGGTGAGTCCGTGGGCGCGTCGGGGACGGGCGCAGTCATGCGCCGAATCGTACCTACGGAACCGTAAGTTACGTATCACTCCGGCGTAATGAACCGCCAATAGTGGCCATGGTCTCACGGGGTGCCGGGGCTCGCGAGGCGGACCCGGGGTGAACCCGGGATGTGCGGAAGGAAACCCTCCGGCGAGTGGTGATGCTCACTCCGCTCACGTGTGACGTCCTCTGGACATATGGGCGGTTCAGTCGGATGATCATATGAGTGCGGTCGGCACCGGATGAGCGCCAGAGGTCGATCACCTGAAGCATCCGGGTCGCAGCCCCCACGGGGCACAACAACAAAACCCCTCATTTAGGAGCAATCGTGGCGCGCGACATCGCGGCTCCCAGCGTCGTTCCCACCAACCACACGGAACTGATCTCGTGGGTCAACGAGATCGCTGAACTGACCCAGCCGGACAGCGTGGTCTGGTGTGACGGATCCGAGGCCGAATACGACCGACTGAGCGAGGAGCTCGTCCGCAAGGGCACCTTCAAGAAGCTCGATCCGATCAAGCGCCCCAACTCGTACTACGCCGCCTCCGACCCGACCGATGTCGCGCGGGTCGAGGACCGGACGTTCATCTGCTCCGAGAAGGAAGAGGACGCGGGCCCGACCAACCACTGGAAGGCCCCCGCCGAGATGCGCGAGATCTTCGCCGGCGAGCAGGGGATCTTCCGTGGCTCGATGAAGGGCCGGACGATGTACGTCGTCCCGTTCTGCATGGGCCCGCTCGGCTCGGACCT
This sequence comes from Streptomyces sp. NPDC001530, assembly GCF_042894545.1. NCBI lineage: Bacteria > Bacillati > Actinomycetota > Actinomycetes > Kitasatosporales > Streptomycetaceae > Streptomyces > Streptomyces sp. NPDC001530. The sequence goes on from NZ_JBIAVS010000016.1 coordinate 50,000, forward strand.
CTCCGCGATAGGTGTCGAGATCACCGACTCCGCCTACGTCGCGGTGTCCATGCGGACGATGACGCGCATGGGACAGCCGGTCCTCGACGAGCTCGGCTCCGACGGCTTCTTCGTGCGTGCTGTGCACACGCTCGGAGCGCCGCTGGCCAAGGGCGAGGCGGACGTGCCGTGGCCGTGCAACTCCACGAAGTACATCTCGCACTTCCCCGAGACCCGCGAGATCTGGTCCTACGGCTCGGGCTACGGCGGCAACGCGCTGCTCGGCAAGAAGTGCTACGCCCTGCGCATCGCCTCCGTCATGGCGCGCGACGAGGGCTGGCTCGCCGAGCACATGCTGATCCTCAAGCTGACCCCGCCGCAGGGCAAGTCCAAGTACGTCGCCGCCGCCTTCCCGAGCGCCTGCGGCAAGACGAACCTCGCGATGCTGGAGCCCACGATCTCCGGCTGGACGGTCGAGACGATCGGTGACGACATCGCGTGGATGCGGTTCGGCGAGGACGGCCGGCTGTACGCGATCAACCCCGAGGCCGGTTTCTTCGGCGTCGCACCCGGCACCGGCGAGCACACCAACGCCAACGCCATGAAGACGCTGTGGGGCAACTCCGTCTTCACGAACGTCGCGCTGACCGACGACAACGACATCTGGTGGGAGGGCATGACGGAGGAGACTCCGGCCCACCTGATCGACTGGAAGGGCAACGACTGGACGCCGGAGTCCGGCACCCCGGCCGCCCACCCCAATGCCCGCTTCACCGTCCCCGCCTCGCAGTGCCCGATCATCGCGCCCGAGTGGGAGGACCCCAAGGGCGTGCCGATCTCGGCGATCCTCTTCGGCGGCCGTCGCGCCAGCGCGGTTCCGCTGGTGACCGAGTCCTTCGACTGGAACCACGGCGTCTTCCTCGGCGCGAACGTCGCCTCCGAGAAGACCGCAGCCGCCGAGGGCAAGGTCGGCGAGCTGCGCCGCGACCCCTTCGCCATGCTGCCGTTCTGCGGCTACAACATGGGCGACTACATGGGCCACTGGGTCGACGTCGCCAAGGACAAGGACCAGTCGAAGCTCCCGAAGATCTACTACGTGAACTGGTTCCGCAAGAACGACGAGGGCGCGTTCGTGTGGCCGGGCTTCGGTGAGAACAGCCGCGTCCTGAAGTGGATCGTGGAGCGGCTGGAGGGCAAGGCCGAGGGCGTCGAGACCCCGATCGGCATCCTGCCGACCAAGGAGGCCCTCGACACCAACGGTCTCGAACTGTCCGAGTCGGACCTCGACTTCCTGCTCACCGTCGACAAGGACGTGTGGCGCGAGGAGGCCTCGCTGGTTCCCGAGCACCTCAACACCTTCGGCGAGCACACCCCGAAGGAGCTGTGGGACGAGTACCGCGCGCTGGTGCAGCGCCTGGGCTGAGCCCCGCACGGGCCGAGGCCTCATGGCTGACGCCCACGAATAAGCCCCGCGGCCGGCCCGACTTGCCCTGACCTGCGACGTCGCCAGGGCCGGCCGCGGCGACGACATCACGAACAGGCCCGGTGCTCGCACCGTACAACGACGTACGGTGCGAGCACCGGGCCTGTTGTCGAATACGGCACGATGCGGTCGGCGTCGGCGGCTTCGCGTGATCCGCATCGGGCCTGCCCCAACGCGCGCCATGAACGGTGCGAAAAAGCCGCATTCATGGGTAATTCGCCTATGGTGACGTCATGCGCGGAATTCTGTTGGCCGGGGGCACCGGCTCGCGACTTTGGCCGTTGACCCGCTCGGTGTCGAAGCAACTGCTGCCGGTCTTCGACAAGCCCATGGTCTATTACCCGCTTTCCACACTGGTGATGGCCGGCGTCCGGGAAATCCTGATCATCACCACGCCCGAAGACCAGCCCCAATTCCGTCGGCTGCTCGGCGACGGCACCCAACTGGGCCTGCGGCTGGAATACATGGCACAGGAGCGCCCGGAGGGCATTGCTCAGGCTTTCGTGCTAGGAGCCGAGTTCATCGAGGATGAGCCGGTCGCCCTGATTCTGGGCGACAACATCTTCCACGGCAGCGGCCTTGGCACACGGCTGGCCCGCCACGACGATCTGAAGGGCGGCAGGGTATTCGCCTATCAGGTCGCCAACCCCTCGGCCTACGGCGTGGTGGAGTTCGACGAACTGGGCCAAGCACTGTCCCTCGAGGAGAAACCGGCCCGGCCCAGGTCCCGATATGCCGTGCCCGGACTGTACTTCTACGACAACCACGTCGTGGACATCGCCCGCGACCTACGGCCCAGCGCCAGGGGCGAGTTGGAGATCACCGACCTCAACCGCGTCTATCTGGAAGCCGGGGCGCTGCACGTCACCCGGCTCGACCGGGGCACCGCGTGGCTTGACACCGGAACCTTCAACTCCATGGTGCAGGCTTCGGAGTTCGTCCGGGTGATCGAGGAGCGCCAGGGCTTCAAGGTCGGCTGCGTCGAGGAGGCGGTCTGGCGGGCCGGCCTGATCGACGACCACCGGCTCCGGCAGCTGGCCCAGCCGCTGCTCAAGAGCGGATACGGCGACTATCTGCTGGGGCTGCTGGAGGACTCCCGATACGTCGTCATGCCCCAAAGAGGCAGCGGATCGCGTAGCGAAGAACTGCTGCGAACAGGGCCGGGCGTCGCTCCTGTGTAACGGCGGCTCTTGACGCTGTCTGCCGCACGACTTCCCGCCGGCGGAGACCGTGTGCGGGTACTTCGCGAAATGGTCGAAGGACGTCGTGTTCGTACCCGCCGCCATCCGACGAGCGCCCTCGCCCACGACGGCGGACCGAGCTCACCGGCGTGCTGCCGGCGGTGCCGGTCACCGCAGCCGACGTGCAGGACTCGGCCGCCCGCGTTCATAGGGGCGATCAGGTCGCCGCCGCCCATCCCACCCTGCGCAAGGTGTGGGTGGACGGCGGCTACCGTCGGCACTTCGGAGACCCGGTCCAGACAGGCGCTCTGCCGAATGGCTTTGATGCCCGATCAGCTCCGGTGGTGCGGCATCGCCTCCCGGCGGTGCAGCAGCACGAAGCCGTCCCGATCTGCCACCAGGTCGTACCCCGCATGGCGATCGTCCGCCAACCGCCACTTTTCTGCTTCAACGCTCAGCGGCTCGCCGGGCCACCCTCGTGCGTTGTCCGGCACCCATGTGTCCACCATGATCCACTGAGGGTCGGGGCGGCCGTCCTGCGAGCCGTAGACGCCGACGCTCGTACGGTTGATGAGCTGGGGTGCCAGCTCGTTGGACACCTGGACCGTGGCGCCGTCGGGGATCTTGTCCATCAGACGATGGGCGACGGCGACGCGAGGGTCAGTCCGCCAGGTGTCCGGCTGGGTCAGTTGGAACAGAGCAAAGTTCGGAAAGGTCATGAGGGTGATCGCGGCGGAGCCCGCGAGGTAACGGCGCAGACTGCGCCCGCTCGTCCCACGTCGCACCAGGGCGTCGATGAAGGCCGCGAAGACGATCGGCATCAGGACGAGCGAGTAGTGGTAGCCGGTCCCCCAGTGCAGGAAGTTGCTCGACGTGAAGCGCCACACCAGAGTCGGCAGGCCGACCCACAGCAGCGGGGACCGCATCGCCAGGAACACGGTGGGAGCCAGTACGAGGAGGAGTGTCGTCACCTTGGTCTGGGGGGTGACGAGACCGATCGTGCCCCGGTGGAGCAGATCCAGCAGACCGCCTGGACCGCCACCGGCGACGCCAGGTGCTCCAGAACCGCCCTCGACCAGGGACCAATAGGCGAAGGACCCACTCGGGTTGAAGGCCGGCAGAATCACGAACAGCGCCAGCACCGACCCGCAGAGGCCGGCCGTAGCCGTGAACATTCCGAGCCCGCGCTCGCCCCGCCGGGCGATGACGAGACCGATGACGAGAACCGTGAGTCCGAGGTCTTCCTTCACGAACAGCAGGGGCAGAGCCCAGCACGCCGCGGCGGTCAGCCGGTCATTCCCGAGAGCGGCCAGCGAGCACGCCAGGAGCGGAACAGCGAAGGCCACTTCGTGGAAGTCGTAGCCGACCGCACTCGCGATTCCCCAGGAGAGCCCGTAGCAGGCCCCGATCACCGCGCCGGCCGGGCCACCCAGGGTTCGGCGCGCCCAAAGAGCCAGCGGGACGACGCTCACGGCGAGGAGCGCGGCCTGCACGACGAGGAGCGTTTCCGCTCCTCGCCACACCCAGTAGAAAGGCGCCACGAGTGCCAGGATCGGGGAGAAGTGATCCCCAAGGACGGGAAAGTCCTGTCCCTTCACTTCGGAGACCGGCAAGTGCCCTTCCGCGTACGAGCGGACGACCTGTTCGAAGATTCCCAGGTCATAGCTGCTGGAGAGCATCCGTTGGTGGAGACGGAGCGACACCGCCGCGTACATCACGAACAGTGCTCCCGCCATGGCCCAGATCCACCATGTGCCGTCGAAGCGGCCCTTGTGCGGTGGGTCGGCCATCGCCTCTTTCTGCAAGGGCGGTTGTTGCGTCGGGACCGTTGCGCTTTTGGTGGGCGATGTCTGCATCGAGAGCCCCTTCAGGAATCCGAGAGTGGCGGCCATCAAGATGCCAGCAGCGTGCGGTATTCGACCTCGGCCAAACTCTCGTGTGGTCAGAATCCACCGAATGGCCGCACCCCCGGGAGGCGTGACTGCGCGTGTCCTGCGTGCTGAGGCGGACGTGCCGTACGGCCTAAAGTCCCACGGCGGATGTCCCGAAGACACGGACGTAGTAATCGGCAAGGAGACCTGCGCGGTGGAAGGAAGCAATCACGTGAGACCACTTGGCATCGAAGGGGCCTGGGTGGACACACCCAAGGTGTTCACGGACAGCAGGGGCCGATTCCATGAGTGGTTCAAGAGCGACAGGTTCCACGATTCCCTCGGCCAGGGGCTCCGACTCGAGCAGGCCAACTGCTCCCGCTCCGTTCGCGGCACTCTCCGCGGTATCCACTATGCGTCGGTCCCGCCGGGCCAGGCCAAGTACGTCACGTGCGTCGCCGGCGCCGTCCTCGACGTGGTGGTCGACATCCGCACAGGCTCCCCGAGTTTCGGGAAGTGGGAGGCGGTTCAGCTCGATGACACGACGCACCGCTGCGTCTATCTCTCGGAAGGGCTGGGACACGCCTTCATGGCGCTGGAAGACAACTCCACGGTCGTCTATCTGTGCTCGCAGGGATACGCGCCGCAGCGCGAGCACGGGATCAACCCGCTCGACCCCACGTTGGCCATTGCCTGGCCCGAGGACCTCGCACCGCGCCTTTCCGACAAGGACGCCGCGGCGCCCACACTTGAGGAAGCCGGGCGGCAAGGTCTGCTGCCCTCCTTCGAGGACTGCAGTGCCTATCGCAGAAGTCTCGTGAGCAGCGCCTGAGAGGGCCGCCCCTCGGCAGAGTCCCGCCCTTGCGGCGGGGCTGCCCGCCGCCCGCAGCCACGCGGCCACCGCGGAGCGGGTCGAGGTCGGGCGCATAGGAGGGCAGACCCTTCGGGCCGCCATCCGTCGGCGCCCTCCGCCGGCGCTGCACCGAGCGGACGGTGACCCGCAGGTCACGGGCGACGACGGTCGCATCGTCGCCTCGCGCGAACCGCTCGGCCGCCACCATCCGCCGTTGCTCCCGAAACGCCCGGACGCCCGAATCGCCAACTGTCAGCCTCCACGACATCGCGCTTTGAAAAGTCAGTACTCCGCCGGAATCGGCACCTCTCGGCCCCGTAAAAGCAACTGCGAGGAAATCGCGGAGAATTCAGCCGTTCTCGTCCCGGCCGTGCTGGATCGTCTGCCATTGAGGCCGCACGGGTGATCCTCGTTTGCGACACGGAGCAACGCGCGATCATTCAATCGCGGAGAGTGAAGAATGGCTCTGTCCGTAGCCGTAGGCGACGCGACACGCTAGCGGATAAAGCGCACCGAGTGCGCGCGCTTGCGATGTGGTCACTCCAAGTTCGTGAGAAAGGTTCTCTGGTGAGCCGTAGAACGATCCGAAGTTCCCGCGTGAAGACCGCCACTCTGGTGTCGGCGAGCGCGCTTGCTGTAGCGCTCAACGTCGTCCCGTGCACGACGGCCATCGCCGACGCGATCCACCGGTCCGGCGCCGACGCCAGCGTGGGGCTTCCCGGCCCGAACGGCGTCAAGAGTGCCGGTGGTGGTGGTGACCGTGGGCCGCAGGGGCCGCGCGGCAAGGAGGGCAAGGAGGGCAAGCGGGGCCCCCAGGGTCCGCAGGGTCCTCGCGGCCCGCGGGGCTTCCAGGGCCCGCAGGGTGCCCAGGGTGCTCGCGGCCCGCAGGGCGCGCAGGGTGCACAGGGCGCGCAGGGTGCTCAGGGCGCGCAGGGTGCTCAGGGCGCGCAGGGTGCTCAGGGCGTAGGCGTGCAGGGACCGCAGGGTGCTCAGGGCGCGCAGGGTGCGCAGGGCGCGCAGGGTGCGCAGGGCGCGCAGGGTGCGCAGGGCGCGCAGGGTGCCCAGGGTGCATCGGGCGTGGGCTCGATTTCCACCTACGTTCGTACCGGCCCCGTGGTTGCCGGGCTGGGCGGCGGGACCCAGGTCTCGTCGGAAGCCTTCTGCCTCGACAGCAACGATGTCGTCACCGGCGGCGGATACCTTGAGGGGCCCCCCAACGTCGTCTCCATGACGATTAGGAACATCCCGCTCAAGAGCAGCCCGAACGACGGATGGCAGGCCGCCGGCGCCTTCCCGACCACTGGCACCATCCAGGCCTACGTGGTCTGCAGCCCGGTTCCGTAAATCCCATGTAAGCGGCGGTGCCGTACAGGCCGTCCGCTTTACCTGGGAATGAACGACGGTGCCCCGAGGCTTCGGTCTCGCGGGCACCGTCCGCATTCCGCCCGCGCCCGCGGAATCGAGGAATGCGCCGGCTCGTCATCGACAACACCGGCGTGAATCGGTCCTGCCTGCCAGGGAGATGCCGCAGCCCTGAGTAGCGTAGTGGTGCAGATACTGGGTGACCAGGCACCCCCGGTGCTGAACGCCGGGCAGCAAGAAAACTCGGAGAAATATGCGCATCCTTGTGACCGGCGGCGCTGGATTCATCGGTTCGGAATACGTCCGTCGGCGGCTTGACTCGGATCCGACAGCGCGGATCACCGTCCTCGACAAACTCACCTATTCGGGGGTCGAGGCCAATCTGGCACCGGTGGCGGAACATCCGGGCTACACCTTCGTCCGGGGCGACATCTGTGACCCGGACGTGGTCGACCAGGTGATGGCGGGCCAGGACGCGGTGGTGCATTTCGCCGCCGAGTCGCACGTGGACCGGTCGATCGACGGGGCCGGCCCCTTCGTCCGCACCAATGTGATGGGCACGCAGGTGCTCCTGGACGCGGCCCACCGGCACGGCGTCGGCCGCTTCGTCCACGTGTCCACCGACGAGGTGTACGGCTCGATCAGCGAAGGCTCGTGGACCGAGGGATGGCCGCTGGCGCCGAACTCCCCGTACTCCGCCTCGAAGGCAGGCTCCGACCTGCTCGCGCTCGCCTACCACCGCACCCACGGTCTGGACGTCGTGGTCACCCGGTGCTCCAACAACTACGGCCCGTACCAGTTCCCCGAGAAGGCCATCCCGCTCTTCATCACCAACCTGATCGACGGGAAGACGGTCCCCCTGTACGGAGACGGCCGCAACATCCGCGACTGGGTGCACGTCTTTGACCACTGCCAGGGCATCGACCTGGTCCTGCACGGCGGCAGGGCGGGCGAGATCTATCACATCGGCGGCGGCACCGAGTTGAGCAACCACAAGCTCACCGGCCTGCTGCTGGACGCGGTCGGCGCGGGCTGGGACCGGGTCGAGTACGTGGCCGACCGCAAGGGCCACGACCTGCGCTACTCGCTGGACGACAGCAAGATCCGCGAGCACCTCGGCTACGCCCCGCAGGTGTCCTTCACGGAGGGCCTGGCCGCCACGGTCGCCTGGTACGGCGAACACCGCTCCTGGTGGGAGCCGCTGAAGGGGAGGGCCGAGCTGCGATGACCACGACCTGGCTGGTGACCGGTGCACGTGGGCTCCTCGGCCAGGACGTGCTGGCCGAGCTGGCCGCCGATCCGAACGCCGCGGTGACGGGGCTGAGCCGTGACCAGCTCGACATCACCGACCCGACGGCCGTGCGCGCGGCCGTCACCGGGCACCGGGTGGTCGTCAACTGTGCCGCCTGGACGGACGTCGACGGCGCCGAGCGGGCGGAGGCTGCGGCCACCGCCGTGAACGGCACCGGCGTCCGCCACCTCGCACGCGCCTGCGCGGACAGCGGCGCCCTTCTGCTGCACATCTCCACCGACTACGTGTTCCCGGGCGACGCCCGTCGGCCGTACCCCGAAGACGCACCGACGGGACCCGTCAACGCGTACGGACGGAGCAAACTGGCAGGGGAGCGTGCCGTCGCCGAACTGCTGCCGAGCGCCGGCTACATCGTGCGCACCGCCTGGCTCTACGGCGCGCACGGCCCCAACTTCGTGGCCACCATGCTCGAACTGGCCGCCCGGCGCGAGACCCTGGATGTGGTGGACGATCAGCACGGCCAGCCCACCTGGTCCCGTGCGCTCGCCCGGCAGCTGGCGGCCCTCGGCCGTGCCGCCCTGGCCGGTCGGGCACCGGCGGGCATCTATCACGGCACGGCGGCCGCCCACACCACGTGGTGCGGCCTGGCGCGTGAGACCTTCCGTCTCAGCGGTCTCGATCCTGAGCGCATCCGCCCGGTCGACTCGGCCAAGTTCCCGCGTCCAGCCGCCCGCCCGGCGTTCGGCGTACTCGGTCATGGCAACTGGCTGCGGGCCGGCCTCGCGTCACTGCCGCGCTGGGACGACCAGCTGACCGCGGCCTTGAAGGCGCCCGCCTTCGCCGCTCTGGCCGCCGCGGCGCGCACGAGCGGCGGACGCCTGCTGACCTGAGGAAGCCAAGGTCACGACCGGGACGAGAGAGGCCCGGAAAGCACGAGCCACCCGGCGAACGCGGGAAGCGCCCGGCGGAACGTGACAGTTCCGCCGGGCGCCTTCTGCGTACAGGTCCTACACCAGCAGCGGTCCGCCGCACCGCGCGGCGCCCTCCTTCATCGCGATGAGGTTGGCGACCACGTACGAGATGTCGTTCTGGGAGTGCCACTCGGTCGGGAAGTAGGTGACCAGCCGCGATGACTGGAACTTGGCCTCGATCGTGGGCACGAAGGCGCGGTACCGGTCGTCTGTGTAGTACCAGAAGGAGTTCTCGTTGTAGTGGGCGACGTGCGTCGGGTTCTGGTGCGCGCCGCGGCCGTCGGAGCTGGGCGTCAGGACGAGGAGCATGCCGCCGGGCGCCAGCAGCCGGTACAGCTCGTTGATCAGCGGCACCTTCGCGGGCACGTGCTCGAAGAATTCCACCGCCCGTACCAGGCCGACCGAGTCGTCGGGCAGGTCCAGCTGCCCGGGCAGGGTCGCGACGATGTCGACGCCCTCTTCCGGGTGCTGGTCCACGCCCACGTAGCCGGGCGGCTTCCGGCGGGCCGCGCCGAGGTCCAGCGCGAGCAGTCCGCGCCGCTGGGTCCAGGCGAGGGCGTTGGCCTCGATGTACTTGTCGTAGAGGGCGACGGTCTCGCGCTGGATGTGCCCGTTGATCTCCGGGTCGCTCTGGGTGTTCGCGGAGTGCACCCGCTGGAGGTACAGGCAGCGGTTGATGTGGTGGAAGTCGCCGACGTGGAAGAGACGGCACATCAGGTCCTGGTCGTCCAGGACGGTACGCGAGGCGTCGTACCCGCCGGCCTTCTCGTAGCTCTCCTTGCGGAACGCGCGCACATGGTTGGGCGCGTACCAGATGTAGGAGACGTTGTGCGGCGTCGGCGCCAGGGAGATGACTTGCAGCAGCTTGCGGCCGTCGACGTTCACCTCCTCGTACTGCCAGCCGCACGTCTCGTCGAAACGGCTCTCGTCCCGCTTCCCGTCCTCGGTGATCTGCGCGGTGTTGCTGTAGACGAAGACGGCCTCGGGATGTGCGTCGAACGCCTTGCCGAGCTCCGCCAGGCAGGCCTTGGCCAGGAGATCGTCGTGGTCGAGTTCCACGAGGATCTCGCCGCGCGCCAGTTCGCAAGCCCTGCGCTTGGCCGCGCCGACGCCGCGGAGCTCGTCCGCGATCTCCACACGGACCCTCTCGTCGGGGCGCTCCGGCCGCCACCGGGCGCCGTTGTTGAGCAGGACGATCCACTCCCAGTCCGAACAGGTCTGCGCCTGCAAGGTCGCCAGGCACTCATCGAGAAAACGGGGCTGGTGGCTGGGGGTGAAGACAGAGAACCTCGGAGTCGCGGTCGACGTCATCTGGTGCTCCCTGCTTGGCTCGATGTCGGGGAGGGGCTGACGGAATCCCGGAACTGCTCCGGTACGTTGGCAAGCAGCGAGGGATTGACCGCGACAACGCGACGGAACTGCTCCTCGGCCTCGTCGTCACGGTCCCTTTCCGCCAGGATCTGTCCGAGTTCCAGACGGGCGGCTGTGTCCGCCTTCGGGTTGACGGCAATGGCACGCTGCAGGACTTCGATGGCCCGGTCGGGCTCGCTGCGCCTCAGCAGAATCGCCTCGTTGTAGAGAGCCGACGTGAATTTCGGATCGATCTTCAGTGCCTTGTCGTAGGCCGCTCGGGCATCGGCCGTCCTGCCCGCCTGCTGTGCGATAACCCCCAGGTTGTACCAGGCGAAGGTGTTGCGTGGGTCCAGTTCCAGCACCTTGTTGTAGGTATGGGCCGCCCCATTGGGGTCTTGCTGCTCCTGCTGCCGAATGCCGGTCTGCAAAAGCTCATTGGCCTGCTGGGCCTTCCGGGCCACTGACGCGGGCTTGGACTCCGAGGGTGCGGCTGACGGAGACTGAAACGCCCAGACGGTCACCCCGGTGGCAACCGCCGCGGTTCCGGCGAGCCCTGCCCACAATGTCGTACGTTTCACTTGGTCACATCTCGTGGAATAGTGAGGGACGGATGGATGCGGCTGATCTCAGGTGGCCGATAGCGAAAGACCGTGGCGTTGCCAGCGGTACCGGAATCCGAACCACCGTCATCTCCGCCGACGTTACGAGGCCGTCCTGATGAGCTGCTGTGCGGCAGGCGCTTGGGATTTGCAGACCACCCGAATGCACCCTTCATCCTCTGATAGGCCATCATCGCGGCGCTCACGCCGATGAGGGCGGCTGCCTTGACGTCATGCGACGTCGGCGGCGAGCGGCCCGGCGCGCTGAACGAGCGGACGTGTGGCGTGTGTTGCTGTGGCGCCTGGACCGCGCCCCGCGCGGGCCGATGCCTCGCGGCGGACGCCCACCGCGTACCGAACCGCGTCGAACGTAGTCCCGGTGTCCATTTCCGGCATCACCTGTGCCCCGACCGGGAATTCGCGGCACACTCGGGGACATCCTGCAACGAACCCCGGAACGAACCCCGAAATGAGGTGAGCGGGGTGCGCACACCTGTCAGTGACCCCATGAAGATCGGCCCGTACCGCATCGTGGGGCGGCTGGGCTCCGGCGGGATGGGGTGGGTGTATCTCGGCCGTTCGCCCGCCGGGCGCGAGGTCGCGGTGAAGGTGGTGCGGCCCGAACTCGCGGCGGAGGGCGAGTTCCGGGAGCGCTTCGCCCGCGAGGTCGCGGCCGCGCGGGTGGTGAGCGGCGCGTACACCGCGGCCGTGATCGACGCCGACACCGAGGCCGAACTGCCCTGGCTGGCCACGATGTACGTGCCCGGCCCTTCGCTCGCCGAGGCCGTCCGCACGGACGGCCCGCTGCCCGAACCGCAGGTCCGGCGGCTCGGCGCGGGCCTGGTCGAGGCGCTCCAGGCCATCCACGCCGCCCACGTGGTGCACCGGGACCTGAAGCCGGGGAACGTGCTCCTCGCCTCCGACGGGCCCCGTGTCATCGACTTCGGGATTTCCCGCGTCGACGGAGCGCCCGGCCTCACCCAGGTCGGCGTCGTCGTCGGCACCCCGCCCTTCATGTCGCCCGAGCAGATCAAGGGAGCGCCGGTCGGCCCGCCCAGCGACGTCTTCTCCCTCGGCGGGGTACTGGTGTACGCGCTGACCGGGCGCCCGCCGCACGGCAGCGGAGAGGCGGTGCGCTACCGGGTCGTCCTCGCCGAGCCCGAACTCGACGGCGTACCCGCGTCCATGCGGGAGCTGATCGCGCACTGTCTGGCCAAGCGGCCCGAGGACCGGCCCCCATTGGGCGAACTCCTCGCCGAATTGCTGGAGCAGACGCCGAAGTCGACGTCCTGGCCGCCGCCCACCGTGGCCCACAGCATCAAGGTGCGCACCCATGAGCTGGCCAGCCGCCGCAAGGAGGGGACTAGCGTGTCCGTGCCCTCCTGTCTGCTGCTGCACGCCCAGGCGCTGCTGGACGCCGGACTGACCGACGCGATGGTCGCCGAGGCGGTGGGCCGTGGCGACGCCTGACTCCCTTCCCGGCAGGGGCCACGAGATCCTCGAAATCGGCACGCACTGGCGGCAGTTGGTGCAGAGCTGGGTGGCCCGGCGGAATTACCACACCGTGACCGACGCCGTTTCCGTGTCCATGCAATTCGATCTCAAGGAAACGGGACGGATGGTCACGGTGAGATTCATGACCACCAAACGGCTTCTTGTCGCTTTTGCCACCGACGGTCATTATCTGCGCCAGGATCAACTGGCCGTCGCCGCGGCGGCGTCGAACGCATGGAATACCGAACAGTTGAACCCCATGTTGTCCGTGTGGGACGTACGAGGGCCGCGGCCCTGTCTCGCCGGGGTCTGCGATCTCCCGCTGACCTGCCGGATGACGCAAGCGGATTTCGATGCTTTGGCCAGTGATTGGGTGGAACGGGCGCGACAGATGTTCACCCGCTGCCATCAGGTTTTCAAGTTGTAGAAGTGAAAGCCGTCGTGTGCCCCAAACCCCTTCCGGGCGCACGCCGGTTGCCCTCACTATGGGCGAGTGCCTTTCAAGGCCACGGGGGTGTGCCTTTCAGGCCACGGGGGGTTGTCCATGCGGCGTTCGCTTTACTTCACCGTGCTTTTCGGAGTGCTGGCCGTGCTGGTTCCCGCGGGGGCGGCGTCGGCCGGCGAGGTGTGCGGCAAGGACTTCAAGGAGCGCCTCCAGTGCTGGTCCCAGTGGATCGGCCAGGGGACCGTCCGGGTCACTCTGGACGACGCGGTGCTGTTCGACGGCAGTGCGAAGGAGCGCAAGGACGTCGAGCAGACGCTGTGGCGCGAACGCGCCAAGCTCGTGGTCGAGGTACCGAAGGGCGGGCACACCGGAGCGGGCGGAACCGCGCTCCTCCTGCTGGCGAAACCCGGCGCCCGTCTCGTCGATCCGGACGCCACAGTCGACCAGTTGACGCCCGAGGCCGTGAGCGAACTGGCGAGCCTCCCGGTCTGCGACCCCAAGAACTCCAAGAACCCCAGGGACCTGTGTGCCCAGCTCGCCAAGGGCCCGCTGAACGGCCACGACCTGATCGCCCAGCACCAGGCGACCGACCTCTCCAAGCAGCACGCGTACGCCATCGCCGACGGCGTGGTACCCGAATCCAAGGGCCCCTCCGCCCCACATTCCACGTCACCTCCGCCAGACGACGACGGCAAAAACGGCTCGGGCTGGGACACCACCACAAAGATCCTCGCCGTCCTGTGCGCCCTGCTCGTCCTCCTGCTCGCCGTCCTGCTGTTCCTGATCCGCAGGTCCTCCCAGGCGGTGGGCACCCTGTCCCGCCGCGCCCTCGTCGCACCGGGCGTCGGTGCCGTACCGGTCGCCGCCACCGCGCACACCCGTACGCCCGACGAGACCACCACCCGCCTGAGGGTCACGCCGACGCCCAAGTACGGACGGCGGGTCGGGAACGTGCCGGGCCCCGCCAGGTCCGCCGTCGTCCGCACCGAACTGCACCCACAGGGCTATGTCGAGCTGGACCGTGTGCTGTACCGGGCGGTGTGGGCCGAGCCCGGGCGGCCGCCGCCCGCCCCCGGCGGACTCGTCGACGTCACCGACGCGCGGGAGCGGGACTCCGACGTCCTGTACGCGTTCCCGCCGACCACCGGACGGCACGCCAAGGGCCCCGGTCACAGATAGCCATCGCACTGCGCAGCGACACCAGGAGAAGCCATGCACAGCGAATACCCGCCCACGCTGCCGGCGGAGTACGCCGACATCGAGTTCGAGAACAACGCGCAGCGGCTGCCGCTGGTGCTCTGTCTCGACACGTCGAGTTCGATGGCGGGACAGCCCATCCAGACGCTCAACAACGCGCTCATGGAGTGGACCCGGGAACTGCACGACGACGTCAGTCTCAGCTACAGCGTCGAGGTCGCCGTGGTCACCTTCGGCGGCCAGGGCGTCGCCGCCTGGCGCGGACCCCAACTCCTCGCGCCGCGCGCCCCGGTGAGCCCCTTCGTGCCCGCGCACACGTTCCGGCCGCCGCAGCTCACCGCCGCCGGGGTGACCCTCATGACGGAGGCGCTGGAGCTGTCGATGCACATCGTCGCGGCCCGCAAGGCCGAGCTGCGCGCCTCCGGACTCCAGTACTACCGGCCGCAGATCTGCCTGGTCACCGACGGTCTGCCGACCGACGGCACGGGCCATCTCACCGACTCCTGGCACCGGTTGATCCCCGTCCTCGCCGACGAGCAGCGCGCCCGCCGCTTCCGGCTGTACGCGATCGGGGTCGGCGGCATCACCGACATGGGCGAACAGGTGCTCCAGGCCTTCGCACCGAAGTTCAACGCCCGGCTGCAGGGATTCCCGTTCCGCGAGCTGCTCCAGATGATGTCCGCGAGCGCGAACGCCGAGCAGAAGGGCGCCGGCGACGAGGTCTTCGAGAAGATCTTCAGCCAGTTCAAGACGCAACGCCCGGCCTGGGAATCCTGAACGATGACCGCGTACGAATCCGGTCTCACGGCCGGATACGGGTCCTGGCTCACGACCGGATGGGAATCCTGACCGATGACCGGAGTCGACGAGCGTGAGTCGCCGTGGCGGATCCACGGCATGAGCGTCGAGGGCTACCGCCACCGCCGCCAGGGACTGCCCTGCCAGGACGCCTGCGCCTACACGGTGTCGGCGTCCATGGCGGTCCTCGCGGTCGCGGACGGCGCGGGCAGCAGGCCGCGCTCCGAGGAGGGCTCGCGGCTCGCGGTGGAGCTGGCCGCGGAGCACTTCGCGCGGCGGGCCGCCGGGGCGGCGGAGTGCCAGCCCGGCGAGGCCGTGCACGAGCTGCTCGAAGACGCCTTCCACGACGTCAGCAAGATGTTCCTGGAGAGGACCGGGGCCGACGCCGCGGACTTCGCGACCACGCTCACCGTCGTGGTGCTCGCCCCGGGCTGGCTGGGCCATCTCACCGTGGGCGACGGCTTCGTCGTCCTGCGCGCCGGTACGGAGGACGGGGAGCGCCAGTTCCATCTGCTGCCGCAGGCCAGGGCGGCGAGCGAGTACAGCAACGAGACGGTCTTCCTCACCTCGCCGGACGCGGCCCGCTGGGTGCACACCGACTGTGTGTCCGACGACGGGGTCGACGGGGTGCTGCTGTCCACCGACGGGCTCGCGCAGGCCGCGCTCAACCGCTCCGGGGGCGGCGCGCTGTCCCCGAACACCTCCTTCGTCGACGCCGTGTTCCGCTCCCTCGACGCTCCCGGACCCGTGACCGACAGCGCCCACGAGGGCCTCGCGACGCTGCTCAGGTCGGACCGCCTCACCGCCCTGAACGCCGACGACAAGACGTTGCTGCGGGCCGTCCTCAAGGCGCGGCCATGAGCGGCCTCACGGTGTTCCTGGACGGGAAGCCCGTCACCCTGGCGGAGCTTCCGCTGAAGGGCGGCGGCCAGGCGGCCGTCTTCCCGGTCGTCGGCGACGACGGCATCGTCGTCAAGCTCTACCGCGAACCGCCGGGCGTCGAACAGGAGCGGCGGCTTATGCGGATGCTGACCATGTCGCCGCTCGCCGCCCGCCCCACCGACGTCTCCCAGCCGCCGGAACTGGCCTGGCCCACCGCCCTCGCCCGCGGCCCGCAGGGCGAGTTCCTCGGCTACGCCATGCGCCGCTTCGGCGAACCCCAACACGTCCAGCTGATCGGCCTGTTCACCCGCGCCCAGCGTCTCAAGCTCTTCCCCGACCGGGCCGACTGGCGCTTCCTGCTCGGCGTCTCCTGGAACCTCGCCTTCATGACCGCCCGCATGCACTACGACAACCTCGTCATCGGCGACTTCTCCAGCAGCAACGTCGTCGTCGACGCCAACGGCTTCGTCACCTTCCTCGACTGCGACTCCATCGCCTTCAACGACCCGGTGACCGGGGAACTCTTCCCCTGCCTGATGCACACCACCGACTACTCGTCCCCCGAGCGCCAGGCCGGCGGCCCCGCCACCCGCGCCACCGACGACTTCGCCCTCGCCGTCCTCGTCTACCAGCTGCTGACCGCCGGCAACCACCCCTTCGGCGGCGTCCCACACGACAGCGCCTCCGAGTCGACCGTCAAGGACAACATCGCCGCCAGCTGCTCCTACGTCGTCCGCCCCGAGCTCGTCGTCATCCCGCGCGGCACCATCGACCCCTCCGTGCTGCCCCCCGAACTCCTCACCCTGGCCCGGGCCGCCTTCGGCCCCGGCGTGCACGCCCCCGCCGCGCGCCCCCCGGCGGAGGCCTGGCTGCGCGCCCTCGACAAGGAGCGCTCCCTGGTACGGGTCTGCCAGAACCGCCCGCTGCACACGTACGGCTCCCATCTGACGTCCTGCCCGTGGTGCACGAGGGCGGCGGTCACTGGGCACGACGTGTTCAATGGGCCGGTCCCGGTGGCGGTGCCGGACGCGCCGCCGGAGCAGAAGACGGACGGGGCGTGGCCCAAGGCGCTGAAGGTCGCCCTGCTGATCGTGGTGGTGCTGATCCTGGTGCTCATCGCGATACCGAAGTGATGAGCCCTCGCTAGGAGCGCCCCCGGTCCTCCAGATAGCGCGTGTGCGACTCCTGCCGCCGCGCCTCGGTCTCCCGCAGCGCGGCCGCCAGTCGGTCCGACTCCTCGTACAACAGGGTGAGTTGACGTTCCAGGTGGCGCTCCGGCGGTTCGGTGCCGGGGGTCAGCCGGGTCCACCACCTCGTGCGGACGAAGGTGTCGACGGCCTCGGGGATGTCCTGCCGTACGGCACGGGACAGGGTGTGCACGCCCTCCGGGTCCTGGGCGAGCACCTCGGCGACCCAGCCGGGGTCCAGCAGGGCGGCGAGGAGCTCGGTCAGCTCGGTGAGGCGGCCGGCCGCGGCGGGCGGCAGTTCGACACCGCCCAGGTACTCCTGCAGCTTGCCGAAGTCCCCGCGCAGCTCGTCGAGTTGGGCCGAGGGGTCCGGGAAGTCCGGGACGGGCGGACGCTCCGGCGGGGCGATCAGGGCGCCCGCGCCGTACAGGCCCGCGACGACGACGGGCCAGTACGCGCCCGCGAGGCCCGTGAAGGTCAGCGCGAGGCCCGCGATCCCGCAGGCGCTGCCGGTGAGGTTCTTGCGGGACTCCAGGTAGTTCAGGAACCCATGGTGCTTCTTATTGGTAGCCACGGATCTCCTCGAAGGCGCCGTCGAGCGAGCCCTTGCGGGCGTCGAAGAGACGACCGCCGGTCAGGTCGGCGATGTGCTGGAGCTCGCCGCGGTCGGAGTCGCCGAACAGGATCGGGAAGACGGGTATCTCCCGCTGCCCGCCCGGCAGTCCGGCATAGAAGTCGTCGAAGTGGTCGGGGCTCTCGCCCGTCGTGTTCTCGCCGTCCGTCATCAGCACGATCGACGTGAACGTGTCGTCGTCGGCGCCCAGATGCTCGTACGCCTTCTCCAGCGACGTATAGATCGCGGTGTCGCCCTCGGCGCTGAGCGCGCGGGTGTCCTCGCGGATGCCGTCGAGTCCGGCCTTCGGGTCCTCGGGCCGCACCACATGCGTGTGGACGATCTTGACCCTCGAGCCGAACGGCATCAGCGTCACCTCCTCGCGGTCGCGGAAGTCGCCCGTCAGATCGGTGAGCGCCTTCTTCAGCCGGGAGAGCCGGTCGCCGCTCATCGAGCCGGAGGTGTCCAGGACGTAGACGGTCCTGGACGGCCTGCGGAGCTTGTTCTCGTAGGAGTCGAGGAGCCGGTCGGCGACGGATCGGCTGCCGGGGAAGGGGAGTTCGCGCCGCCGGCTCGTGTCGAGCCCGGGCGCCGGGGGCACGGAGGCGACGACCGGGCGGCGATGCGTCTGCCGCGTGATCTGCCGCTGGACGGCCGGGGTGCGCAGGGCTTCGGTGAGACGGCGGACGGTCTCGCGGGTGTCCTTGCCGGACGCGGCGAGGGAGGTGAGGGGGTAGTCGGCGGTCACCACTCCGTCGCGCGGCCGGATGACCGTCAGGCCCTTCACACCTTTGAGGACCGACTCGTAGTTGAGCAGCGCGTCCACGGTGCCGCGACGCTCGTACGCCGTCGCCAGCCAGCCCGAGGAACCCGACGTCAGCTTCTGCCCCTTGAAGAACTCCCGCAGCTTCGGCGTCGCCTTGTCCACGTCCGTGTCGGTGAGCGCGGACTGGGCGCCGGAGAGGCCGGATGCCACCGAAATCAGCGTGGAGAAGCCGGAGTTGGAGCGGGCCGGATCGGTCATGCCGTACGTCAGCTTCCCGTCCGACACCGCCTTCTCCACCTGGGACCAGGTGACGTCCTCCGGCTTCCAGCCCAGCGCGCTCACGGTCGCCGGCTTCACCCCGATGGCCACCGGGCTCGACATGACCGGCGTCTGAGAGACGACCTTCTTCGCCGCGTCCGGGCGCAGCCGCAGGTAGTCGTTGGACGACAGCCACAGTGCGTCGTACGCGCCGTCCGCCTTGCCCTGCGCGAGCAGGTCGACGGCGGCGAGGGTGCCCATGTAGGTGGGCTTCACCGCGATGCCGGTGTCTTTGTGGATCTGTTCCAACACCGGCTTCATGTCGCTGAGTTCGCTGGAGGCGAGGATGCGGAGGGTGCCGGGTTCCGCCCTCTCAGCCGGGGCGGGGTCTTCTGTTGCTGACGTGCAGCCGGCCGTCACCAATGCGAGTGCGAGGGCGGCTGCCGCGCCGTGGGTCGCGTGTGCCCACCCTCCCCCAAGTTCTCGGCTTCGCTCGAACAGGGGGGACCCCCATCGCCCTGCGGAACGACTGCCCACACGCTTTACGTTCGCTTGCCAGTCACCCCATCTCATGCGAGCCCTCCCTCAAGCGCGCCCTGCGACCTGCTGCGCTCCAAGTACGCGCTCGCGTGCTGGAGTTCGGACGTCAGGGACTCGACCGTCGTCGCCATCGCCTCGGTCGCCTGGACCTTGTACGTGTCGATCGCGTCGAGGGTGCGGTAGATCTGCTGGAAGGCGGTGCGGAGGGTTTCCGCGCCGACGGCGGGGTCGGCGGCGATGCGCTGGATCTCGCCGCTCTGGGTGGCGAGCATCTCGGCGTTGCCACGGATGAGGTCCTCCGTGGTGCCGCGCAGGGCGTTGACCTGGTCGACGACCTTGCGCTGGTTGTCGAGGGCGGAGGCGAGCATCACGGAGATGCGCAGGGCCGAGACGGTGGTGGTGGCCGCCCGGTCGACGCCCTTGATGAGCTCGTCGTTGTTGCGCCGGACCACGTCCATGGCCAGATAGCCCTGGGCGCAGACGGCGAGCTGGGTGAGCAGGTCCTGGTGCTTCTGGCGGACAGGGAAGAGGACGTCGGAGCGGAGGGTGTCGGCCTGCGTGGGGTCCGCGGCCTCGACACCCGCGATGTGCTCCTCGACCGCCGTGTCCAGGGCCTGGGTCAGGACAACGTACTCCTGGAGCTTGCCCATCGTCTCCCAGAGCCGGACGCGCTCGGTCTGCAGCGCCGCGTTGTCGCGCCGCAGCTCGTCCTGGCCGCCGCGCAGGGAGCCCACGATCTTGTTCAACGTGCCTTGTGCGGAGGCGTACTTGGCGACGTGGTCGCGCAGTTTGTTGCCGCCGGGGAGCCGGGACAGGAACTTCCGGCCCTTGCTCGCGGGCAGGTCGCGCGGGTCCAAGTCCTCGACCACACGCCGGAGTTCGACGAGCGAGCCGGCGACATGCGACTGGGCGTCCTCGCCCTTGCCGGGCAGGCTGCGCAGGGTGCGCTCCAGCATCCGGTTGGACTGCGCGGCGGCGCCCCGCATCTCGCCGGCGCCCAGGCCCGCGATCTCCCCGACCTTGCCCGCGAACTCGGGCGAGCGGGCGTCGAGGGCGGCGAGCCCGTCGACGTACTCGGCGGCGCGGTGCGCCATCTCGTCCTGGACGGACGGATCCACCGGCACCAGCCCGCCGGCCTTCTCGCGGGGCACGGCCGCCACGGCCTCGGGCGGCGTGAGGGTGAAGGTCTCTTCGGTTGTCACGTGCTGTTCCCCCTAGTTCCCGGCCCGGCGCGCCATCTCGTGCAGCACCTTGGAGGCGGGCACGGGCGCCTGCCGGACGCCGGTCAGCTTCTGGTTGAGATACGAGGTGTGGTTCGCGGTCGCCGCGGTGAACTCGGCGGTCGCGCCCTGCGGCCGGAACCCGTGCCGGACGGCGAGCCTGCGCAACGTCGGGTCGCTGCTGAGGAGTTCACCCAGCGCACGGCCCTGCGGCGTGAGCGGTACGACGGTGTGGTCGCTGTTCGCTGTGGTGTCCGGGTAGAGGACGGTGAGGTCGCCGACGTCCTGGCCCTCGGCGAGCAGCGAGGCGACCTGCGACTCGTACACGAGGACGAGCGGGTTGCCCGCCCCGCTGACGAAGTCCCGGAACGCCGCGTCCGTGCTGGTCTGTTGTGCCCCCTGGACGCTGACGAGCTTGCGCATGAGGGGCGCGGTGCGCTCGACGGCGGCGGTGTCGGCCGCGACGCGTCCGCCGTCGGCGACGTACGAGGCGGCGGCGAGGTAGAGGGCGCCGGAGTTGGAGGTGGCGGGGTCGGTGGTGGCGACGTAGAGCGTGCCGGTCAACTCTCCGTGTGCGGTGGCCCCCTTGAGCTGCTGCCACGTCCGGTCGCGGCGGGCCGCGTCCAGGTACGCGGACATCTTCAGCGTGCCCGTGTTCTTGTCGAGGCCCGCGAGTCCGTTGGCGGCGAGCACCTGGGCGGCGCTGCGATGAGCCACCACGACGAGCGGCGAGTAGAAGGGCCGGGGGAGGGGCTGCCGTACGTGGTACTTGTCGGCGAGCTCGTCGGCCGGCGCCTGGCTGGACGGAAAGGCGAAGTCGTAGCCCTTGAGGTCGAGCCCCTCCATGGCCCAGGACCCGGAGGTCTCCGTCTTCACGGTGTAGCCCTTGGCAGCGAGGGCCTTCACCACGTCGGGATCGGCGAAGAACTCCGCCTTCTCCGATCCGATCACTCCCTGCACGGTCTTCGTTGCCGTGCCCTTGTCCTGACCATCGCGGCCCGCGACGACGGCTGCTACCACTCCGCCGATCAACAGGACCGCCAGGACGATCCCTGCGATGCGTCTCACGCTTGGAGCGTGCACCTCGGAATCCAACGTTCCCCGTGTCCGGGGGTGAACACGGGGTGACCAAGGGGTCCCGGTACGCAACCGGAACCGGGGGTGTCACTACGTGGCCCGGGGTCGCGGCACCGCTGCAACCTTGCAGTGTTGTGGCAACCCGGTCCGCGCGTCGCTGCGGGACGCGCGGACCGGGGCCGTTCGGGGGAGCCCGGGGCTCAGTGGGTGGCGAGCTCGCGGGGTTCGGCGGCGGACGCGTGGGCGTCCATCTGCTCGGCCGCCAGGATCGCGGCGGCCGTGTCGGCGCGGGACGCCGCGACGACCAGGGCGCGCCCGGCGAGGGCATGCGCCCGCTGGTGGAGTGCCACGAGGTGCGGTTCTTGGACGGCGGCGGCCTCCCAGGACCGTACGGGCGACCCTCCCCGCAGCCGGGCCACCTGCCCGGCGAGCCGCTCGGCGGCGGCGTCGAGGTCGGCGGAGGGCGCGAGCGCGCGGATCTCGTCCGTGACCGCGAGCAGCGCCGCGAGGTGACCGGCGAGCTGGATGTCCAGCTCCTCCTCGCGCGACCGGTGGGGGAAGTCGGAGGGGGTGGTGCCGGCCATCGTGTGGACCGACTTGGTGCGGATCGGTTCGTACATGAGATGGCCTCCTGTGCTCTGACAGGAAGCCATCCTACCTTAGATTTCGTCTAAAGTTGAGCCTGGTCGCGGAACTGGTCGCGTCGCGCACACAGCGTGAGCGTCACGGCTGGCTGTAGCCGTCCAGGAAGTTCCCGATCCGGGTCACCGCGTCGGTCAGATCCCCGACCGTCGGCAGCGTGACCACCCGGAAGTGGTCCGACTTGGGCCAGTTGAAGCCCGTCCCCTGGACGACCATGATCTTCTCGCGGCGCAGCAGGTCGAGCACCATCTGCCGGTCGTCCCTGATCTTGAAGACCTTCGGGTCGAGCCGCGGGAAGAGGTAGAGAGCCCCCTTGGGCTTCACACAGCTCACGCCCGGGATCTGCGTCAGCAACTCGTAGGCGACATCCCGCTGCTCCTTCAGCCGCCCGCCGGGCAGGACCAGGTCGTTGATCGTCTGGCGTCCGCTCAGCGCGGCGACCACTCCGTGCTGCCCCGGCATGTTCGCGCACAGCCGCATGTTCGCGAGGATCGTCAGGCCCTCGATGTAGGAGTCCGCGTGCGCGCGCGGGCCCGAGATCGACATCCAGCCGACCCGGTAGCCCGCCACCCGGTACGCCTTCGACATGCCGTTGAAGGTGAGGGTGAGCAGGTCGGGCGCGATCGAGGCGGTCGCCGTGTGCGTGGCACCGTCGTAGAGGATCTTGTCGTAGATCTCGTCGGAGCAGACCAGCAGGTTGTGCCGGCGCGCGATGTCGGTCAGCCCGCGCAGCATCGCCTCGTCGTACACCGCACCCGTCGGATTGTTCGGGTTGATGATCACGATCGCCTTGGTGCGGTCGGTGACCTTCCGCTCCACGTCCGCGAGGTCGGGCATCCAGTCGGACTGCTCGTCGCAGTGGTAGTGGACGGCCGTACCGCCGGAGAGTGAGACCGCGGCGGTCCACAGCGGGTAGTCCGGCGCCGGTACGAGCACCTCGTCGCCGTCGTCCAGCAGGCCCTGCATCGCCATCACGATCAGCTCGGAGACGCCGTTGCCGATGAAGACGTGCTCGACGTCCGTCTCGATGCCGAGGGTCTGGTTGTGCATGACCACCGCACGGCGGGCCGCGAGCAGGCCCTTCGCGTCGCCGTAGCCGTGGGCCGACGACACGTTCCGGAGGATGTCCTCCAGGATCTCGGGCGGGCACTCGAACCCGAAGGCCGCCGGATTGCCCGTGTTGAGCTTGAGAATGCGGTGCCCGGCCGCTTCGAGACGCATCGCCTCCTCGAGAACCGGACCCCGGATCTCGTAGCAGACGTTGGCGAGCTTCGTGGACTGGATCACCTGCATGTCCGTGAGCTTACGGCCGCGTAACGCTCGGCGGGGCGTGTTTTTCACCACGTGAGACGTGCCGGTTTGGTCATCTTTGTCCGCTCGCTACGCCGCAAGCCCTTGCGTTCTCTACAATGCGCGCCCATGTCCTGGCAGACCGGCGAACCCGAAGCCCCGCCGACGGTGTACCTCCCGCAGAGCGACGGCGAGGCGCCCCCGGCCTATGAGGCGTACATGGATCCGGCCGAGGCGCACGGCTGGCAGAAGGGCTACGAAGACGGCGCCGACGGCGCCGACCGCCATGACGGCGATGACACCGTCGAGCACGAGGCCGTCCCCGGCGGGTACGAGATCCTCCCCGGCGCGCCGTCGGGCGACACCTCGGGCCGCCACGAGCGGCTGCTGCGCCGGCGCCGTGCCCGGTTGCTGCGCCGGCTCGCCATAGCCGGCGGGGCCGGGTGTGTCGTCCTCCTCGCCGTCCTGATCTCGGGAGCGTTCGACTCCGAGCCGCCCAAGGGCTCGGGCGGTACGGGCGGGCAGCAGGCCCCGCCCGTGCACCTCCCCACGGGGTCCGCCGCACCCACGGAGGGCTCCGCCGTGACCGCGGGAGGCTCCTCGGCGGGCCCGTCGTCCAGCGCGTCGCCCGAGGCGTCCGAGAGAGCGGGCGATGCCTCCGCGAGCGCGTCCGTGTCCGCGGGCTCCTCCAAGGCCCCGGCGTCCACGGCTCCCGCGACCGCCACGGCCACCTCCACGACGACCTCCGACTCGAGCAACGCCAACGGCAACCCCGGCCATGGCCAGGGAGCTTCGAAGCGGCCCAAGTAGCCGCCGGTACCAGTAGGTTGGCCCTGCCGGGAGGGGAGGCGGGGCATGGAGTTCTCGTTGTTGAACGACGAGCCGGTGGCGGGGCCGGAGGACGACCTGCTGGGCACGGGCCGCGCTGCCCGGGAGCTCGCCAGACTGCTGCACGACTCGCGGGGCGCGACTCCGTTCACCCTGGCGGTGGACGCCGGGTGGGGCATGGGCAAGAGCAGCCTGATGCGGCTGGTGGACGCGGAGCTGCAGGCCAAGGAGGGTGTCCGCACCTTCTGGTACAACGCCTGGACGTCGACCGGGGCGGACGCGCTGGAGGGCCTGATCAAGTCCGTCCTGGAGAAGTTCGACAAGCGGCTGCTGCGGCGGGCGGCCCACCGGGTGTCTGAGCAGCGGGCCGTGATCGGGGTCGTACGGACCGCTCTGACGCTCCTCGCGGGGCCGCTCGGGGCCGCCGGACTCGTCGACCAGTTGTGGCGCGAGCTCTCCGTCGACGCGAAGTCCCGCAACGCGATGCGGGACGAGCTGCGCAACCTGGCCACGCAGTGGGCGGAGTCCACGCCGTACGCGACCCGGCAGATGCTCGTCGTCTTCATCGACGACCTCGACCGCTGCTCGGAGGAGACGGTCCTCGCGGTGTGCGAGGCGGTCAAGGTGTATCTGGACGTGCCGGGGCTCGCCTTCGTCATCGGCTGCGACCGCTCGGCGCTCGGGCCCTCCGGGCTGCTGCGGGATCTGTCTCCGGCCGGGTCCGCGTTCATGGAGAAGATCTTCCAGACCAGTTATCGGGTGCCGGTCGCCGACGGACGGGGCGTCGAGGCGTATGTACGGGACTGCGCGAAGCGGTCAGGGGTGCAGGAACTGCTGGCCGACGACAGCCTGGTGCAGCTGATCGCCGACCGCTCGGCCCGCAATCCGCGCCGGATCAAGCGGCTGATCAACGGCTTCGGGCTGGAATGCGCGCTCAACCCCGTCTGGGAGAGGTTCAGTTCCGAGGCGGTGATCAGGACGCTGCTGCTCCAGTACCTGTACGCGGACTTCTATCGGAGCCTGCTCGCGAGTGACCGGTCGCACGGGAACGCGGCCTGGGAATTCCTCGACTACCGAGTGGCCAGGCGGGTGTTGAGCCAGCCGTTCGTCCAGCCCGACCAGGAGGCGTGGCTGACAACGGCCAACTGCGTGACCGAGCACGGCCTCAACGTGCCCTCCCGCGAGAACCCCGAGGACTGGGGGTCCGTGCTGGCCCGGCTGGAGGAGTATCTGCCCACCGGATTCCCGCAGTTGGAGCGGGATCGCAACTTCGTCGTGCTCATCGAGGAACTCATGGGCATGGACGAGGCGAGTGAGCTGGTGGAACAGCTGCGGAGCGGCGCAGCTCCGGTCACCGTCGTGCAGTCCGACGAGGAGCGGGAGAGCGAGGAAGGTCGCCGCCGGTACGCGGGAGCGCAGGTGCTCTGGGTGGACGACCATCCGGGGAACAACACCCGGTTCGTCCTGGAGCTGGAGAGC
This sequence comes from Streptomyces sp. NPDC001530, assembly GCF_042894545.1. Lineage (NCBI taxonomy): Bacteria > Bacillati > Actinomycetota > Actinomycetes > Kitasatosporales > Streptomycetaceae > Streptomyces > Streptomyces sp. NPDC001530. The sequence goes on from NZ_JBIAVS010000016.1 coordinate 75,620, forward strand.
CTGGGTGCCCGTGTCCTGATGGCTCCGGATCGGGCGCGGGCCGAGCAGGTGCTCAGGGTGTCGCGTATCGATCTGCTGATCTCCGACGTGGCACGGGGCAGCGACGGCGATGCCGGGTTCACCGAACTGCAGAGCTGGCGCGATCGCGGACTGTACGAGGGGCCCGTGGTGTTCTTCGCCGGCCGTATCACGCCGAACCGCCTGGCCCGTTGCCGCGAACTCGATGCGCAGATCACCATGTCCGGCGCCGAACTGCTCGAGTTCGTCGACGCGGCGCTCGCCGCCCGGCGCGAAACACCCCCGCCCGCCTAGGCCAAAAACAACTCCTTGCCCCCCAACCCCTCTCCCCTCACAATGCGCATGACAAAACAGAAGGTGACCGGAAAACCTTCGGTCACCCCAAGTCGCAAGAGGGGACCCCCACATGAGAAAGCCTCTCGTCGCCGCGCTCTTCGCCCTGGTGATCGCCGGGGCGGGCGTGGCACCCGCGGTCGCGGCACCCGTGACCACGGACGGCGCGACCACGAAGACCGCGGTCATGAAGGCCGCGACCACGGTGGCCGCGACCACGAAGGCCGCGGCCACGAAGACTTCGGCCGCACCCGCGATCCAGGCCGTCAACTTCGCCGGCACCGTCTCGCTCAGCAACTGCTCCGGCTCCGTCATCCGCTTCCCGAACTCCGAGGACAACGACCCGGCGCTGGTGATGACGAACGGCCACTGCCTGGAGACCGGCTTCCCCGAGCCCGGCGAGGTCATCGTCGACCAGGCGTCCAGCCGTACCTTCGGCCTGCTCAACGCCTCGGCCACGCGGGTCGGGACGCTGCGCGCGAGCAAGGTCGCGTACTCGACGATGACGGACACCGACGTCACGATCTACCAGCTCACCCGCACCTACGAGCAGATCAAGAGCTCGTACGGCATCAGTGCGCTCACGCTCGCCGACACGCATCCGGTCGCCGGCACGGCCATCACGGTCGTCTCCGGCTACTGGAAGCGGACCTACGCCTGCAACATCGACGGCTTCGTCTACCGCCTCAAGGAAGGCGACTGGACCTGGAAGGACTCGCTCCGCTACACCTCCGCCTGCCAGACCATCGGCGGCACCTCGGGCTCGCCGGTGATCGACAACGCCACCGGCAAGGTCGTCGCTGTCAACAACACCGGCAACGAGGACGGCGAGCGCTGCACCGAGAACAACCCCTGTGAGGTCGACGCGAACGGCAATGTGACCGTCCGCGAGGGCACCAACTACGCCGAGGAGACGTACCAGATCGTCCCCTGCTTCGGCATCGACAACAAGCTCGACCTGAGCCGCACCGGGTGCACCCTGCCCAAGCCGTAAGGAGGCCGAGGCGGGCGGTCACCGGGGAGTACGGCGGACCGCCCGCCCCGCCAGTACGTCCGTCCTGCGCCCGTCCTCGATCACGAAGCGGCCGTCGACGAGGACGTGCGGGATGCCGACCGGGAGTGTGCGCGGCGCCTCGAAGGTCGACCCCGCGGCGACCGTGTCCGGATCGAACAGGACGAGGTCGGCACGGTATCCCTCGCGGACGAGCCCGCGGTCGGGCAGCCGCAGCCGGGTGGCGGGGCGGCCGGTGAGATGGGCGACGCACTCCTCCAGGGCCAGGACGCCCAACTCCCGTACGTACCGGCCGAGATACTGCGGAAAGGTGCCGTACGCGCGCGGGTGCGGCTTGTGGCCCTGCAGGATGCCGTCCGAGCCGCCCGTGTGCACGGGATGCCGCATGATCGCCTGGACGTTCTCCTCGTGCCCGACGTGCTGGAGGATCGTCGAGCCCAGGCGGTCCTCGAGGAGGAGACGGCGGGCGGTCACCCAGGGGGCCTCGCCCCGCTGGTCGGCGGACTGCCGCACCGTCCTGCCGACGTAGGGTTCGAGCGCCGGGTCGCTCACCCCCGAGATCTCGATCGTGTCCCACTCGATGGGCACGCCGTGGCAGCCGTCGGCGCCGACGACCTCCATGTGGTGCCGGATCCGCTCGGCGGTCGCGTCGTCCCTCAGGCGGGCGAGAATCGCCTTCGGTCCGCCCTCGCTCGCCCAACTCGGCAGCATGGCCACGAGGGTCGTGCAGCCGGGGGTGTAGGGGTAGGTGTCCAGGCTGATGTCCACGCCCTGTGCCAGCGCCTTGTCCAGGAGGGCGAGCAGGTCCGGGGCCTTGCCCTCGTTCACGCCGAAGTTCATGGTCGCGTGCGCGAGGTGGAGCGGGCAGCCGGCCTCGCGGGTGAGGGCCACCATCTCCTCGTACGCCTCCAGGGCGCCCGCCCCGTACGAGCGGTGGTGCGGGCAGTAGTAGCCGCCGTGCGCCGCGACCACCCGGCACAGCTCGGTGAGTTCGGCGTCCTTGGCGTACATCCCGGGCGTGTACGTCAGCCCGGAGGACATGCCGACGGCGCCCTCCCGCAGACCGTCGGCCACCAACTGCCGCATACGGTCCAGCTCCTGGGGTGTCGCCTCGCGGTCCTCCCAGCCGACGGCGAGCATGCGGACGGTGCCCTGGGGGATCAGATAGGCCGCGTTCACCGCGATGCCCTCGCCGTCGAAGCCGTGGTCGAGGCGGTCCAGGTACTCACCCACGGAACGCCAGGTGAAGTCGATGTCGTCGCCGTACCCGTTCCAGCCGGTGATCGCGCGGCGCACCTCGGCGAGCGTACGGTCGTCCACCGGCGCGTACGACAGCCCGTCCTGGCCGATGACCTCCAGGGTCACCCCCTGCGCCGCCTTCGCGCTGTGATCCGGGTCCCTGAGCAGCGCGAGGTCGCTGTGCGCGTGCATGTCGATGAAACCGGGGGAGAGGACGAGGCCCTCCGCGTCCAGCTCCCTTGTGGCGCTGGGGCGTTGACACCCGGCGGCCGCTGCCTCCTTGACGATCGACACGATCCTGCCGTCGTCCACGACCACATCGGCGCGGTACGAGGGGCCGCCGGTGCCGTCCACGACATCGGCGTCCCGGATGACCAGGTCCTCCACGGTGCCTCCTAGAAGTACGTACGGATGTAGTCCACGACCGTCCCGTCCGCCTCCACCACCGGAATCAGCTGCCACTTGTCGAAGGACGTGCAGGGATGCGAGAGGCCCATGCCGAGCCAGTCGCCGACCTGGAGGTCCGCGTCCGGGGCCGTGCGCAGCCAGGCGTGCTGGTCGGAGAGACCGGTGACCTCGATGCCGGTGGCCGGACGCTCGCCGCCGTCACGGCGGACCACCTGGGCCTCCGGGAGATCCAGGTCGTACGCGGCGTCGCGCTTGCCCGCGTTGGCGAAGGCCTGCTCGGAGGAGGGGCGGGAGACGACCTGGGCCCAGAGGCGGAAGGCGGGGTGGAGGGCGCCCTCCTCCGGGACGCGGGCGAAGGGGGTCAGCTTGCGGTAGTGGCCGTCGTCGTGCGAGACGTACGCGCCGGAGCGCAGCAGCTTCAGGACGGGGAGGGAGAGGTCGGGGATCTCCGCGAAGACGTCGGCCACCGCGTCGAACCAGGCGCTGCCGCCCGCGCTGACGACGATCTCCTCGACGCCGCCTCCGGTGAACCGGCCCGCCTTGTCGAACTCGGCCGCCAGCGCGGTCAGCCGGCGCAGCCAGGCGTGCACCCGCTCGGGGTCCGCCCGCGGGACCTCGCCCTCGTAGCCCGCCACGCCGACCAGACGCAGCGTCCGCGTCGCGGCGACCGCGTCCGCGACCGCCCCGCACGCCGTCTCCGTACGGACGCCGGTGCGGGCGCCCTCACCGGCGGCGAGTTCCACGACGACGTCCACGGGGCGGGAGGACCCGCGCAGCGCGGCGTCCATCAGCTGCACGCCGCGTACGGAGTCGACGTAGCAGATGAAGCGGAAGTCCGGGTCCTCGGCCAGCTCGGCGGCGATCCAGCGCAGTGCCGCCGCATCGACGAGCTCGTTCGCGAGGAAGATCCGGTCGATCCCGAACTCCCTCGCCACGCGCACCTGGTGGGGCACCGCGAGCGTGATGCCCCAGGCACCGTGCTCGATCTGCCGCCAGAACAGCTGCGGGGCCATCGAGGTCTTGCCGTGCGGGGCGAAGGCGAGGCCGTGGCGGGCCGCGTACGTCTCCATCAGTTCGAGGTTGTGGGTCAGGCGCTCGGCGGAGAGGGCGAGGACGGGGGTGGTGAAGCCGTCCGTGAAGAGGTTGCGGCGCTGGGCGGCCAGCTCGCCGACGGTCAGGCCCGCGGCGTCCGGGGGGAGGCCCTTGAAGCGGTGGTCGACGCGGTCCGCCGTGAGAGCGGCGAGCTGTGCTGCGGCGGTGTCGGCGCCCATGGGGCCTCCTTTGATGAGGTGCGGTGCGGGTGCGGTGCGGTTGCCTTGCCGGTGGCTTGGCGGTGCGGTGCCAGTGTCCTGCCGATGCCTTGCCGGTGCGTTGCACTATGTGCAACGAGCATTGCGTATGTCGCTTACTGCTGTCTAACATCCCAGCCAACGCAGGGTCAACGGTGCGCGGAAGCGCCCTTGGCCGCGAGAGCGAGGAGCCCCAGCCATCGTGACCCCCCATGGACCCGCAGGTGCCGCGCCGCACAAGGCGGATGCCGATGCCGATGTCGACGTCGTCGGCCTCGACGGCCTTGTTGACGTAGTCGCGCTGGGCGAGTCCATGGTCACGTTCCTTCCCACCCGCCCGGGCCGCCTCGCCGACGTGCCGTCGTTCGAGCGGGGCATCGGGGGCGCCGAGTCGAACGTGGCGTGCGGGCTGGCTCGCGCCGGGCACACCACGAGGTGGGTCAGCCGGGTGGGCGCCGACGGCTTCGGACAGCACCTGGTCGAGCGCATCGGCTCGTACGGGGTCGACGTGCACGCCGTACAGCGGGATCCCGCACGTCCTACGGGCATCTACTTCCGTACCGCTGGCGACCGGGCGACCAACGCCCACGAGGTCGCGTACTACCGCGCCGGATCCGCCGCCTCCGCGATGGCGGTGGAGAACGTGGACCTGGCCGCCATCCGTTCCGGCCGCGTGCTCCACCTGTCCGGCATCACCGCCGCCCTGTCCGACGACTGCCTGACCCTGCTGCGGACGCTGGTCGCTCCCGGCCCCGGCCGCCCTCTCGTCTCGTTCGACGTGAACCACCGCGTGAACCTCTGGAACGGCCAGGACCCGGGCGCCGTCCTCCTGGAACTGGCCCGCGGCGGCGACCTCGTCTTCGTCGGCGAGGACGAGGCCGAGGCCGCGTGGGGCATCACCGGCGGCCCGTCCGCGATCCGCGCGGCGCTGCCCGAACCCCGGGTGCTGGTCGTCAAGCAGGGGGCACGCGGCGCGACGCTCTTCGAGCGACCTGAGGAACCACTTTCAGCCCGTCCGGCGTTTGAGGACGAGCGCGTCAGCGCGATAGCGGGGGTCTGGGGGCGGCAGCCCCCAGGGACGGGAAGGGAAGGGGCGGAGGGGGCGAAAACCCGCATGCCTCCCACAGCCGCCGCACTCACCCGCGACACCGTCACCTTCATACCGTCCCTGCAGGTCGACGTCGTCGCCCCGGTAGGGGCGGGTGACGCCTTCGCCGCGGGTTTTCTCTCCGGGACGCTGCGGGGGCTGACCGCGAGGGACCGGCTGCGCCACGGCCACCTCATGGCCGCCGCCGCGCTCACCGCCCCCGGTGACCTGGCGGAGCCCCCCGCACGGGACCACGCCGACCGGCTGGCCGCTCTGGACGACGACGCGTGGGGGAGACTTCGACTCGGCCCCGGCTGGACCGAAGCCGCCGACCAAGCCGTCGACCGGGCCGAGGAGGAGGTACGTACCCCATGAGCCAGACCGTCGACCGAGCGCTGAGCATCCTGCCGCTGCTCGCCGAGGGACCCGCCGACCTCGGGCAGGTCGCCGACCGCCTCGGCGTCCACAAGTCCACCGCGCTCCGCCTCCTGCGCACACTCCACGAGCACGGCCTGGTCTACCGCCAGTCCGACCAGCGCTACCGCCTCGGTGCCCGCCTCTTCGCCCTCGCCCAGGAGGCCGTCGAGAACCTGGACATCCGGGAGATCGCCCACCCCCACCTGGTCAAGCTCAACGAGCAGTGCGGGCACACGGTCCACCTCGCGGTGTACGAGGAGAACGAGGTCCTCTACATCGACAAGGTGGAGAGCCGCTACCCCGTGCGCATGTACTCGCGGATCGGCAAGCCCGTCGCCATCACCGTCGCCGCCGTCGCCAAGCTGCTGCTCGCCGACCTCCCCGAGGCCGAGCGCCGCGCCCTCGCGGACAAGCTCGACTACCCCATGTACACGGCCCGTTCGATCCCCAACGCCCCCGCCTTCCTCAAGGAGTTGGCGACGGTGCGCGAACAGGGGTGGGCCACCGACCTGGGCGGCCACGAGGAGTCCATCAACTGCGTCGCCGCCCCCATCCGCGGCGCCGACGGACGTGTCGCCGCCGCGATGTCGGTCTCCGCGCCCAACGTCGTCGTCACCGCCGACGAACTCCTCACCCTGCTCCCGCTGGTGCGCCGCACGGCCGACGCCATCAGCCGCGACTACTCCGGAAAGACCCCGGCGAAGGACAACCCATAAGAAATGAGCACAGCATGACGGACAAGATCGCGCTCACGCCCAAGACCCACACCACCCCGCCCGCCAAGTTCTCGCACGGAGTGAAGAAGGGGAACATCCTCCAGGTCGCCGGGCAGGTCGGCTTCCTGCCCGCGGAGGAGGGCAAGCCCCCGACGCCCGCGGGCCCGACCCTGCGCGAGCAGACCCTCCAGACCCTCGCCAACGTCCGGGCGATCCTCGAAGAGGGCGGCGCGACCTGGGACGACGCGATGATGATCCGCGTCTACCTCACGGACGTCGACCACTTCGCCGAGATGAACCAGATCTACAACCACTACTTCGAGGAGCAGGGCCTCACCGCGCCCCCCGCCGCCCGCACGACGGTCTACGTCGGCCTGCCGGCCGGCCTCCTCATCGAGATCGACGCGTTGGCCGTACTCGGCTGACGCCACTCGCGAGCTGACTCCACCCACGAGCTGACTCCACCCACGAGCCGACGCTCCCTCAACTCCCGTACTTCGTACGTCATCACGGTGCGGCGCCCCTCACCTCTCATCCCCGGGGCGCCGCGCCGCGATCCCCCCTGCCCTGAAAGCTCCATGCACTTACGGAACAGAGGCCCTCCATGCCGTCCCCCTTGCTGTCGTATCCGCTCGCGGCCACAGCCCCAGCCACCCCCGAGACCCCACCCCACACCGGTGGCCTGCTCCTCCTCGTCGACGGCACCGCAGGCCTGCTCACGGTCGCCGCCCTCGGTATCGCCCTCCTGCTGCTCCTCATCATCAAGGTCAGACTCCAGCCGTTCGTCGCCCTGCTCGCCGTCTCCATAGCCGTCGGCCTCGCGGCCGGACTCTCGGTCACCGAACTCTTCGGCACGGTCCAGCGGTCCACGGCCGTCTCGACCATAGAGACCGGCATGGGCGGCATCCTCGGCCATGTCGCGATCATCATCGGCCTGGGCACCATGCTCGGCGCGATCCTCGAAGTCAGCGGCGGCGCCGAGGTGTTGGCGTCCCGGCTGCTCAACCTCTTCGGCGAGAAGCGGGCGCCGCTCGCGATGGGCCTCACGGGCCTGATCTTCGGCATCCCGGTCTTCTTCGACGTCGGCATCTTCGTCCTGGCGCCCATCGTGTACGCCGCTGCCAAGCGGTCCGGCAAGTCGATCCTGCTCTACTGCATGCCGCTGCTCGCGGGCCTGTCGATGACCCACGCGTTCCTGCCCCCGCACCCCGGCCCGGTGGCGGCGGCAGGTCTCCTCCACGTCCAGCTCGGCTGGGTCATCCTCATGGGCATCGTCTGCGGTATCCCCGCCGTACTCGCCGCCTGGGTCTTCTCCGCCTGGATCGGCAAGCGCATCTTCGTCGCCGTACCGCAGGACATGGTCGAGGCGGCGGCCGAGGCCAAGCTGGCGGTCATCGAGGAACAGCGGGCGGCAGGGGTCGAGCCGCGCGAGAAGCCGGTGCCGCTCGGCACGGTCCTCGGCATCATCGGTACGCCGCTGGTGCTGATCCTCGCGGCCACCTTCTCCTCGATCGCCCTCGACCCCTCCACCGGCCGCTCGGTCATCGAGTTCTTCGGCAGCCCCTTCGTCGCCCTCACGATCGCCCTGCTCCTCGCGTACTACCTCCTCGGCATCCGCCGCGGCTGGTCCCGCAAGTCCCTTGAGACGGTGTCGACTTCGTCGCTCAAGCCGGTCGGCAACATCCTGCTCGTGGTCGGCGCGGGCGGTGTCTTCGGCGCCGTACTGAAGGCGAGCGGTGTCGCCCAGGCCCTCTCCGACACCTTCAACGACGTCGGCCTCCCGGTGATCGTCCTCTCCTACCTGATCTCCGTGGTGCTGCGGATCGCGCAGGGCTCGGCGACGGTCGCGATCGTCACCACGGCCGGCATCGTGGCGCCGCTGCTGGCCGAGGGCAACCACTCCCAGGCCTTCGTCGCCCTCGTCATCATGGCGATCTCGGCGGGCTCCATCTTCGCCTCGCACGTCAACGACGGCGGCTTCTGGATGGTCGCCAAGTACTTCGGCATCAGTGAGCGCGACACCCTCAAGTCCTGGACCGTCCTGGAGACGGTGCTGTCGGTCGCGGGCTTCGCGGTGGCGGCGGTGCTGAGCGTCTTCGTCTAGTCAACCGGTCTCCCGGCTCCCCCGGTCACGCCTGATCAGCAGTACTGTGACCTTCCCGCAGGCAGGGCAGGGGGAGTTGAGGGTGGCCGCCGCACACATCGGTCCGTACACCGTCGAGCGCGAATTGGGCGCGGGCGGCATGGGCACCGTCTACCTGGCCCGCACCCGCTCGGGCCGTCCTCTCGCGGTGAAGGTGGCGCGGGCGGAACTCGCCGCCGACGCGTCCTTCCGGATCCGCTTCCGCGCGGAGATCGACGCGGCGCGCCGGGTCAGCGGCTTCCATACGGCGCCGGTCGTCGACGCCGACCCGGACGGACGGCCGCCCTGGCTGGCCACGGCCTACGTTCCCGGGCCCACGCTGGCCGCTCTGCTGGCCGAGCAAGGGCCCATGGAGGAGCGGGAGTTGAGGTCCCTCGGCGCGGCGCTGGCCGAGGCCCTCCAGTCCATCCACGCCTGCGGCATCGTCCACCGCGACCTCAAACCGGGCAACATCATCATGGCGGCGGACGGACCCCGCGTCCTCGACTTCGGCATCGCCCGAGCCGTCGAGAACACCCGGCTGACGGCCACCGGACACGCCTTCGGAACGCCCGGCTTCCTCGCCCCCGAGCAGGCCGTCGGCGACGACGTCACCGGCGCCGCCGACGTCTTCGCCCTCGGCGCGATCGTGGTCGCGGCGGCGGGCGGGCGCCCCTTCGGCGTCGGTACGTCCATGGCGTTGATGTACCGGTCCGTGCACGAGCCCGCGGATGTGTCGGCGGTCCCCGCCGGGCTGCGCGACGCGGTGGCGGCCTGCCTGCTGAAGGATCCGGCGGCCCGGCCAGATCCGGACGCCCTGCTGGACCTGTTCGTGCCCGACGGCCCGCAGGTTGCCGCACGCCCGCTCCTGTTCGTGCCCGACGGCCCGCAGGACGCCGCACGCCCGCTCCTGCTCCCGGTACCGGAGCCACAGCCCGAGGACGCGCGGCCTGGGCCCCCGCCTGTGCCTCCCACCGTGCCCGCACCCGTACCCGCACCCGTACCCGCACCCGCACCCGTACCCGTACCCGCGCCCACTTTCGGCGCCGCGGACGGGCGGAACTCCGTGACCATCGACGAGAACGGAGTCACCTTGAAGGTCGGCCTGGCTCAGGCCGACTTCTCCTGGGACGAGATCGGCGCCGTCGAGTCCACCGGCTTCGGGTACGGCAGGGGTCTCAGGGTCGCGGTGCTGCTGTACCAGAGCCAGGAGCCCTTCCTCTGCGAGATCAAGGCACCGAGCCACGGCGTTCGCGACGACTGGGTCGCCGACCTCGACCTCGTCCTGGGCCACTACCTGGACACATGAGGACCGCGAAGGAGGACCGCGGCGGTCATCGCGCGGTGCCGGTGGGCTCTCTGAGTCGGCTTGCGGCGGCCGGAATCCGATGAGGCGCGGGGGGCGACTGTTCCTGACACAGGATCGTCGACCATACTGCCCGCTGTGGAGCAGCGCATAGGTTCGAGCAGCCAGCCCCTGGAGGGCGCCGGATTCGACCCGGCTTTCATCCCCGGGCTCACCTCACCCGTGTCCGCCGAGCCGGGGGACGCCAAACCGGAGGACGCCGAGGTCGAGGACGTCGAGGTCGAGGAGTCCCTTGAGACGGAAGAGGCCGTCTCCGAGGAGGAGTCGGCCTCCGAGGAGGGCGACGCCTCCGACGCTTCCGACGTCTCTGACGAGGAGCTCGAGGAAGCCGCCGGGGGTCCCGTCTTCGAGGCCTCCGACCGCCGCGCGGGCATCGTCGCCGACCGGCGGGGCGTACGGCTCTCCCTGGACGACCAGAAGTGCGAGTTCCGCTGGGACGAGATCGGCGCCGTCGAGACGGAGACACCGCGCTTCGGGAAGCGGTTCACCATCACGGTGCACACTCCTGACCGCCGTTGGTACCCGATCGAGATCGAGGCGACGGCCAGGAGCCGCTTCAAGGAGTGGGAGGAACAGCTGGACGCGGTCCTGGACTCCTACTTCCAGGAGTAGAGCCCACCGTTCCCGTCAACTGCAGTACTGGGCCTCCTTGCCGATGGACCGGTACATACAGTCCGCGTTCTCCAGCAGCTGCAGCACCGCGTCCCGGTTCCGTGAAGTCTCCCGCTCGATCACCTCGTCGGGCGGGTAGAAGCCACCCCCGGAGCTGGACGTCGGATACATCTCGAAGGTGTAGCTGAAGATCTTCTGGCTGCCCCAGAGGTAGTCGTCGATCGAGCCGTCCGTGATGTACAGGTCGCTGGACTGCTCGGCCGTGTAGCCGTTGCTGGCGGCCATCTTCTGGCCGACGGTCTTGAAGGCGTTGTAGTCGTCCGCCGTCATGCCGGTGGTGGTGTTCGAGTAGGTGTAGCCGAACGGCCACAGCACCAGCTCGCTGTACGTGTGGAAGTCGATCCCGGCGGTGATCTGCTGCTTGCCGCCGACGATCCGGCCGCGTACGAAGTCGGCGACCACCTTCACCTCGGGCGCGGACTCGGCGGAGGCGCCGCGGTAGGTCTCGGAGGACGTGGAGCCCGAAGAGCCGCCGCAGCAGCCCCACTTGTAGTTCCAGTTGCGGTTCAGGTCCGTACCGACGTACGACGAACCGGAGTTGGGCTGGCGGTTCTTGCGCCACGAGCGGTACGAGCCGGTCGCGATGTCGTATTCGCCGCCGTCGGGGTTGAGGTCCGGGACGATCCAGATCTCGCGGTTGTTCACCATGTTGGTGACGCGGGAGTCGCTGCCGTATCCGGCGCCGAGCTCGCGCAGCAGGTACAGCGCCATCTCCACCGTGAGGTGCTCGCGGGCGTGCTGGTGGAAGGTGAAGAGGACCTCGGGTTCGTTCTCGTCGGTCGCGACGTTGTCGCTGACCTTGATGGCGACGATGTCCCGGCCCTGGTACGACTTGCCGATCACCTTCTTGCTCATGATGCTCGGGTACGCAGCCAGCCGCTGGCCGATCTCCGTGTTCATCTCGGCGTAGTTGTGGTACTTCGAGTCCGCCGTCGGGAAGTCGAGGATGCGCACGTCGTCGGCGCCGCTCGCCCGGTTGGGCGCCGAGCCCAACAGGGAGATCTCGTAGCCCTGTTGGCGCAGCTTCTTGATCTGGTCCGCGCGACCGGAGACGACGACGGTCTCCTCGTCGGCCTCGTCCACGGTGACGCCGGCCTGCTGGATCGCCGTACGGGTCACCGGCGTGGTGCTCTGGTGGATCTCGTATTGGCGGATGTCGTCCGACGAGGGCGCCGGGGCCTTCACTCCGCTCGCCGTGGCGTCGGTGGCGGTGGCGGTGAGGGGTGCCGCGAGGGCGAGGGCCGCGAGCACGGCGAGCGCGGCGGTGCGCCGGCGGTTTCTGCCTTTGCCGTCTGGGCTGCCGGTGTCGCTGCCGCGTATGCGAAGTCGCATGAAGTCTCCTTGTTTCTCCAGGAATTCCGGGATCTCCGGAATGTGGGGAGTGGAGCGGGGGGTGGTTCATGGCGACGTGCCTGGTGCGGGTGTGGCGCTCATGGTGAGGCCATGGCATGAGCAGGTCAAGAGACAACAAAGAGTCGGTGGCGGAAATCGGCCGTGTGTACATCGGGTGGTGATCGGCGCATGCGCCCTTGTGTCGCCCTCCCCTTTACGCTTTCTTGAACGACATGACGGAGACCACTGGGAAGTCCGGTAAGCCCGAGGAGTCCGGTAAGCCCGAGGAGTCCGGGGAGTCGGCGTCAGGGGAGGCGGCGGCCGACTCCCGTCCCCGCAAGGCCAGTTGGAAGTACATCGGCCCCGGCATCGTCGTCGCCGCGACCGGCGTCGGCGCCGGGGACCTCGTCGCGACGCTCATCGCGGGGAGCAACTTCGGATACACCCTGCTCTGGGCCGCCGTCATCGGCTGCATGGTCAAGATCTCGCTGGCCGAGGCGGCCGGCCGCTGGCATCTGTCCACCGGGCGCACGCTGTTCGACGGCTGGGCGAGCCTGGGCCGGTGGACCACGTACTTCTTCGTCGTCTACGCGGTCGTCTGGGGCTTCGTCTACGGCGCGGCGGCGATGTCGTCGAGCGCGCTGCCGCTGCAGGCGCTGTTCCCCGACGTCTTCCCGGACGACTGGTCGATCAAGCCGTGGGCCATCATCTGCGGGCTCATCGGCCTGGTCTTCGTCTGGTTCAACAAGTACGCGGTCTTCGAGAAGGTCATGACCGTGCTGGTGGGCGTGATGTTCGTGGTCACGGTCTATCTGGCGATCCGCGTCACGCCGAATCTCGGCGACGCCTTCGCGGGGCTGCTTCCCGTCCTCCCGGACGAGAAGGACTCGATCCTCAACACCCTCGGTCTGATCGGCGGGGTCGGCGGCACCATCACCCTTGCCGCGTACGGCTATTGGGTCAACGCGAAGGGCTGGACGAACAGCGGCTGGATGAAGGTGATGCGGCTCGACAACCGGGTCGCGTACGCCACCACCGGCGTCTTCGTCGTCGCGATGCTCTTCGTCGGCGCGGAACTCCTGCACTCCGCGAACGTGGCCATCGCGAGCGGCGACCAGGGCCTGATCCAGCTCGCCGACATCCTGGAGGCCGAGTACGGCACGGCGACCGCCAAGTTCTTCCTGATCGGTTTCTTCGCGACCTCCTTCACGTCGCTGATCGGCGTCTGGCACGGCGTGAGCCTGATGTTCGCGGACTTCGTGGAGCGCTACCGCACGCGCGCGGCGACGACGGGGGAGGAGGTCGCCACCGGCGAGCGGGAGAGGTCGTGGCCGTTTCGCGCGTACCTCCTGTGGCTGACCTTCCCGCCCATCGTGCTGCTGTTCCAGGGCCAGCCCTTCCGCCTGATCATCCTGTACGGCGTCCTGGGCGCGGCCTTCCTCCCCTTCCTCGCCCTCACTCTGGTCTGGCTCCTCAACTCCTCCCGCACACCTAGGGAATGGCGCAACGGCGCGCTGAGCAACTCCATGCTCGCCGTCGCCGGACTGCTCTTCCTGGTGCTGTGCGTGAAGCAGATCTGGGACCAGCCGTGGTCGGAGTTCTTCTAGCTCCCGTCGAAGACCCCGCGCGTCACTTGAGCAGCGTGCGCCACTTCGGGCTGAGGGCGATCGTCCTCAGCTCCTCCATGGTGAGCGCGGGGGTGGCGCGGGTCGCGGCGGTCTCCTGATTCCCGGAGTTGAAGGCGCTGACGACCACGCGCATGCCGTCGGTCCTGATGGTGTCGGCGGTCCACATGACGACCCCCGTGCCGCCCTTCTCGCCGGGCTCCTTGCGCGTGGTGACCTTCGTGCCGTCGGGCAGGGTCTCGGCGTCGGAGCCGAAGAGCTGGCCCTCGACGTCGGACATGTCGGGCTGCACGTTGATCTGGACGAGGCTCCTGCCCTTGCCGTCGTCGACGATCACATACGCGTACTCGCTCTCCTGGCCGCCCTTCGCCTTCACCTTGACGCCCTTGGGGAGCAGCGAGACGAGGGTGGACAGGACCGCATTATCGAAATCTCCGACATGGGGCTGAGCAGCATGGACGAAGCGGTCAGTACAGTCTTCCACGAGACCATGCACCACCATCAGCAGGCAGCGCGACGGGGGATGCAGGACTCCCACAACGGAAGGGCGTATATCACCACTCCGGGCGACGAGGAAATGGCAGAACTCTATGGGCAGCAGATGCTCGAACGATTCCGCGCGCGAGGCGGCTGAGTGAAGATGGAAGCAGGAATGCAAGAGTTCGACATGGATCAGGTCAGACAACTCGTGGCGGGGCCGAAATTCTACGAGGATCAGTCGGAGCGGACCTGTCCTGCGTGCGGAAACTCCGCTGTCCGTACCTATGTGTATCGCAGCCACATCCGAGCACGCCCCACGCTGATCAGCTACATGTGGTGCGCCAATTGTCGGCGCTTCAAAGGCTGGACGGGGCCTGATCTCGGAACCTTCGACTTCACGGACCCGCTGGAGAACCTGTCGTCGGAACAACGAGCCGCCATGGCCAAGGACTTCGGTGGCTTCTTCCAGAACCTGGACAGGCTGTGGAATTCCGGCGAGCTTCCTCAGCGATTCTCTCGGTGAGTGAGGGTGTGAGGGTGGAGAGCGTCTGACCCCGGTCGGCGCTTCAAAGACATCCGTCCGAGATCAGGCGCTTCACCGCGTGGATGCCGTCAGCCAAGCCCGTGCACGTGCGGGCCCACCGTGTTCGACCACGTGTTGCCCGCCGAGGCGTCCCAGTTTGTCGACCAGGTCATCGCGCCGCGCAGGTCGGGGTACGTCCTGGAGGGCTTGAAGGAGCCGCAGTTGGTGCCCTTGGCCAGGCAGTCGAGGGCGTTGTTCACGATCGTGGGCGAGACGTAGCCGCTGCCCGCGCCGCTGGTGGAGGCGGGCAGGCCGAGGCCCACCTGGGACGGGGCGAGGCCGCCCTCCAGCTGGATGCAGGCGAGCGCGGTCAGGAAGTCGACCGAGCCCTGCGCGTACACCTTGCCGTCGCAGCCGAGCATCGAACCGCTGTTGTAGTACTGCATGTTGACGACGGTGAGGATGTCCTTGATGTTCAGGGCCGTCTGGAAGTACGCGTTCGACGTGGACTGCATGTCGATGGTCTGCGGGGCCATCGTGATGACGAGGGACGAGCCGGCCTTCGACGACAGAGACCTGAGGGCCTGCGACATGTACGTCGCGTTGAGTCCGTTCTCCAGGTCGATGTCGACGCCGTCGAAGCCGTACGTCTGCATGAGGGAGTAGACGGAATTGGCGAAGTTCGTCGCGGATGCCGAGTCGTTGATCGACACCGTGCCGTTCTGGCCTCCGATGGAGATGATGACCTTCTTGCCCGCGGCCTGCTTGGCCTTGATGTCGGCCTTGAACTGGTCGACGGTGTAGCCGCCGAGGCCGGACGAGTCGAGGGTGAAGTTCACCGCGCCGGGTGTGCCGGTGGCGTCGGCGAAGGCGACGGCGATGATGTCGTACTGCGACTGGACGTCGGAGATCTTCTGGACTGTCGCGCCGTTGTTGAAGTTCTGCCAGTACCCCGTGACGGCGTGCTTCGGCACGGTGCCACCGCCGCCGCCGGAGGACGCGGTCGTCGTGCCGGTGACCGCCGACGACTTCGCCGACTCACCGGCCGAGTTCGTCGCCGTGACCTGGAAGGAGTACGACGTCGAGGCGGCGAGTCCGGAGACGGTCGCCGACGTCCCCGTCACCGACTGGACCTTCGTACCGCCCTGGTAGACGTTGTAGCCGGTCGCGCCCGACACCGTGTTCCAGGACAGCGAGACGGACGAGGAGGTCGTGGACGAGACGGCCAGACCGGCCGGTGTCGCGGGGACCGTCGGGGCCGGGTCGGTGCCACCGCCGTCGGGGCCGTACACCGACAGGTCGTCCGCGTAGTACGCGGCCTGCCCGTACCAGCCGTGCGTGTACACCGTCACCGAGGTCGTCGACGCGCCGGTGGTGAAGGTGGTCGTCAGCTGCTTCCAGGAGGAGGAGTCGGGCGTCCACGTCGACACGTCCGTCGTCCCCGTGCCGGTCGCGCCGAGGTAGGTGTAGCCGCCCTGCACCCAGGCGCTCAGCGTGTACGTGGAGTTGGGCTTGACCGCGACGGTCTGGGTGCACTTGGCGTTGTCCTGCCCGGCGGGCGTGGCCTTCAGCGCGGCCGAGCCGCCGTGCACGGGGGAGGAGACGGTCGTCCCGCTGCCCGCGGAGCACGTCCAGTTGCTCAGGCCCGACTCGTAGCCGCCGTTCTTGGCGTTGTTGACGTCCGCGGCCTGGGCCTGGCCGGCCAGGCCGGTGAGCGAGAGGACGGACGCGATGACGGCGGCGGCGAGGGCTCCCGCCCAGCTGCGTCTGCGTCCGGGCATGCCTGATACGCGGTCCACTGGACCTCCGGTGAGGGGGGAGGGATGGGGGGATACGGAACGGTGGCCACCGTTGGATATACAAGTTGGTCCAGACCAATTCGGTTGTCAAGACCTCTGGAGCTCCAACGCCCATGCCTGGGTGCCCAGTTGTGGCATATTCGCCTCACTCTCCGTTGATCAAGCCCGTACCTTCCGTGAGTTGATCTCGGAGATTCGGTGTTGAGCGGGGCATGCCGTGGATATGGTGCTGATGCAAGAGGACGTCACAGTGACGATCTGCGGCCATCTGTGACGGTCCATGGCCGAACAGGGGCGATCTGAGGCGGTGGTTGACCACCCCGCCGCAGTGAACGGGGTGTGTGCAGCGTGCCGACCGCGATAGCCGTCACCAGTCCCGACCTGGTGCTCCCGCCGCACGACCGGCAGACCCCGCCCGCCGTCGTCCAACCGCTCGACACCCTCGAAAGCTCCCTCACCGGGATGCACGCGCTCATCGAGCAGCACGGGTACGTCATCTCGCTCTACCCGTCCTCCGTCTCCGGTGAGGTGACGCGGCGGCTGCACACCGTCCGCTCCGTCCTGGAGAGCGACCGCATCGCGCTGCTCGGCATCGACCTGCCGCCGCTCGGACTCGCCCTGCTCGCCCAGCAGTTGCGACAGTTATCGGTCTGCGACTTCAGCCCCGGCGTGCTCGCCTCCTCCGCCCGGCTGCTCGCCCACTACATCTACGCCGGCGCCCTGCTCGGCTCCGTCGCCAAGCTCGACCGGGTCCCGGTGTCCCTGAAGTCCCACGCCAAGTCCTGGGTGCCGGGCGCCCAGTTCGCCGTACTGGCCAATCCGCGGCCGCAGCTCATCAGAGTCGGCCAGGAGGAGCTGCCCGGGCCCGAGTTCGGCACCCGGCTGCTCGCCGCCGCCGGACAGGCGCCCTCCGACTGGGTCACGGCCACGCTCGCGCCCGCCTGGCGAGTGCAGGGCGTCGCGACCGTACCGCTGCCGGAGGAGTCGGCCCGCTGGTGGGGCACACCGCGCCTCGTCGAGTTCGCCGCCGGTCTCTACGACGTCTCCGTGCTCTACCAGCTCGTCTCGTCGGTCCGGCGGGAGGAGTGCCACTGGTGCGGGCTCGAACTCATCGGTGACCGCTGCGGGTTCTGTGCCGCGCCGCTGCCACCGCCGCCTTCGTCTTCGTCTTCGTCTTCGCAGGAGCTTCCGGGCGGCGCCGTCCGGGCAGCCTCTTCTGTGCGCGCCCTGCCCCGAGGCGCCACGTAAGTACAACTCAACAACACCAGGCACGACCGCTCGACCCCGCCGTCCCCCGCAGATCGAGGTTGTCCGGATCATGAACTCACGCCAGCGCCGCGGCGTCATCCTGCTGGTCCTCTCGGCCCTGTGCGCCCTGGGCGCCTTCGCCGGAGTGCTCTCGGTGATCCGTGACGTGAACTCCAAGGTCGGCCCGGAGGTCGCGGCGTACCGCCTGAAGGGCGACATCGCGCCCTACAAGGAGCTGTCGGCCGACCAGTTCCAGAAGATCTCGATGCCCGAGCGCTGGCTGTCGTCCACGGCCGTCACCAGCCTCTCCCAGATCCGCGGCAAGATCGCGGTCACCCAGCTGGAGAAGGGCTCGCTGCTGCAGACCGACATGATCGTGGACCGGCCCGAGCTGGCGGCCGGGCAGCAGGAGATCGCGATCATGATCGACGCGGCGACGGGCGTCGCGGGCAAGATCAACCCGGGCTCCCGGGTCAACATCTACGCCACCTTCAAGGCCGAGAACGACAAGGGCACCGACCAGTCCAAGGTCATCGTCGAGAACGCCCGCGTCATCGACGTCGGCAAGCTCACCGCCCTCGACCCCGGCCAGTCCAGCTCCGACCGGCGCAACAGTGCCACCCAGGCCGTCCCCATCACCTTCGCGCTCGACACCGCCGACGCCCAACGCGTCGCGTACGCCGAGTCGTTCGCCGAACACGTCCGGCTCGCCCTGGTCGCGGGCGGCTCCGACGCGACCGTCGCGCCCGGCGACCGTACGTACACCCTCGACGAGGACAAGTAGGAGGCCGCGCATGAGGTCCACGCCTACGGGGCTGTGCCGAAGGCCGGGTACGAGGCCGACGACTGAGGGGCTGTGCGGATGGCCGCGCACTGGCTTGACGCCTGCGGGGCCGTGCCGATGACCATCCGCATTCTCCCCGCCGTCGGGGACATCGACTCGGCCCGCGCGCTCACCACCCTGCTGAGCCAGCTCGCCGACGCCGAACCGGCTCCGCCCGTCCCCGACTCCACCGCCCTCCTCGACACCCTCGCCCGGCTCGCCGCCGAGTCCCTCGACGAGCTGCCCGAGGTGGTCCTCGTCCACGAACGGATAGGCCCCGTCCCGGCGTTGGACCTGATCCGCGACCTGGTGATGCGCTTCCCGGCCGTGGGTGTCGTCCTCATCACCGCCGACACCAGCACCGGCGTCCTCACCGCCGCCATGGACTCCGGCGCCCGCGGCATCATCGGCCTGCCGCTGGGCTACGACGCCCTCGCCGAACGCGTCCAGGCCGCCGCCGCGTGGTCCGTCGGCATGCGCCGCCACCTCGGCAGCGGTACGCCGGAGCTGTACGCGGGGCCCGGCGGCACGGTCGTCACGGTGACCGGCGCGAAGGGCGGCGTCGGCGCGACGCTGGCGGCCGTCCAACTCGCCCTGGCGGCCGCGGCGTCGGGCCGCTCCGTGGCGCTGGTGGACCTCGACCTCCAGTCCGGGGACGTGGCGTCGTACCTGGACGTGCAGTTCCGCAGGTCGGTGGCCGACCTCGCCGGAATCAGCGACATCAACCCCCGGGTCCTCCAGGACGCCGTCTACACCCACGACAGCGGCATCGGCCTGCTGCTGGCCCCCGCCGAGGGCGAACGCGGCGAGGAGGTCACCGACCGGGTGGCCCGCCAGGTCCTGGCCGCCCTGCGCTCCCGCCACGACGTGGTGGTCGTCGACTGCGGCTCCCAGATGAACGCCGCGACCGCCGCCGCCGTCGAGATGGCCGACCGGGCCCTGCTCCTCGTCACCCCGGACGTCGTCGCCGTCCGCGCCGCCAAACGCATGGTCCGCCTGTGGGACCGCCTCCAGATCCGCAAGGCCGAGGAGACGACCACCGTCGTCAACCGCTTCGCCCGCGGTACGGAGATCCAGCCCACCCTCGTCGAACGCGTCACCGGCACCAAGGTCGCCCGCTCCGCGGTTCCCGCCGCCTTCAAGGAACTCCAGTCCGTGGTCGACGCGGGCCGGCTCCAGGACCTGGACACCCGCTCGACGGTGAAGCAGGCCCTGTGGGCGCTGGCGGGCGAGCTGGGGCTGGTGGTCGCCCAGGAAGGCGGGGGCGGCGGCCGACGCCGTAAGACGTCCTCGGACCGGGGCGCGCTGACCCTGCGCCGACGGGGCGGCGACCGGGGAGCGGTGACCCTCGAATTCGCCGGGATGTTCCCCCTGTTGCTCGTCGTCATGACCATCCTGTGGCAGTGCGTGCTGTACGGCTACTCGTACTCGCTGGCCGGGAACGCGGCGGACGAGGCGGCGCGTGCGGCGACAGCGGCGTACGCCGTCCACGGCGATGTCGCGGGGGCGTGCGCGGCGGCGGGGAGCAAGCATCTGCCGGGAGCCTGGAGCGGGGCGCAGATCAGCTGCGGTGCCGCGGGCTCGGTGATGAAGGCCACCGTCAAGGTCGACGTGCCGCTGTTCTTCCCGGGGTTCGACGCGGGCTGGCACGTGGACGGGGACGCGGGCGCGGCGCTGGAGGGGGACGACGGATGAGGGCCGTTCTGCAGCGCGCGCTCCGCGACGACCGAGGCGTCTCCATCCTGGAGTTCACCGGGTTCCTGCCCATCCTGCTCGTGATCGGCATGGCCGCCATCCAGCTGGGCCTTGTCGGCTACGGCGTCAATCAGGCGGGTTCCGGGGCGCGAGCCGCCGCACGGGTCGCCTCGCAGGGCGGCGACGGCGCGGCGGCCGGACAGGCCGCGGTGAGCGGATGGCTCGACCCGGCGGTGTCCGCTCCCCAGGGGCCCGACGTCACCACCGCGACGGTCACCGTCAAAGTCCCCGCCGTCATCCCCCTCTTCGGCGATGTGACCGTAGTCCGCCACGCCACCATGCCCACCGACGACTGACCGGGAGGAGCCGAAGCCATGAGCCTGCGTGCCCGTATCGCCGCCCCCGACGAGGGGGGACCCGCCCGTGAGGACGGACACCTCGTCGCCGTCTACCGCGCGAAACTCCTCGAAGAGATCGACCTCGCCGAGATGTCCAGCCTGGCGGCGGCCGAACGCCGCGTACGCCTGGAGCGCGTACTGGGCCACATCATCAGCCGCGAGGGCCCGGTCCTCTCCTCCGCGGAACGCTCCCAGCTGATCCGCAGGGTGGTCGACGAGGCCCTCGGCCTGGGCGTCCTCGAACCGCTCCTCGCCGACGCGTCGATCACCGAGATCATGGTCAACGGCCCGGACTCGATCTTCGTGGAGCGAGCGGGCCGCGTCGAACAGCTCCCCCTCCGATTCGCCTCGAACGAGCAGCTCATGCAGACCATCGAGCGGATCGTCTCCACGGTCAACCGGCGCGTGGACGAGTCGAACCCGATGGTCGACGCCCGCCTGCCCACCGGCGAGCGCGTCAACGTCATCATCCCGCCGCTCGCCCTGACCGGCCCGACGCTCACGATCCGCCGCTTCCCGCGCGCGTACACGCTCCCGGAGCTGATCGGCCTCGGCTCCCTCGACGAGCAGATGCTCATGCTCCTCGCGGCCTTCGTCAGGGCCCGCTTCAACGTCATCGTCAGCGGCGGCACCGGCAGCGGAAAGACGACCCTCCTCAACGCCCTCTCCGGCCTGATCCCGTCCCACGAACGCATCATCACCATCGAGGACTCGGCCGAGCTCCAGCTCCAGCAGGAGCACGTCATCCGCCTCGAATCCCGCCCCCCGAATGTGGAGGGCAAGGGCCAGATCACCATCCGCGACCTGGTCCGCAACTCGCTGCGCATGCGCCCCGACCGCATCATCGTCGGTGAGGTCCGCGGCGGCGAGACCCTCGACATGCTCCAGGCGATGTCCACGGGCCACGACGGCTCCCTGGCCACCGTCCACGCGAACTCGGCCGAGGACGCCCTCATGCGCCTCCAGACCCTCGGCTCCATGTCCGAGGTCCAGATCCCCTTCGAGGCCCTGAAGGACCAGATCAACTCCGCGGTCGACGTCGTCGTCCAGCTGGCCCGGCACGCCGACGGCTCCCGCAAGGTCACGGAGATCGCGCTGCTCGTCTCCCACGGCCGCGAACAGTTCCGCATCACGCCCGTCACCCGTTTCGTCCCCCGTCCCGTCGGCCCCGACCGCATCGTCCACGGCCACTTCGAGCACCTCCCCCTCCCGCGCCAGATCGCGGAGAAGCTGTACGTCGCCAACGAACCGCTGCCGCCCGCCTTCGGCGTCGCGGAGGCCATCGACGTACTGAACACGAGGCAGGCCATCGGATGACGTACGAGACGGGCCATCGGATGACGTACGGGACAGGCCACCGAAGGACCCCCACCTCCGAAGGGAGGCGGCCGTGAACAACCCCGCCCTCCTCGCCCTCGGCGCAACCGTCCTCGGCGGCACACTCGCCGTCGCGGGTGTGCACACGTACGCCTCCGGGCGCGCCCAGCGCCAGGCCCTGGTCGACCGCCTCTCCGGCGGCGGTCCCCTCCGTACGGCGGCCGGCCGCGTACGCCGCTTCGCGGGCATCGACCGCCGGCTGCGCCGCACCCGCCTCGGCCGCACCATCCACCTGCGCCTGTCGGCGACGGGACTCGACGTGACGGCGGGGGAGTTCTTCACGTACGTCACCGCCGTGGTCGTGGCGCTGTGGCTGATCGCGGCGGCGACGCTCGCCCCCTTCTTCGGCCCGATCGCCGCCGTCCTGGGCGTCTGGAGCGCGGCCGTCTTCCTCAACTGGCAGCGCCAGAAACGCATCGAGGCCTTCATCAACCAACTCCCCGACGTGGCCCGCCTGCTGGCGAACGCCACGGCAGCGGGACTGGCCCTGCGGACGGCCCTCGCGATGGCGGCGGAGGAGCTGGAGGCCCCGGCGGGCGAGGAACTGGCCCATGTAGCCGATCAGTTGATGATGGGCAGGACGATCGACGACGCCCTCGGCGAACTCTCCGAACGCCTCCCCTCTCGCGAGCTCATCGTCCTCGTCACGACCCTCGTCCTCGCCAACAAGGCGGGCGGCTCGGTGGTCAGCTCGCTCCGCAACCTCACCCAGACCCTGGAAGACCGCAAGGAAACCCGTCGCGAGGTCCGCACGATGCTCTCCGAGGTCAACGCGACCGCCTTCACGGTCCCGTTCCTGGGCATCGGTTCTCTGGTCCTGATCAACTCCTCGAACGAGGGAGCCCTGGCCCGCGTCACCGGCTCCCCGCTCGGCCAGGGCCTGGTCCTGCTGGCCCTCGGCCTCTACACCGTCGGCTTCTTCGTCATCCGCCGCCTCGGCAAGATCGAAGTATGAGGGAGGGGCTACGTTGCTGCCGTTGCTGCTCGCCGTCCTGATGGGCGTCGCCGTCGCGGGCGTCCTCCTGGGCATCCGCATGATCCGCGCCGACGCCAAACTGCCCGGCGACCTCGCGCTCGCCCTGGAGGTCGGCGGGACCCGCGTCTCCAAGGCCGACTCGGCCGTCGACCGCCTCGGCATGCGCTTCGCGCCCGCGGTCCTGCGGCTGATGGGCCCCCGCCGCGTCGACGCCAAACGCCGCCGCATCGACATGGCGGGCAACCCGGGCGGGTTGACGTTGAACCGGTATGCCGCCCGCCGCGCGGTGTACGGCATCTTCGGCGTCGTCCTCGCCCTCGTCTTCCTCTCCAACGGCCAACTCCTCTTCGCGGCCCTGGCGTTGGCCTTCGGCCTGCTCGCCGCCGACGCCGCCATCTGGCAGGCCATCCGGGAACGCAAGGAGGTCATCGACCGCACGCTGCCGGACTTCCTGGATGTGCTGGCGGTCGTGGTCTCGGCGGGCCTGGGCTTCCGCCAGGCCCTGGACCGCGTCGCGGAGAAGTACGAGGGCCCCTGGGCGGACGAACTGCGCATCACCCTGCGCCAGATGGACATGGGCGTCAGCCGCCGCCAGGCCTTCGACGAACTGCGCAAACGCAACTCCTCCGAACAGGTCGCCCAGTTCGTCTCCGCCCTGCAGCAGGGCGAGGAACTCGGCTCCCCCATCGCCGAGACCCTCATCCAACTCGCCACGGACATGCGCCGCACGGACGCTCAGAACGCCCGCCGCCGCGCCGCCAAGACCATCCCCAAGGCGACCATGGTGACCCTGGTCTTCATGCTCCCGGCCACGATGATCCTGATCGCGACGGGCATGTTCTTGGGCTCGGGCACAAACTTCGGATCGATTCTGGGCCGATGATGGGCCTCCAGGAGCATTGGGCAATCGTGCGGCTCACCCCGTCGCAGCTGTGGGCAATCGTGCCGCTGGGGCGATGGGGGTCCCCCCTGTTCGAGCGAAGCCGAGAACTTGGGGGAGGGTGGGCACAGCGGCACCTCGCAAGCGCCGAGCAGCGCACCCACCCCGAGGACAACCAGGACGCCGGGCAACCGGAAGCAAGGGCACGTGCAAGTTGGCCCGACAAGGGCGCCGGCTACCTGGCGGACGACGCCCCGGCCCCAGGGGGTGTCAGGCTCCAGCTCAACGCCCTACAGGCCCTCTGCCGCCAGGCCTTCGCCGTCCGCCTGGCCGCGATAGCGATAGGCGCCCCCTTCGCGATGACGAACGCGACGAACGGCCCACCCCGCTACGCGGTCCTCGCCGCAGCCGTCCTGGGCGTCATGGGCTCGTACGCCATGCTCAGAGACTGGGACCGCCTGGGCCCCCGCCTCCTCGCCCACCCCACCCTCATGGCCGTGGACCTCACGTTCGGCGCGGTCCTGCTCCTGACGGCATCCCCCGCGTCCCCCTTGGCATACGCGACGGTCTGTACCCCCCTCCTCGCAGGCCTGCTGTACGGCTGGCGAGGCTCGGGCATCTTCACGGGCCTCCAGCTGATCGTCCTGCTCACGGTCTACAGGGCCTGGGAACACCACCCGGGAGCAGGCGCCAACACCCTCCTCATCGCCGGCTTCTGTGTCGGCGCCGGCATCATCGGCGTCACCCTGCGCAACCTGATGTTCCGCTTCGGTACGGCCAGCCAGGCACTGTCCGAGGCGAACTCCCGGCTGGCCGTGGCGGAGGCCGTGGAGTCCGAACGGGCCCGCCTGGCCCGCGAGATGCACGACTCGGTGGCGAAGACGCTGCACGGCCTCGCCCTGGCGGCGGAGGCACTGGCCGCCTCGGCGGACGCCTCGGACCCGCAGACGCTCAAACGCCAGGCCACGGTCGTGGCGGGCGCGGCGCGCCGCGCGGCGACGGAGTCCCGAGCGCTCCTGTCGGACCTGCGCCGCCACACCGACCTCACGACCCCGGACACGGACGTCCTGTCCGACCTCCACGCCCGCATCGCGGACTTCGAGTCCCGCACGCAGCTCGCCACAGCCCTACGACACCGGGGCGGGCGCCCGATCCTCCCGTACGCCACGGCCCACCACGTCCTGGCGATCGTGTCCGAGGCCCTGGAGAACGCCCACCGCCACGCGGACGCGACCCGGGTGACGGTCGAACTCGCCCTATCCAAAGACGAGTTCGCGCTACGAGTACAGGACGACGGAGGCGGCCTTCCCCCCTCCCTCACCCTCGACACCCTGGACGACCTGACGAGAACCGGCCACTTCGGTCTGCTCGGCATGACGGAACGAGCCGCCTCCCTGGGCGGCCGCATCGCCCTGAACCGCTCCCCGCAAGGCGGCACCGAGGTCCACCTGACCCTCCCGCTCTGCTCGGCCGCCGCCTCCCCCACTCCCCATACTCCTCAAGAGGAGGCCGCTCATGCCTGACCAGGCACTTACCGGCCCGCCCCTACGTGTACTCGTGGCCGATGACAACCCGGTCGTACGGGCCGGCCTGACGGCTCTGCTGGACGGCCACCCCGACATAGAGGTGGTCGCGGCGGCGCCGGACGGCGACGAAGCCCTCAAGGCGGCGACTCGTCTCACCCCGGATGTCGTCCTCCTCGACGTCCGCATGCCCGGCACGGACGGCCTGACCGCCCTCCCCGAACTGGCACGCCTGGCCCCCGTGATGATGCTGACGTACAGCCGCGAACCCGAGGTCGTGGCCGAGGCACTGCGCCGAGGCGCGTCCGGCTACCTGGTCCACGGGGAGTTCACGGCCACCGAACTGATCACGGCGGTACGCGATGTACGCCATGGCCGGGCGACTGTCCCGGATTCACTCGGAGTTTCACACGAACCGAACAAACTCACTTCGCATCTGCAACCATCTATGGCACAGTCGTCAAAGGCTCGACCCGCATATGCGACGGGACTCCGCCGTCGCGCCCCCAACCGGTCGGACTTCGGCCTGAGTTCAAGGGAGGTGGAGGTGATGGACCTCATCGCGGCCGGCATGAACAACCGCCAAATCGCCGCCACCTGCTTCATCAGCGAGAAGACCGTCAAGAACCACATCAACCGCATCTTCGCAAAGCTGCACAGTTCCTCGCGCAGCGAAGCCATCGCCCACTGGCTCGGCACGACCCACGAGGGGTGGAGCCGATGACTCCGCCCACCAGAAGTTGGGCCCCTGGGCCCACCCACTGTAGGCGCCTTCTCACATACGGTGCTCAAGTCGGTAGTGGCGTCGGGTGGGAAGGCAGTGACGATGAACAGGTTCGACTGGTGGACACGAACCGTTGTCTCCCGGATGCGAGGCAAGAACCGGGACGCGGGGGCCGGGTTCGTGGAGTATGCGGGCCTGATGATCATCATCGCGGGGATCTTCACGTTGATCGACGGGCTGGGGTTGGACGGGTTGATCTCGGGAGCGATTCTCGATGCCGTGACCAGCGTCATCGGCGGCTGACAGCACGACAACATTTCGGCGACCGAGGACAGACTCTTCCCATCTACATCTGGCTGACGGGGATTCTGCTTTTCGCCGCGTTCGCCTTCTTCGCATTCGCCCAAGCAGCGTCCGCCCGCAATGGAGCTCAATCCGCGGCGGACGCTGCGGCGTTGGCGGCGGCACAGGATGCCCGCGACGAGCTGATGGACCGCCTGGGGGGCGCCATCGGCCAGGACGACAACTGGCTGGATTGGCTTAACGGCAAGCTCGACCCTGAGGGCACGGGTGCGGCTGCCGCAGCTCAACAGCTGGCCGCCGAGAATGACTCGTCCCTTCAGGGCGTGCAGATGGTCACGAAGAACGGCTATCCCGGGTATCAGGCCGACATCCAGACCAACTACACGGTCGGCGACTCGATCATTCCCGGCACGGAGGGCATGAGGGCCAAGGCCCACGCCATCGCCGTCATTCAACCGCGTTGTGATTTCGATCTGGACGCGGATCCCGAGAAGCCCGTCGAACTGGTCTGCGACGGCGAGATCGTGGACATCGACCCCGAACATTTCGATCCGGACGACCTTCCCGACGCGTCCGTGCTGTTCTCTGTGCATCTGGCCGAGTGAGAGGAAGCCGTACCGATGGAATTTCGGCACACCATGAAGGGCCGCAGGGCACTGACCGCGGTGGCGATCACGACTGGGCTGGTCCTGACGGTGGCCGGCTGCGGCGGGGGACACGATCAGAACAAGTCGGATAAGAGCGCGTCGTCTTCGACGCCGGCAAAGGATGACAGTGGCAACAAGGACAAGGAGTCCGAGTCCTCCACGTCGGAGCAGGTGCTGGCCGAAGTCAAGGGAGGCGGCCTGACTCTCAAAGTCACGTCGGCTGCCCGTGACGAGGGTGGGTTCGTGACTGTCGAGGGGACAGTGACGAACGGTAGCGGCAAGTCATGGGTGGCCGCAGACTGGCGCGGTGACGAGCGCGAGCTGGCCAGGAACGGTGGGTCGATCGCGGGAGCAAGCCTCACCGATCAGACGGGGAAGAAGAAATACCTCGTCCTTCGTGACACAGAAGGGCGATGCCTGTGCACCAGGTTCACTGGAGGCGTCCAGCCGGGTGAGTCCACGGACTGGTTCGCCCAATTCCCCGCCCCCCCGGAAGGCACCACCAAGGTCGACTTCCAAGTCGGCTCCATGCCCCCCGCCTCCATCGAAATCTCCGAGGGCGAGTGACCCATGGCCCTCCCGCGCCGCACCACCGCGACGACGTTCACGGCCCTGGCCGTGCTGGTCACGCTGGGCCTCCCCGGCGGTCCGGCCCACGCCGACGACGAGGATCCGAGCGCGCCCCCAGGCAGCGTCACCACCTCCCCACCCCCCGAAGTGGACGCCAACAGCCCCGGCCTCAAGCTCGCCGACGGCGCTACCCTGGCCCCCGCCAAGGTCCTGGACATCAAGTCCGTCGTGGAGGATCTCGGCGGCGAGGAGCGGCGCGAGGACACCAACTCGGACGTGACGTTCGCGTTGCAGGCCGAGGTGCTGTTCCCCAAGGACAGCTCGAAACTGAACCCCGAGGCGCGTTCCCGTATCCAGGCGATCGCGGACGAGATCAAGGCCCAGAACGCGACGACGGTCAGAGTCTTCGGCTTCACCGACAACCTCGGCTCGTACGCCCACGGCCTGACCCTCTCCAAGGCGCGCGCGGAAGCGGTCCACGACCAACTGGCCACCGCCCTCGGCTCGACGGACATCACTTTCGAGGTACGCGGCTACAGCGAGGACTACCCCATCGCCGACAACACCTCGGAACAGGGCCGCCGCAAGAACCGTCGCGTGGAGGTGACGTTCCCGAGGGGCGCGGCCACGGGAGAGAGCGAACAGGGCTGAGGGATTGGCCAAGTTCAACCACCGCATCGTCGTACTGGTGAGCCTCAACGGCCTGCGCACCGACTGCGAACTCTTCGAGGAGGCATGTGCCCAGCGGGGCTGGCCGATCCTGGAGCCGGCCACACACCCGACGGGGCGCCGGCTGCACGAGGTGACGTACACGGTCGAGGTGCGGGTGCAGGGGGCGTACAGCGGGGCGGTGCGCGGCGCGCGGTACCAGTTGGAGCAGGTCGGACTGCGGTACCGGCTGGATCTGCACGCGCTGGCGGCGCAGCGGTTGCAGCCCGACAGCAGGCGGCGCTTCCTGTGGCGTCCGTATGTGGACCTGCCGGCCGTGCCGCCCGGGCACATACCCGCGTGGGCGTGGACCCGTGTCCGGCGTCTCGTCATCCGTGTCCGGCTGCGTGACACCGGGCGAGATGTCCAGGCGGCCACGGAGGCCGAGGCCTTGAGCCTGGCACGCCGTCCGCTTCCGGGCGTGGAGGCTACCCCGCCCGGGATCCGGGTGAGACCCACGATCAAGGAACCCGAGTCCCGGTACGGGATGAGGTGGGCCCGCCGACTCATGTTTCAACGTCAGATCTATCTGTGGCTCGTCACGATGGTGTGCGCGGCACTGTTGCCCAACGCGATCGGTCATGGGGCCGCAGACCTCGTGATGATCAGCCTCCTCGGGTTGGTGGTGGCCACCGGGGGATCGGTCCTGCTGCTGGTGCAGTGGCTTCGCGAGAGCGAGGGGATGCGACGGCGCGAGATGGCTGTCGCGTTCCTCATGACCTGGGGAGCGGTGTTCGCCTTCGGCTGGATGCTCGGGGACGACCGCACCTCATGGAGGGGAACGGTCGCGGCATTGATCCTGGGAGGCGTGTTCCTCGTCTTCCGGGGGCTGATTCTGTTCATCCGGCAGAGAACGTGGCGGACGTGGGTGCCGTGGGTTCTGCCCGCCATGCTCCCGTTCGCGTTCGGCGCCTTCCCCGGGGTCGGATCCTTCGTGCACCTCGCCTACCTGGACGCGTTCGGGGTGGACCTGGGAGAGGTGGGCGTACCCGCGTTCTGGCAGCTCTACGCGGCTCTGCGTTGGGCGGCGCCGGTCCTGGTGCTGCTGATCGGTCCCGCCGCCTACGGCCTCATCAGGAACAACCATCTACCGGGCGAGGACCGTCTGGTCCTGGGAACCCTGGTCGCGACGATGCTGATCCTGGTGGCGGTGTGGGTGTCCGATGCGGTGGTGCTGGGGCCCGCCCGCGACGCCGGTGTCGCCGCCCGCCGCGCGGCCGCGTACGGCGACACCCCGGCTCCGTACTACGGCATCGAACCGGAATGGGTCTGCGCCCGTCCCCTCGCCGGCACGCAGCCGGGGGAGATCCCCGTACAAGGCGGCACGCTCGTGCCCTCCCGGCCCTACCTCATGCTCGGAGACTCGGGCGGCACGGTGGTCCTCTGGGAGCCCGGTACCAAGAAGCATCCCGACCGTGGTCGAGCCCTGAAACTTCCCCTCGCCAAGCTCCGTATCGCCCCGACGGCCCATCCGGACGGACGCTGCGCCTGACAGAGCGGGCCGGGCGGGGCACTTCCTGATTGACTGGTCGCGCCCCTGAGCAGTGAGACAACGTCGGTGAGGTCCGTGATGCGAAAGATCATCCTGATGATGTCGGTGTCCCTTGACGGGTTCATCGAGGGGCCGAACCGTGAGATCGACTGGCATCAGGTCGACGCCGAGCTGCACCGGCACTTCAATCGGGAGATCCGGAAGCTGGGGGCCCTGTTGAGCGGGCGGGTGACGTACGAGCTGATGGCCGGGTTCTGGCCGACGGCCGACAAGGACCCGGACAGCACGCCCGAGGTGGTGGAGTTCGCCGGGATCTGGCGGAACATGCCCAAGGTGGTGTTCTCGCGGACGCTCCAGCGCGCCGAGGGGCACACCACCATCGTGCGCGAGGTCGTGCCCGAGGAGATCCGGGCGCTCAAGGAGCAGCCGGGCGGGGATCTCGGGCTCGGCGGGGCCGATCTCGCCGCCGCGTTCATGCGGCACGATCTCGTGGACGAGTTCTGGGTGTACGTCCATCCGGTGCTGATCGGGCGCGGTAAGCCCCTGTTCCCGGAAGCGGACGCCCTGACCCGGCTCCGGCTCATCGAGGCGCGGGTCTTCGGCAATGGTGTCGCACAGCTGCGGTACGAGCGCGCCGAGGCCGGCGCCGCCGCCAACGCCGCGGGCTCGTAAAGCAGTTGTCCGTGACGCCGGGGGTCGGTAGGAAGGCCGCATGACTGCTCTCGGTGCTGTGTTCCGGCCCCAACTGCCTCCCGAGCGACTGCGTGCCATGGCGCGCCTCGCGGACGACGCGGGGCTCGAGGAGTTGTGGCTGTGGGAGGACTGTTTCCTCGAAGGGGGGATTTCCGCCGCGGCGGCCGCGCTCGCCTGGACCGAGCGGTTGCGCGTCGGGGTGGGCCTGCTGCCCGTCCCGCTGCGGAACGTCGCCGTCACCGCGATGGAGGCCGCCACGCTGCACCGGCTGTTCCCGGGGCGCGCCATCCTCGGCGTCGGCCACGGCGTGCAGGACTGGATGGGGCAGGTCGGGGCCCGGGCCGAGTCGCCCGTGACGCTGCTGCGCGAATACCTCGACGCCCTGCGCGCGCTGCTGCGGGGGGAGCGGGTCACCACCGACGGGCGATACGTGAAGCTCGACGGTGTCGCCCTCGACTGGCCGCCGAGCGTGGCGCCCGAGATCCTCACCGGCGCCACCGGGCCTCGTACGCTCCGGCTCGCCGGCGAGGCCGCCGACGGCACCATCCTCACCGCCGCGACCGCGCCCGAAGGGGTACGGCGGGCACGCCAACTCATCGACGAGGGACGGAAGGCGGCGGGACGGACCGACCAGCACCGGGTCGTCGTCTACCTCCACACCGCCACCGGGCCCGACGCCGCCGCCCGGCTGCGCGCCGAGATCGAGGCCAACGGGGAGGATCCGGTACCGGAGCACGGAGTCGCCGGTGACGCGGGCGCCGTCGCCCAGGCCGTCCAGCGGCTCGTGGACGCCGGGGCCGACACCGTCATCCTCCAGCCCACCGCCGACGAACCGGACCCCGAGGGGTTCGTACGATTCGTGGCCGAGGAAGTGCGCCCGCTGGTCCCCTGAGCCCCTGGTTCGCCTGCTGGGGGTGAGTGTCAGTGGCCGGTGCCACACTCGGTGGGCATGGATGAGGACGTACGTCTGAGGGACGTGGACGAAGCCGATCTGGAGCTGTTCTACGAGCAGCAGCTGGACGAGGAGGCGGTGCGGCGTTCGAGGTTCCCCTCCCGGGAGCGGGAGGCCTTCATGACCCACTGGGGCACGAAGATCCTCGGCGACAGCACCGGCTTCGTCCAGACGGTCACCGTCGACGGTGCACCGGCCGGCTCCATCGTCGCCTGGTGGGAGGGGCAACGACGCTTCATCGGCTACTGGTTCGGCCGCCCCTACTGGGGCCGTGGCATCGGCACCCGGGCCCTCGCCCTCTTCCTGCGCGCCGAGCGGCACCGGCCCCTGTACGCCGACCCCTTCACCGGTAACACCGCCTCGGTGCGACTTCTGGAACGGCACGGCTTCCAGCACGCGGGGACGGTCCTGCACGGCGACGACGAGTACGCCCTGCTCGTACTCGACGCATGACCGCGCCCGCGATCCCCGCCCCTGGCACCGGGGGCTTGGGCCACCACCTGTGTTTTTCGCCCCCTCCGCCCCTACCCGTCCCGTACCTGGGGGCTGCGCCCCCAGACCCCCCTCCGGCCTGAACGGCCTCGTCCTCAAACGCCGGACGGGCTGAACGTGCCCCTTCCACGGCCTGGTCTCGGACGCCGGACGGGCTGAACGCGCCCCTTCCACGGCCTGGTCCTCGAACGCCGGACGGGCTGAACATGCCCCTTCCACGGCCTGGTCCTCGAACGCCGGACGGGCTGAACATGCCCCCTCCATGGGCGGAAAGACGCACCCGCAGTCGCCGACGCGCGGGAGGGGCCGTGCCGGTACATCAAATGCCCGTCGCTTACGTTCGGATCTGGAGACAGGCCCCTGCAAGCCAACGTCTGATCCACCGGCGACGGGCGGATGTACCGGCACGGCCCCGACCCACGACCACTGCCTGGGCGTCGATCACCCCGGCCGGTGATCCCCCGTACGCCCGTCGATCAGCTCCCGCACGATGTCCATGTGCCCCGCGTGCCGGGCCGTCTCCTCGACCATGCGGATCAGGACCCAGCGCAGGGAGACCGTCGTGCCGTTCCACGACGTGCCCAGGTCGTCGAGCGACAGCTCGGAGATGGTGCGGTCGGCGGCGGCGCGGGCGCGGCCGTAGAACTCGATGATCTGCGCCGTCGTCTCCTCCTGGCCCGCGCTCATGTCCTCCTCACTGGCCGGGTCGAACCACAGCGGCTCGACCTCGCGCCCGAACGTCGAGCAGAACCAGCCGTACTCGACGGACGCGAGGTGCTTCACCAGGCCCAGCAGGTTCGTGCCCGACGGCGTCATCACGCGTCGTACCTGCTCGTCGTCGAGGCCCTCCAGCTTCCACAGCACCGCGTCCCGATGCCGGTGGAGACTCGCGTGCAGACTTTCCTTCTCGCCGCCGGTGTACGGCACCCGGACGACCCCTGGATTCGACGTCATGCCCGGAACGTAGCAGCGGTCACTGACACGCCCGGCGAAGGAAATTCCCTCGCGTCCCCGCGTGCCCGCTGAGAAGATCCCCGCCATGACCGCCACCAGCCGCTCCTTCGAAGACCTCGTCGCCGAAGCCGAGGCCGCCTCCGTGGACGGCTGGGACTTCTCCTGGTTCGAGGGCCGGGCCACCGAGGAGCGGCCCTCGTGGCGATACGCCCGGGCGATGGCGGAGCGGCTGGCCCGCGCGTCCGCCGCGCTCGACATCCAGACCGGCGGCGGCGAAGTCCTCGCCTCCGCCCCGCGGCTGCCCCCGCTCACCGCCACCACCGAGGGCTGGCCGCCGAACGTCGCCAAGGCCACCGCCCTGCTCCACCCGCGCGGCGCCGTGGTCGTCGCTTCTCCGGAGGACGCGCCGCTGCCGTTTGCCGACGAGGCCTTCGACCTGGTCACCAGCCGGCACCCGGTCCACACGGACTGGGCGGAGATCGCCCGCGTGCTGCGTCCCGGCGGCACCTACTTCTCCCAGCAGGTCGGCCCGGCGAGCGTCTTCGAACTCGTCGAGTACTTCCTCGGCCCGCAGCCGGAGGACGTGAGGAACGGCCGCCACCCCGACCGCGCCCGCACCGCCGCCGAGGCCGCTGGGCTCGACATCGTGGACCTGCGCTCCGAGCGGCTGCGCATCGAGTTCTACGACATCGGAGCCGTCGTCCACTTCCTGCGCAAGGTGATCTGGATGGTCCCCGGTTTCACCGTCGACCAGTACGGACCCCAACTCCGCCCCCTGCATGAGCAGATCGAGGCGCAGGGCCCGTTCGTCGCCCACAGCACCCGCTTCCTGATCGAGGCGCGCAAACAGGGGGCGTGAGGCTCACGCATGCGCACCCGCCGTCACCTTCCCCACCACCAACTCCGCTTTCGCCTCCAGGACTTCACCCACCCGCTCCACCTGCCGGACCAACTCCCGCTCCCGCGCGGCCGTCAGCCGTCGCAGCGGCTCCACCGTGACCGTCGTACGCCGTCCCTGGCGTCGCTGGTGCCAGACCCCGGCGACCACGCCGTCGACCAGCAGCACCGGGTAGTTCCCGGCCTGCCCGCCGGCGAGGGCACGCTCGTACGCCGCCCCGGGGAACAGCAGCTCACGGGGCCGGCAGCCGATGGCGTACGCGTCGAAGTACGGCAGCAGGCGTACCCCGCGCACCGGCGCGCCCGGAAACTCCGTGTCGCCCGCCGCCACCCACGCCGGGCCGCCCTCGAAGCCGACCTCTTCGATCTCCCCGGCGTCCGCCAGCGAGGCGAAGAGTTCGACAGCCCAACCCTGCGGCGCCGCCGCCCACTTGGCGAAGTGCGCCGCCCTCGCCGGCCCGTACGCCCGCAGATAGCGCCGTACGAGCAGGGGGAGCCCCTCGTCGGCACCGAGCGGTTCGAAACGCGGAGGCCGTGTGTACGTCACCTTGCGGCCACGGTTCGGGCCGAAGCACAGCGCGCCCCGCCGGCCCGCCCGGTGCATCACCTGCCGCCAGCGCGGCCACATCTCCTGGAACGCGGGCATCACCAGGTCCCCGGCCCACGGCCCGGTGCGTGCCACGACCGCGTCGCCCAGCTCGTCGAGGGTGAGGGACACGCCGTCCAGGGCGTCACCGATCGCCGCGACGACCTCGTCCGCCTGCGCCTCGGTGAGCCGCACATCCGGCGGGAACGGGCTCGGACCGGTGGGGACGGCCGTCAACGCGGCGGTCCAGAGGGGGAGTTCGGCGGACGGGAGCAGATGCAGCGTGCCGCGCGGGCCGTACGTCTTCACCAGGGAACGGTCCTCCCACAGCGCCGCGCGCACGTCCGCCCGGGTCACCCCGTCGGCCCGTACCCCCACCGACACCTCGGCCGCCGACAGCACCTGGGCGTGCGCACCGAGCATCGCGCCGACCACCTCGGCGACCGGCGTCCCGGCCCGCGCGGGAACGGCCAGGAACTGCCGTTCCATCCGCCGCGCGCTCGCCTCGTCCCATGTGATCCTCAACGTCATGGGGCGACGCTAGACCGCGAAGAGGTCAGATCCTGTCCGCTGCGCCGGGCATCCTTCCGCGGGTCTTCCCGACGCCCCATCCTGCCGAACCTGACGAGGAGTTGACCATGTCGAAGGGCAAGGGCCCCTACACCTGCGGTCTCGACGCCGCCGTGGACGTCGTCGGCGGCAAGTGGAAGCCGATGATCCTGTGGGCGCTGCACGCGGGCGGAACCCTGCGCTTCGGGGAGCTGCGCCGCCATGTCTCCGGGGTCAGCGAGAAGGTGCTGAGCCAGCAGCTGCGCGAGCTGGAGGCCGACGGGATCGTGCACCGGGAGGTGTACGGGGAGGTCCCGCCCAAGGTCGAGTACTCGCTGACCGACCTCGGCGAGACCCTCAACACCGCCCTGCTGCCGCTGGGCGAATGGGGTGATCGACACATGCGTGAGCTGATTGACCGAAAACATCCCAATGCGGAGCACTGCGTGTGAGATGCGCCTCCGTATGACGGATGCGTGTCGGGCATCACAACCCCCATCTCCACAGGTTTTCCACATCGTTATCGAGAGCGGCTCGCCTCGACTGTTCGGCTCACGTAAGTTCAGACCAAGGTAATTCGCGTGAGCAAAGCTGCGCGTGTGGCACCGCGCAGTGGAGGGGGCTGCGCGGTGCTGCCTCCACTCCCTGACGGGACGTCACTCCGCGTGCACGGTGACCCGCACCCCGCGCCGCACCCCCCACCGCTCCATCGCCCCGGCCTCGGCCTCCAGGACGTGCCGGGCCCGCGGCCGTGGCAGCCCGACCCGGCCCGGACGCATCGTCCGCACCGCCAGGACCCGCGACTTCCGGTCCAGATAGGCGACGTCGATCGCGAACCGCATCCCCAGGGTGTGCACCGAGTTCGCCGGACTCAGCAGCAGCGCGCCCTCGATGCCGTCGCGGCCCAGCAGTCCGCGCCGCCGGGCGCGCGCCGACACGGCCGGCTCCAGTGGCACCGGCTCGGGCGTCTCGGGAGTCGTGAACGTGGCCATGACTGCGAAGTTAGCGACGGCGTCAAGCAGGCGTTCGCCACGCGCGTCACCCGGCTGGAGTACATCCGGGCAAGTCGGCGAGGAAATCGCAACCGGGCGCAAACCCGTCGGATCTCTCCGGTTCCTCCGTGATTTCCTTTGAATCCGCCGTGATTCAGCCATGATCAGGCCCTGAACCGGGGCTTCCGGGCCCACCGGGGCGTCGCCGGGCGATTTCGGAGAGTAGTTGTGGCACGCCGATGCACGCAGCATCACTTACGAAGGGTTATGGTGGAAACCCCCCTCGGGCCGGTCCGTCTCCCCCCCACGGACCGGCCCGTTTTTTCTGCCCGCACGCGGCGGCCCGACGGACGCCCCCGTGCGCCCCTCGGCCCCGCGGACGCGGACCCTGGTGACTCAGCGCCCACCGACGACCGGCTCACCGTCCGGTCTCGGCGTCCACCGACGACCGGCTCACCGTCCGGCCCCGGCGCCCACCCGTGGCCCGCTCGACCTCCCGCCCCGGCGTCCACCGGCGGTCACGTCGCCCTCCGGCCTCAGCTCCGACCGGCCCAGATGTTCGTCCCTGGCGTCGACACCGCGAACGTGTCGATCTCCTTCAGCTCCTCGTCCGTGAGCTTCGGCGCCGCGAGCGCCGCCACGTTCTCCTCCAGCTGCGCCACGCTGGACGCGCCGATGAGGGCGGAGGTCATCCGCTCGTCACGCAGCACCCAGGTGAGGGCGAGCTGGGCGAGGGACTGGCCGCGGCGGGCCGCGATGTCGTTCAGCCCGTTCAGACGGCGTACGACCTCGTCGCTCAGCAGGTTCGGGTCCAGCGACTTGCCCTGCGTGGCCCGCGAGCCCTCCGGGATGCCCTTGAGGTACTTGCCCGTCAGCAGGCCCTGCGCGAGCGGCACGAAGGAGATGCAGCCCATGCCGGCGTCCTCGAGGGTGTCGAGCAGGGCGTCGTCCTCGGTCCAGCGGTTGATCATCGAGTACGAGGGCTGGTGGATGAGCGGGCGGACTCCCATGTCGGTGAGGATCCGGGCCGCCTCGGCGGTCTGCTCACTGGTGTACGACGACACCCCCACGTACAGCGCCTTGCCCTGTTGGACCGCGGACGCGAGCGCGCCCATGGTCTCCTCCAGCGGAGTGTCCGGATCGAAGCGGTGGGAGTAGAAGATATCGACGTAGTCGACGCCCATCCGCGTCAGCGACGCGTCCAGGGACGACAGCAGATACTTGCGCGAACCCCACTCCCCGTACGGGCCGGGGTGCATGAGGTAGCCCGCCTTGGTCGAGATGACCAGTTCGTCGCGGTACGGCGCGAAGTCCTGCTGCAGCAGCTTGCCGAAGTTGAGTTCCGCGGAGCCGGGCGGCGGCCCGTAGTTGTTCGCCAGGTCGAAGTGAGTGACGCCCAGGTCGAAGGCGCGGCGCAGGATCGCGCGCTGGGAGTCGAGCGAGCGGTCGTCGCCGAAGTTGTGCCACAGGCCGAGCGAGACGGCGGGCAGCTTGAGGCCGCTGCGGCCCGTGCGCCGGTATTCCATCGCGTCGTACCGGCTTGTTGCGGCGCGGTATACAGACATGTCGTTCATGCAGAGGAAACTACGTGAGCGCACTGACACCCCCCAGCAACCCCCAACCGGGGGTCCGGGGGTGTTCCCCGGAAGGCAACAGTCCGGGGGTAGGCTTCGCCACGGGGGACCGCCATACGGACAGGGACTGTGCTCGCTCGCGCCTGTCCGATCCCGCACGGAGGGGCTGACAACACGTGAACCTGCGCGACAACCTGCGCCGTCTGCTGGTCAGGTTCTATGCACGCAGGGTGGAAGGCCACCTCGACCACGACCAGGTGCCCAAGCACATCGGGGTCATCATGGACGGCAACCGGCGCTGGGCGAAGGCCGCGGGCTCCACCACGGCCCAGGGCCACCGGGCCGGTGCCGACAAGATCGAGGAATTCCTCGGCTGGTGCTCCGAGACCGATGTCGAGGTCGTCACCCTGTGGCTGTTGTCCACGGACAACTTCGACCGCCCGCAAGAGGAGCTCGGCCCGCTGCTCGGCATCATCGAGGGCGTCGTCCGCACCCTCGCCGCCGACGGCCGCTGGCGTGTGCACCACGTGGGCACGCCGGACCTGCTGCCCTCGGGGATGCAGACCGTCCTGAAGGAGGCCGAGGAGTCCACCGCGCACGTCGACGGGATCCTCGTCAACGTCGCCATCGGCTACGGCGGCCGCCAGGAGATCGCCGACGCCGTCCGCTCGATGCTCCTCGACGCCCAGGAGAAGGGCACCTCGATCGAGGACCTCGCCGACGCGGTCGACATCGACCTCATCGGCAAGCACCTCTACACCGGCGACCAGCCCGACCCCGACCTGGTGATCCGCACCAGCGGCGAGCAGCGGCTGTCCGGATTCATGCTCTGGCAGACGGCCCACTCCGAGTACTACTTCTGCGAAGTCTTCTGGCCGGCCTTCCGCAAGGTCGACTTCCTGCGCGCCCTGCGTGACTACGCGGCGCGACACCGCCGCTACGGTGGCTGACCCCTCTCCCGGCCCCTGGGGAACACACGTCATCAGCTGTTAACGAACGCGCCGTCATATGCCGTGGCATGGCGTGGCGTGTTCGAGGGCATAAGCCTTCCAGGTCGATGCCCGAACCACGGGTGTCGGATCTCAGCGGACGGCACGGGGCCGTCCGCCCGGGAGGCCCTTTGCACCAGCCCGACCGTGCGGTCAGTACGGACGAGAGGGAGGGCCGGTTTTCGGCCCGCGCATCGCGGCCAGGACCGGTCCAGCTCCTCTCCGTCGCTCCCCGACCTCATCCGAGGGGGTACGTCCTTCCGTGGTGACCAGCACAAAGCGCCACAAGCCAGACCGGCGCACTTATGTTCTCGACACCAGCGTCCTGCTGGCCGACCCGAATGCCCTGAGCCGCTTCGACGAGCACGAAGTCGTGCTTCCGATCGTGGTGGTCACGGAACTGGAGGCCAAGCGGCACCATCCCGAACTCGGCTACTTCGCCCGGCAGGCCCTGCGGCTGCTCGACGAGTTCCGGGTGCGGCACGGCCGCCTCGACTCTCCCATCCCGATCGGGGACCTCGGCGGGACCGTACGCGTCGAGCTCAATCACTCGGACCCCAGCGTGCTGCCCAGCGGCTACCGCCTGGGGGACAACGACTCCCGGATCCTCGCGGTCGCCCGCAATCTGCAGGCCGAGGGGTACGACGTCACGGTTGTGTCGAAGGACCTGCCGCTGAGGATCAAGGCCTCGTCCGTCGGACTCCTCGCCGAGGAGTACCGCGCCGAGCTCGCCATCACGGGCTCCTCCGGCTGGACCGGAATGTCCGAACTGACCCTCTCGGGCGAGCAGGTGGACGTCCTCTTCGACGTGGGCCACGCCTACGTCCCCGAGGCGGCCGAGCTGCCGGTGCACACGGGCCTGACGATCCAGTCGGAGCGCGGCAAGGCGCTCGGACGCGTGACGTCCGAGGGCAACGTCCGTCTCGTACGCGGCGATCGGGAGGCCTTCGGCATCAAGGGGAGGAGTGCTGAACAGCGCATCGCCCTTGATCTGCTCCTTGACCCCGACATCGGGATCGTGTCGATGGGCGGCCGGGCCGGCACCGGCAAGTCCGCGCTCGCGCTCTGCGCGGGCCTGGAGGCCGTCCTGGAGCGGCGCCAGCACCAGAAGGTGATGGTCTTCCGGCCGCTGTACGCGGTGGGCGGGCAGGAGCTCGGCTATCTGCCCGGCTCCGAGTCGGAGAAGATGAGCCCCTGGGCGCAGGCGGTCTTCGACACCCTCTCCGCGGTCACCAGCCGCGAGGTCATCGAAGAGGTCACCGCGCGCGGCATGCTGGAGGTCCTGCCGCTCACGCACATCCGCGGCCGCTCCCTCCACGACGCCTTCGTGATCGTGGATGAGGCGCAGTCACTGGAACGGAATGTGCTGCTGACCGTTCTGTCCCGAATCGGCGCCAATTCACGGGTCGTTCTCACCCATGACGTGGCACAAAGGGACAATCTGCGCGTCGGTCGATATGACGGAGTGGTCGCCGTCGTCGAGAAGTTGAAGGGCCACCCGCTCTTCGCGCATGTGACCCTCAACCGGTCCGAGAGGTCCCAGATTGCTGCCCTTGTGACCGAAATGCTGGAGGACGGGCAGATCTGACCCCACCTGTTCAAAGGGTGGCGGATACACGGTAGTTGGCGCCGTCCGGCAAAGGCGAAGAGCTTAGCCGGGCGGCGTCCTGGCGTGTGCTCGTTTCCGGAAAACACCTGGGACAAACGAGGTGTGAGCTTTCACACGCAACACAGAATTGCCTTGCGGCGTCCGGTTACGGCAGAGTCTCACTCCTGTCAGGCCCCGCATACGACACACCTGTACCCCCAGCGGTACGGCACAACAGAAACACCAGAACTTCACAGAGCCGTCGTATGCCGCCCGAGCACCACGCGGCGCTCCCCTCGCGGGAGTTGCCCACCGGGCCCGTGTCTCCCGTGACCCCGCAGTTGGGAGACCAGAGCCAGGGGCACGATTGCGTCCGCCAGGGTCACCGAAGCGGGCGATGCTGGAAGGAAACCGTGTGAGCCGGATTTCGGTCCGGGGATTCGCAGTGGCCTCGGCCACCGCGGTCACCGCTGTCGGAAGCGTCGTCGGAGTTGCCTCGGGCAGCACCGCCCAGCCCAACGATGCCGAGGCGACGGCAAGTGACTCAACCCTCCTCGCGGACATACCTGCGGGCCAGCAGGCCCAGGTGCAGACCGCGTCCCTGACGCAGCAGGCCGACGCACAGGCCATCGCCGCGGACGCGAGCGCCAAGAAGGACGCGGAGGAGGCTGCCCGCAAGCAGGCGGCCGAGGACGCGATCGCGAAGCAGAAGGCCGCGGAGAAGGCCGAGAAGGAAGCCAAGGAGCGCAAGGAAGCCGCCGAGGCGGCCAGCCGTTCCGCCACGCGCGACGCCACCAGCTTCTCCGTCCAGAGCTCGTACACCGTCGCGCAGATCCAGGCGATGGCGCGCCAGATGGTGCCGAGCGACCAGTTCCAGTGCTTCAGCAACATCGTGGACCACGAGTCCAGCTGGAACTACAAGGCGGTCAACGCCTCTTCCGGTGCCTACGGTCTCTTCCAGGCCCTGCCCGGCTCCAAGATGTCGTCCGTCGGCTCCGACTGGCAGACGAACCCGGCCACCCAGATCAAGTGGGGCCTCAACTACATGAACGAACGGTACGACAGCCCCTGCGGTGCCTGGTCGTTCTGGCAGGCCAACCACTGGTACTGAGCCACGAGCCGCACGTCGGCCGCTCAACCTTCCGAAGCCCCTCCCCGTCCTAGGGGGAGGGGCTTCGGCCATGTACGGTCGGATCCGACGACTCCGGGGGGAGTGGTGGGGAGCAACGGGGGAAAAGGACGGATCATGTCGCGAGTGCCAGGGTGGCTCGGCCGGCTGGGCGCCGGACTGACCGAGCTGGGGGAGCGGTTGGACGAGCGCCGCGCCGAGGTGGAGAAGGAGTCGGGGGGCTCCCTCGACACGGAGGACGTGCTCGACGTCCGTGCGGACGACGCCCCCAAGGACTCGGCGACGGCGGCGGAGGCGGTGGACACCGAGGCATCGGCGCCCCCGGCCGCGAGCGGTCCCGAGGACGTCTCCGCCCCTAGCGCCCATGTGCTGACGGCCGAGCGCCCCGACCCCGCCCTGGCCGTGCCCTGGGGTGTGCGGGTCGCGGCCGAGGCCGGCTGGCGGTTGCTCGTACTCGCGGGCACCGTCTGGGTGTTGATGCGGGTCATCAGCGCCGTACAACTGGTGGTGCTGGCCTTCGTGGCCGCACTGCTGATCACCGCGCTGCTGCAGCCGACGGTGGCCCGTCTGACGCGTTACGGCGTACCGCGCGGGCTCGCCACCGCGCTCACCGCGATCCTCGGCTTCGTCATCATGGGACTGGTCGGCTGGTTCGTGGTCTGGCAGGTCCAGGAGAACATCGACAACCTCTCCGACCAAATCCAGGACGGCATCGACGAGTTGCGCAGGTGGCTCCTCAACAGCCCGTTCCATGTGACGGACAAACAGATCAACGAGATCGCCAAGAACCTGCGTGAGGCGATCGGCGCGAACACCGATCAGATCACCTCGGCGGGCCTCGAGGGCGTGACCGTCATCGTGGAAGCCCTGACCGGCATCCTCCTGACGATGTTCTCCACCCTCTTCCTCCTCTACGACGGCAAGCGGATCTGGCAGTGGACGCTCAAGCTCGTCCCGGCCGCCGCCCGGCCGGGTGTCGCGGGCGCGGGGCCGCGGGCGTGGCGCACGCTCACGGCGTACGTCCGCGGCACGGTGATAGTGGCGCTGATCGACGCCATCTTCATCGGCCTCGGCATCTACTTCCTCGACGTCCCCATGGCCGTCCCGCTGGCGGTCTTCATCTTCCTGGGCGCGTTCATTCCGCTGGTGGGTGCGGTGATTTCCGGGGCGTTGGCGGTGGTGGTCGCGCTGGTGACGCAGGGTGTGTTCACGGCGGTGATGACGCTGGTGGTGGTGCTGGCGGTGCAGCAGATCGAGGGCCACATCCTGCAGCCGTTCATTCTGGGGCGGGCGGTGCGGGTGCACCCCCTTGCGGTGGTTCTCTCGGTCGCCGCGGGTGGGATGGTCGCCGGTATCGGCGGTGCGGTGGTCGCGGTTCCGCTGGTCGCGGTCACCAACACGGTGGTCGTCTACCTGCGCTCCTACGCCCGCGAGGCCGACCTCCGCCAGGCGCCGGAACCTCGCGGCGCCACGGCGGTGGACGCGGCACCGCTCCACCGGCCGGCGCCGTAGTTTTTTCGCCCCCTCCGCCCCTACCCGTCCCGTACCAGCCTGTCGGCTGCGGGTGAGTGGGGGCTTGTCGCGGGGGTGCCCCCCCCCCCCCCGGGGGGCGGGGGGGGGGGGGGGGGGGTTTGGGGGGGGGGGGGGGGGGCCCCCCCGGCCGTACGT
>NZ_JBIAVS010000016.1:118489-132541 GCF_042894545.1 Streptomyces sp. NPDC001530
TTGGGCCCCGCTGCCCCCGCGGGGTGGGGGGGGGTTGTTGTTTGTTTTTTTTTGTGGGGGGGGGGGGGGCCCCCCCCCCCCGGGACGGGACGGGTAGGGGCGGAGGGGGCGAAAAAAACCAAGGCCCCGCCCACCCCCAACAGAGGTGGACGGGGCCCCAGTAGAGACAAGGCTCGCGGAGGCTACTCCGCCAGGACCGCCTCGGCGTCCAGCGTCGTACCGACCGCCTGAATCACCGCCGCGATCTTGAAGGCCTCCTGGATCGTCTCCCGATCGACCCCCGCCTTGCGGAGCACCTGCTCGTGCGAGTCGAGGCACTGCCCGCACCCGTTCACGGCGGACACGGCGAGCGACCACAGCTCGAAGTCGACCTTCTCGACACCGGGGTTGCCGATGACGTTCATCCGCAGACCCGCCCGCAGCGTCCCGTACTCCGGGTCGGAGAGCAGATGCCGCGTCCGGTAGAAGACGTTGTTCATCGCCATGATCGCGGCGGCCGACTTGGCGGCGGTGTACGCCTCGGGCGACAGCTGAGCCTTCGCCTCGGGCTCCAGCTCGCGCAGCACGCGAGGCGAGCGGGACGCGATGGCGCACGCCAGCACCGTCCCCCACAGCTGCTGCTGCGGCAGGTCGGAGTTGCCGATGACCGAGCCCAGGTTCAGGCGCAGGTCCTTCGCGTAGTCCGGGATGGCGGACTTCAGTTCATCGAGGGCCATGGAAGGTCACTCACCGGCCAGCAGCGCGACCGGGTCGAGGGTCGACTCGCCCTTGGTCCAGTTGCACGGGCACAGCTCGTCCGTCTGCAGGGCGTCCAGGACCCGCAGGACCTCCTTGGGGTTACGCCCGACGGAGCCGGCGGTCACCATGGAGAACTGGATCTCGTTGTTCTGGTCGACGATGAACACGGCGCGCTTGGCGAAGCCGTCCTCGCCCTCGATGCCGAGGTCACGCATGAGCTCGTGCTTCGAGTCGGCCATCATCGGGAAGGGCAGGTCGCGCAGGTCGTCGTGGTCCTTGCGCCAGGCGTGGTGCACGAATTCGGAGTCGCCGGAGAAGCCGAGCACCTGGGCGTCACGGTCGGCGAACTCGTCGTTCAGCTTGCCGAAGGCCGCGATCTCGGTGGGGCACACGAAGGTGAAGTCCTTGGGCCACGCAAAGACGATCTTCCACTTGCCCTCGTAGGTCTTGTGGTTGATCTGCTCGAACTCCTTGCCCTTCTCCAGCGAGACACAGGCAGTCAGGTCGAACTCGGGGAACTTGTCACCGACAGTGAGCACACGCTCTCCTTGCAGCGAGGAATCGCCCTTTTTGGGGGCTTTTCCCATGGGTTGGACGATCTCGATGGTGGCACACGCTGCATTGATTAGGGAAATAGCTACACTCGGTCGTGTTGATCGGCTGCATCTATCAGTCACTATGAGTAAGAGGTACGGCCATGGCGAGCCCCATCGGCAAGACGAGCTCCAAGGGGAACAGCCGCCGTCAGCCCAGCCTCGCCCAGCTGCGCGCCTTCGCCGCCGTGGCCGAGCATCTGCACTTCCGTGACGCGGCCGCCGC
Organism: Streptomyces sp. NPDC001530; assembly: GCF_042894545.1. Lineage (NCBI taxonomy): Bacteria > Bacillati > Actinomycetota > Actinomycetes > Kitasatosporales > Streptomycetaceae > Streptomyces > Streptomyces sp. NPDC001530. Next base: position 120,047 of record NZ_JBIAVS010000016.1, read on the forward strand.
GATCGGCATGAGCCAGCCCGCGCTGTCGGGCGCGGTCTCCGCCCTGGAGGAGACACTCGGGGTGACCCTGCTGGAGCGTACGACCCGCAAGGTGCTGCTCTCGCCCGCCGGCGAGCGTCTCGCCGTACGCGCGAAGGCCGTGCTGGAGGCGGTCGGCGCGCTGATGGAGGAGGCCGAGACCGTACGGGCGCCGTTCACCGGAGCGCTTCGCCTCGGCGTCATCCCCACCGTCGCGCCCTACCTCCTGCCCACCGTCCTCAAGCTCGCCCACGACCGTTACCCGGACCTCGACCTCCAGGTGCACGAGGAGCAGACGGCCAATCTGCTGGAGGGGCTGGCCGTCGGCCGTCTCGACCTGCTCCTGCTCGCCGTGCCGCTCAGTGTGCCCGGCGTCGTCGAACTCCCGCTGTTCGACGAGGACTTCGTCCTCGTCACCCCACTGGACCACTGGCTGGGCGGCCGGGAGGGGATCCCGCGCGAGGCCCTGCGGGAGCTGAACCTCCTGCTGCTCGACGAGGGGCACTGTCTGCGCGACCAGGCCCTCGACATCTGCCGGGAGGCGGGCCGCGCGGACGCGCCCGTCACCACCACCGCCGCGGGGCTCTCCACCCTCGTCCAACTCGTCGCCGGCGGACTCGGCGTGACGCTCCTGCCGCGTACCGCGGTCAAGGTCGAGACGACCCGCAGCAACCAGCTCCTCACCGGGTACTTCGCGGATCCGGCGCCGACCCGGCGGATCGCCCTCGCGATGCGGGCGGGCGCCGCACGGGGCACGGAGTACGAGGAACTGGCCGCAGCGCTCAGGGAAGCGCTGCGGCCGTTGCCCGTACGGGTGTTGTAGCCGTGCCGGAGACCCTGGTTACTCCGTGCGCAGCCCGTCCGGCCGCATCAGACGGATCAGCGGCGGCAGGCTGAGCACCGTCACCAGGACGACGACTCCCGCACCGATGCCGGTCATCGACAGCACGCTCGGCCAGTCCACGCCTACCGGGACGTCGGTCATCTTCAGCAGGACCGTGCCCAGGGTCAGCCCGACGATCGACGCCAGCGCGAGGCCCAGGGCGATCGGGATCGCGGTCTGCCACAGCACCGACAGGCTCAGCGTGCGGCGCCGGGTTCCGAAGGCGACCAGCGACGACAGCAGCTTCTTGCGCTCGCGCAGCTGCTCCAACTGGGAGACCAGGAGGCTCGCCCCGATGAGGAACAGGACGCAGGTCGCGCCGACGAACAGGCCGGTGCGGATGGAGGTGAAGCGGCGGGACTCCTCGCTGGCCGCCCACACCATGGGGACCGAGAACGGATCGATGGCCGCCTGTGTGTTGCGCACGAGCTCGCGCACATCCGGCACGGTTTCGTCGAGCCTCAGGTAGATCTCGCCATTGACGGTCTGCGCGGCCCGCTCGGGCAGGGCGCTCGGGGTGATCAGGAAGCCGCCGCGGTACATGCCGGCCGGGTCCTTGCGCGACTGGGCGTGCTTCAGGTTCTGCGGCAGCGTCCAGGCGACCTCCTTGCTGCGCGGGAGGTCGCTGTACGACGGGTCGATGTACAGCGTGCGGCCGGGCTTGGCCAGCTTCGGGGTATCGGTGTCGTACTCGCCGCCCCGCACGGCGAAGACGTCGCCGTCGCGGCACGAGGGCAGCGTCGCCACCTCGCGCAGGGAGGCGCAGTCGCCGACGGTGATCTCGGCGGTGAGCGCGGCGTCCGACCTCCGGTCGCCGACATAGCCCTCGGAGAACGCCGAGGCATGGCGTACTCCCTTGGTCTCGGTGAACTTCCGTACGGCCGGGGCGAGCGGGACCTCGCTCGGAAGGTTCACCTGCATCTGCGCCCGCGAGACGTCCTTGCCCGTCTCCTTGGTGTAGTTGCCCTGGACCCCGGCGAACAGCATCTGCAGGGCGATCGCCCCGGCCACCGCCACCGCGATGCCGTTGACCATGCGGGCCGCCGTGCCACTGCTCAACTGGAGCCTGCGGACGGCGAGTTGCCAGGCCACCCCGCCGGAGCCGAGCCGGGCGACGACCGCCTCGACGATCCACGGCAGCAGCGCGGTGACGCCGACGAGCAGCAGGACGACGCCGCCGATCACCAGGTACTGGTTGAAGTCCCCGTTGTTCCGGCCCTTCCCGACCATCGGGTAGAGCATCGCGAGCCCGCCCAGCGGCAGCAGCAGCCGCCACCACAGCCGACGCCGCGCGGGCCGGGCCGTGCGCACCACGCCGAGCGGCTCGATGACCACGCCGCGCAGGGCGAACAGGGTGACCAGCACCGCGGCCGCCGGGACCGCGACGGCGACCAGTGCGGCCAGCGCGGGCGCCGGGTTCATATAGCTCGGGAACACGCTGACGTCGAGGATCTCCGCAGAGCCCGCGATCTGGCGGCCGATCAGGAAGAAGCCCGTGCCGAAGACCAGCCCGAGCAGGGCGCCTGAGAGCGCCTCGCCGGCGGCGATCCGCCGGGTCATCCGGCTGTCGGAGCCGACCAGCCGCAGCGCCGCGAGCCGCCGGTCGCGCCGCTCGCCGCCGAACCGCACGGCCGCCGCGATGAAGACGCCGACCGGCATCAGCAGCACCACGAAGACCACGAGGATCAGCAGGATCATGACGGGGTCCATCCGCTCGGACGAGGGATGCGGATCCCCGAACTTGTCGATCCGGGCCACCCGGGCGCCGTCCACCTGCGACGCGAGCCCCTCGCCGCCCCGATAGAAGGCGAGTTCGGCCGAACCGATGAGGCCGGGCTCGGCGATGGTGCCGACGACACGGTCCGGCAGCCGCTTCCGCAGCAGCGTCCCGTCGTCCGACGTCAGCAGCTTCTTCAGCGCGGGGGAGACGATCATCTCGCCCTTGGCCGGAAACCTGCTCAGCCCCGGCGGCAACGGCGCCCTGGCCCCCTCGGGCTCCAACTCCCGGCCCCGTACGTCCTGTTCGTGGTACGTGGTGCCGACGTTCCCGACGAGGAGGGTGTTGTCGGCCTTGGGCTTGTGGGAGTCGCTGTAGGTGATGTCCGTGCGCGCGGTCTCCCTGTCGTGCCGGACCGCCAGCGCGTTCGGTATCGCGGTGGTGAGCAGCAGCAGTGCCACGCCCAGACCGACACCGACCGCCGTCAGCAGGACCCGGATCCAGCCCTCACGTCCGCCGACGAAGGCGAACTTGGCCCCCATGGCCAGGTCCCTGGACCACTGACGCATGTTCATACGACGCGCTCCATGTCCCGCGACCGGCCATCCCGTACGACGATCTCGCGGTCGGAGTACGCGGCCACCCGTGCCTCGTGCGTGACGAGCACGACGGCGGCGTTGGTCGAGCGGGCCGCGTCGGTGAGCAGCTGCATCACGCGCTCGCCGTTGAGCGAGTCCAGCGCGCCGGTCGGCTCGTCCGCGAACAGTACGCGCGGGTTGGTGACCAGCGAACGGGCCACCGCCACGCGCTGCCCCTGACCGCCGGAGACCTCGCCGGGCCGCTTGCCCTTGAGGTCGTCGACCTCCAGCTGCTCCATCCACGACAGGGCGGTGCGCTCGGCCTCCTTGCGCCCGGTCCCGTTCAGCCGCAGCGGCAGCGCGACGTTCTCGACGCAGGTCAGTTCGGGCACGAGCTGACCGAACTGGAACACGAACCCGAACTCGCTCCGCCGCAACGCACTCCTCTGCGCGTCGTTCATGGTCGCCATCTCGCGCCCGTTGTAGAGGATCGAGCCCGAGTCGGGCGTCACGATCCCGGCGAGACAGTGCAGCAGGGTGGACTTGCCGGAGCCGGAGGGCCCCATCACGGCGACGACCTCGCCGGGATGGATGGAGAACTCGGCACCGTCCAGCGCGGTGGTCGGTCCATACGTCTTGCGAAGCTCCGACGCGGCGAGCAGGGAGCCGGGGGGAGGAGTCATCGGGTCGTCACCGCCTCGGCGAGCTTGTCGAGACGCGCGGCGGTGAGCTCCAGCCACCGCAGGTCGGCCTCGAGGTGGAAGAGGGCATGGTCGCAGATCAGCTGGTCGGCGAGGTCGCCCTTGCGCTTGCGGTCGGTGAGGATGCGCATCATGCGCAGGTGTTCGGCGCGCTGCGTGTCGAGGATGTCGGCCGCGTTGCGGTGCGTGAGCAGTGCGAGGACGACCTTCGTGTAGAGGGTCGACTGCAGATACGGCTCGGGCTTCTCCGGCGTCGCGAGCCACCGCTGTACGTCGGTGATGCCGGCCTCGGTGATCGCGTACCGCTTGCGCTCGGGGCCGTCGCCCGCCTCGATCCCGTCGACTTCGACGAGCCCGTTCTTGAGCAGCCGCGACATCGTCGAGTAGACCTGGCCGTAGTGCAGAGGCCGATCATGACCGAACTTTTCGTCGAAGGCCCGCTTCAGGTCGTAGCCGTGGCGGGGCCCGGACTCCAGGAGCCCTAGGAGGGTGTGACCGATGGACATGCGGAGCACTCTACACACGGCGTATACACCCCGCGTATACGCGGTGCGCATAGATCTTGGTCGGGGTGCGGGGCCGCAGGTCAGCGCCGATTGTCACGGTTCCGTCACCGAGCTTTTTCGCCCCCGCCGCCCCTACCCGTCCCGCGGTCGCGCAGTTCCCCGCCCCTTGAGGGGCGCGGGGAACTGCGCAGTCTTTCAGGGGGGTCCGGGGGGCGGAGCCCCCCGGTACGGGACGGGTAGGGGCGGCGGGGGCGAGAAACCTCACGGTCGCCGCGGGCAGGCAACCTTCCGCATCTCTCAGTCGTCGGTTTCGGTGGGATGGGTGCGCATGGCGTGCTGATTGTCACGTCCGGAAAAGGCCGGATCGGCGGCCCTTTGTCATAGCGCGCGGTGTTAGCTTGCTGAGCTGACCTGAGCGACGAACCTGTGTGCCACACGAGAGTGAAGCGGAGCGGATCGACCCATGGGACGAGCGGAAGAGAGACGAGCGCGGCAGGCGCGTGGCCGCCGCGCGGCGCCCAAGCGCTCATCCGGGGCGACGGCCAACGCGTCGGCCGGAGCCTCGGCCGGGGGCAAGAGCGGCCGCAGTGGCATACGCCGGTTCGTCAACTGGAAGACGATCACCGGGACGTTCTTCGGCCTCTGCCTACTCGGTATGGGCGCCTTCGTCGTCCTTTACATGGTCGTCGACGTGCCGAAGGGCAACGCGGCCGCGCAGCTGCAGAGCAACATCTACAAGTACAGCGACGGCACGATGCTCGCCCGCACCGGCGACGTCAACCGTGAGGTCGTGGACCTCGACAAGGTGCCCAAGGACGTCCAGAAGACCTTCGTCGCCGCCGAGAACAAGTCGTTCTACAAGGACGCGGGTGTCGACCTCAAGGGCACGGCCCGCGGTCTGCTCAACACCCTCTCCGGCAAGGGCAAGCAGGGTGGTTCGACGATCACCCAGCAGTACGTCAAGAACTACTACCTCAGCCAGGACCAGACCGTCACGCGCAAGCTGAAGGAACTGGTCATCTCGCTGAAGGTGGACCGCCAGAAGTCCAAGGACGACATCCTCGCGGGCTACATCAACACCAGCTACTACGGCGAGGGCGCGTACGGCATCCAGGCCGCGGCGCAGGCGTACTACCGCGTCGACGCGAGCGATCTGACGGTCGAACAGGGCGCGTATCTGGCCTCGCTGTTGCAGGCCCCGAGCCAGTACGACTGGGCGGTCGCCTCGGCCGAGGGCAAGAGGCTGGTCAAGGCCCGCTGGAACTACACCCTCGACAACATGGTCGAGGAGGGCTGGCTGGACTCCGCCAAGCGCCAGGCCATGAAGTTCCCGGTGCCCAAGCCGCCCAAGGGCGCGCCCGGCATGGAGGGGCAGACCGGCTATCTGGTGAAGGCGGCCGAGAGCGCGCTGGCGAAGCAACTCGTCGCCCAGGGCACGGCCCCCAGCCTGGACGATGCCCAGAACATGGTCGAGGCGGGCGGCTGGACCATCACGCTCAACATCGACAAGAAGAAGCAGGCCCAGCTGGAGAAGGCCGTCAAGGCGCAGCTGACCAGCAAGCTGGACCCGAAGAAGCGCAAGGTCGACGCCAACATCCAGGCCGGCGCCGCATCCGTCGACCCCAAGACGGGCAAGGTCCTGGCGATGTACGGCGGCCAGAACTACCTCAAGCACTACTACAACAACGCGACCCGCCGTGACTACCAGGTCGCGTCGACCTTCAAGCCCCTGATCCTTGCGGCGGCCCTGGCCGAGAACGCAAAGACGCAGAGCGGCCGGCCGATCACGGCGAACACGATCTACGACGGCACGAACAGGCGCCCGGTCGTGGGCAGCGACATCGCCTTCGCGCCGCCGAACGAGGACGAGCACACCTACGGCAACGTCACCGTCCAGACCGCGACGAACAAGTCCATCAACTCCGTCTTCGCGCAGATGGGCGTCGACGTCGGCATGGACAGGGTCTTCAAGGTCGCCGACAAACTCGGCATGGACACCAAGGGACTGCAGGCGGTGCCCGCACAGACCCTCGGTTCCATGGGGGCCAGCCCGCTGGAGATGGCCGGCGTGTACGCCACGCTCGACAACCACGGCAAGAAGGTCACCCCGGCGCTCGTGGCCAAGGCCGAGCACAAGGACCGTACGGTCAAGTTCCCCGACCCGATCGGCGACCAGGTCATCAGCGAGGAGGCCGCCGACACGGTCACCTCGGTGCTGACCGGTGTGGTCGACGACGGTACGGCCCGGGTCGCGGTGCGGGACAACCCGGCCCGCGACGGCCAGCAGGTCGCCGGCAAGACGGGTACCTCCGACAACAACAAGTCGGCCTGGTTCACCGGCTACACGCCGAACCTGGTCACGTCGGTCGGGCTGTTCGGCGAGGGCGCGGTCGGCACCGCCAACGCGAGCAAGCAGGTGTCCATGAAGGGCGCCACGGGCCTCGTCGCGGAGAACGGCCGTGTCAACGGTGGTGGCTTCCCGGCCCAGATCTGGGCGGCGTACACCTTCGACGCGATGGGCAAGGTCAGCAAGTTCGACCTGGACACCACGTCGGGCGCGGCGGTCGAGCCCACGGAAACGCCCACGTACACGCGGCGGCCGAGCAGCACACCGTCGTCGACGCCGACGACCGAGGAGCCGACGAGCGAGCCGCCGACGAGCAGCAGCCCGCCGACCCCGACGGAAGAGCCGACGACGACCGAGCCGACGACTACGCGGCCGACCACTCCGACGGGGACGCCGACCGAAGAAATCACGGACAATCCACTGGATCCGGACCGGCAATAGCGTCCAAAAGTCGCCAGTAACGCGCGAATGGGCGCCCGGTGGTCCACCGGGCGCCCATTTTCTCGTATACGAGCGATATCCGCCGCTGACTACGAAGTCGAGATGGTGGCCGTGCTGAGCGTCGACCAGATGATGCCGCCCGTGGGAGTTCCCTCCCATTCGCCGATGACGGCGCCCAGCGCCATGGCGTGGTTCTCCGGCAGATCGAGGTCTACGTGCCGGGTCGTGCCCTTGCCGTCACGGTTCCAGTAGTAGTACTGGGTACCCACTTCGATGATGCCGATGGCCGAGTGGCCGTCCGCCGTCATGTCGGTGATGTACAGGTGGTCGCCGTACGCCACGAACTTGGACCTGGCGTCGGCGCCCGCACTGTAGATCGTGTAGTCCTCGGCGAAGGCGGAGCCGGACGTGGCGGTGGCCAGGACTCCGGCGACCGCGCCGACGACGGCAAGACGTGCGATGGATCTCAAGGTGTTCCCCCTCCTTGGTCGATTCATTACCGAACGTTGATCGAACAGTTGATCATGGTCGAGGAGTCCGCGGGCATATGGCTGATTTCTTTCTGTCAGGCGATTTTTCGCCGGTCGATTTCGGCCATGTGATCCGGAAGTCTAAAGTTCCATAAGGAATTCGTTGACTCGGGATGCGTGTCTGGATCATTCTCCCCGTAAACGGGGAGGGGGCCTTGGAGCCTGAATTTCGCGAATTCTGACCACTACGCGCGGGCCATCAGGTATGCCCGAATTTCAGCCAAGGCGTCCTTTCCTTTCCGGGACTCCCGTAATGCGGGGGTCGTGCGAGAAGGGGAAGAATTGAGATTCCGTAGACGAATGCGGGCACCACTGGCCGCCGTGGCGGCCGGGGCGGTGCTCGCGGGGCTGACGCAGGCCGTGGCCTGGGCCGATCCACCGGCTCCGGCGAGTCCGGCCAAGAAGGCGGCGGCCGAGACCCGGCGCGACGTGGTGCCGGCGGCCGAGCGGGCCACGCTGCTGGGCAAGAAGTGGAAGACGTCCGGTGACCTGGCGTGGACGACCTCGGGGGACGCGGAGGGCTTCCATATCCTCACGGCCCGGAAGCGCGACGGATACACCTGGCGCACGGCCGCGTCACTGTCCGAGCCGGGATTCGACGCCGACTCCTGGATCGGCAACACCTGCGTCACCGGCTCGGGGAAGCGGGCGGTCGTGGTCTACGCGCCGCGCACCTTCACCAACAAGCCGCAGCTGATGGCCAGGGGTGGGTTCACCGCGGTGGTGGACCTGGCCTCGGGCCGGGTGACGAAGCTGAGGCTGAAGGCCTCGCTGTCGTACTACAACCCGGGGTGCGGACCCGGTGAGTCGGTGATCCTGACGCAGTCCGGCGGCGAGGACCGGCCCGGCACCCGGCTGTTCCGGCTGAACGCCTCAACCGGCAAGCTGGGCAAGGCGATTCCGGTCAGGGGGCAGATCACCTCGGCGGTCCCGGTCGCGAACGGATCCATAGCCGCGGCCTCCGGCGCGGAGGTCATCAAGGTCGACGCCCGCGGCGGGCGCAAGGCTCTCGTCCGTACCGACGGTGTGCCCTACCGGCTCACGCCCGACGGCGAAGGGGGGCTCGCCTTCCTCGACAAGCGCGGCACCACGTCCAAGGTGAAGCACATCGCCGCCGGTGCCGTGGCGCACCCGAACGCGCGCATCGCGCGGGCGGCGGTCCTGGCCCGGGGGCTCGCGACCGAGACCGGCCTCACCCGTGGCGCCGGCACCGTGTACGTGACCGGCACGACCCACCAGGCGGCCGCCCAACTGCCCTCGACCGTACGGCGGTTGGCGTCCACTCCGAAGGACGTCACCGTCTCCACGCGCGGCGAGGCCGTGCTGACCCACACGGCGTGGGCCGACGGCAAGGGCGCACTGCTGCTGCCCGGCGAGGCCACCAAGGCCCGTGCGGTGAAGATGTCCCTGACCACCCGCGACACCGGGCGCACGGCCTCGTTCACCGTGGACCCGGCCCGGCGCGTGTCGACGTACGCGGGCCAGGGCCGTGACGCCTCCCCGGGGCTGCTGTCCGGTTCCGGAGGCACCGGCAAGGCGTCGGTGACCGCGGCGGCCGCCAGTGACCCCAACGACCCGGTGGAGGAGGAGCGCACCTGCTCCGTCCCGCGCAACGACCCGCGCAACCAGGCCATGCAGCCCAAGCCACGCCAGGTGGAGTGGGCGGTCGACATGGCCGTCAAGGGTCTGCTGAACACGCACATCTCGCGCCCGGCCGACTGGAAGAACCTGGGGATGCCGGCGTACCAGCCGCAGACCCTCTTCCTGAACCCGGCGCTGCAAGGCGGCGGCCGTGCGATGGCGCAGGTCATGCTCGGCGTGACCACCCAGGAGTCGAACATGTGGCAGGCCGGCCGCGAGGCCGTCCCCGGCGTCACCGCCAGCCCGCTGATCGGCAACTACTACGGCATCAACCTCTACGACGGTGACACCAGCAACGACTGGGACATCGACTTCGCCAAGGCGGACTGCGGTTACGGCATCACACAGATCACCGACCACATGCGCATGGCCGGCCGCGAAAACGGCCACGGCGGCGAGGCCTGGCCCTACCAGAAGCAGCGGGCCGCCGCGCTCGACTACACCGCCAACATCGCCGCGGGTCTGCAGACCCTCGTCTCCAAGTGGAACGAGACCCGCGCCGCGGGCATGATCGCCAACCACGGCACCACGGGACGCCCCGAGAACTGGTACTTCGCTCTGTGGGCCTACAACTCCGGCTTCCACACCAACGCCGGTGATGGTTCACCGTGGGGCCTCGGCTGGGCCAACAACCCCGCCAACCCCGAATGGGACGCCGGGCGCCTGCCGTTCATGGAGAACTCCGCCGGCGGCGAGGACGCCAGTGCCGCCGCCCGCCCGCAGAACTGGCCCTACCAGGAGAAGGTCCTCGGCTTCGCCGCACATCCGCCGTCCTTCCTGGAATCGCCGGGCACGTTGGTCCCCGCCTTCCGTCCGGCGACCTGGAACGGCACCAGCGCGGCCGTCACCGTCAAGGGCAGCGCGCTCTACAACCGCGCTCACCTCAAGGCTCCCGAGGACGCGTTCTGCGACTCCTCCAACAGCTGCGACCCCAGCCGGATCTCCGACGGCGCCTCCAACGACACCGCCTCCAGCGGCCCTTGCGGCCGCGACGACGTCAAGTGCTGGTGGAACAAGCCGGTGACGTGGAAGACCGACTGCGTCGACACCTGCGGATACGAGTTCATCCGCTTCGGCGACACCTCGCCGGAGGAGGCCGACGGCACGGCCTATCCGCCGAACTGCAGCACCAGCGGCCTGCCCGACAGCGCCCTCATCGTCGACGACGTCCCGGCGGGCACGCCCGTCGTCCGCCCCGGCTGCACCAACTCCTGGACGAACTCCGGCACCTTCAGCTTCACCTTCGCCAACAACTCGGTCGAGACCGTCTACCCGGCGAAGGTCGACCTCCACCAACTGGGAGCCGGCTTCGGCGGCCACTTCTACTTCGGCCACACCCGGGCCAACGACGCCAAGGGCCAGCGGCTGAACATCACCGCCGACTGGAAGCTCAACAAGGAACTCGACAAGGACGCCCGGATCTGGGTGCACCTTCCCGATCACGGCGCGCAGACCAAGTTCGCCAAGTACCAGATCAAGACCCGTAACGGCTGGCGTTCCAAAACCGTCTCCCAGCCCGGTGACCGCAACCGGTGGGTGAAGCTCGGGATCTTCCGGACCAAGGGGATCGTGCCCGAGGTCAAACTGAACACGGTCACCGCCGACGGCACGGGGGACGAGGACATCGCCTTCGACGCCCTGGCGTTCGAGCCCGGTGACTGGGACTTCGTACCCGACATCGTCATCCCGGAGGCCGATCCGGACGCGCCCGACCCGGAGTGGGAGGACACGGACCGGCAGAAGCAGCCGAATCCCGAGGGGACGGCGCTGGCGGCGAACAGGGAGCGCTGCGTCGACACGGACCACAAGGGCACACGCCAGTGCGTCAAGCTCGACTACGACCTCGAGAAGTACGGCGTCAGCGAGTGGGAGCAGCCCAAGAGCTCCAAGAACAGTCTCGCCGCGGCCGCCGCCCCTCTGGTGCCGTGGTGCGACGACCCCAATGTCTCCGGCTACACCATCACCCGCCGCGAGGGCTGCAACAAGCTGGCCGTCGTGATCAGGTGGGAGCACGACGGTAAGACGGTGGGGACGGCCATCTTCGCGGTCCGCGAGGAGATCCTGCTGGAGAACAAGGCCGTGTTCCGCGAGCGGATGTTCATGAGCCCGCTGTCCCTCGACGCCTCGTTGGGCACCGTCTCCCTGGACTACTGGGACGCGATCTGCACACCGGACTGCGACGAGGCGTACCAGGGCGGCTGGGACGGTCTCACCGTGTGGGAGCCCATCGTGGACACCCACTGGGCGTCGGCGACCAGGACGTTCACCTGGAACAACGCGGTGTCCGGTACGTCCCAGAAGTTCGACCGGGGCACGTTCCTCAACTTCAAGGCGGCTGCCCCCGAGGCGGCCGGAGCGGCCGCGACCATCAAGCCCTCCTGGACCTTCTGGGACCAGGTCGAATGTGACAACAGCGTCGCCGTACCCAACTCGACCGGCTGTATCTTCGCCAAGAACGTACCGACGTGGCAGACCAACACCAAGCGGTATCCGGCCGCTGCCGCCTACTACTGGGTGCTGCGGGAGAAGCTGCAGGACCACCCGGGCAGCAAGAAGTACAACAAGCCGATGCACCGCATGACGGACAAGGTGCAGCAGGACCACAACCGCGACACGATCTGCAACAAGACCGGCGACGGCAAGTGGACGGCCCACCCGGACGCCACAGGGGACACCAAGGGCGTGCAGTGCGACGAGTTCCCCTTCGCCGCCACCCAGGAGAGCGGAGGAACACCCACACCCGTCGTCAACGGAGGCATCTGCGTGCAGCTCTACGCGGAGAAGCAGGACGACGGCACCTGGCGCCTCTTCGACGACGACCGGTACGACCCGCCCACCTGGAAGGAGATCTGCGGGCGAGCCTCCATGCCGGGCAAGCAGAACGGAGACGCGGGGAGAGGCCCGGGACTGTCGGGCTTCTACACGAAGGCGCGGGTGCAGAACGGCGGGGAGTTCTACATCGAGGTTCCCGGCTTCGAGGGATGCAACACCGATGACGTCTGCGTCGTCCGTCCCTGAGGCACCGCCCTTCTAGGGCCACAGGCGTGGGGGGGGCGGGGCGGCCGGGGCCCCCCCCCCCCCCCCGCGCGCCGCCCCCCCCCCCCCCCCGGCGCGGGCCCCCCCCCCCCACAAC
>NZ_JBIAVS010000016.1:132551-279359 GCF_042894545.1 Streptomyces sp. NPDC001530
TTCAACTTGGTGGGGGCGGGTTGGGGTCCCCCCCCCCCGGGGGGGGGGGGGGGCGCCCCGCCCCCCCCCCCCCCCCCCGGGGGGGCCGGGGGGGGGGGGGGCGGGGGCGGGCGGCCCCCCCCACGCCCAGCCGTCTCGCGTCACCGCCAGACGACGCTGCTCGTACCGTCCGATGCACGAACCGTCTCGGGACGGATCTCCCCGCCGATTGCCGTGACGACAGGCCGCCCGGTCTCCAGCGCTTCGAGCGTCTCCTGGAACATCTCGGACAGGCTCTTCCAGCGCACGACGCCCCACAGCTCCAGATCCTGGTCGATCTCCAGAACGGCGCCGTACGTCGGCCCCTCGCGGTGGTCCACGACCAGCTCCACCCCGGTGTGCGTACTGCTGATGGGCACCCACATCACATGGGCCGTCGCGCCCACCACGAAGTCCGCGTTGCCGTCCTCCAGGCTCCACGCCACGTCCTGCTCCATGTCCCGCAGGCCGTTCGTCATGCGTTCGGCGTCGACCGGATAGTGGCCGCCCGGAAGGAAGCCGCCGGGGCCGCTGTGCCGGAGATGGGTGGAGACGCCGTTGTGATGCCCGAGCCACGTCCGGATCTCGGGGATGAGCGAGAACCTGTTCTCGGCGATGGCGTTGATCTCCGACGCGGTCGCCGGCGGGTTCAACGTGCCGAGATCATCCGGCGAATTGACTTCCAGCCACCGGTCGAGACGGTTCAGTACGTCTTGAAACTGCACGGTTCGTCCTCACGTCTGGATGCTGCCCTCCCACCCCACCACAAGAGCATGGCGCCCGAGGCGAGTCCGCTCGACCCGCCTCGGGCGCCACGCTGCCTGCCCCTGAATGCCCCGGTGCTCAGTCTCCGTTGACGTTGTGGGAGATCCGGTCGCCGATCTCCTTGTCGATGTTGCGCCAGTACTGCACCGCGCGGTCCAGGACCGGACGTGACACGCCGGCCTTCAGATGGCCGCTGACGTTCGATACGAGGCGGTCGCGGGCCGCGTCGTCGAGGACCTGGCGGACCATCGTGCCCGGCTGGCCCCAGTCGTCGTCCTCGCGGTGCAGTTCGTACGCCTCGCGGACCATCTCGCCCGCCGTCTGCCACCCCGCGGGGTCGCCGAACCGCTGGACGTCCGCCTCCGGACCGCCGTACGAGTTGGGCGCGTACACGGCGCCGGTGTTCGCCGCTTCGTAGCGCATCGGGCCGTCCTTCGCGTACGAGTTGACCGGAGCGTGCGGCCGGTTCGGCGGCAGCTGGGCGTAGTTGGGGCCGATCCGGTAGCGGTGGGTGTCCGGGTACGAGAAGAGCCGGCCGAGCAGCATCTTGTCCGGGGACGGGCCGATGCCCGGCACCAGGTTCGAGGGCTCGAAGGCGGCCTGCTCGATGTGGACGAAGTAGTTCTCCGGATTCTTGTCGAGCGTCATCCGGCCGACCTCGATCAGCGGGTAGTCGCCGTGCGGCCACACCTTGGTCAGGTCGAACGGATTGAAGCGGTAGTCCGGCGCGTCCTCGAACGGCATGATCTGCACGTTCATGGTCCAGCTCGGCGCGTTCCCGGACTTGATCGACTCGTACAGGTCGCGGCGGTGGACATCACCGTCGATACCGGCGAGCTCGTCCGCCTCGGCCTGGGTGAGGAAGTCGATGCCCTGGTCCGTCTTGATGTGGTACTTGACCCAGAACCTCTCGCCTCCGCCGTTGACCCACATATAGGTGTGGGAGGAGTAGCCGTTCATGTTGCGGTACGTCTTCGGGATGCCGCGGTCGCCCATCAGCCACGTCACCATGTGCGCGGACTCGGGGGACAGCGTCCAGAAGTCCCACTGCATGTCGTTGTCGCGCAGCCCGCTGTCGGGCCGGCGCTTCTGCGAGCGGATGAAGTCCTGGAACTTCTGCGGGTCACGGACGAAGAAGATGGGGGTGTTGTTCCCCACCAGGTCGTAATTGCCGTACTCCGTATAGAACTTGAGTGCGAAGCCACGCGGGTCGCGCCAGGTGTCGGGCGAGCCCTGCTCGCCGGCCACGGTGGAGAACCGGGCCAGCATCTCGGTGCGCCTGCCCGGCTGGAAGAGATCGGCCTTGGTGAACTGACTGATGTCATTGGTGACTTCGAAGAATCCGTACGCGCCCGCGCCCTTGGCGTGCACCACCCGCTCGGGGACCCGTTCGCGGTTGAACTGGGCCATCTTCTCGATGAGGTAGTGGTCCTGGAGCAGAATCGCGCCGTCGGGCCCGACGGTGAGCGAGTGTTCGTCGCTCTCCACCGGGACTCCGGCGTTGTTCGTGGTGTACGGCGTCTTCTGGGGTGCCTGCGTCACGAGCGTCCTCCCGTCACAGCAGAGGGTCGTCAGGTCGCTTCGCTCACCCCAGCAGTCAACGCCGCCGACGGGATGTCGGCAACATTTGGACGGGGTCCAAAGTCGGTTCCGTTCTGAACGACTGCCGGGGGCGCCCCGCGCGGGTACCCCTCAGCCGCGGTTCAATTCGAACCAGACCACCTTTCCGGTGCTGAGCCGTGTCGCACCCCACCGTCTGGCCAGTTTGTTGACCAGATAGAGCCCGCGTCCGCCCTCGTCCGTGGCGCGCGCCTGCCGCAGCCGCGGCAGCTGCGGCACGTCGTCGCCGACCTCGCAGCGCAGTACGTCCGTCCGCAGCAGCCGCAGCGTCACCGGCCGTGACGCATAGCGCACGGCGTTCGTGACGACCTCGCTGACGAGCAGCTCCACGGAGTCGGTCATGTCCTCCATACCCCAGCGGGACAGCGCACGCCGGGCCAGCCGCCGGGCCCGCCCCGGGGCCGCGTCCTCCGGCTCCAGGAACCAGTACGCGACATCGCTCGGCGCGATCCCGTCGAAGCGGGCGGCGAGCAGCGCGATGTCGTCGTCCCGGTCGCCCGGGCCGAGCATGTCGAGCACCTCGTCGCACAGCGCTTCCAGCGGCGGCGGATGGTCGGGCCCGGTCAGCTGCGCGGTGGCCGCGAGCCGCTCCCGCAGCTGCTCTATCCCCGTCCACACGTCGCGCAGGCGGGACTCGACAAGACCGTCCGTGTAGAGCAGCAGCGTGGCGCCCGCGGGCGCGTCCAGCTCCACCGCCTCGAAATCCACCCCGCCCACGCCGATGGGGGCACCCGGTGGCACCCGCAGCACCTCGGCCCGCCCGCCCAGGTGCAGCAGGACCGGCGGCGGATGGCCCGCGTTGGCGATGGTGATGCGGTGCGAGACCGGGTCGTAGACGGCGTACAGGCAGGTCGCCATGCGGTCGGTGCCGAGCCGCTGGGCCTGCTCGTCGAGGTGGTGCAGCACCTCCTGCGGCGGCAGATCGAGCCCGGCGAGGGTCTGCGCCGTCGTCCGCAGCTGGCCCATGATGGCCGCCGACGTCATGGAGTGGCCCATGACGTCACCGACGACCAGGGCGACGCGGCTGCCCGGCAGCGGAATCGCGTCGTACCAGTCGCCGCCGACGCGCGCGGTCTCCGCGGCGGGCAGATAGCGGGACGCCAGCCGTACGCCCGTGGGCCGCGGCAGGGTCTCGGGCAGCATCGTGCGCTGCAGCTCGTCGGCGATGTACGCCTCGCGCCCGTACAGCACCGCCTTGTCGATGCCGAGCGCGCTGTGCGTGGCGAGCTGGGCGGCGACCAGCAGATCGTCGGCCTCGAAGGCGAGCCGCTCCGGGCGGCGCAGGAACAGCGCCGCGCCGATCACCCGGCGGCGGCCGCGCAGCGGAGCGAGGATCGCGCGCTGCCCGCTCGGCACGGCCAGGTCGTCGCCGAGCAGCTCGGGCAGCGCGGCGCGGGCGGCGGGCGCGTCCGCGAACACCGGCCGTACGCCGCGCAGCACCTCGGCGAGGGCACCGCCGGGGCGCACCTCGCACAGCTCGGCCGTCATCGCCTGCAGCTCGCTGGGCTCGGGATGGAGCGCGGGCATGAAGCCGCCGTCGGTGTCCCGCTCCTCAGGAATCCGGTCGGTGCGCCGCAGCCGCAGCACGACGGGGCCGGTGGGCCGCTCGTCGCCGACGGGCAGCGGGTCGCGCAGATAGACGAGGATCGCGTCCGAGAACGTCGGCACGGTGGCCCGGCACAGGCCCATCACGATCTCGTCGAGGTCGATGCCCCGGGCGATCCGGCGGGTCGCGGCGCCCACGAAGCGCAGCCGGTCCCCGTCGCGCCGCATCGGCATCGGGCCGCCGGGCGGCAGCCCCTGCCCGGTGCGCCGGTCCTTGCCGCCGGGGCTCCCCGACGGGCGGTCCTTCTCGTCGGCGGGCTGGGCCGGGATGCCGTCGGGAGCTGGGCGCGGGCGGTGCGGATCGGGCTCGGTGGCCGAGGGCTGGGAGTGCTCGGGGCCGGGGGAGGCGGGCGGCGGTGTGGGCGCGCCGGTGCCGGGCGCCGAGGGGGAGCCAGGCGAAGGGGCGGAGCCGGGGGAAGAGGACATGTCGGTGCCGGCGGAGGCCTGACCGCCGGTGGGGCCGTGCTTGCCGCAGGCCGTGGTCGTACCGGGGCCCATGGGAACGTCGCCCGTGCGGGCCTGGACGGGTAACGCGGCGGCGCCCGGCAGCGTGGACGACTGCTCCGGGGAACGCAGGAGCGCCCCGCGGGGGTCCGCGGGGGCGGGCGGCCGGCCGGCGCCGGGCTGGCGGCGCTCGTGCGAGGTGGGGTGCTCCGTCACGCGTGTCGAATCCATCCGTCCGGGGCTGCGCGCCGTGCGTGCAGTTCGTCCCGCAGCCCCGATACCCGGAATGTGTGCCCCAGGAACGGAATCTGCGCGTCGTCAGGGCCGGGTACGGCCCGCATCGACGGGAACGCCGTCGTCGGCGCGGACGCCGTGGCGAGCCCGCGCGGTCGCCACGGCCGTCTGCGGGCCGCGCCGTCGTGGCCCTCGTACCCCTCGCTCACGTCCTGCCGCCCCTCGGTGACGTATGGTCAAGCCCGGCTCATACTGCGGGAGTTGTTGCTGCCGTGCGCCCTTGCGGAAGACGATCCTACGGTTGTACCACGGGGGCGCATCAAGGGTCTCATGAGGACACGTGCGCGGGCGTACGGTCCCAGTCATCGGGCAGGGCGGGAACCGGCCAGGACGGATCCGGGCGCCAGTGCTGCCAGCCGTCCGAGAACGGCGCGCCCCAGGCGCGGATCACCTCCACCGCGGACAACCCCGCTTCCCTTACTCGCGCGGCCAGTTGAGCGTCCATCAGACCGGCCCGCTGCGCCATCGCGAACTCGTCCTCGTCGAGCCAGCGCCAACTCCGGTCCGGGTGCACGGAGATGTCCAGGAAGTGATCCTCGGAGTCGACCCCGCCCTCCCAACGGGACAGCGGCGCCTCCAGGTTCACGTACCAGTTCTTGAAACGCCAGCCCGGCTGCCAGAACAGCCACACCGACCAGGCGTCGCCGGGCCGCGCCAGCTTCAGTACCCCGGTGCCGAACCAGCGGTCGCGGCGCACCGTACGGGCCTTGGTGTAGCGCGACTCGAGCGGCTCCCCGTGCACCGGCGTACCGTCGGCGAGCACCGGCTTCACACACTCCGTGCCCGGCGCCATCCACACCGCGAGCAGCTCGTCGTCGTCCCGTACGACGGTCACGGGGCGGCAGATGTGCAAGCGCGGGCCGGCGTTCTCCCGGTACCGCCACAGGATGTGACTCCCGGGGGCCCAGTGCGCCGTCGACCCGCCCGCTTCCACTTCTCTCACCGCTCCACCGTCTGCCATGACCAGATATTAGGTGCCCGAGGCATACGACGCTGCGGCGCGCGTCACGGTTCTCGCCACCGGACACATGCCGTTACGGAGGCGTCATCAGCAGGTCGAACGCCGTTACGGATACGTCATCCGCAGGACATCCAACGCCTCGTCGAGCTGCTTCAGCGTGAGGTCACCGCGCTCCACGTACCCGGACTCCAGGACGACTTGGCGAATGGTCTTCCGCTCCGCCAGCGCCTTCTTGGCCACCTTGGCGGCCTCCTCGTACCCGATGTACTTGTTCAGCGGCGTGACCACGGACGGTGACGACTCGGCGTACTCGCGGGCCCGCTCGCGGTGCGCGACGATCCCGTCGACGGTGCGGTCGGCGAGCAGCCGCGAGACGTTCGCGAGCAGCCGGATCGACTCCAGGACGTTCCTCGCGATGACGGGCAGCATGACGTTGAGCTCGAAGTTGCCGGCCGCTCCGGCCGTGGCGACGGTGGCGTCGTTCCCGATCACCTGGGCGGCGACCATCAACACGGCCTCGGGGATGACGGGGTTCACCTTGCCGGGCATGATCGAGGACCCCGGCTGCAGATCCGGGAGACTGATCTCGGCCAGTCCGGTCCGCGGCCCCGACGCCATCCACCGGAGGTCGTTGGCGATCTTGGTCAGCCCGACGGCGATGGTCCGCAGTTGCCCGCTGGTCTCGACGATCCCGTCGCGCGCCCCCTGCGCCTCGAAGTGGTCGCGGGCCTCGGTGAGCGGCAGCCCCGTGTCCCGGGCCACCTCCGCGATGACGGCGGCGGAGAACCCGGGCGGGGTGTTGATCCCGGTCCCCACGGCCGTTCCCCCGAGCGGCAGTTCGGCCAGCCGCGGCAGCGAGGCCTGGAGACGCTCGACCCCGTACAGCACCTGGGCCGCGTACCCGCCGAACTCCTGCCCCAGCGTCACGGGCGTCGCGTCCATCAGGTGCGTACGCCCGGACTTCACGACGCCGGCGAACTCCTCGGACTTCCACGAGAGCGAGGAGGCGAGCCGCTCCAGCGCGGGGATGAGATCGCGGGTGACGGCTGCGGTGGCGGCGATGTGGATCGAGGAGGGGAAGACGTCGTTCGACGACTGCGACGCGTTCACATGGTCATTGGGGTGTACGTCCTTGCCGAGCCGCTCGGTCGCGAGCGTGGCGATGACCTCGTTGGTGTTCATGTTGGAGGACGTACCGGAGCCCGTCTGGAAGACGTCGACGGGAAAGTGCGCGTCCCAACGCCCCTCGGCGACCTCACCGGCCGCCTCCTGGATGGCCTCCGCGACGTCCTTGTCGAGCACCCCGAGCCGCGCGTTGACCTTGGCGGCAGCTCCCTTGATGCGGGCGAGGGCCTCGATGTGCGCGCGTTCGAGGTGCTGCCCCGAGATGGGGAAGTTCTCCACGGCGCGCTGCGTCTGCGCCCGCCACTTGGCGTCCGCCGGGACACGGACCTCGCCCATGGAGTCGTGCTCGATCCGGTACGGGACTTCTGCCTGCTCAGCTGCCTGTTCATCGGCCATTGCCGACCACCTCCAATCAGGACAGCATCGCGGACGTGCCCCGTGTTCCCGTGGCAGGCGACGGGAACGGAGTGTCCGCCGGTCGGCCTGTGGGGGAGTGACCTGGGCGTGACGGGTGGTCAGCGGCGCCGGATGCCGAACAGGCCGGTGCACGCCGGTTTCCCGCCGACCTTGGCGCATGCCTGCGCCCCTCGCGGGCTCGAGGCCGCCAGCATCGGGCTGCTGTAGCCGTCCGACGCGTCGCCCGGGTAGATGGCGGACAGCTCGTCCCGACCCGACCTGATCGAGATCTCCCGCGCGCCGCCGGCCCGGGTGCGCACCTCGGACCAGACCGTGGCGCAGGACGGGGAGAACCGCAGCAGTACGACCTGGGCGGCCTTGACGACGGTGCTCTCCGTACGCGCGTCACGCCCGCAGGTCTCGGCGGTCGGGAACTCCCCCTGGCAGGCGCTGCCGCGACAGGAGGCGGCCGCGTGGCGTGCCACCGCGTCGTCCAGGTCGAGGACGTCCGCCGCGCCCGCGGTGACCACCACCGTGGCGGCCACCGCCGCGAGGGCGACGACGGCCCGATTCGGCCGATGGAGGCGCCCGGCGCGGACGGGAGTGGGTACGGGGGCGGCCGGGCCGGGTGCCTGATGTGGTGCGGTCGGCTTCGCCGCCCTGGACTGGGCTCGGGCCGCGGCGTCCCACAGGGTCAGGAGCGGCCCGGGGTCGGTGTCCGCAAGCCGGCCGAGTGCCTCGACGGCCGCGCGCGGCGGGAACTGGTCGCCGTTCAGATAGCGGTGCCACGTCGACTTGCTGAACGGGGTGGCGGTGGCCAGCGCGGCCAGACTCAGTCCCGTCCGCTGCTTGAGGGCGCGGAGTCGCTCCACCAGGAGCTGCTCCGCGTCGTCCGACGAGTCGGGCAGCGGCTGTCTCTTGACCGTCACGTGGCTCTCCATCTCGCTCCCTCGCCGTGCCGGGGGGTGACCGCCCTGATGTGTTCCCGTGCGCGGCGCCGGGGCACACCCCGATCACCGGAATATGAAGGGGAGTTGACCTGCTGTTTCGCCATCGGGAGGCGGTGTGATCGGCTGATCGACTGCTAGTACCGCCCGGCGGGGTGAACCTCGCCCCGCCAGGCGGCACCGGATGCCATGAGCGGCGGAGCGCTCCTCAGCACCAGCGCACGGGGCCGAGGTTCATGACGTAGCGGGCGGAGACGTAGCCCTTGTGGTGGGCGAGCTTGTACCAGCGCGGGTTGCCCAGGACGTTGGAGCCCTGCTTCTTGCAGGTGATGGCCATGACATGGCCGACGGGCCGCGAGCCGATGACCCGGTAGCCGGTTCCCGGCCCGGACCGGACGTTCAGCCGCAGGCGGTGGGTCGTCACACGACCCCAGGTGTGGACCGTGACGCGGTGCCGGGCGTGGGTCGTGACGTGACGCCGGGCGGGGGCCGCCACGTGGTGCCGTACGTGGGTCGTCACGTGGCGTCGGGCGTGGTGCTGCGGCGCCAGCGGTGCCGGCAGGTACCAGCTGGGCACCGAGATGCGCGGGGGCGTGCCCGAGCCGGGAGTGTGCGCCGCCGGGGCGGTGGCGGCGACGGCCGTCACCGGAAAGGCGGCGACGGCCGCGATCGCGGCCACCAGACCGTTACGCAAGGTGCGTCGAATCATGGGAATTCCCTCCGAGTTGACCTGCGGATCACTGGTCGTGATCCAGTCAGCACGGAGCTTTTCCGGCAAAATGCGCAAGGATGCCGTCCCACTCGTTCCTGGGACGAAGTGGGACGAAATCCAGATCCAGCGGTGTTCCGGGACGCTACGCCAGCCCGGGCCCCCGGACCGGGATGTGGGTGAACGTCGGCTCGGGGGCGGGGTTCTGGAAGAAGTCGTTGCCCTTGTCGTCGACCACGATGAACGCCGGGAAGTCCTCGACCTCGATCTTCCAGACGGCCTCCATGCCGAGCTCCTCGTACTCGACGACCTCGACCTTCTTGATGCAGTCCTGGGCAAGACGGGCCGCGGGCCCGCCGATGGAGCCCAGGTAGAAGCCGCCGTGCGCATCGCACGCGTCCGTGACCTGCTGCGACCGGTTGCCCTTCGCCAGCATCACCTTGGAGCCACCCGCCGCCTGGAACTGCTCCACGTAGGAGTCCATGCGGCCGGCGGTCGTCGGGCCGAAGGAGCCGGACGCGTACCCCTCGGGCGTCTTCGCCGGGCCCGCGTAGTACACCGGGTGGTCCTTCAGGTACTGCGGCATCTCCTCACCCGCGTCGAGCCGCTCCTTGATCTTGGCGTGCGCGATGTCGCGAGCCACGACGAGCGGGCCGGAGAGCGAGAGCCGGGTCTTGACCGGGTACTTGGTCAGCTCGGCGAGGATGTCGTCCATCGGCTGGTTCAGGTCGATCTTGACGACGTCACCTGACTCGTCGAGGTGCTCGTCGGTGGTCTCCGGCAGGAAACGCGCCGGGTCGGTCTCCAGCTGCTCCAGGAAGACGCCCTCCGCCGTGATCTTCGCGACGGCCTGACGGTCGGCGGAGCAGGACACGGCGATGGCGACGGGGCAGGACGCACCGTGTCGCGGGAGACGCACCACGCGCACGTCGTGGCAGAAGTACTTGCCGCCGAACTGCGCGCCGATCCCGATCTTCTGGGTCAGCTCGAAGACCTTCTCCTCCAGGTCCTTGTCCCGGAAGCCGTGCCCGAGCTCGGAACCCTCGGCCGGAATCTCGTCCAGGTAGTGCGCGGAGGCGTACTTCGCGGTCTTCAGGGCGTACTCGGCGCTCGTACCGCCGACGACGATCGCGAGGTGGTACGGCGGGCAGGCGGCCGTACCGAGCGAACGGATCTTCTCCTCCAGGAACTTCATCATGGAGGCCTCGTTCAGAACGGCCTTCGTCTCCTGGTAGAGGAAGCTCTTGTTGGCGCTGCCGCCGCCCTTGGCCATGAAGAGGAACTTGTAGGCGCCGCCGTCGGTCGCGTACAGCTCGATCTGCGCCGGCAGGTTCGAGCCCGTGTTCTTCTCCTCCCACATGGTGAGCGGAGCCATCTGCGAGTAGCGCAGGTTCAGGTTCTTGTACGCCTCGTAGATGCCGCGCGAGAGGGCCGCCTCGTCGCCGCCCTCCGTGAGCACGTTCTGCCCGCGCTTGCCCATGACGATCGCCGTGCCGGTGTCCTGGCACATGGGGAGGACGCCCGCGGCCGCGATGTTCGCGTTCTTCAGGAGGTCCAGCGCGACGAACTTGTCGTTGCTGGACGCCTCGGGGTCGTCGATGATCCGGCGCAGCTGCGCGAGGTGGGCCGGGCGCAGGTAGTGCTGGATGTCGTGGATGGCCTCCTCGGCGAGCTTGCGCAGCGCCTCCGGCTCGACCTTGAGGAACGTGCGCCCGTCGGCCTCGAAGGTGGAGACACCCTCGGAGGTCACCAGCCGGTACGGGGTGGTGTCCTCTCCCTGGGGGAGCAGATCGGTGTACGCGAACTCAGGCATTGTCGCCCATTCCTCACTAGACAGACAGCGGCGTGCCTCCATTGGCAGCGCCCACCAGCGTAGAACCTGCTACGGACACCGAGTCTGTGAGGTAAGGCTCAGTTGGTGCGGTGGCGGGTTTTCCACAGGTGTCGCGAGAAGGGGTAGTCGCGATCTATCGCGTTTGGGTACGCTGCTGCCGTGGACCTTCAGAAGCGCTCCGACCCGACCGCCACCACGACGGCGACGCCGCCCCCACCGACGGCGGCCAAGCCGACCGACCTCCGCGCCTCGGACGCCGACCGCGACCGTATCGCCGACATCCTGCGCGAGGCGCTCGCCGAGGGGCGCCTGACCGCCGAGGAGCACGCCGAGCGGGTCGAGGGGGTGCTGGCCACGAAGACCGTCGGCGAGCTCGACCAGTTCGTACGGGACCTGCCCGCCGCCCACACCGGCCGCACGGCCCCGGCGTACACCTCCGCGCCCAACCGCCCCACCGCGGACGCGCTCCCCGCGGAGGCCGACGAGAACGTGGTGGCGGTCTTCAGCGCCGCGGTCCGCAAGGGCCGCTGGCGCGCGGGCCGGCGTATCCACGCGTACTCGATCTTCGGCAGTATCGAGATAGACCTCAGCGAGGCGATCTTCGAGTACCAACAGGTCGTGATCAAGGTGATCTCGGTCTTCGGCAGCGTGGAGATCCGCGTCCCGGAGAACGTCTCGCTGCGGGGCAACGGCGGCGGCGTGCTGGGCAACTTCGAAGTGGACACGCTGGATTCGGGCGACCCCCACGCACCGGTCGTCTACGTCGACGGACTGGCCGTGCTGGGGAACGTCGAGGCAAGACCCAAGCGGGGCAAGCTGATCGCGGACATCCTCGACCGGGTGACGGGCCGTGTGACCGAGCGCGTGGCCGACCGGGTCGACAGGAGTTTGCGCAAGCACCTGGACCGTTGACGCTTGTGAATTCGGCGGCTCCGTCAGCGCATTGGTCCAGTTGTACGAGCCCTGCCGCGTACGAGAATTCCCGGGGCTTCGGAACTCAGTGCATAGGCACGCGCACAGCGGGTAGGCCTTGCTGCATCGTCTCTTGGAGGGCGCTGTGGAACTTTCCGCGGCGCCCGGCACGCTCGCGAAGCCGTCGTCAGGAGTAGACCGTGCTGCAACCGCCGCATCAGTCCCTGCAGGTAGCTGCCCTTCCGGCCCGGCGGGCGCCAGTGCGGGACAGGGATCAGGAAGCCCCATGGCATACGGAGGCCGTGTGCCGACGAGACGAAGCCGGCCTGTTCTTCGCCCCCTCCAAGGAACCCACCGCGGCACGGCTGTCCCGTGAGGAGGCGGCGAAGCGCGTCTGTGCCCGCTGCCCTGTCATGGTCGAATGCCGCGAACACGCGCTCCTGCAACCCGAGCCCTACGGCGTCTGGGGCGGCCTCACCGCCGCCGAGCGCCGCGTGGTCCTCGCCCGGCGCCGCCGCCGCGAACTGGAACTCAAGAAGGCCGCGCGGGGGACGATAGCGGCGGCCGGCTAGCCGGAACACACGGGAAAGGGGCGCCCCTCCGCACAGGGGCGCCCCTTTCCCGCTGCTGTCCCGCGCCCCGTAAGGGGCGCGGGGCGGTGACATCATGTGGCTCCGCCGCGTGGGGGCGTGGGCATCATGCGGCTCCGGCCGCGTGGGCGCGACCAGCCACGAACTGCCCGCACACACCCACGACCGCAGTTCCCCGGCGCCCCCGGCGGAGCGACCCCGCGGGAGCTACTTCGCCCGGTCGAAGTCAATCGCGCTGTAAGCCCGCAGCTTGCTCAGCCGGTGCTCCGACCTGATCTGCCGCACCGTGCCGGACTTGGACCGCATCACGATCGACTCGGTCGTCGCGGTCTCGGCGCGGTACCGCACCCCGCGCAGCAGCTCGCCGTCCGTGATGCCGGTCGCGACGAAGAAGACGTTCTCGCCGGAGACCAGGTCGTCCGTGGTCAGCACGCGGTCGAGGTCGTGACCGGCGTCGATCGCCCGCTGCCGCTCCTCGTCGTCCTTGGGCCACAGCTTGCCCTGGATGGTGCCGCCGAGGCACTTGACCGCACAGGCCGAGATGATGCCCTCGGGCGTACCGCCGATGCCGAGCAGCAGGTCGATGCCGGTGCCCTCGCGCAGGGCCAGGATCGAGCCGGCGACATCGCCGTCGGAGATCAGCTTGATGCGTGCGCCGGTCTCCCGGATCTCCTTGATGATCCCTTCGTGGCGCGGCCGGTCGAGGATGACGACCGTGACGTCCTCGGGGGTGGAGCGCTTGGCCTTGGCGACCCGCCGGATGTTCACCGAGACGGGCGCGTTGATGTCGACGAAGTCTGCGGCCTCCGGGCCGGTGACCAGCTTGTCCATGTAGAAGACCGCGGACGGGTCGAACATGGTGCCGCGGTCTGCGGCGGCGAGCACGGCGATCGCGTTCGACATGCCCTTGGCGGTGAGCGTGGTCCCGTCGATCGGGTCGACGGCGATGTCGCACTCGGGGCCGGTCCCGTCGCCGACGCGCTCCCCGTTGAAGAGCATCGGGGCCTCGTCCTTCTCACCCTCACCGATGACGACGACGCCGTTCATCGAGACGGTGGAGACGAGGGTCCGCATGGCCCGGACGGCGGCGCCGTCGGCGCCGTTCTTGTCGCCGCGGCCGACCCAGCGGCCCGCGGCCATCGCGGCGGCCTCGGTGACGCGGACCAGTTCCAGGGCGAGATTTCGGTCGGGGGCCTCGGAAGGGACCTCGAGTTCGGACGGCAGATGATGCTCGGTCATCGGAGCGCACCTTTCTGATACGACGACGGCCGGATGAGGGTGTGGCCCGACTCTATCGTTAGGCAGACAAAATGAGCAGAGGACCCCACGGATGAGCAGGGCAGGGTACCTGCGACGATAGGTGCGTGGCAGGTACGAAAGGCAAGCAGTCGGTCCGGGACATGATTCTCTCCCTGGGCCTCATCGGGCTCATGGCGGGCGTCATCTACATCTTTATCCCGCACGACGACTCCGAGCCTCCGCTCAAGCGTGTCGACTACCGGGTCGAGCTGCTCACGGCGCGCCGCGCGGCGAGCTATCCCGTGGCGGCGCCCGGGGGCCTGCCCAAGGAGTGGAAGGCGACGTCGGTGCGGTACAACGGCGCGGAGTTCGACGCCTGGCACCTCGGCTTCCACGACCCCGACGGCCAGTACGTGGCGATCGAGCAGTCCACGCAGAAGCCCGCGGTGTTCATCGACACGGCCACCCAGGGCGCCGAGGACACGAACACGACCCAGCGCATCGGCGACCGGACGTGGCAGCGCTACGACGGCGACAAGTACGACGCCCTCGTACTCAAGGGCAAGGGCTCCACCACAGTGGTGACCGGCACGGCGTCGTTCGCCCAGCTGACGAAGATGGCGCAGGCGCTGGAGACGTCCTGAGCGCGGACATACGAGGCGGACCTACGAGAAGGGCCCCCGGCGCCATTGCCGGGGGCCCTTCTCGTACCTGCGGGGGGATCAGACGGTCGTGACGACCTCGTCGAACTCCAGGCGCGGGGAGCGCGGGAACCAGGCGTCCTCGCCCGGCTTGCCGATGTTGACGACCATGAGCGGGGTGTGGTCGTCGTCCAGGAACTCCTTCTGGACGCCCGCGAAGTCGACACCGGTCATCGGGCCGGCGGCGAGACCGGCGGCGCGGACGCCGATGATGAAGTACGCGGCCTGCAGCGCGGCGTTCAGGGAAGCGGCACCCTCACGGGCCGGGCGCTCGGAGAAGAAGACGTCCTTGGCGGCCGGGAAGTGCGGGAAGAGGGCCGGGAGCTCCTCGTGGAACTCGTTGTCCGCGGAGAGGATCGCGACCAGCGGGGCGGTGGCCGTCTTCGGCTGGTTGCCCTCGGCCATGTGCTTCACCAGGCGCTCACGGGCCTCGGCGGAGCGGACCAGGGTGATGCGCAGCGGCGACTGGTTGAAGGCGGTCGGGCCGTACTTGACCAGGTCGTAGATCGCCTGCACCTGCTCGTCGGTCACCGGCTCGTCGGTGAACGTGTTCGCGGTGCGGGCCTCACGGAACAGCAGGTCCTGGGCGGCGGGGTCAAGAACGAGAGACATGGTGAACCTTCTCGGGAACGAGCGGGGATCCGGGGGGATCGGCTTGCGTCTCGACAGTACGACAGGAAGGTTTAAGGTTCAATTAAAATCGGGGCAGGGTGATCCACTTCACATATGCTCCAACTTTCAAGGACTAGCCGGGCTCGGTGTCCCCGGAACCGATCGGGGCCGACCGGCGCCCCGTCCTACCCCGCTCGGAGTCGGCCGACCCCCGGCCCTACGCGGAACCGGCCGAGCCGCCCTCGCCCTCTTCTCCCTCTTCCGCGAGCGCCGCGTCGAGGCGCTTGCGTGCCCCCTCCAGCCACCGCCGGCACACCTTCGCCAGCTCCTCGCCCCGCTCCCACAGCGCGAGGGACTCCTCCAGGGTCGTACCGCCCGCCTCCAGGCGTCGTACCACCTCGATGAGCTCGTCCCGCGCCTGCTCGTACCCGAGCGCCTCGTCCACCTTGCTGGTCATGCGCCCACCCTATGCATCGACTCGTACGGAGAATTCACCCTCGGCGACCCGCGCCCGCAGCGCCTCGCCCGCCGCCACCTCGTCCGGCCCCCGGACCACATGTCCGTCGGCCTTCTGCAGTACCGCGTATCCCCGCTGGAGGGTCGCGGCGGGGGAGAGGGCCACCACGCGCGCGTGCGTATGCGTCAGCTCGGAGTCGGCGCGGTCGAGGAGGTGCCCGAGGGTGCGCCGGCCGCGGTCGAGCAGCGAGTCGACCTGGCCCGCCCGCTCGTCGATCATGCGGTGCGGATCCTCTATCGAGGGCCGGGCCAGCGCGTGCGCGAGCCCCCGCTCCTCCCGCTCGATGAACGACTGCACGCAGCGCCGCGCCCGGTCCCGCAGGAACCGCACCCGCTCGTACTCCTCGCCGACGTCCGGCACGACCTTCTTGGCGGCGTCGGTCGGTGTGGACGCGCGCAGGTCGGCCACGTGGTCGAGCAGCGGGTTGTCGGGTTCGTGCCCGATGGCCGATACGACGGGCGTACGGCACGCCGCCACGGCCCGTACGAGCTGCTCGTCCGAGAACGGCAGCAGGTCCTCCACGCTGCCGCCGCCGCGCGCCACGATGATCACGTCGACGTCGTCCAGTGCGTCCAGGTCCTTCACGGCCTGCACGACCTGCGGCACCGCGTGCACGCCCTGCACGGCGACGTTGCGGACTTCGAAGCGGACGGCCGGCCAGCGGTGCCGCGCGTTCTCCAGCACGTCCCGCTCCGCCGCCGACGCGCGCCCGCACACCAGCCCGATGAGCTGCGGCAGGAACGGCAGCGGCTTCTTGCGCTCGGCCGCGAACAGCCCCTCACTCGCCAGCGACTTCTTCAACTGCTCGAGCCGGGCGAGCAGTTCACCCACTCCCACCGGCTTGATCTCGGCGGCCCGCAGCGACAACTGCCCCCGCGGCGCATACCACTCGGGCTTCGCGTGTACGACGACACGAGCGCCCTCGCTCACCACGTCGGCGACGGCGTCGAACACCTGCCGATAACAGGTCACGCTCACGGAGATGTCGAACGACGGATCGCGCAGCGTCAGAAAGACGACACCCGCACCCGGGCGCCGCGACAACTGGGTGATCTGCCCCTCGACCCACACCGCGCCGAGCCGGTCGATCCACCCCCCGATGAGCCGCGACACCTCACCGACGGGCAGCGGAGCGTCCGCGGACGTGTTGAGAGCCATGCGCCCGAGACTAACGGCCACCACCGACAACGCCGCGTGGGCGGGAGGAACCCGGCGCCGCGGGGTTGCCGCTACGCCCACCCGTGCCGCCCCCGCGGCACGACGGCCCGCAGCTATGCGACGGCGGCTCGCAGCTACGCCAGGCCGGGCTTGCAGCTATGTCACGGCGTCCGGCAGACGGGCACCGGCCCCCCACGCACCCGCAGCCGCAAGACGACCGGAGGGGCCGTGCCGGTACATCGAATGCCCGTCGCTCACGACAGCCAAGTGCACCTTCACAAAAGAAGGCCCACCCCGCGACGGGCGGATGTACCGGCACGGCCCCGACCCGGGGACGGCAGAAGGCGGGACGCGCTCACCGGGGGCCATGTCGGGGATCCCCGTCCTACGTGTTCTGTCCAAGGAGGTTGTGGATGGGTGATACAGGTCTCGGCTGAGGGATCGAGGCGATCTTTGACCCGCCGGGCGCGGCCTTACGATGGGGTGCATGACTGCTTCGCCTGGCCGCCGTGTCCTGCTCGCCGCCCCCCGGGGCTACTGCGCGGGCGTGGACCGCGCCGTGATCGCCGTCGAGAAGGCCCTCGAGCAGTACGGGGCCCCGATCTATGTCCGGCACGAAATCGTCCACAACAAGTACGTCGTGCAGACCCTGGAAAAGAAGGGTGCGATTTTCGTCGAGCAGACGGCGGAGGTCCCCGAGGGGTCCATCGTCATGTTCTCGGCGCACGGCGTCGCCCCGGTCGTCCACGACGAGGCCGCGGCAGGCAAGCTCGCCACCATCGACGCGACCTGCCCGCTGGTCACCAAGGTCCACAAGGAAGCCGTCCGCTTCGCAGGCGAGGACTTCGACATCCTCCTCATCGGGCACGAGGGCCACGAGGAAGTCATCGGCACCTCCGGCGAGGCACCCGAGCACATCACCCTGGTCGACGGCCCCGGGGACGTCGCCAAGGTCGAGGTCCGCGACCCCTCCAAGGTCGTCTGGCTCTCCCAGACCACGCTGTCGGTCGACGAGACCATGGAGACGGTCGACGCGCTGAAGGAGAAGTTCCCGCAGCTCATCTCCCCGCCGAGCGACGACATCTGCTACGCGACGCAGAACCGTCAGCTGGCGGTGAAGCAGATGGGCGCGGAGGCGGACCTGGTGATCGTGGTCGGCTCGCGGAACTCCTCCAACTCCAAGCGGCTCGTCGAGGTCGCCAAGCTCGCGGGCGCGCGCGACGCGTACCTCGTGGACTTCGCCGACGAGATCGAGGAGGCGTGGCTGGAGGGCGTGACCACGGTCGGCGTCACCTCGGGCGCCTCCGTCCCGGAGGTCCTGGTCGAGCAGGTCCTGGAGTGGCTGTCGCGGCGCGGCTTCGAGGACGTGGAGATCGTCAAGGCCGCCGAGGAGTCCATCACCTTCTCGCTGCCGAAGGAGCTGCGCCGCGATCTGCGCGCGGAGGCGGCGGCGCTGGTGGAGCGGCGTACGGCCGGTACGGCAGGTACGCCCGAGAAGTGACTGTCAGTCGTACGACGTAACGTAGGGCCATGCAGATCTTCGGTGTGGACATTGGCGGTTCCGGTATCAAGGGCGCTCCCGTGGACCTGGACCGCGGCGACCTGGCGGAGGAGCGTTACAAGGTGCTCACTCCGCACCCGGCGACGCCCGACGCGGTGGCCGACGGCGTGAAGGAGGTCGTCGGCCACTTCGGCTGGACGGGCCCGGTCGGCATCACCTTCCCCGGGGTGGTCACCGGCGGCGCCACGATCCGTACGGCGGCCAATGTCGACAAGGACTGGATCGACACCGACGCGCGCGCCCTGCTCAGCGACCGACTGGACGGCCTTCCGGTGACCGTGCTGAACGACGCGGACGCGGCGGGCGTCGCCGAGGTGCAGTTCGGCGCCGGGCGCGACCGCCAGGGCACGGTCATCCTCCTCACCTTCGGCACGGGCATCGGCAGCGCCCTCTTCATCGACGGCGAGCTGGTCCCGAACACGGAGCTGGGACACCTGGAGCTGGGCGGCCACGACGCGGAGAAGCGCGCCTCCACCAAGGCCAAGGAGGACCACGAGCTGTCGTGGGAGCGCTGGGCCCACCGGGTGCAAAGGTACCTGGCCCATGTCGAGATGCTCTTCTCGCCCGAGCTCTTCATCATCGGCGGCGGTGTCAGCCGCAAGGCCGACAAGTTCCTGCCCCTCATCGCCGGCATCAAGGCGGAGATCGTCCCGGCACAGCTGCAGAACAACGCGGGGATCGTGGGGGCGGCGATGAGAGCGGCCAAGGCGGCGATGTAGTCCCGGCTCGCCGACCCGGCTTCCACGGCCGCCCGGGGTCTCGGCTTCCCCCGGCGCCCGGTCTTCCCCGGCGTTTCCTCGAGGACCCGGTCACCCGGCGTCCGGTCTTCCCTGGCGTTTCCTCGAGGGCCGGGTGACCCGGTGTCTCGTCTTCCCGGCGTTTCCTCGAGGGCCGGGTGACCCGGCGTCCGGTCTTCCCTGGCGTTTCCTCGAGGGCCGGGTGACCCGGTGTCTCGTCTTCCCGGCGTTTCCTCGAGGGCCGCGTGATCCGGTGTCCGGTTCTTCCCCGGCGCGCCCCCGAGGGCCGGGTGACCCGGCGTCCCGTGTTCCCCGGCGTCTCTCCGAGAGCAGGGTCACCCGGCGTCTCTCCGAGAGCCGGGCACCCGCCGTCTCGGTTTCGCCGACGCGCGTTTTCCCGCCTCCCTTTGCCCTGGGGGCCGGCTTCCGCGATGTCGTTTCGAGTCGGGCTATCCGGTTGGCCGAGACGGGCGGGCGGGTGGGAGAGATCGCCGCGAAGCGGCGGCTTGGGCCCGTCGTTGAGCCGCCCGCCGGGTCATCAGCCGCACCTTCCGGAAGGTGACGATCAGACCGGCGACCAGCGTGCCCCCGTACAACCACCCCGCCTGCGTGGCCAGCGCGGTGAAGAGCCCCATGACCCGGCCCCCGAACCCCCCGCCGCTGTCGGCGACCGGCACCAGCCCGATGGCGAAGGCGATCGGCACGACGACGGGCGCGGTCACCAGATCCCCCCGCCGCACCCACACGGCGGTCAGCGCACACACGGGCACGAACAGCACCCCGTACACCACTAACGACGCCTCGAACAGCAACTGGTCGAGGCAGGCGAGCGCGAACATCACCGCGACGCAGAACAGCCCGCTGCCCAGCCCGGTGAGCCGGGGGTTCGGCATCCGCCGCACGGCCTGGACCAGCGGAGGCGGGGGCCGACGCGCCACCGGGGCGCTCCGTCGGGCATCGAGGGCCGCGCCCCGCGCGGCCTGCGCCGGAACCGGCGCGCCGCGTCGTGGTCTGTGCTGAGGGGGACGCGTCCTGTGTTGCTCCACTGGACCAACTTAGGTCGGTTTATGTGTCGAATAGCCCCTCAGACACGCCGTTGGCCACACCTTGGCCAAGCGTTCGATACGTCGCCGGTGCGGAACGCGGCACGCCGTAGACTGGTGGATCGGCCCGCGCTCTCCGAGGGCCCTTCGCCCATCCTCACGTACGGGAAGTCGCAACGTGTCGCTCACGATCGGAATCGTCGGTCTGCCCAATGTCGGCAAGTCGACCCTGTTCAACGCCCTGACCAAGAACGACGTGCTCGCGGCCAACTACCCGTTCGCGACGATCGAGCCGAACGTGGGCGTGGTCGGCGTCCCGGACGCGCGTCTCACCCAGCTCGCCGGGATCTTCGGTTCGCAGCGCATCCTCCCGGCGACCGTCGACTTCGTCGACATCGCGGGCATCGTGAAGGGCGCTTCGGAGGGTGAGGGCCTGGGCAACAAGTTCCTCGCGAACATCCGCGAGTCCGACGCGATCTGCCAGGTCATCCGTGCCTTCAAGGACGAGAACGTCGTGCACGTCGACGGCAAGGTCTCGCCCAAGGACGACATCGAGACGATCAACACCGAGCTGATCCTCGCCGACCTCCAGACGATCGAGAAGGTCCTGCCGCGCCTCCAGAAGGAGTCGCGCATCAAGAAGGACGTCGCTCCCAAGGTCGCCGCGGTGGAGGCGGCGAAGGAGATCCTGGAGAAGGGCGACACCCTCTTCTCGCAGGGCATCGTCCAGGGCTCCGGCAACGAAGAGCTGCTGCACGACCTGCACCTGCTGACCACCAAGCCGTTCCTCTACGTCTTCAACGTGGACGAGGACGAGCTGGTCGACGACGACTTCAAGGCCGAGCAGCGCGCCCTGGTCGCCCCCGCCGAGGCGATCTTCCTCAACGCCAAGCTGGAGGCGGACCTCGCCGAGCTCGACGAGGAGGACGCGATGGAGCTCCTGGAGTCGGTGGGCGCCGAGGAGCCGGGCCTCACGACCCTGGCCCGCGTCGGCTTCAACACCCTCGGCCTGCAGACCTATCTGACGGCCGGCCCCAAGGAATCCCGCGCCTGGACCATCAAGAGGGGCGCCACCGCCCCCGAGGCCGCCGGTGTCATCCACACCGACTTCCAGAAAGGCTTCATCAAGGCGGAGGTCATCTCCTTCGCCGACCTGGTCGAGACCGGCTCGGTCGCCGAGGCCCGCGCCAAGGGCAAGGCCCGCATGGAGGGCAAGGACTACGTCATGCAGGACGGCGACGTGGTGGAGTTCCGCTTCAATGTGTGACCGGTTCGTTACTGTGCGCTAGGCGATTCGTCAAGTGCGCGGGTCAGAAGGGGCCGGGCTTTGGCGAGCCCGGCCCCTTCTGCCTTCCCGTGCTGACTTGGTGCTGACTCCTAGGTGCGCCTCGGAGGGGTGAGCTTGTCGAGATCCAGGCTGATCTCGAAAGGCACAGGGCGCTTGAGGGGGCCCCGGAAAATGCCCGCGGGCGCGTAGAGGCCAGTCGGTTCGTCGAGTTCGTAGGCGTG
The DNA here is from genome assembly GCF_042894545.1 of Streptomyces sp. NPDC001530. Lineage (NCBI taxonomy): Bacteria > Bacillati > Actinomycetota > Actinomycetes > Kitasatosporales > Streptomycetaceae > Streptomyces > Streptomyces sp. NPDC001530. The sequence continues at coordinate 153,849 of NZ_JBIAVS010000016.1, forward strand.
CACGACAGGGGCGCCGTCCTCTTCCTCGACGCACCAATAGTGCGGGATCTTGGCCTCTGCGCACTTGTGCAGCTTCACCGTGCGGTCGCGGTGGGCGGATTCCGGTGAGACGACCTCGACGACGAGCCGGACCTCTTCCGGCGCGTACCACGTGCGGTCCGGGTCGTACGGCGCGGTCGTCACGAGCAGATCCGGCTCCGGCCGGTTCCGCTCGTCGAGGCGGATCGTCATCTCCCGTTCGACCTCGAAACCGGCGGGCGCGGTGGCCATCAGTGTGGTGGTGAGGGAGGTGACAAGGCGACCGTGCCAGGACCGCTGGGGCGACAGCATGAAGACGAGGGCTCCGTCGATCAGCTCGGTGTGGCGCGGTGCCTCGGGGAGGCGGTCCAAGTCCTCCGCGAACCAGCCTTCCGCGCGCGGCGGGCGCATCCAGTCGGGCAGTGCGGTCATGGCTCGAACGTAGCGATCCGGCGAGGCCGGGGCCACGAGATCGTCAACGGTGCGACCGCCCTTCCCGGCCGTCAGGAAGGCTCGTGTCTCCCACCGGTGCCGATGCTGTGCTGACTTGGTTCCCCGAGAACACGTTTCCGCAGGTGGGAGCGCTGTCATCGGCGTTCAGGTGCAGTCTCTGCAGTCCACCACGTCGCTTACCTGGGCAAACGCCATGACAAAGTACAAGCGGCAGGTGATGCCTGGTGGATTCAGCGGCCTCGAGAGCGAGGCCCAGGGAAATCCACAGCAGCCGCCCGGCCGGGTCGGTCATCACCTGCACGTTCACCCCCTGCCGGCGGTGTTTGTGGGAGTAACCGGCGCGGCTGTCGCCGATCCGGTCGCACTCGGCGAGAGTCCCATTCAGCAGGACGTAATCGGGACATGCAGCACGAACCTGGTGGAGGAGAAGGGGCCGTCATTGGAGCGGCTCTGTCCCTGGAGGCCGGCATTCCCTTGGCGACAGCGAGGACGTACCCACGTGATGCTGTACGCGGCACGGACCGCGGTGGTGCCGGCCGACCACTCCAAGCTCGGTGCGCCGTCCCGTTCCCCTACTGGGCGCCGCTGGACCGGCCATACACCCTGGTCGTGGATGAGCAGGCGGATCCGGCGACGGTGGCACCGTTCCGGGCCGATGGCACGGTGCTGCTCGCGCCGGTCACTTCCGCTCCAGCGCGGCCAGTCGCAGCTCAAGCTGGTCAACCCGGTGCCGTAGCAGGGTGACCTGGGCTTCCAGGCTGACTTCCCGTTCCGCCCTGCGCTGAATGCGCGGTGACGCGGCGGCGCGCTCGATCACCGCGTCCAGCCGGACCAGGCGCTGCGGCCCGTTCGGGCCGTCCACCAGCCGGGACTGGATCTCGCCATTGCGGTACCAGGACCGCAGGGCTGAGCGGGAAACGCCGGTCTCGGCTTCCGCCTTGGCCAGCGTGACCCAGGGTGTCTCGTCCAGCTGCTCGAACAGCTCCAGCTCGTTCTGCCAGCGCGCGAGCCGGTCCTCCCAGTCCGACGGTGTCTCCATCACACCCTCCCTTCAGCACGGTGACCCTATCAATAACATCGTATTGACATGGTTGAGACCATGGAGCCATGCCATTTGAAAGGTTCACGGTGAAAGCCCGCAAGGTGGTCGTCACGGCTCAGGAGGAGGCGAGGCTGCTCAAGCACAACTACATCGGCACGGAGCACATCCTGTTGGGGCTGCTCGACGCGCCGGACAGCATGGCGGCGAAAGTTCTGTACCAGCTCGGGTACGACAAGGAGACGGCGCAGGTCGATATCGCCGCGGTGGTCAAGCCCGGCACGCAGGAGCTGAGCGGCCATATCCCGTTCGCGCCGAGCGCGAAGAAGACGCTGGACCTCGCCCTGCGCGAGGCGCAGCAGCTGCACCACACCTACATCGGTACGGAACACATCCTGCTCGCCCTGGTCAGGGAAGGTGAGGGCGTCGGCGCGAAGGTGCTTGCCGAGCGGATCAATCCGATCAGCAAGATCCGTGCCGCGGTGCTGGCGTCATTGGAGGGATCGCAGGACGTCGCGGCCGGCCCATGGCCGGCCGGCACACCGGCCACCGAGGACACCGTGTCCGCCGCCAGCGCGCTGGCCGGTGGCGCACCGGTCGGCAGCCATCACCTGCTTGAGGCGATGCTGCGGGCGGAGAACAGCATGGCGGCCAGGGTGCTGCGCGAACTCGGGGTCGACCCGGACGCGGTCGCCGCCAAGATCGACGAACTGGATCCGGAGACGACCACGGACGCGAACCCGGAGGAGGCCGCCGCGCGCAAGATGGAAATCCGGCTGGTCGACGATGAGGTGCACCTGATCCTGCGGGACCCGACAACGGTCACGGTCGCCAAGAAGGTCACCGAGCTGTCCGACGGTCCGATCCAGGGCGTCGGGCCGGTGGCCGGCCTGTTCGTCCCGCTCTGGCGGTCGACCAACCAGCTGCTGCTGCAGATCCAGCGCGTGCTGGAACCGGAACCCGAAGACGAGGGCGGATCCGCCGCGAGCAACGTGGCCAAGGTCGTGCGCACGGTGCTTGCGCCCCGGCTCCGCCGGTGAACCGGCTTGCCCGGCTGGACGCGCAGCTTGGCAAACCGGCACAGCGGATCGGCCTGTCCGCGACGGTCCGGCCGGTCGAGGAGGTGAGCACCTTCCTCGCCGGCGAACTGCCGGTCAAGATCGTGCGGCCGGCGAACCGGGAATCGGTCCGGCTGCGAGTGGAAGTCCCGGTCGCGGACATGGCCATGCACGGGGAGTGCACCGGCGAGGTGTCCGGCTCGGCGGCGGGACCGGAGCGGCGGTCGTCCGTCTCGCCGAATGTCGAGCAGCGGATTCTCGCGCTGGTCGGCAAACATCGGTCGACGATCGTGTTCGCCCACTCCCGCCGGCTTGCCGAGCGGCTCACCGCCCGGCTGAACGAACTGGTCGCCGAGTCGGCCGAGGCCGGTCGGCTGACCAGGTTCCCGGCCGAGGCGATCGGCGAGTGCGGGATCGCGTTCGGCGCCCCGCCGGTAGTGGCCCGCGCACCACGGGTCGATCTCCCGCGAGCAGGCAATACGGCGAATCGGAGGCAACCATGACCATCACCATCGTCGGAGCCGGACTGGGCGGCCTGGCCCTTGCCCGTGTGCTGCACATGAACGGCATCGACGCCGTCGTGTACGAACGGGAATCGTCGCGCGGCGCGCGCGGTCAGGGCGGCATGCTTGATCTGCACTCCGGGACCGGGCAGCGGGCGATGCGCGAGGCCGGCCTGATCGACCAGTTCCACGCGATTGCCCGTCGTGAAGGCCAGGACCTGCGACTTCTCCAGCCGGACGGCACCCTGCTGCAGGAGGATACGCCCGACGACGCCCCGCTCGAGCGACCTGAGGTCGACCGTGCCGATCTGCGCAACCTGCTGCTGGACTCTCTCCCCGAACACGCGGTGCGCTGGGGGCGCGCGTTCGAATTCGCCGACAATGGCCTGCTGCACTTCGCCGACGGCAGCAGTGCGACGTATGACCTGCTGGTCGGCGCCGACGGCGCCGACGGCGCGGACTCCCGGGTCCGCGCGCTGCTCACCGACGCCCGACCGGCGCACACCGGCCAAAACGTCGTTGAGCTCGGTATTCCCGACATCGACCGTACCCACCCCGACCTCGCGGCGATGGTTGGGCGCGGCAACTACTGGGTGCTCGGGAACGGACAATCCCTGTCGGCGCAGCGGAACGGCGACGGCCGCGTACGCATCTACCTCAGCTTCTACAACACCGCCGAGGACTGGTTCGCGACCAGTGGGATCCCGTTCGGCGACCCAGCCGCCGCCCGGGTGCGGCTGATCGACCTGTTCACCGGCTGGGACTCACGGTTCACCGCACTGATCGCAGCCTGCGACGACACGGTCCTGCCGCGGTCGATCACCACTCTCCCGGTCGGCCTGACCTGGCCGTCGACGCCAGACGTCACGCTGCTCGGCGACGCCGCGCACCTGATGCCGCCGGTGGGGCAGGGCGCCAACATGGCGCTGCTCGACGGCGCCCTGCTCGGCCTCGCGCTGGTCGCGCACCCGAACGACTTCCCCGCCGCCGTCAAAGAATACGAACGCGAGATGTTCGAACGCACCAGCGCTGCAGGCCGGCAGTCCGCGCACGTCCAGGAAATCCTGACGTCGCCGGACGCCGGCCAGAAAATGCTCGCATTCTTCCAACCGGGCTGAAGGTAACCGAATACGACCAGGCAACCGGCCGCCCAGCCAGCGCGATCACCCGCGGTTCGGGTCCCTCGGTTGCCTCACGGGACGTCACGCGACATGGGTCTCAGTGACCGGGGCATTTTTCGGCCGCGGTTCCACAGGCGGCTTCTGATCAGCCGCGATGCTCGTTGTGTGTGAGGTTCGTCCGCGTGGACCCGCCTCTGTCCTCCATCCACTAGGCCGCGTGAGGTGAAGTAAGATTCAATCTACGTAATAATCTATCTACGTTAATCGCCTGGGAGCGCGTGTCGTGGAGTTCCAAGGTCGGGTCGGAGATCTTGAACTGCTGGCCGAGCAGTACCGGACAGTGGCAGAGGGTGTTGGAGCCACTCGAGGGCGGGCTGTGATCATGACGGGCCGGCGCCGAGTGGGGAAGTCGCGACTGGTGCAGGAGTTCTGCGACCGCTCGGGAGCGCCGTACGTGGTGTTCCAGGCCACCCGGGGGCGTAACCCTGTGACTGAGCGCGCCGACTTTGCCGCGGCCCTCGCGCAGTCGCTACTGCCGGGGGTCGAGCTAGTCGCCGGCCTCCAGGCGCAGGACTGGAACCAGGCCCTGCGCTCGCTGGCGCTCGCGGTACCCGATGACTCGCCCAGCATCGCGGTGATTGACGAGGTGCCCTGGCTGGTCGAGCAGGATCAGGAATTCGAGGGCGCACTCCAAACTGTCTGGGACCGTCACCTGTCTTCCAAGCCCGTGCTTCTGCTGCTGGTTGGCAGCGATACATCGGTGATGGAGGCGCTGCAGTCGTACGGGCGCCCGTTCTTCGGCCGAGCAGCGAAAATGACCGTCCGTCCCCTGAACCTGGCCGACGTACAGGCCATGACCGAGCTCGACGCCGCCGGGGCCGTCGACGCCCAGTTGATCACTGGAGGATTCCCCGAGATCGTGCAGTCATGGCGGCCGGGTATGGGACGCACGGCCTTCTTGCAGGCTTCGGTCGCCAATCCTCTCTCGCCCCTGCTGGTGGCCGGCGAGCTGTCCCTGCTGGGCGAATTCCCCGAGGCTTCACACTCACGGGCCGTACTGGAAGCGGTTGGCAGCGGTGAGCGCACGTTCAGCGCGATCGCAGCCCAGGCCGGCGGCGCCAGCGCGCTGCCGTCCGGCACGCTCTCCCCGCTGCTGGCCATGCTGCAGGCCAAGCGAGTCCTGGCTGCTGATCTCCCCCTGTCCGTCAAGCCGGACAGCAAGAACAAGCGCTACCGGATCGCCGACCCGTATCTGCGGTTCTGGCTGGCCTTCCTGGCACGCGCGATCCCACTCATCGAGCGTGGCCGCGGTGACTTGGCACTGGAACGCATCGAGCGGTCATGGACCACTTGGCGCGGGCGAGCGATCGAGCCACTGATCCGCGACTCCTTGCTGCGTCTGATGCCCAATGACGAGTGGCCCGAGACCGAGGCCATCGGCGGTTGGTGGAACCGTCAGAACAACCCCGAGATCGATCTCATTGGCGCGGACCGCGAGCCGGTGGCCCGGCAGGTGCACTTCGTCGGGTCGGTCAAGTGGCTGGAGACCCAGCCCTTCGGCCGTCATGAGTACGACGCCTTGGTACGCGACATGCTCGCTGTCCCCGGTATCGCCCCGGACACTCCGCTGGTCGCGGTCTCCCGCTGCGGGGTGGCTGATGACCTGCCACTGACCGCGCACTGGGGACCGGAGGACCTCGTACGGGCGTGGCAGCCCCGATAGCCGCGGAGCCTGAGGTCTCTCACCTCGCGAGTGCCCCTGGAATTACGGAGTTGCTTGAGGTTCACGCTGTGTCAGCAGTGCGCTCCTACTCGCACCTTGCGAGTTGCGCGCGGCGATGAGGTCTCCCTCGGCCGGATCGGCCCGCTCCGGTGCCCGGGCCATCACGATCTCAGTGGAGGGGTAGCCCGCAAGCGGTCGGCTGATGCGGATTGAGACCCGATCATGGTGCTGGGATGGCGCTCCCATGCTGGGACCGTGCTGGGATGGCCTCCGGAAGATCCTTATCGCCGCAGGTGGGAGCTCTACCGTAGACATTCCGCTTCAACGTCTGGTCGATCTTACGGAAGGCTGTCCGACCTGCGGCGAAGCGGGTCGGGCGGCATTTTTGGTCGGCAGAGACCTGCTGTGCGGATCTCGCGCGGATCGCGGTCCACGCCCGCCGCTTCGTCGATGACCGGCCGCGAGTCCCGGTATCGCTCGCTGAGCCGGTCCGCCGCGTGGCCGGGGAGCCAGCCGTCGGCAACCCGGCCGGTGGCGGCCAGGGATTTCCGGCCGACCGATCCGGTCCACACCGGGAGCGCGGCCACAGGGGCCGGCTCGATCTGGTCCACCTGGTAGTGGCGGCCGCGATAGGTGACCGGTGGACCGCCGCCCGACAGCGTCTTGACCAGGACGATGGCCTCCTCGAAGGCGTTCACGGCTTCGCTCGGGGAGAGCCGCGGCACGCCCATGGCGGAGATCCGGTCCCACAGCCCGCCCGCGCCCATGCCGAGCACGATGCGGCCGCCGGAGAGCGCCGACACAGCGACGTCACCGGCCGGGCCGGCGGCGGAGCAGGGCGGTTCGGCAGACTGCGCTGTGTGTCCGAGGCCTACGCGACACCGCTCTCCAGAAGCTCCTTGAGCTTCTGCTCGTCCCTCGGCATCTCCTTCCGTGCCATGCGGCGGACGACCAGCGGCACCAGCAGCTTGCCCATGCCGTGGCCCTCGAAGTCGAGGTCGATCGTCAGACGCGACCGCTCGCCGTCGCCGAGCGCCTCGATCGTGCCCTGGACCTCGCTCCTGACGGGCCCGCCGACGCTCCGCAGGTGCCAGCTGTGCGGAGGGTCGATGTCGGTGACTTCCATGGTCATCGGGAACTCTCGGTTACCGATGCGCCGGGTCACGACCACGCGGGACCCCACGCTCATCGGAGCCTCCCCGAGCGGCCGTACGGATACGACGCTCTCCTGCCATTCCATGAGGTGGGAGGGGTCGGTCACGTACGAGTAGATGTCCTCGGGGCGGCGAGAGATGTCTACGCTCTCCTTGATGGCAGACATTTCGCCTCCTTTATTGTCTTTATTCCCTTTATGAGCTCCTGACCCCATGATCCCACCGCCGTCGACTGTCAGCGCCGCGTGGAAGGATGCGCGCATCGGTACGGACGGCACATGAGGGGTGTCATGGCGGGTGTCAGCGACGAACCGTTCGTCGGGCGCAGGGCGCGGGCCCTGCTCGCGGAAGCCGCGCGGCTGCACGAGGCCGCACGGACGGTGCTCGCCGATCACACCCGCGCCCTCGAAGCGGTGCGTACGGCATTGGATCCGCTCCGGGCCGAACTCGTCGCCAGGGAGCTGGAGTCCATCCCCGTCGCCCGGCTGAAGGACGTCACAGAGGGGCGGTTGCGCCTCGGGGCCGTCGAGGCGGCCGGGCTCGCCTCGGTGCGCGCGGTGTACGAGACGAGCCGCTACGAGCTGCGGCAGATCCCGGGGGTCGGTGCCCAGACCGCCGACCAGGCGCTCGCCGCCGCGCGCCAGATCGCCAGGGCGGTCGAGGACACGGTCTCCGTGCGCATGGACGTGGACCATCCGGAGCCCCGCACCACCGCCCTGGTCGTCGCGCTGCGCAGGCTCGTCGAGGCGGGGCCCGAGCTGCGGCGGGCGGTCGATGCCGCCCAACAGCTCGACGAGCGGCTTGGCACGCTGTTGCCGGAGGCCCGTCCGGCCGCCGGACGGCTGCGCCTGGCGTTCACCGGGCGGCGCCGCCGGCAGAGCGCGTTCGCGGCGGTCGCCGGGATCCGCGAGCTGACGGCCGACGCCGCCGCCCGGGACGTACGACTGCTGCTCGTGCAGGCCGCCACGGACCTGCTGCGTGAACCGGCCTCCGACATCGAGGCCTGGGTCGACTTCGAGCTGCGCTCCACGGAGTACTACAGCCAGCTCGCCGAGATCTCCGAGCACACGGCGGACGTCGAGGCCGCGGAGGGCTTCCTGCCGTCGCAGGTCGCCGAGCGGGTCCACGGGCAGGCCCTCGACGACACCCACCGCCGGGTCTCGCTGCGCGGCTACCAGTCCTTCGGCGCCCGATTCGTGCTGGCCCAGCGCCGGGTCGTGCTCGGCGACGAGATGGGGCTCGGCAAGACCGTGCAGGCCATCGCGGTGCTCGCCCACCTCGCGGGGGAGGGGCACAGCCACTTCCTGGTGGTGTGCCCGGCCAGCGTGCTGATCAACTGGACCCGCGAGATCCGCGCCCGCAGCACCCTGCGGGCCCTGCCGGTGCACGGCGCCGACCGGCACGACGCGTACGCCGAGTGGCGCGAGCGCGGCGGCGTCGCGATCACGACGTACGACGTGCTGCACAGTCTGCCCACGCCGAACGGAAACGGTGGCCCGGTCATGTCGGTCGGAAGTGGCGGCCCGGTCATGTCGGTCGGAAACGGCGGCCCGGTCATGTCGGTCGGAAGCGGCGGCACGATCACGCCGGTCGGAAGCGGCCAGGTCATGTCAGTAGGGAGCGGCCCGGTCGCGACGAATGGCACGAAGCGGGGGACCTCCGACGGCGGCGGCGCGAAGCCGGGAATCTCCGACGGTGGCGCGAAGCCGCGGACGCGCGATGGTGGCGCGAAGCCGGGGACCCCCGACGGGACGTGGCCCGGGATGCTCGTCGTCGACGAGGCGCACTACGTGAAGAATCCGGATGCCCGCCGCTCCAAGGCCGTCGCGGCCTGGACCGACGGCTGCGACCGCGTCCTGTTCCTCACGGGTACGCCGATGGAGAACCGCGTCGAGGAGTTCCGCAGCCTCGTCCGCTACCTCCGCCCCGAGCTGCTGCCGCAGATCCAGAACAGCAGCGCGGCGGCCGGCCCGCACGCGTTCCGCAAGTCCGTCGCCCCGGCCTATCTGCGCCGCAACCAGCGGGACGTCCTCACCGAACTGCCCGCACTGCTCCAGGTCGACGAGTGGGAGGAGTTCAGCGCGGCCGACCAGGAGGCCTACCGTAAGGCGGTCGCGGCCGGGAACTTCATGGCGATGCGCAGGGCCGCCTACGCCGACGCGGAGAAGTCCGCCAAGCTCCAGCGGCTGCGCGAACTGGTCTCCGAGGCGGCCGAGAACGGACTGAAGGTGGTCGTGTTCTCGTACTTCCGCGAGGTGCTCGCCACCGTCCAGGAGGCCTTGGGCGGTCCGGCCCGACGGGCCCTGAGCAAGGGTGTGTTCGGGCCAATATCGGGGGACGTGCCCGCCGCCCGCCGCCAGCGTCTCGTCGACGAGTTCGCGGCGGCCGACGGGCACGCGGTGCTGCTCTGCCAGATCGAGGCCGGCGGCGTCGGCCTCAATCTGCAGGCGGCATCCGTGGTCGTCCTGTGCGAGCCCCAGGTCAAACCGACCCTGGAGCACCAGGCCGTGGCCCGCGCCCACCGCATGGGCCAGGTCCGCACGGTCCAGGTGCACCGCCTCCTCGCCGCGGACAGCGTGGACGACCGGCTGCTGCGCATCCTGCGGAACAAGGACCGGCTCTTCGACGCCTACGCCCGCCGCAGCGACATGGCGGAGGCGAGCCCGGACGCGGTCGACGTTTCGGACGACGGGCTGGCCCGCCGCATCGTGGAGGAGGAGCAGCAGCGGCTGGCCGCACAGGGCTGAGCGCGCGTCAGATCCCGTGCACCCAGGCCACCGTGAACGGCGTCTCGGGAGTGCCCGGCCCCATCGGCCCGCCCTTGTCGAACTGCGAGCGGACGACGAGAGTGCGGCCGCCGTGGCGGACAAGCGTCGTCGGGATCTGGAGCGCGGCGTCGGTGACGCTCCGCTCCAGACGGGCCGCGGTGCCGTCGGCCGACAGACGCCAACGGGTGACCGTGTTGGTCCTGTTGAGGGTGGCCCACAGCGTGCCGCCGACCAGCTCCAGTCCGTCACTGTTCACCAAGTCGCCACCGAACAGGGCGACTTGGCGTATGTCGCCGGTGGGGAGGTCGATCCGGTAGAGGTCGCCCCCGGTCATGTCGACGGTGAACAGGCAGCGGTCCCCGGCGACGATCCCGTTCAGGGTGTACGTACCGGACGGGTGCGGGGCGACGACACGGCTGAAGTCGTAGGCGGTGGTGAGCGCGGCGCGGCCACCGTGAGCCGTCGCCCGCGCCAGCTCCGCCGGTGTCACCCGGTAGACGACCTCCCGCACGCTGTCCGTCAGATACGCGCTGCCGTCCGCCGTGATCGCCAGATCGTTGACGAAGCGCGGCGCGTCGCCAGGTGCGTCGAAGCGGGCCAGCAGGGCACGGGTGCGCAGGTCGTAGACGTCCACCCCGGAGGTCGAGTCGGTCACCCACAGGCGGCCCGCCCGGTCGACCTTCAGACCGTTGGCGGTGGTCCGGCCGTCCGTGCCCGCGGGCAGGAAGACCTCGGCCGTACGGCGGCCGGGCGTCGCCCGGTAGACGGCGCCGGTGGTGTACGAGCCCACGTACAGGTCGCCCGTACGCGGGTCCACCGCGATGCCCTCCGGGTAGACGCGGTCGCCGGGCAGTTCGACGGCGGTGGAGATACGGGGTGCGGCGGTCGCGGGCGGTGCGCCCACGGCGGTCGCCGCGACGGTCAGGGCGGCGGCGGTCAGGAAGGTGCGGCGCTGAATCGCACGGGACACGACGGTGCCTCTCGGTCGGCTTCTCGGATTCCACAAGAGCGTCCGTGGGAGCTCCCACGCCTTCCACGGGAGGTCCCACGGGAACTTCCACGGGAGCTCCCATGGAGCTTCCACAGGGAAGAGCAACGAGCACGAATCTAGATTAGAGCTCTAATCATCGTCAATATATTTACGCATGCATGAGGGTGCATCGTCGTATCGCTCATACCGTGCGCCGCTACCATGCGGAGATGACGTCCATGCCCGCCTCCGAGCGCCTCGGCTCCCATCTCAAGCGGGCCGAGCAGGCTCTCAACGCGACCAAGACCGCGGTCCTCAAGCCGGCGGGTGTGACCGTCGCCCAGTACGCGGCGCTGCTCCACCTCAGCGCGAACCCCGGCATTTCGGCCGCCGCCCTGGCCCGCCTCTGCGTGGTCACGCCCCCGACCATGAACACGGTCCTGAAGAACCTCCAGGACCGCGGACTCATCGAGCGCACCCCGCACGAGTGGCACAAGAACGTCCTGGAGACCCGGCTCACCGACGAGGGCCGCGCCGTCATGGCCGACGCGGACGCCCGTGCCGTACGGGTCGAGCGCGCTCTGGCGGCCGAGTTCACGGACGAGGAGCGGGACGCGCTGGTGGGGCTGCTGGGGCGATGCGTCGAACTCCTTGAGAAGGAACGGCCCTAGCGGCGGTACGTCGTCGGGGGTGGGGGTGGTTCCTTTCGCCCCCTCCGCCCCTTACCAGCCTTTCGGCTGCGGGTGGGTGGGGGTTTGTCGCGCAGTTCCCCGCGCCCCTGAAGGGGCGCGGGGAACTGCGCGGGCGGAAAACCCTACGCCCGCGCCAGCCCCGTCTTCGCCCCCGCCCCGCACAACGGCACCACCCCCGAGCGCTCCCCCAGCACCCCCTCCCGAACGGCCGCCCAACAGGCCACCCCCGTGGACTCCACGTACAGCCCACGCGAAGCCAAGTCCATCTGCGCGTGCCGGATCTGATCCTCCGTCACCGTCAGGAAGGCGCCCCCGGACTCCCGGACCGCCCGCAGGATCTGCCGGGCCCGCGGCGGACGGGGGATCGCGATGCCCTCGGCGAAGGTCGGGGCCATGGGCGTCACGCCGACGAGGTCGTCCGCGCCCTCGGACCAGGCGGCGGCCAGCGGAGCGACCGCCGCGGACTGGACGGCGTACAGCGCGGGCCGCCGGTCGATGAGCCCCGCGGCGTGCAGCTCCGCGACGGCGAGCGCGGCGCCGAGGAGCAGCGTGCCATTGCCGACGGGGACGACGATGACATCGGGGAGGCGTCCGCCGAGGTCCTCCCAGAGTTCATGGACGTAGGTCTTCGTACCGTGCAGGAAGTACGGGTTGAAGACGTGCGAGGCGTAGAACACCCCCTCCTCGTCCGCGGCCGAACGTGCGGCCAGCGCCGCCGCCTCACGGTCGCCCTCGACCACATGCAATCGCGTCCCGTGCGCCTCGATCTGCTCCAGCTTCTTCGGGGAGGTGCCCTCGGGGACGTACACCGTGCACGGCAGCGCGGCCCGCGCGCAGTACGCGGCGATCGCCGTCCCCGCGTTGCCGCTGCTGTCCGCGATCACCTGCCGCGGCCCCAGCCGCAGCGCCAGCTCGGCCAGCAGCACCGCCCCGCGGTCCTTGAACGACAGCGTCGGCATGAGGAAGTCGAGCTTCGCGGAGATGCCGTCGCGGAGGGGGACGAGCGGGGTGCGGCCCTCGCCCAGGCTGACCGTGGGGTTGGCCAGCGGCAGGCACTCCGCATACCGCCACAGCGAATTCACCCGCCCCGCAAGGGACTTGAGCGGCGCGGGTGTCGGTGCGAAGTCCAGATCGAGCGGGCCACGGCAGACCGGACAGCACCAGGCGAGCGAGCCGGCGGGGACGCGCGTGCCGTCCGTCGGGCAGAAGGAATCCGGCAAGGGGGTCATGACCGCAGGTTAGATGCGTTGCTTGGTGATGTTGTGTCATGACTGGCATATGGCACCTGTGTTACGTCCCTGCAGGGCCCTTGTGCAATTCCTTCGGAAGCCCCAATCTTTCGGCTGACACACAGGGTTCGCACAGCGGATTGACATGACCCTGTCCGCATCTGCTTGCGCGCCATGCACCAATCGGTTCGTGCACCACCCCCACCAGCGCACCACCGATGAAGAGGATCCTCAGATGGCAGTGATGCGTCACACCCGGCGAAGACTGGCCGGCATAGGAACCGCGGCCCTCGTTCTCGGCATCGTCTCCGCCGTCCCAGCCGGCGCCGCGCCGGAGCGCGAAGGCCACATCCAGTACGCCGACGCGTCCAACGCGGTCGCGAACAGCTACATCGTGACCCTCGACGCGCACGTCGCGAAGGCGACGTCGGCCCGGGGCAAGGCCCTCGCCAAGGAGTACGGCGCCACGATCGAGCGTACGTACGTCAAGGCGCTGAACGGCTACGCGATCGAGGCCACCGCGGCCGAGGCGAAGCGGTTCGCCGCCGACCCCGCCGTCGCCTCCGTCGTCCAGAACCGCACCTTCCACATCGACGCGACCCAGACCAACCCGCCCTCCTGGGGCCTGGACCGCATCGACCAGAAGAACCTGCCGCTGGACAGCAAGTACACCTACCCGGACTCGGCCGGGCAGGGCGTGACCGCGTACATCATCGACACCGGCGTACGCATCACGCACAGCGACTTCGGCGGCCGGGCCTCGTACGGCTACGACGCCGTCGACAACGACAACACCGCGCAGGACGGCAACGGCCACGGCACGCATGTCGCGGGCACCGTCGCCGGGAACTCCTACGGCGTCGCCAAGAAGGCGAAGATCGTCGGCGTCCGCGTGCTCAACAACTCGGGCTCGGGGACGACCGCCCAGGTCGTCGCGGGCATCGACTGGGTCACCCAGAACCACAGCGGCCCCTCCGTCGCCAACATGTCGCTCGGCGGCGGCGCGGACAGCGCCCTCGACACGGCCGTCCGCAACGCCATCTCCTCCGGCGTCACCTTCGCCGTCGCGGCCGGCAACGACAGCGCCAACGCCTCCAACTACTCGCCCGCGCGCGTCAGCGAGGCCATCACGGTCGGCGCGACCACGTCGAGCGACGCCCGCGCCAGCTACTCCAACTACGGCTCCATCCTGGACATCTTCGCTCCGGGCTCCTCGATCACGTCCTCGTGGAACACCAGCGACACGGCGACGAACACGATCTCCGGTACGTCGATGGCGACGCCGCACGTGACCGGCGCCGCGGCGGTCTATCTGGCCGACCACCCCGGCTCCACGCCCGCCCAGGTCGCCTCGGGCCTGGTCGCCGCCGCCTCGACCGGTGTCGTCACCAACCCCGGCACCGGCTCGCCCAACCGGCTGCTCCAGGTCGGCGCCGGTACGGTCACCCCGCCCGGACCGCGTTTCGAGAACACCGCGGACTACGCGATCAACGACAACTCCACGGTGGAGTCGCCGATCACCGTCAGCGGTGTTTCCGGGAACGCGCCGTCGTCACTGAGTGTGCCTGTGAACATCGTTCACACCTACATCGGTGATCTGCAGGTGCAACTGATCGCCCCCGACGGTTCGGCGTACACGCTGAAGGCGTACGGCACCGGCGGAAGCAGCGACAACATCAACACCACGTACACCGTGAACGCCTCCTCCGAGGTCGCAGGCGGCACATGGAAGCTGCGCGTGAGCGACAACGCGGCGCTCGACACCGGGAAGATCGACTCCTGGGCGCTGCAGTTCTGACCGACGGTCAGTAGCTGCCCTGGTCCTCGCGGTACGGCTCCGGGTCCGTGACCCAGCCGGCCGCGAGGACCAGGCGTGTGGGGCGGTGCACGGCGAGGAAGCCGAAGGGGCGGTCGAAGACGGCGTCGATCGTCGTGGTCACGTGGTGCCGCTCGGGGGCCGAGGTGACGCCGATACCGATGGACGTCACCGCCGCGGCCCGGAAGCCGAGCGCGCCGAACTTCGCCATGGCGCACTGCCGGGCGGACTCGACGGCCAGCGGCGGCCACGCGCAGATGCCGGGAAAGTGCCCCCGGCCGCGGTCACTCGCCGCGGTGAGGCCGAACAGGGCGCTCCGCTCCAGCAGATCGTGCTCCGCCCGTACCTCGTACGCCGCCGTCATGACGCGCAACGTCGTCGGCCGGGGCCGTACGCAGCGCTCCTTCGCCACGCGCACGCCGGGCCCCACGTCGCCGTACGGGAGGAGCGGACCGGGCACGACCTCGCGGGTGCCGCCGAGGAGGTCCACGCCCGCGCCCAGCACCTGCCCCGGGCTCATCCGCTCCTCGCCGAGCAGGAGATGGACGTCGATGCCGGTGGAGCCGAGCACCTTCAGCTCGGTGACCGACCCGTGCGGTGTGTCCGCCACGCCGATCCGGTCCAGCAGGACGCTGCGGCGGCGCAGCCCCAGCAGCGCGCGCCCCTGCCACGGTCCCGCCTCCGGCCGGAAGAAACGCTCCTCGAAGGGGCGCAGCCACTTCGTGCGCAGGGCCAGCGCGCTCGCCAGGACGAGCATGGTCTCGTCGGTCAGGTCGACCGGCATGCGCTCGATGAGGCCCCCGGTCCGTTCCGTCGCCCAGGCGTCGAGCGTCGCGTGGTCCGCGTCGTGAGCGCCCGTCAGTGCCCCGCGCGTCCCCGCGGACAGCCCCGACTCCCACTCCTCCCGCGCTTTCAGCCGCTCGTCGGTCCACAGCCCGAGGGCCGAGTCGAACCCCCGCATCGCGCCGAGCGTGGCCATGAACTCCCGTGCGCGGTATGCCGCTTCCTCCGCCGGGCAGCCGACGGCCTCCGCCAGCTCCGCGCGCGCCGCGCCGCCGGCCCCGTCCGCCAGAAAGCCGAGCAGGGGCCACACCCCGGCCGCCGAGAAGACCGTGCCGTCCGACACCACACCCGCCCAACGCGCCGTCAGGCCGTTGACCGCCGGAATTGTCGCGTTCGTAACCTCCATTACGCCCCCAGCCATGTCGCGCTTACGATGCGCGCAGCCATATGGCAGCCGTACGCAGGTTCTACCTCGCCTGGACTAGGAGCAAGGTACTCGTGGCCATACCCCCGCCGCCCGGGCCGCAGGAGCCCGAAGGCCAGTACCCGCCTCCTGGGCCGCAGCAGGCCGGAGGCCAGTACCCGCCTCCAGGGTTGCCGCCGGGCACTCCGGGGATGCCGCCGGGCGCGTACCCGTACCAGCAGACCCCCTATCCGGCGCCGTACCAGCCCTGGGGCCAGGGCTACTCCCCGTACAACCGGCCGGCGCCCGTCAACGGTCTCGCGATCTCCGCGCTCGTCCTCGGCATCCTCTGCTTCCTGCCCGCCGTCGGGCTGCTCCTCGGGATCGTCGCGCTCGCGCAGATCAAGAAGCGGGGCGAGCGGGGCAAGGGGATGGCGGTGGGCGGCATGGTCATGTCGTCGATCGGCGTCGTGCTGCTCGCGGTCGCGATCGCCACGGGCGGCGTGGGCGACTTCTGGGACGGCTTCAAGGACGCGGCGAACGACTCGGGCAGCGGCGCCGCCTTCTCGCTCAAGAAGGGCGAGTGCTTCGACGCGCCCGGCGGCGCCCTGGAGGGGATGGCGTACGACGTCGACAAGGTGCCGTGCGCGGGCAAGCACGACGCCGAGGTCTTCGCCGACTTCCGGCTGGGCAGGGGCGGTGCCTACCCGGGTGACGGTGCGATCACCGACTCCGCCGACGAGAAGTGCTACGCCCTGAAGGACGCGTACGCGATGGACGCCTGGGCCGTCCCGGACAACGTCGACGTGTACTACTTCACGCCGACGCGGCAGAGCTGGCGCCTCGGCGACCGCGAGATCACCTGCATGTTCGGGAACACCGACGAGAAGGGCAGCCTGACGGGCTCGCTGCGCACGGACGCGACCACGCTCGACGCGGACCAGCTCGCCTATCTGCAGGCCGCGCAGGGCATCAACGCGGCGATGGACGCGGCGCCCGACGCGGAGTACGTGGAGGACGACCTGCCCGGCCACAAGAAGTGGGCGACCAAGGTCTCGGACGCGCTCACGACGCAGGCGGACGCTCTGCGCGGTTACGGGTTCGCCCCCGCGGTCCGCAAGCCGGTCGACGCCCTGGTGAAGGACATGGAGCTGGCCCAGAAGGAGTGGGCGAAGGCGGCGGCCGCGCAGGACGCGGACACCTTCTACACCCACTACGAGAAGGGCATGAAGCTCATCGACCCCAAGAAGACGGTCACCACACGCAAGGCTCTGGGCCTCGCCACCACCCCGCCGCCGTCCGACGAGAGCGGCGACGGCCAGGACGGCGAAGGAAGCGGCACCGGCATGGAGGTGTGACGGCGGCTATACCGGGGAGAAAGTGCCTGCGTAAAGCCCTCGGCGGGCACAAGTCATCACTTCGAGTGATTCTCTGGCCTTTGCTTGCATGGCACAACCCAGGGTTGCCACGCTGTTGCTGTCTGTACAATCTGATGGGAGCGGCCAGTGACTTTCGGTGAGCAGCCGGCGTACCTGCGCGTCGCGGGTGATCTCCGCAAGAAGATCGTCGACGGTTCGCTGCCACCGCACACCCGCCTCCCGTCACAGGCCAGGATCCGCGAGGAATACGGCGTCTCGGACACGGTCGCCCTGGAGGCACGCAAGGTGCTGATGGCCGAAGGCCTGGTCGAGGGCCGCTCCGGGTCGGGCACCTATGTGCGGGAGCGGCCGGTGCCGCGCCGCGTGGCCCGCTCCGGGTACCGGCCGGACAGCGGGGCGACCCCCTTCCGTCAGGAGCAGGCCGACGCCTCCGTGCACGGCACCTGGGAGTCCCGCAGCCGGCAGGTCGAGGCGAGCGGCGCCATCGCCGAGCGCCTGTCCCTCCAGCCCGGCGACCGCGTGATGTGCACGAACTACGTGTACCGGGAGGGGGGCGAGGCGATGATGCTCTCCACGTCCTGGGAACCCCTCGCCGTCACCGGCCGTACGCCGGTGATGCTCCCCGAGGAGGGCCCGCTCGGCGGCATGGGCGTCGTCGAGCGCATGGCGGCCATCGACGTGATCGTGGACAACGTCACGGAGGAGGTGGGAGCGCGCCCAGGCCTCGCCGAGGAACTCCTCGCGCTGGGCGGCGTACCCGGGCATGTCGTCCTCGTCATCCAGCGGACCTTCTACGCGTCCGGCCGCCCGGTCGAGACGGCCGACGTCGTCGTACCGGCGGACCGGTACCGGATCGCTTATCACCTGCCCGTGAAGTAACCGCGCGCCACCTGCCGTGAAGTAACCGACCATCACCAGCCGCGAAGTAACCGACCATCACCAGCCGTGAAGTAACCGACTGTCATCAGCCTGTGAAGCAACCGGGTGCCGCGTGCCGGTGAAGTGGCCGACGCCGTCCGGGAACTGACCCGCGGCGTCCGCCAAGTGGACCGCGCGTGAAGCCCGGTTGGAATCTGGCCTTTCTCAAGAGCCCTGCCTGGGCGGGACTTCGTGCTGCTCGGGGGCGCGCGGGGGGCGGTCGACAGCGCGTTCGATGGCGTGCACCCCCTCCCGTTCTGGCTGGTTGCGCACCTCTGGCGTGCCTCTCGCGTACCTCTTTGTGAAAAGGCGTATTCGCTGCGTAAAGGTTAGGCGTAGGGTCGGGCATATGCGGATTGCGGTTTCCTTAGAGGGCGGAGTACGGCGGGGGCCCGGGGCGGGAAGTGGAGGGGCGCGATGAACGACGGCACGATCACTCTTCCCTGGCTCGTCATACGGCAGGACGACAACGGCAATCGCTACCGCGTGGGCAGGTACGCGACCAGGGCCGAGGCCCAGAAGATCGCGGACAGCCTCGATGATCGCGGGCACAAGCAGCTCTACTGGGTCGAGCGGATCGGGCAGAACGGAAGCAAGTGATCGCGCGTACGGGGCCGCCCCGCGCTCCCGTAGGCTCCGGCGCATGACGGAACGGATCGTGGTGGTCGGAGCCGCCCTGCTGAGCGCCGGGCGTCTGCTCGCCGCCCGCCGCAGCGCGCCCCCCGAGCTGGCCGGGCGCTGGGAGTTGCCGGGCGGCAAGGTCGAACCGGGCGAGACCCCCGAGCACGCCCTCGTACGGGAGCTGCGCGAGGAACTCGGCGTCGAGGCCGAGCCGCTGGAGCGGATCCCCGGCGAGTGGCCCCTGAAACCGGGGTACGTCCTGCGGGTGTGGACCGCGCGGCTGCTGCCCGGCTCCGGTGAACCCCAGCCCCTGGAGGACCACGACGAGCTGCGCTGGCTGACCCCCGGCGAGATCTGGGGCGTGGACTGGCTGGACCCGGACGTACCGGCGGTGAAGGGCGCGCTGCTGAGGCTGAGCGCGGGGGAGTAGCGGCGGCAGCCTGGCAGGGGGGAGCCCGCAGCCGCAGAGGGCCGGCGTGGGGAAAGTCCGCAGGCGCAGAGGGCGGGCGTAGGGAAAGTCCGCAGGGCGTAGTGGGGCCCCGTGGGGTGTGTGCGGGCAGGGTTCGGGGACTCGTACGCCGTTCGTGCCACAGTGCGCCTTCCTGTGCGGTAAGGCGTCACGGATATCGGGTATGTGCCCATTAACCCCACGAAACCGGACATGGGTGGGTTCCCGGCCTGGGAAGTGATCGGCTTGATCGACACCGAAGGCGACTGCGCCGAGTGGACCTTTCCCGCGGAACCAGGTGCCGTTCGTACCGCCCGCGCCGTCGTCCGGGGTCAGTTGCGTACCTGGGAGCTGGATTCCCTCGGTGACATCACCGCACTGCTGGTCAGTGAGCTGGTGACGAACTCCCTGCGATACGCGACCGGCCCCATCGGAGTACGGCTGGTACGTCCCGACGGGGTGCGGGGCGCCCTGTTGGTGGAGGTCTCCGACTCGCTGCCGGACCCGCCCCGCGAACGGACCGCAGACGCCGACGACGAGAGCGGCCGTGGACTCCAGCTCGTGGCCAGTTCGTCCCGGCGCTGGGGCACCCGCCCCGGGGGGACCGGAAAGACGGTCTGGTTCGAGCTGGCGGTGCCCGGCTGACGGCGCGTCGGCCCGGAGGGGCGCGACCGATGGGTTCAGGCCACCGATGCCGCCGGAACTCTTTGATTCGACGGGGCACCACCTGGTTAGAAGACTGGGAGTATGTCGCGGCCGGTCCAAAAACCATCGGGACCGTGCTGTGATCGTGAACACCGTGTTGTGCGGCACCGTAGTGCTGGATACTGCGGGCAGCCGCCCCCGGTGACCGGTGCCGGACGCGGTGAGCTGGAGGGGACGGTTCGCGTGAGCGAGATACCAGCGAAGGCCACGGAGTCCGAGGACCCGTCGGACGGCGCGAGGGCTGAGGCCGCGGTCGATTCCGCCGTGGGCGAGGCGACGGGCGAGACGATGTGGCAGAGCAGTCCGCCCGGTTCGATCTACGACTACATCAAGGTCGCCTCGTTCTCCATAGGCGCCGACGGGCTCGTCGACCAGTGGAGCCTGCGGGCCGAGCAGCTCTTCGGCATCTCCTCCGAGCGGGCCGTCGGCATGGATCCCATCGAGGCGTTCGTCACCCCCGACCGGCGTGAGTTCGGGCAGCGCAAGATGGCGGAGATCCTGGACGGACGGGAGTGGACCGGAGTGGTCCCCTTCCAGCTGCCCGCCCCCGACAGCGGGGGTGCGGGGACCGAGGGGCTCGCCGAGGTCTATGTGATGCCCACCACTACGGAGGACGGCGAACGGGCCGCCGTCTGCATCGTCGTGGACGTCCGCACCCTGCGCTCCATCGAGACGGACCTCGCCGCCTCGCAGGCGATTTTCGGTCAATCTCCGTTCGGCTTTCTGCTGATCGACACGGAGCTGCGGGTCCGGCGCGCCAACCAGCGGTTCGCCTCGACTTTCGGCGGCACCGTCGACGACCACCGTGGGCGGGGCGTCTACGACTATCTGCCGCGCGCGGAGGCCGAGCGGGTCTCGGCGACCCTGCGCCGCGTCCTCGAAACCGGCGACTCCATCACGGACATGCACGTCACCGGCCATGTGCCCGGCTCCGAAGAGCGCCGCCACTGGTCCATCAACCTCTACCGCGTGCACAGCGGCAGCGGCCGCCCCATTGGCATCGCCTGGCTCGGAACCGACATCACCTCCCGCCGCGCCGCCGCCCGCGAGGCGGCCGCGGCCCGGCGCAATCTCGCCCTTCTGAACGAGGCCGGCGCCCGCATAGGCAACTCCCTCGACCTGGAGACCACCGCTCGCGAACTCCTCGACGTCGTCGTCCCCGGATTCTGCGACCTCGCGACTGTCGACCTCTACCAGGGCCTGCTGGCCGGCGACGAGACCCCGCCGGGCCTGGCCGACGGCAGCGCCGAACTCCGCCGCGTGGCCTTCGCGAGCGCCGTCTCCGACGCTCCCTTCGTCGGCGGACCGGCACCGGTGGCCGTGGGCGCGGTCCACCACTACCCCTTCAACTCGCCCTGTGCGGATGCCCTGCGCACCGCGCGCCCCCGGCACATCCCCGCCGAAGAGGGCGGCCTCATCCAGTCCACGCTCGCGGTCCCGATGGTCGCCCACGACACCGTCGTCGGGCTCGTCCAGTTCTCCCGTACGAAGGGCAGCGAGCCGTTCGGGGAACGCGACAGGGCGCTCGCGGTGGAGTTGGCCGCGCGCGCCGCCGTCTGCATCGACAACGCGCGGCTGTACCGGCGTGAGCACGAGCGCGCGCTGATACTGCAGCGGTCCCTGCTGCCCCCGGGTGACCCCGAGGCCTCCGGTCTGGACATCGCCTGCCGCTATCTGCCGGGCAACGCCGCGACGGAGGTCGGCGGCGACTGGTTCGACGTCATCGAACTCCCCGGCCACCGCACCGCGTTGGTGGTGGGTGACGTGATGGGACGCGGCCTGCGCGCCGCGGTGGCGATGGGCGAACTCCGCACGGCCGTACGCACCTTGGCGCTACTGGACCTGGAACCCGCCGAGGTCCTCTCGGCGTTGGACGAGATCGCGCGCGGCCTCGGCACGCCCGGCGTCCAGCAGGCCACCCGCACCGCCAGACAGCCGCGCGACGCCGACCTCTCCGAGGTGTACCTCGCGACGTGCGTGTACGCCGTCTACGACTCCGTGACGCGCCGGTGCACCTTCGCCAACGCGGGCCATCTGCCGCCGGTGCTGGTGGAGCCCGGCGAGAGCGCGCTGATGCTCGACGTGCCGCCAGGGATGCCGCTCGGGGTGGGCGGCGAGCCCTTCGAGGAGGTCGAGGTCGAGCTTCCGGAGGGCGCGCTGCTGGCGCTCTACACGGATGGACTGGTCGAGTCCCGCGACCATCCGCTGGACGAAGGCCTGCAGGCGTTCGTCGGCGCCCTCACGGACCCCTCCAGTCCCCTCGAGGACGTTTGCGACCACGTTCTCAACACCCTCGACACCCACCACGGCGAGGACGACATCGCCCTGCTGATGGCACGTGTCCAGGGGCTGCCCGCCGAGTCCGTCGGCGACTGGACCCTGCCGCGCGAGCCGCGCAGCGTGGGGCGCGCCCGCGAGTACGCGCGGACGCAGCTGGTGGCCTGGGACCTGGAGCCGCTCGTCGACACGGCGGAGCTCCTGGTCAGCGAGCTGGTCACCAACGCGCTGCGCTACGGCGAGGGCGAGATCAGACTACGGCTGCTTCTCGACCGCACCCTGGTGTGCGAGGTCTGGGACGCGGGGCTCGTCCAGCCGCGGCGGCGGCGGGCGCGGGACACCGACGAGGGCGGGCGGGGGTTGCAGCTCGTGGGGCTGCTGTCCGCGGCCTGGGGGTCCCGGCGGACCCCCCGGGGCAAGACAGTGTGGTTCGAACTCCCGCTGCCGGACGGCGAAACGGGGCTGACGGACCCGGCGGAGGCGTTGCTGAGCTTGTTCTGAGGGCAGGGGGTGGGTTTTTTCGCCCCCTCCGCCCCTACCCGTCCCATACCTGGGGCCTGCCGCCCCCAGAGCCCCGCTATCGCGCTGCGCGCTCGTCCTCAAACGCCGGACGGGCTGAAAGATTTCCCCCGGGCCGGCGCTGGAGAGTTTCAGCCCGTCCGGCGTTTGAGGACGAGGCCGTCAAGGCCGATGGGGGTCCAGGGGGCGGAGCCCCTGGCGGGGGTTTGGGGGCGGAGCCCCCAAGGGACGGGAATGGGAAGGGGCGGAGGGGGCGAAAAACCTCCCGGGCCGGCACCGGTGTCGGTGTCGGGTCAGGCCGGGGAGGAGGTCGCCCGGCGTGCCCGTGTCCGGGGCCCGCCGAAGCTCCCTGGCCCGCCTCCACCCCCCAGGAGGATCCCACCCAGCACGGCCCCACCGACCCCGGCACCTTCGCGCCCGGCGGACGGACTCCCGTACGCCCGTACATCCCGCTCGGCAAGCTCCCGCGCCTGACGGGCCAGCACGTCGGCCCGCCGCACGTCGGCAAGGGCAGGGGACCGGCCGGCAAGGTGACGCTCCGCCTCCGCCAGCCGCGTCCGCGCCCCGCACCCCACCGCCGCCCGATGCGTCGTCACGAAGTCCCCCGCGGCGGAGACCGCGCTACGGACCGGGAGCACGAACTGGTCGAGGAGGGCGCGGGCGCGCTCCTCGGGAAGGTCCCCGTCGCGCGCCTCGGCAAGAGCCGCACCCGCCTCCGCGATGCGCCGCAGAGCGTCGAGGGGATCGTACGCACCGGCCGCCGACTCCCGGCGCACATCGGCGAGCAGCGACTCGGCGTGCGCGACCCGCCCGGGCAGCGTACCGACGCCCGCGGTCGCCAGGAGAGCCTGGGCACCAGCGAGGTCGGTCTCTACCGCGGCGAGCGCGCCGGGCAACTGCTCGGCCGCCGCGGCCAGTTCGCCCGCGAGCCGCTCCACGCCGGCCACGAAGGTGGCCGCCTGGTCGACGGCCCCCTCCGCCGCGCGCAGATACGCGGCCGCCTTCCCGCCGTCGCCCCGGTCGAGCGACTGCCGCGCCTGGTTGAGATGGACCGTCGCGAACACGAGCCGGTCCTTGGCCTGTTCGACGTGGCCCGCGACGGGCAGGGAGGCGGAAGGGGCGTACCGCTGGTGGAGGTCGCCGAGCGTCGTCTGGGCGGCCGGGGTGCGTGCGGCGAGCTCACGGAAGCGGGTCTCGGCGTGCTCCAGCGCGGCGGTGGTGCTGCGCTCCAGGGCGCGCAGGAGATCGAACCCGGCCGCCTCCGAGTCCAGCCGCCGCCCCGCCTCCGTGCAGCGCAGGACGATCTCCTCCAGCATGCTCCGGCCGTCCTCCGGGGCGGCCTCGTCGAGCCGCTGCCGCAGCCGGAAGGCCGCCGCCAGCTCGGACTTCGCGTACGACAGTGCCTCCGCGTAGGGCTTGACCGGCTCGCTCCCGAACTGGGCGGTGGCGCAGCCGAGTTCCTCGACGCTGGTGCGGACGCAGTCGTCGGTGTCGATCAGCAACTGCCGGGTCCGTTGGTCGAGTTCGAGGACCGGCGGTGCGACGTGCGGGGCGCCGCCGCCAGGAGTCGTACGTGTCCTCGCCCGCCGCTTGCGCCGCGCGTACCCGTACGCCGCCAGTACCGCCGCGGCGCCCACCGCGACGAGGGGCAGTACGAGATCGCCGGTGGCCGTCGTCTCGTCCTGATCCGGATCGCCCTCGGCCGTCCGGGCCCCCACCTCGTCGGCGACCTGCACACCCCGCGCCACGGTCACCGCGTCCCCGGTCCCCGCCCTCGCCAGGGGCAGCACCAGCCACCCCACCGCCAGCAGCCCCCCGAGCACGACATGCGCCACCCGCACGGCTATGTGGGACGTGGCTCGGCGCGACCGGTTTCGGCTCTGGGGCGACGTCACATTTGGGAGCGTATGACCGCTTGCGCGCCGACGCGACCGGGATACGCCGTGGCGGGGACGCCTAAGGTACGGGGGATACGGGGGCGTACAGGAGGGGCACGGGGGATGGATACGGGACGGATGGAATCCGCGCCGGAGGACCGCGCGGAGAGCCCGGAGCCGGGAACGACGGCCCCGGCAGAGCAGTCCGAAGCAACGGCGAACACGGCAACGACTCGCCCGGAGAGCCCGCCCGAGCCGACAGCCACGGAGGCCGCACCGCCCGGAGAGGCCCGGACGGGCGACCCCCAGCCCCCAGCGGACGACGCCGGGCGGCCGATGAGCGCCCCGAGGCCGCCAACAAGCGGCCCGCCGGTGAGCACCCCCGCCCCGACGACAGCCCGCCCCGGGGAGCCGAAGAGCGACTCAGCCCGGCCGCCGGGCAACCCCACGCAGCCGTCGGGCCACCCGGGAGACCAGACCGATGCCATGGCGCCGCCGCTAGGGGATGCCGAAGTGCCGACGAGCGGCGACGTAGGGGTGCCGACGGGCAGCACCGCCCAGCCGTCAGCCCACCCGGGAGACCAGGTCGACGCTCCCACGCCGCCGCTAGGGGACGCCGGAGTGCCGCCGGGCGACGCCGCCGATGCGCCGTCAGGCGACGCGGGCAACGCACGCGACGCAGACGTGCAGACCGGCAGCACCGCCCAGCCATTGGGCTGCCCGGGAGACCAGGTCGACGCCCCCGCACCGCCGACAGGCGCCCCCGGCAACCCCTCGCGCCGCGCCACCCCTGCCCGCCGGATCGCCCAGGCCTGGCGGCACCCCCGTCTCCGCTGGCCCAAGCGCATTGCCGTCACGCTTGTCCTCGTCCTTCTCCTCCCGTCCCTCGCGGCCGGAATCGCCCTGCGGGTGAACTACGCCGGAGATCCGGCCCCCGGGACCCAGACCAGGAACCGTGACGCCCTCTGGCTGGGGCACGCCTGGGTGGACGGGCGGAAGGGGGACGCGGACGTCAAGGCGCTGGCGGGGCGGTTGCGGAGTAGCGGTGTGCGGGATCTGTACGTGCACGCGGGACCGCTGGAGCACGACGGGACGCTGCCGGAGACGGCGTATTCGCGGGCCGGTTGGCTGATCGCGGCCGTGCACCGGGAGCTGTCCGGCGTACGGGTGCAGGCCTGGCTCGGTGACAAGCTGGCCAGTGAGGGGCCGGTCGGGCTGCGGCTGGAGCGCGCGGCGACCCGGGATGCCGTCGTGCGGTCGGCCCGCCAGATCCTCGTGGCCGGCTTCGACGGCGTCCACTTCGACCTGGAACCCCTCCACTCGGGCGACCGCGACTACCTCTCCCTCCTCGATGACCTGCACCGGCTCACCCGGGCCCGCGGCGTCCCCCTCTCCGTCGCCGCCCACCAGATCGACCCGCTCCCCGCGGCCCACTCCATCGCGGGCACCCTCACGGGACACCCCAAGTGGTGGTCCCAGTCGTACTTCGGCCAGGTCGCCCGCCGCGTCGACCAGATCGCCGTCATGTCGTACGACACGGCGATGCCCCTGGAGAGCCTGTACGGCGGTTACGTCGCCCAGCAGACCTCCCTCGCCCTCGAAGTCACCCCGAAGTCCACCGACTTGCTGATGGGCCTGCCGTTCTTCCACGAGGACACAAGGGTCCACTACGCGTCGGCGGAAACGGTCGCGGCGGCCGTACGCGGCACCCGTCTCGGCCTCTCCCGCACGGACCGCACGCGCGAGCACTTCGGGGTCGCCCTGTACGTGGATTTCGCGGCAACGGAAGCCGACTGGACCGCCTATCGGGAAGGGTGGGTCCGATGACCGCCACCCGCACACCCCTCAGCCGCCACGACCTGGCCTCGCTCGCCCGCGCCGCCCTCGGCCCCACCCGCATCCTCACCGCCGTCACCCGCCTGCGCGGCGGCAGCAAGAAGGGCGTCTACCGCCTCACCTTCGACGACGACTCCACAGCGATCGCGTACGTCTGGTCCCCGGACGAGGACTTCTGGCCGACGGAGCCCACGGAGCCCACGGAGCCGACGGGGCAGACGGACCCGACGGACCCGACGGACCCGACGGACCCGACGGAGCAGACGGCGTCGCCCGCGCCCACGGGTCAGACCGGCCCGGTGGATCCTTCGGGCCCCGCTGAGCACCACCGCGACCCCTTCTCCCACGCCTCCGGAATCGACCTCTTCACGGCCTCGTACGAGCGGCTGGCCGCGCTCGGCATCCGCACGCCGCGCCTCTTCCTCGCCGACCGCACGCGCGAGCACCTCCCGGCGGACACGGCCGTCGTCGAGGACGTGTGCGGCGGCAGCCTGGAGGAGCTGCTGCGCCGTGATCCGCGGGCGGCCGCGAAGCCCCTGCGGGAACTGGCCGAGGCCCTGCACACCATGAGCGGCCACCGCGCCCCCCGCTACGGCAAGGTCGCCCTCGTCGACAACGGCGGTGTGTCATACGGGAGTTCCTGCGAGGAGGTCGTACGGGACCGTGTGCTCATCGACCTCGCGGAGGCCGCGGCACGAGACGCCCGGATCGCCGCCGTAGGCGCAGCGCTCCAGGACCGCATCCACGAGCTCACCGCCGCGATCCATCCCCGCACCCAGCACACCCTCATCCACGGCGAACTCGGCCCGGACCACGTCCTCGTGGACGCCGACGGCCACCCGGCCCTCATCGACATCGAGGGCCTGATGTACTTCGACGCCGAGTGGGAGCACGTTTTCCTGCGGCTGCGCTTCCAGGACCACTACGAGGCCCTGCGCGCCGACGGCCTCGACGAGGACCGGCTTCGCCTGTACCGCCTGGCCATGCACCTGTCCCTCGTCGCGGGTCCGCTCCGCCTCCTCGACGGCGATTTCCCGGAGCCGGGGCTGATGCGCGGGATCGCGGAGCACAGCATTCAGCAGACGCTCATCCTTCTGGAGGACAAGGACCCCCGCGTGCCATGATCTGGGTGCGCGCCCTGCTCGGCACGCACCGGGATGGGGGACTGATGCACTGGATTCTGGTGGCGGTGGCCGTGCTCGCCGTGGTCGGCCTGGCGGGGATCGGGATCGCGGGGATCACGACGGGCTGGGTGCCGCCGTGGGGCCGCCGCCGTGTCCTGCGGCCGAAGCTGTGGGGATACGGGGCGGTGGTGGGGGCCGTCGGTATGTCCCTGTACATGTTCCTCGGACCGTTCCACGGGCCCGACGCCGACATGACGCCGTACGCCATGGCCGGGATGGCCCTGTTCTTCGTGGGCCTGGTGCTACAGATGGCCGGGCAGCGCCCCGGCCGTCCCGCAAGCCGATGACCACCGACTGGCATTTCGCGCTGGGGCTCGCCGAGGGCGTGGCCCTGGGACTGGCGGCCGCCGTCGGGATCATCGCCGTGCGCGGGGGCCGGGTGCCCGGGTGGAACCGCCGCCCGGTTTTCCGGCGACGGCTGTGGGGCCAGGGCGCACTGGTGCTGACGGCGTCCGTCGCGCTTCCCTCACTGGCGCTGGCCATGATCGGCCCCGGTGCCGTCCAGTTCGCCTTCACCCTCGTGGGCAGCGCCGGAATGCTCACCGGAGCCGCCCTGATGCACCGCGCCCGTCGCGACCGCCGACGCCCCGGCGGCCCCGCGGCAGGCCCGGATTCCGGCCCTACGTCTCCCGCTTCCTGATCTTCGACCCCAGCCACACCAGCGGGTCGTACTTGCGGTCGACCGCCCGTTCCTTCAAGGGAATCAGGGCGTTGTCCGTGATCTTGATGCCCTCGGGGCAGACCTCCGTGCAGCACTTGGTGATGTTGCAGTAGCCGAGCCCGTGTTCGTCCTGGGCGGTGCGCTTGCGGTCCAGGCCGGACTCCGCCGCCGCGTCCAGCGGGTGCATGTCCAGCTCCGCCACCCGCATCAGGAAGCGCGGGCCCGCGAACGCCGGCTTGTTCTCCTCGTGGTCGCGGACGACATGGCAGGTGTCCTGGCACAGGAAGCACTCGATGCACTTGCGGAACTCCTGCGAGCGGTCCACGTCCTCCTGCTGCATCCGGTACTCGCCGGGGCCGAGGCCGGCCGGGGGGACGAAGGACGGGACCTCTCTCGCCTTCGTGTAGTTGAAGCCCACATCCGTGACGAGATCGCGTACGACGGGGAAGGCGCGGAGCGGCGTGACGGTGATCGTCTCTTCCTGCGTGAACACCGACATCCGCGTCATGCACATCAGCCGCGGCCGCCCATTGATCTCCGCCGAGCACGAACCGCACTTGCCCGCCTTGCAGTTCCAGCGCACGGCCAGGTCGGGGGCCTGGGTCGCCTGGAGCCGGTGGATGATGTCGAGCACCACCTCACCGTCGTTCACCTCGACCTCGAAGTCCTCCAGGCCGCCGCCCTCGGCGTCCCCGCGCCACACCTTGAAGCGGGCCTCATAGCTGCTCACTCGTACAGCTCCTCTTCGGCGAGGTACTTGACCAGCTCCTCCTTCTCGAAGAGGGCGAGCAGGTCGGGGCGGATGGGTTCGGTGCTCTCGCGTACGAGGTCGATCTGGCCGTGTACGGGGTCGGTGGCCGCCAATCCGCCGGTGGGATCGGTCAGTTGGCACAGGAGGTTGATACGGCGCCACGCCCGCTCCATCGCCGGATGGTCCTCCCGGGTGTGGCCGCCCCGGGACTCCGTACGCTCCAGCGCCGCCCGTGCGACGCACTCGCTGACCAGGAGCATGTTGCGCAGGTCGAGGGCGAGGTGCCAGCCGGGGTTGAACTGCCGGTGGCCCTCCACGCCCGCCCGGCGCGCCCGTACCCGCAGCTCCGCGAGCTTCTCCAGGGCCTGCTCCATCTCCGCCTCGCGGCGGATGATGCCGACCAGGTCGTTCATGGCCTGCTGGAGTTCCTGGTGCAGGGTGTACGGGTTCTCGGGCGGGCGCCCGCTCTCGGCGCCCGGCTCGGGACCCTCGGCCGAGAAGGGCCGCAGCGCCTCCGCGGCGGCCGTGTCGACCTGGATGTCGTCCACGGGCGGGCGGTCCCCGGCCAGGTCCGTGGCGTACTCGGCGGCGTGCAGTCCCGCCCGCCGCCCGAAGACCAGCAGGTCGGAGAGGGAGTTGCCGCCGAGCCGGTTGGAGCCGTGCATGCCGCCCGCGACCTCGCCGGCCGCGAACAGCCCTGGTACGCCGCGCGCGGCAGCCGTGTCCGAGTCGACCGCGATGCCGCCCATGACGTAGTGGCAGGTGGGTCCGACCTCCATCGGCTCGGCCGTGATGTCGACGTCCGCGAGCTCCTTGAACTGGTGGTACATGGACGGGAGCCGGCGGCGGATCACCTCGGCGGGCATACGGGTGGAGACGTCCAGGAAGACCCCGCCGTGCGGCGAACCGCGGCCCGCCTTCACCTCGGAGTTGATGGCGCGCGCGACCTCGTCGCGGGGCAGCAGCTCAGGGGGGCGGCGGTTGTGGTCCGGGTCGTCGTACCAGCGGTCGCCCTCCTCCTCGGACTGCGCGTACTTCTCCTTGAAGACGTCCGGGATGTAGTCGAACATGAACCGCTTGCCGTCGGAGTTCCTGAGCACTCCGCCGTCGCCGCGCACCGACTCGGTGACGAGGATGCCCTTCACCGACGGCGGCCAGACCATGCCCGTCGGGTGGAACTGCACGAACTCCATGTTCAGCAGCGGCGCCCCGGCGAGGAGCGCCAGCGCATGACCGTCCCCGGTGTACTCCCACGAGTTCGACGTCACCTTGAAGGACTTGCCGATACCGCCGGTGGCGATCACGACGGAGGGCGCCTCGAGGACGAAGAAGCGGCCCGATTCGCGCTCGTAGCAGAAGACCCCGGAGACGCGGCTGCCCGCGGCGGAGCCGCTGTCAGACACAGTTTTGAGGATCCGGGTGACGGTGCACTCCTGGTACACCTTCAGGCGGCTCTCGTAGTCCCCGGTCTCCTTCATGTCCTCCTGCTGGAGGGACACGATCTTCTGCTGGAGGGTCCGGATCAGTTCGAGCCCGGTCCGGTCGCCGACGTGGGCGAGCCGCGGATACTCGTGGCCGCCGAAGTTGCGCTGCGAGATCCGCCCGTCCTTCGTACGGTCGAAGAGGGCGCCCCAGGTCTCCAACTCCCATACGCGGTCGGGCGCTTCCTGCGCGTGCAGCTCGGCCATCCGCCACTGGTTGAGGAACTTTCCGCCGCGCATGGTGTCGCGGAAGTGGACCTGCCAGTTGTCGTTCTCGTTGACGTTGGCCATCGCCGCCGCGATGCCGCCCTCGGCCATCACGGTGTGCGCCTTGCCGAACAGGGACTTGCAGATCACGGCGGTACGGGCGCCGCGTTCCCGCGCCTCGATGGCGGCGCGCAGTCCGGCGCCCCCGGCACCGACCACGACGACGTCCCACTCCTGCCGATCGACCACGGACATCAGAAGGCCCCACTCATTTCAGAAGAAGCGCGGATCGTCAAAGGCGCCGGACGCGACCAGATACACGTAGAAGTCGGCGAGCGCCACACTCACCAGCGACGTCCAGGCGAGCAGCATGTGACGGGCGTTCAGCTTCCCGACCCACTGCCACATCCGATAGCGCACGGGATGTTTGGAGAAGTGCTTCAGCTTCCCGCCGACGATGTGCCGGCAGGAGTGGCAGGAGACGGTGTACGCCCAGATCAGCACGATGTTGACCAGGAACACCACAGTGCCCAGGCCCATGTGGCCCCAGTGGTAGCGCTCGTCGCGGAAGGCGAGCACGGTGTCGTAGGTCAGGACACCGGCGACGAGGATCGCGGCGTAGAAGAAGTACCGGTGGATGTTCTGCAGGATCAGCGGGAAGCGGGTCTCGCCGGAGTACTTCTTGTGCGGTTCGGGGACCGCGCAGGCCGGCGGCGATGCCCAGAAGCCGCGGTAGTAGGCCTTGCGGTAGTAGTAGCAGGTCAGCCGGAAGCCGAGCGGGAAGATCAGGATGATGACGGCGGGGGAGATCGCCCACCAGCTCCCGAAGAGGTCCGCGTTGGGGCCCGCGTGCATGGTCGCGCACCGCTCCGCCAGACACGGCGAGTAGAACGGCGAGACGTACGGCGCCGCGTAGTAGTGCGTGTCGGCGAACGCCCGCCATGTCGAGTACACGACAAAGGCCAGCAGCCCGGCCGCGGTGACGGCGGGCGCCAGCCACCAGCGGTCGGTCCGCAGATGCGGGGCGGCGATCGCGGCGCGCGTACCGGACTGTACGCCGCCGCTGTTCAGATGGGGTTCCGTACCAGTGGCCAACGCTGCTGCTCCTCTTCAGGGCTCGGTTCGCCTCCGGGGCGCGCCTGGGGCGAGAGGCCGACCGTGGTCGACCCTCCTTTGTCGGGCCGCCGCGCTCCCCCAAGCTCTCGGCCTCGCTCGAGCAGGGGAGACCTATGGCCTCTCGACACAGGCGCCTCCCTTCGGCTCACTCGCCTTGGGCGCTCAGGGGGCGTGGCGGTCGCGGGCGCCGAGGCCCTCGTCGTCCGAGTCCGTCCACAGGGAGTTGTCGTACGGGGCGTCGGGGATGGCGACCAGGTCGGGTCGGCGTGGCGCGGCCGGCTGGTCGGCGGCCTCGCGCAGCAGCGCGAGGCTTTCGCGCAGGTGGTCGGCGTCGACCCGCACCCGGCGCATCTCCAGGCCCGTGCCTATCTGCTGTTCCAGCCGTCCCACGGACCTCGCGAGGTCGTCGAGGCAGCGCTGTACTGACGTCAAGTCGTCGTGCACGGACATGACTTGCCCTCACTTCCGCGGACCCTCTGGCCCAAGGCGGCAACGTTCATGCGCCTGCGAGTGTTGCGCGTCACACCGGGCCGTGTGAAGAGATCTGCACGGATTCCAGGATCGCACCATCCCGAACGCGCCGCCACGCGCCCTGCACGCGCCGGTGCCTCCCCTGGCGGGTCCGGGCGCCCGGAGGTGTCTCGCCCCCCTCCGCCCCTACCCGTCCCGTACCTGGGGGCGCAGCCCCTTGGCGGGGGTCTGGGGGGGGCGCAGCCCCCAAGGGACGGGAATGGGTAGGGGCGGAGGGGGCGGAACGATTGCGCCGCATGGGTGGCCTTCGCGCCCGTCCCCGCGTGTCGCCGCCCCCGCGCGGCTCCTCTCCCCTTCAGTGGGCGCATACATCTGATCAACTCCATATACCGCCAAACGTGATCAGAAAGCCGACCTGCCCGCACAGCGGAGCGTCCCCCGGAGGTTGCAGTGATGTCCCACGACGGCGTCGGACTGCGCGCGGTGATGCGCTCGGTCGCGTTCCTCACCGCGGGCGCGCTCGCGGTACCCGCCCTCGCCGCGTGCAGCGCGGAGGACGAGGCGGGCAAGCCCGTCGCCGGGCAGGACATCGCGCCCGCGGCCCGCGACCTGATCGCCGACGGCGGCACCCTGCGCTGGGCCGTGGACTCCGTACCGGAGACGCTCAACACCTTCCAGGCCGATGCCGACGCCGCGACCTCCCGCGTCGCCGGTGCCGTGCTGCCGTCCATGTACCGGCTCGACCAGAACGGCCGCCCGCAGGTCAACCCGAACTACCTGGAGTCCGCGAAGATCGTCGAGCGCGAGCCCAAGCAGGTCGTGCTGTACAAGCTCAACCAGCAGGCGGTCTGGAGCGACGGCCGCGAGATCGGCGCCGCCGACTTCGCCGCCCAGTGGCGCGCCCTGTCCGGCAAGGACACCGCGTACTGGACGGCCCGCAACGCCGGCTACGACCGCATCGAGAAGATCGAGCGCGGCAAGAACAACCTGGAGGTCAGGGTCACCTTCAGCCGGCCGTACGCCGACTGGAAGTCGCTGTTCTCGCCGCTGTACCCGAAGGACGTCATGGGCACCCCGGACTCCTTCAACGACGGCGCCAGAAGGAAGCTGAAGGTCACCGCCGGGCCCTTCGCGCTGCAGAACGTGGACCGCAAGGAGGGCAAGGTCCACCTCACCCGCAATCCGCGCTGGTGGGGCCGCCCCACCAAGCTCTCCGAGATCGATCTGATCGCCGTCGCCCGCGACAAGCGGGCCACCGCGCTCGCCGCGGACCAGCTCGACCTGGCCGAGATCGATCCCTCCGCGGCCGAGCGGATCACGCTCGCCGCGGGCGACCAGAGCAGCAGTACCCCCCTGCAGGGGCCCGGCGGGAAGCAGAGCAAGGCGGGGCAGTCGACGCTGCGCGGTTTCGTGGTCCGCAAGTCTCTCGAACCCGCCTACACCCAGCTCGCTCTCAACGGCTCCGAGGGCCCGCTCACCGACGAGCGCGTGCGCCGCGCCGTGGCCCGCGCTCTCGACCGCGAGGAGCTCGCCAAGGTGGTGCTGGCGCCGCTCGGGCTGCCCGCCGTGCCGGTCGGCAGCCATCTCGCCCTCTCCGGCCAGCAGGCGTACGCCGACAACAGTGGCGCCCTCGGCGGCCAGGACACCGCCGGGGCGCAAGCCCTGCTGACCGAGGCCGGGTGGGTGCCCGGCGGGCCGGTCAAGGAGCAGAAGAAGACGGAGAAGGCCGCCGGTTCCGAGGGCAAGAAGGCGTCGCCGGACTCGGACGGCTCCGGCGACGACGGGACGTACATCGTCGGAGAGGACGACAAGCCCTCCGATGCCGACCGGGAGAAGAAGGATCCCAAGGACCACAGCGAGAAGCGCAACCACGGCGAGCAGCACAACCAGGGCGAGAAGCACCAGCAGAGGCACTCGGGGGAGTACGCGGACGAGCAGGCCGGCAAGCACCTGGACGGGCGGCAGTACGTCAACCAGGGCGGGGCGCCGGGGGCGTACGCCCCCAAGGGCACGGCCGCGCCGGCGGGCGCCGCGGCCGGTGCGCTCACCAAGGACGGCAAGCCGCTGACGCTCCGCTTCGTGCTGCCCTCGGGGCCCGGCTCGGAGTCCCTGCGCGCGGTCGCCGACCGGATCGCGCAGATGCTGGGGCGCATCGGCATCCATGCGGAACTGTCCAAGGTCTCCGACGACAGCTACTTCAAGGACCACATCGCCTCGGGGCAGTACGACCTGGCGCTGTACTCGTGGCCCGCCACCGCCTTCCCGGCCACCGACGCGCGGCCGATCTTCGCGAAGCCGGTGCCGGCCGCCGACGGCTCGCTCAGCGTCGAGCAGAACTTCACCCGGGTCGGTACCGACCAGGTTGATCAGCTCTTCGATCAGGCCATTGCCACGTTGGACGAGGACGAGGAGCGCTCGTTGGTCCGCAAGGCCGACGCCCACATCTGGGCCGCCGCCGGCTCCATCCCCCTCTACCAGCGCCCTCAGCTCACCGCCGCGCGCTCGAACCTCGCCAACGCGGGTGCCTTCGGCTTCCAGACCCCGATCTACGAGGACATGGGCTTCCTGAAAAAGGGCGCCCAGCCTTCGGCAACCCCATCAAAGAGCTAGCGCCCCCAGTCGAACGGGTGCCCTGTCGCACCAAGGTTCCCGGCACCGGGGCGTAGGTCGGGGCAGGTCGCGCAGCCCGGCGCTTACGGGGTGCCGCTGTGCCCACCCGTGCCGCCGCCCCCAGCGGCACGCATGCCCACAGCTACGGAGGCGACAGAGGCGGGCGGCGGCGCGCGTGCCCACAGCGAGGTCGGCTACCAGCGAAGGCGGCTGTGGGGCCGCGTATATGCGCAGGTACGGGGGCGGGACCGACCTGTGGAGGCCGGGTCCGGTGGGGGCACGTACCATGGGGTAAGGCCGTGGCGTGTTCAGCCCGGCAGGCCCCGCGCAGCGGAGGCCGTCCACTCACCCCGGGAGAAGCGCCTCAATATGGCCACGCGCCACGACATCCGCAACGTCGCCATCGTCGCCCACGTCGACCATGGCAAGACCACCCTGGTCGATGCCATGCTCAAGCAGGCCGGTGCCTTCGCCGCGCACGCCGCCGAGTCGCTTGACGACCGCATGATGGACTCGAACGACCTGGAGCGTGAGAAGGGCATCACGATCCTGGCCAAGAACACGGCCGTCAAGTACCACCCCAAGGATGGCGGCGAGGCCATCACGATCAACATCATCGACACCCCCGGCCACGCCGACTTCGGCGGCGAGGTCGAGCGCGGTCTGTCGATGGTCGACGCGGTCGTCCTCCTCGTCGACGCCTCCGAGGGTCCGCTGCCCCAGACCCGCTTCGTGCTGCGCAAGGCGCTGCAGGCCCGCCTGCCCGTCATCCTGTGCATCAACAAGACGGACCGCCCGGACTCCCGCATCGACGAGGTCGTGAACGAGGCGTACGACCTCTTCCTCGACCTCGACGCCGACGAGGACCAGATCGAGTTCCCGATCGTCTACGCGTGTGCGCGTGACGGCGTGGCCTCGCTGACCAAGCCGGAGGACGGCACCGTCCCCGCCGACAGCGACAGCCTGGAGCCGTTCTTCTCCACGATCCTTGAGCACGTCCCGGCCCCGTCGTACGACGAGGAGGGCCCGCTCCAGGCGCACGTCACGAACCTGGACGCCGACAACTTCCTCGGCCGTATCGCGCTGCTCCGCGTCGAGCAGGGCGAGCTCCGCAAGGGCCAGACCGTCACGTGGATCAAGCGCGACGGCACGATGTCCAACGTCCGCATCACCGAGCTGCTGATGACCGAGGCGCTCACCCGCAAGCCCGCGGAGAAGGCGGGCCCCGGTGACATCTGCGCCGTCGCCGGTATCCCGGACATCATGATCGGCGAGACCCTCGCCGACCCCGAGAACCCGATCGCGCTGCCGCTGATCACGGTCGATGAGCCGGCGATCTCGATGACGATCGGTACCAACACCTCGCCGCTGGTCGGCCGTGGTGGCACCGGAAAGGGCGCGGACGCCAAGGCCGCGGTCAAGGACCGCAAGGTCACCGCCCGCCAGGTCAAGGACCGTCTGGACCGCGAGCTGATCGGTAACGTCTCCCTCCGTGTGCTCGACACCGAGCGTCCGGACGCCTGGGAGGTCCAGGGCCGTGGTGAGCTCGCGCTCGCCATCCTGGTCGAGCAGATGCGCCGTGAGGGCTTCGAGCTGACCGTCGGCAAGCCGCAGGTCGTCACCCAGGAGATCGACGGCAAGGTCCACGAGCCGGTCGAGCGCATGACGATCGATGTCCCCGAGGAGCACATGGGCGCGGTCACGCAGCTCATGGGCGTCCGCAAGGGCCGTATGGACAACATGTCCAACCACGGCTCCGGCTGGGTGCGCATGGAGTTCGTCGTTCCTTCCCGCGGTCTCATCGGGTTCCGGACCGAGTTCCTCACCAGCACCCGCGGCACCGGCATCGCGCACTCGATCCACGAGGGCCACGAGCCCTGGTTCGGCACGCTGGCGACCCGTAACAACGGCTCTCTGGTCGCCGACCGCGCCGGTGCCGTCACCGCGTTCGCGATGACGAACCTCCAGGAGCGCGGCGTGCTGTTCACCGACCCCGGCACCGAGGTGTACGAGGGCATGATCGTCGGCGAGAACTCGCGCTCCGACGACATGGACGTGAACATCACCAAGGAGAAGAAGCTCACGAACATGCGGTCGTCCTCGGCCGACTCGTTCGAGGCGATCGTCCCGCCGCGCAAGCTCTCGCTGGAGCAGTCCCTCGAGTTCTGCCGCGACGACGAGTGCGTCGAGGTGACCCCGGAGGCCGTTCGCATCCGCAAGGTCAACCTGGACGCCCGCGAGCGCGCCCGCGCAGCGAGCCGCGCCAAGCACGGCTGATCACCGGCAACTGAGCCCGGGTTTCCCCAGGATGGGGGGACCCGGGCTTTTTGCAACCCGTTTTCCGACTCCCCGGTGTCCGAAATGCGGTACCCCCCGCCCGATACGCATGTAACACGTCCGTTTCGCGGGCTTCTCCCTCAGATCATTTTGTCCAGATTTTGGAAGATGTACGCGCCAGCTGTGATGGAACCGAGACCTAAAGGCTGTGGTCGGTTATCTGGCTCATGTCAGATAGTTAGCCGCGTAACGCTCGGGTCAATGGGTCATGCGCTGTGGGGACAGCGCCGACTCACGAGCACAGTGGGGTGTTTGACCCTCCGTCAGGGGTGTCGGAGGTCAGTCAGAGGCCCCTCCTGTCCGTGCACCGGTTGAGTCATGAGGAGGCACCAGATGCCAACTACGCGTGTTCATCTGCGAGTTGTCGCACGCAGCGCCCTTGCGCACAGCGACCGCTAGGCATACGTCTCTCCTGATCCGCATGGTCCGAACCGTGGCCGCCCACACCCTGTGGCGGCCGCGGGCTCGGCGTACCCATGAAATGGACGAATCATGACGAGTCCGATCGAGATCGAGGGCGCGGAAGCCTCCACCGAGGTCGACGAGCAGGCCAAGCAGAAGCGTTCCGACGCGCCGGAGAAGCTGGAGGGCCGATCGCCCGGCCAGCTGATGTGGCGCCGGTTCAAGCGCGACCGCACCGGTGTCGTCTCCGCGTACATCGTGCTCTTCTTCTTCCTGATCGCCGCCCTCGCTCCGCTGATCTCGAAGCTGTACGGCAAGAACCCGTACACGCTCTACGGGCAGGACAACCCGCTGCTCCTGAACGACTTCAACATGCCCGCGGGCCCCAACGGCGGCATCACGTCGGAGTACTGGTTCGGGATCGAACCCACCCTCGGGCGCGATGTGTTCATGCAGCTGCTGTACGGCATGCGCACCTCGCTGTACACGGCGCTGGCGGCCACGCTCGCGATGGTGTTCATGGGCGTGCTGATCGGTCTGGTCGGCGGGTACTTCGGCGGCAAGGTCGACTACTGGCTGGGCCGGCTCACGGACTTCCTGCTCGCTTTTCCGCAGCAGCTGTTCATGATCGCGGCGATGCCGGTGATCACCGCGGTGTTCGTCGCCCCCGACGAGGAGACGCCCACCTACATCCACGCGCTCGCGATCATCGGAGTGCTGTGGTTCCTGGGCTGGATGGGCCTCGCCCGGCTCATCCGGGCGGTCACGCTCTCGCTGCGCGAGCGGGAGTTCGTCGAGGCCGCCAAGGTCGCGGGCGCCTCGCCGTGGCGGATCATCCGCAAGGAACTGCTGCCCAACCTCGTCACACCGATCCTGGTGCAGGGCACGTACATGCTGCCCAGCACCATTCTCTCGGTCGCCTTCCTCTCGTTCGTCGGCGTCGGCTACTCCGAGCCGACCCCCGACTGGGGCCGGATGTTCGCCATCGGGTCGGACATCTACGAACAGGACCCCGTCTACATGTTCTTCCCGGGTGTCGCCATGGTCGTCTTCGTCGTGGCGTTCAACCTCCTCGGTGACTCGGTCCGGGACGCCTTCGATCCCAAGACGGGCCGCTGACCCGAGTTCAGGGGGGTGCCGCTGCCACCCGGGAGCCGGCGACGACCGGCCGTGCACTGCCAAGCAGCACCAGTGGATCACTGATCACAACTCACAGGCAGGTGGACTCGACTCCATGAGCATCCTCAGTTCCCGCAGAGCGCGGACCGCCGTCGTCGCGGTCGCCGCCGGCGCCCTCGCGCTGGCCGGCTGCAGCAGCAGTGACAGCGGCAGCGGCAAGAACAAGAGCAAGAACAAGGAAGAGGCCGCGTCGCAGTCCGCGGCGGTGAAGATGGGTACCGCGGCCGACTCGACGGGACCTGCCGAAGAGGTCACGGGTGCCAAGCCCGGTGGCACGATCCAGGTGTACGAGGAGGACGACTTCTCGCACCTCGACCCGGGCCAGATCTACGTCAGCGACGCCGGCCTGCTCGCCAAGCTCATCTTCCGCGGCCTGACCACGTACAAGGAGGACGCCAAGGGCGGGCTCACGGTCGTCGGCGACCTCGCCACCGACCCCGGCAAGATGTCGGACGGCGGCAAGACCTGGACGTACACGCTGAAGGACGGGGTCAAGGACGAGACCGGTCATGTGATCGACTCGGCCGACATCCGCCACACCTTCGAGCGGCTCTACGACCCGTTCATCACGGACGGCCCGTCCTACATCCAGCAGTGGCTGTCGGGTTCCGGCACCACCTACCGCAAGGCCTACGCGGGCCCGTTCAAGGGCAAGCACCTGCCGGACTCGGTCCTCGCGACCCCCGACGACAAGACCGTCGTCTTCCACTTCAAGGTCGCGCAACCCGACCTGCCGCAGGCCCTGGCCATGGCTGGCTACTCCGTCGTCCCCGAGAAGACGGACACGAAGGCCAAGTACGACACCAAGCCGGTCGCCGTCGGCCCGTACAAGATCTCCGAGTTCAAGGCCGGCAAGAGCGTGAAGCTGGTCAAGAACACCAACTGGGACGCGAAGACCGACCCGATGCGTCACCAGTACGTCGACGGCTTCAACATCGACATCAACCACGACGACGAGGACCAGACGAAGACGATCCTCGCCGACCGCGGTGACGCCAAGAACGCCATCATGATGACCGGTCAGGTCGCCACCACCCAGGTGCAGAAGGTCGTCTCCGACGCCGCGGCGATGAAGCGCACGATCCAGGGCTACGCCCCGTACGTGTGGCAGATGAACTTCAACATGGACCGCATCAAGGACAAGAAGATCCGCGACGCGATCACCTACGCCATGCCCTCCACCGCGGTCTTCAAGGCGGACGGTGGCGCGTACGGCGGTGAGGTCGCCAACAGCCTGATGTCGCCCACCACTCCGGGCTACCAGAAGGACTACGACCCCTTCGACCGGAGCAAGAAGCCCAACGGTGACATCGCCAAGGCCAAGAAGCTGATCGAGGAAGCCGGCGCCAAGGGCAAGAAGATCGTCTACGCCTACGCCAACATCCCGGTCCGCCAGCAGCAGGCCGTCCTCATCGAGAACGCCCTCACGAAGATCGGCCTCGACGTCCAGAAGAAGGAGATCGACGCCGCCACCTGGTACGAGCAGGTCGGCAAGGTCCAGAACGGCTTCGACATCTACATGACCGGCTGGGGCCAGGACTGGCCGTCCGCCAGCACCGTCTTCCCGCCGCTGTACGACGGCACGCAGATCCAGGACGGCGCCTCGAACTACGCGCACATCAACGACGACCACGTGAACTCCGAGATCGCGCGTATCCAGAAGATCACGGACAACGCCGAGGCCACCAAGGCCTGGACCGCGCTCAACCAGTACATCAGCGAGAAGGTCAACCCGGCGTCGCCGATCTACTACACCAAGGTGTTCCAGATCGCCGGCTCCAACGTGGGCGGCCTGCGCTACTCCACGGTGACGAGCTACACCGACCCGACTCGGGTCTTCCTCAAGAGCTGACCACCCTCCCGGGGCGCACTCAGCGGAGTGCGCCCCGGGCGCTCCTGTCCCTGGCCGCCGTCCTGAGAGCAGCGTTCCGCCATGCTTCGATTCATCCTTCGCCGGACGTTCGGCGCGATGCTCATCCTCCTGCTGATCAGCGCCTTCACGTTCTTCATGTACTACGCGATCCCCCAGGACCCGGCCACGCTCGCGTGCGGCAAGAACTGCACCCCGGACGCGCTGGCGATCATCCACAAGAACCTGGGGCTCGACGATCCGATCCCCGTGCAGTACTGGAAGTTCCTCTCCGGCATTTTCGTCGGACGGGACTTCGCCGTGGGCCACTGTCCGGCCCCCTGCTTCGGCGTC
This sequence comes from Streptomyces sp. NPDC001530, assembly GCF_042894545.1. Lineage (NCBI taxonomy): Bacteria > Bacillati > Actinomycetota > Actinomycetes > Kitasatosporales > Streptomycetaceae > Streptomyces > Streptomyces sp. NPDC001530. The sequence goes on from NZ_JBIAVS010000016.1 coordinate 194,761, forward strand.
TCCTTCCGGGACCAGCAGATGGTCTGGGACACGATCATGGACCGCTTCCCGCTGACGCTGTCCCTCACGATCGGCGGCCTGATCGTCTTCCTTTTTGTCGGGCTCGGCACCGGCATGATCGCCGCCCGCTACCGGGGAACCTGGCTCGACAAGGTCTTCAGCTCCGTCTCGCTGGTGCTGAGCTCGTTCCAGATCTACTTCCTCGGCCCGATCGTCCTCGGCATCTTCGTCTACAGCACCGGCTGGCTGGACAAGCCCAAGTACGTGCCGTTCTCGGATAATCCCGCCCAGTGGTTCATGGGTCTGCTGATCCCCTGGGTCGTCATGTCCGTCATCTTCACCGCCAACTACACCCGTATGGCGCGCTCGACGATGATCGAACAGCTCCAGGAAGAGCATGTGCGCGCGGCCCGCGCGAAGGGCATGACCGGCAGATACGTCTTCTTCCGGTACGCCTGGCGCGGCTCGCTCATTCCCATCCTCACCATCCTCGGCATGGACCTCTCCGCGCTCCTCGGCGGCGCCGTCGTCACCGAGTTCACCTTCGGTCTCGCGGGCATCGGCCGGCTCGCCGTGGAGTCCGTCGTCGGCAAGGACCTGCCGAAACTCATGGGCGTGATGCTCTTCAGCGCCGCGTTCATCCTCCTGCTCAACGTCATCGTGGATGCGTTGTACGCCGTGATCGACCCGCGTGTGCGGCTGTCCTAGTGCTTGAGGAGCTCTCCCAGTGACCACACTCACCAAGCCCGAGGACGCCGCGGCGCCCGCCGGATCCGACGCGTTCCTGTCGGTCCGCGACCTGCATGTGCGCTTCTCCACGGAGGACGGCGACGTCAAGGCGGTCGACGGCCTCTCCTTCGACCTGGAGCGCGGTACGACGCTCGGCATCGTCGGCGAGTCCGGATCCGGGAAGTCCGTCACCAACCTGACGATCCTGGGCCTGCACAACCCGCTGACCACGACGATCGAGGGCGAGATCCTCCTCGACGGCAAGGAACTGATCACCGCCACGGAGAGCGAGCTGGAGAGGCTCCGCGGCAACAAGATGGCGATGATCTTCCAGGACGCGCTGACCGCGCTGTCGCCGTACCACTCCGTGGGGCGGCAGATCGGCGAGCCGTTCCGCAAGCACACCGGGGCCTCCAAGAAGGAGGCGCGCGAGCGGGCCATCGAGATGCTGGAGAAGGTCGGCATCCCGCACGCCAAGCGGCGCGTGGACGACTATCCGCACCAGTTCTCCGGCGGTATGCGCCAGCGCGCGATGATCGCGATGTCCCTGGTCTGCAACCCGGACCTGCTGATCGCCGACGAGCCGACGACGGCCCTCGACGTCACCGTCCAGGCGCAGATCCTGGACCTGCTGAAGGACCTCCAGCAGGAGTTCGGCTCCGCGATCATCATGATCACCCACGACCTCGGTGTGGTCGCCAACATGGCGGACGACCTGCTCGTGATGTACGCGGGGCGGGCGGTGGAGCGCGGCACGGTCCGCGAGGTGCTCAAGAGTCCGCAACACCCGTACACCTGGGGCCTGCTGGCCTCCATGCCGCGCCTGTCGGCGGACGTGGACGAGCCGCTGACCCCCATTCCGGGCGCGCCGCCGTCGCTGCTGAACCCGCCCTCGGGGTGCCCGTTCCATCCGCGGTGCGCCTTCCGGGGCGAGGTCGAGGGCTCCGACCGGTGCGTCGACATCCGGCCCGAACTGCCGGTGGGGCGCGGCGCCGCCTGCCATTTGACGCTGCATCAGAAGAACACGATCTTCAACGAGACGATTCGGCCCCGGCTGGGCTGAGGGGACGGACGGACTGTGAGCGACGCTGTGAGCGACGAGAAGACCGCGGTCGCGGCCGACACGATCCCCGGGCAACGGGACGTGGAACCGGCCGAACCGCTGATGCGGGTACGCGACCTGAAGAAGTACTTCCCGGTGAAGGGCGGCTTCCCGATCAAGCGCACGGTCGGCGCGGTGCAGGCCGTGGACGGCGTCTCCTTCGACGTCTTCCCCGGTGAAGCGCTGGGCCTGGTCGGCGAGTCGGGCTGCGGCAAGTCCACGACGGGACGGCTGCTGACCCGTCTCATGGAGCCCACGCAGGGCACGATCTCGTACCGCGGAAAGGACATCAGCCGCTCCAGCCGGCGCCAGCTGTCCCCGATCCGCTCCGAGATCCAGATGATCTTCCAGGATCCGTACGCCTCCCTCAACCCCCGGCAGACGGTCGGCACGATCATCTCCTCCCCGATGGAGATCAACGGCATCAATCCGCCCGGCGGCCGCGAAGCCCGCGTACGCGAGCTGTTGGAGACGGTCGGTCTCAACCCCGAGCACTACAACCGCTTCCCGCACGAGTTCTCCGGCGGCCAGCGCCAACGCATCGGCGTGGCGAGGGCGTTGGCCCTCGCGCCGAAGCTGATCGTGGCGGACGAGCCGGTCTCCGCCCTGGACGTCTCGATCCAGGCGCAGGTGGTGAACCTGCTCCAGGAAGTCCAGCGGGAGATGGGCATCGCGTTCGTCTTCATCGCCCACGACCTCGCGATCGTCCGCCACTTCTCGCAGCGCGTGGCGGTGATGTACCTCGGCAAGATCGTGGAGATCGCTGACCGTACGTCGCTGTACACCGGCCCGCGCCACCCCTACACCCACGCCCTCATGTCGGCCGTCCCCGACGCGGACATCGACGCCGAGAAAAAGGAACGCATCCGCCTCCAGGGCGACGTCCCTTCCCCCATCTCCCCGCCCTCCGGCTGCCGCTTCCGTACCCGCTGCTGGAAGGCGCAGGACAAGTGCGCGCAGGAGGAACCGCCGCTGATCCAGCTGGCGGGCAACGCCGAGGGGCATTTGACGGCCTGCCACTTCCCGGAGGACCCGACGATCGAGGCGCGGGCGGAGGACATCGTGCTGGACCCGGCACTGGCGGCGCTGGAGAGCGACGACGACTAGAGGTGGACTTTGGTGGTCAGTCCGCCGCGGGACCGGCCGAGGGTGTGATCGGACGGTTCGTCGGCCGGAACCCTTTTTGCGGGGTGGACCCCGTGATCGCGCGCCCGCCAGCACGCGGCCGGGGCCCGCGACTGCCCATCCCGGTCCACGCCGGCCAGCCCCTGGAGTGCACAGTCGGTGACCACTCGGCTACGCACCCCGGATCGCGTCCCGATCCCTCTGTACAGACCGGCGTGGTGCAGACTGGCGTGGTCGGGCTCTCCATGGCCCGCGCCACGGTGCGCGCCGACTGCAGTCGCAGCCCAGCGGTCGTCGTCCCGTTCCCATACGTTCACCCAGGCGACACCTGGAAGACGCCGTCGTGGCGCCCAATAGGGCCGGAAGGCGTGCAAAGTGGGCTAACGGCTACCCGACATCTTGAGCAAGGAGACAGCACCAATGGGCGCAATTCTCGTAGCAGCATTCACGAAGATCGGCATCGCGATCGCCGAGGCGATCGCCGTCCGCCTCATGTGGGAGATGTGGACGGCGTACTCGCGATCGCACCGAATGGGCGCGGCCGCCGCCTGATGACGCACCGGCGCGCGGCAGCGCTGTCGTTGCTGTACGCCGGTACGTGATGCGGGTTCCGTCAGGCGCTCCGCCTGGCGGCCCTGGTGGACCGGGAACCACTCTCTTCCTGTGACTCCGCGCGCTCCTTAAGCGCTTCCTTTCCCTTACTGCGCACCAGCCAGGTGGCTCCGGCGACGGCGAGGGCGACGGGCCATTCGAGGGCCCCTGCCACGGTGAGCGCGCCCAGTCCGCCGTAGAAGACGACGTCCTTGGCCAGCGGCGGCGTCGGCATGTCACGCAGCCGTGAAGTCACCGCTCGGGCGTCGGCAGCCACATCCTTCGGGGTGAGGTAAGGAACGGGCACCGGGGCGTTGAACGTGTGCATGGTCAGACCGGCCGGCCCCTCGTGGATATGTATGCCATCGGTCCTCTTGGGTGGCGTTTTTTGCTGCGCGGCAGTCTTCTTCGTAGCGCTCGCTGTCCTTGGCTTCCCAGGCATGACATTTCCTCCTTCCACACGGGTACATCGGATATGTGCCTTCTGTTCAATTCTGACGCGTTATCGGCGCAGAGTCGTCCCCCGAAAGCACATCGATTGACGTGGTGACGCAGGGAAGCGGGTGACACACCGTGCGGATTCCGGGAAGCGGACTGCTGCGTGCTGTCGCCTCGTCCGTGGCCGGTGTGCTCGGAGGCGCTGAGGAACGCGTCCAGTTTTTCGACGAGCGGGTGCATATCGCCGTACGGGGGCTGCGTGACCGCAGTGACGCCGACGCGGCGAGGGCGGTGGAGGACGTCGAGCAGCGGCTCGCCGCCCTTCCGTGCGTGCAGTGGGCCGTGATGAACACCGTCCTGGGGTGTGCCATCGTCACCACCGAGGGCGCGCCCGACGCCGAGCCCACCGTGAAGGCACTGGTCGACACGGTCGAGGCGGTGGAGGAGAAGCACGGCCTCGACGGGCCACTGCCTGAGCACCCGCTGTCCGGGGGGCCGATCCGGCGAGCGGCGTGGTCTGTTGCCGCGCAGGTGGCAGCTGCCCCCGTGGCCACAGCGGTAAGGCTTACTCGCCACACCCCCATCCCGGCCGGAATCGCGTCACTGGTCCCCTTGGTCGACACTCAGCCCCGGCTGCGCCGGCTCGTGGAGAACGCGGTGGGCGTCCGAAAGGCCGATGTGCTCATGGCCGGGCTGGCAGCGGTGGGCCACGCGGGCTCCGGCGGACTCCTCGGAATCGGTGTGGACACCATCCGGCACGCCTTGCGTGTGGTCGAGGTGAACGCGGAGTGCGCCGCGTGGGCCGCGGCCGAGCCGCGCCTCACGGGCACCCCGCGAGGCGCGGGCGCCACCAGCGCAACCGGCCCGGCACCGGCACGTGAGGTGCCCCTGAAGGACGGCCCGGTCGAGCGCTATGCGGACCAGGTGGCCGGAGTGGCAGCGGCATCCTTCGCCGGACTGCTCCTCGTGTCCAGACGTCCCATGCGGGCGGCGAGCGGGGCACTGGCGGCGATCCCCAAAGCACCCCTGCTGGCCCGCGAAGGATTCGCCTGTACCTTGGGCCGGGGCCTGGCCCGCCGCGGCACCGTCGTGGCACAGCCCGATGCGCTGCGGAAACTGGACAGGATCGGCACCGTGCTCCTCGACACGGATGTCCTGGCGACCGGGGCCTATCTCCTCGCCGATCTCGTCTCCCTCGACGAGGACGCACCGGCCGGAGAACTCGCCGCGACCGCGCACCGGCTCTTCGACGGCTCCGCTCCGGACCGCGTGCGCCGGGACGGCGAATGGGCGCTGGGTCCCGTCGAACGCCTGCCACTGCACGGCCCCACCGGCTCATCGGCCCGGGACCGGCTCCGACAGGGCGGCGCACACCTCGTGCTGGGCCTGGCGCGGGACCACCACCTGGTGGCCGTGGTCAGTGTGACGCCGGAGCTCCACGATGTCGCGAGCGCCTTCGTCCCGTCGGCCCATGGAGCCGGACTCACGGTCCTGGTCGCGGGCGAGCACACGGCGGACGCGGCCGTGCGGGAGGCCGACGGCGTGAGGGACGGAGGCGACCGGCTGCCCGACTCCGTACGAGCCCTGCAGCGGGACGGGACCGGCGTGCTGCTCGTCTCAGGGGACCCGGCCGCGCTACGGGCCGCCGACGTCGCGGTGGGTGTCACCGGCCCGGACGGGGCGCCGCCCTGGGGCGCGGATCTGTACGTCGATACCGATCCGGCGGCGGCCATCATGGTCGTGGCGGCGTGCCGCGCGGGCCGCGAAGCGGCGCACCGCGGGGTCCGGCTCGCGCAGGCGTCGGCCGCCATCGGCGCGGCGACGGCGCTGGCGGGACGGTCGCGGCGCCCGGCGGCCCGCAGCATGACGTCGTTCGACGGAGCCGCCGCACTCGGTACCGCGACCGGGGTCTGGTCGGCGCTGCGGGTGCTGAGCAGCCCCATGCGGGTGACCACGACCCGGTACCCCTGGCATGCGATGGACCCGTCCTCCGTGCTCGCCAGAACCGGCGGTATGGAGAGCGGGCTGACGGCCGAGGAGGCCCGGGTGCGCACCACCACGCCGGGCGATCAGGTGCGGACGTCGTCGCTGGCCAGGGCCTATCTCACGGAGATGGCCAACCCGCTGACCCCGATCCTCGGCGCCGGGGCAGCCTTGTCGGCGGCGGTGGGCGCGGTACTCGACTCCGGCCTCATCATCGCGGTCACGGCCCTGTCAGGGCTGATCGGAGGCTTCCAGCGCCATTCGACCGACCGGGCGGTTGCCAGGCTGCGCCGTGAGTCGTCGGTCATGGCCAAGGTGGTGCGGGACGGGGCGGAGACCGGCGTCCCGGCCGAGGAGCTGGCCGTGGGGGATGTGGTGATCCTGAACGCCGGCGATGTCGTGCCCGCCGACTGCCGCCTGCTGGAGGCCCATCACCTCGAGGCCGACGAGTCGGCACTGACCGGCGAGTCGCTGCCGGTGGCCAAGGACGTCGCCCCCGTTCTGGCGTCGGACCTGACGGACCGTACGTCCATGGTCTACGAGGGCACCACCGTGGCCGCAGGGCGGGGCCGTGCCGTGGCCGTCGCGACCGGCACGGCCACAGAGGCCGGCCGTGCCGCGGTGGCCGAGCGGGGCGCCGCACCGGCGGTCGGAGTCGAGCGCCGGCTGGCCAGGATCACCCGCACCACACTGCCGGTGGCGCTCGGTTCCGCCGCGGCGGTGATGGCCGTCGGTCTGCTCCGCGGCCGCCCCGCCCGGGACACGATCGGCGCGGGCGTGGGGCTGGCGGTGGCCAGCGTTCCCGAAGGACTGCCGTTCCTGGTCTCGGCGGCCCAGCTCGCCGCCGCGCGCAGGCTTTCCGCACAAGGCGCCCTGGTGCGCAATCCCCGGACGATCGAGGCGGCGGGTCGCACCGATGTGCTGTGCTTCGACAAGACCGGCACCCTCACCTACGGGCAGATCTCCCTGGTCGGCGTCTCGTCGGACGGCGACAGTCGTCCCCTCGAAGAGCTGGCGGAGCAGCAGCGCGCCGTTCTCGCCGCCGCGCTGCGGGCAACGCCCCGCCCGCACGGCGCCCACGGACTCGAACATGCCACGGACGGCGCGGTTGTCGCCGGTGCGGAGGGAGCGGGCGTGGGCCGCACGACCGCCGCGCCGGGCTGGCGGCGTACCTCCAACCTGCCGTTCGAGCCCAGCCGCGGCTTCCATGCCGCCTGGGGCCGCAGCGGCGAGAACTGGGTGCTGTCGGTGAAGGGGGCACCGGAAGAGGTCGTCGGGCGGTGTGCCACGCGCGGCGGCCACAGCCTGGACCGAGCGGGCAGGGACGGCATCCTGGCCGCCGGTGAGAAGCTGGCGGCAGAGGGGCACCGGATTCTGGCGGTCGCGGAGCGCCGGGACACGGCCGGCGGCGAGCTCACCGAGGAAACCGTCACCGGACTGGACTTCCTCGGTTTTCTCGCGTTCGCCGACCGGGTGCGCCCCACCGCCGCCGACGCGGTGCGGCAACTGATGGACGCCGGAGTGCACATCGTGATGATCACCGGCGACCATCCAGGGACCGCCGAGTCGATGGCCGTCGACCTCGGTGTCCTGGACAGTCGGCGGGTGGTGACGGGCGCCGAACTCGACGATCTCGACGACCGTGCTCTCGACGCGCTGCTGCCCGAGGTCGGCGTCGTCGCGCGCGGCACCCCCGTCCACAAGGTCCGGGTGGTACAGGCGTTCCAGCGCCTCGGCCGGACGGTCGCCATGACCGGCGACGGGGCCAATGACGCCCCCGCCATCCGGCTCGCCGACATCGGCATCGCGTTCGGGACGCGCGCCACGCCGGCCGCGCGCGCGGCCGCCGATCTCGTCGTGACCGACGACCGGCTGGAGACGGTCCTCGCCGCCCTCGTGGAGGGCCGCGCCATGTGGGCCTCGGTTCGACAGGCCCTTGCGATCCTCGTCGGCGGCAATCTCGGTGAGATCGCCTTCACCGTCCTCGGGGTGGCCGCCACCGGCACCTCGCCCCTGACGGCCCGCCAGCTTCTGCTGGTCAACCTCTTCACCGACCTCGCCCCGGCCATGGCGGTCGCCCTCCGCCCGCCCCGCCCCGAGGCGGCCGAGCGGATGCTCCACGAAGGGCCCGAGGCCTCCCTCGGCACGGCGCTCACCGAGGAGACCGTCGTGCGCGCGGTGGCCACGACTCTCGGCGCGACCGTGGGCTGGCTCGGCGCCCGGTTCACGGGGCGCGCGGCCCGCGCACGCACCGTCGCCCTTGTCGCGCTGGTGGGCGCGCAGCTCGGGCAGACCCTCCTGGCCGGTGGCCGCAGCCGGTCGATCCTCGTCTCCTCGCTCGGCTCCATGGCCGCCCTGGCCGTCGTCGTCCAGACCCCCGGCCTCAGCCACTTCTTCGGCTGCACCCCCCTCGGCCCCGTCGCCTGGGCCATCGCCTGGTCCTCCGCCACAGCGGCGACCGTGTGCTCGCTCTTCCTCCCCGCGGTGGTCAGTCGGGTCCGCGCCTCGGTTTTCCCCTAGAAACGGGGGCGGGGCCGGTGAGCCGCACCAGCATGCCCTCGGCGGTACCACGAAGACTCATCTCGCCGCCGCCGACGGACACAGCCTGTCCCTGAAACTGGCCGGCAATCAGCACAAACACCCTTGCGGTACTAGCCTGTGCGTCCTGGCCGGGTCACGGTGATGATCTCGGGAGCGGTGGGGGTGAACGGCCCGCGCCCCCAGTCCCCGTACCGCTCGTCCACAGCGAGCCCGGCCTCGGTGAGGAACCGGTCCAGGGCGTACGGGGCCAGGAACCGCAGCGTGCTGCGACTGGTGCGCGGCCGCTCCCACGCCGGGTGGTCGAACGTCTCGGTGAACGTCACACGGTCTCCGGCGACCGGTGTCTCCACGTCGTGCCACACGCGTACGACGTCGCCGTGGGCGTCGGTGACTTCGCGCGCCTGGTCCGGGGTCCACGACTCCCAGGCGCGGGCGGCGGGGTTCCGCGTCTCGAAGACGAAGCGTCCGTCGGCGGTGAGGGCGCGCCGAACGCGGGCGAGGGTGGAGCGCAACTCCTCGTCGCTCACGAGCACTTGAAAAGCGTGCCCGGTCATGACGACGAGGTCGAACTCCCGCTCCCAGCACGCGGAGGCGAGATCCCCGAGCACCCACTCGGCGGCGGCCCGGCGTCGCGCCTGCACCAGCATGGCCGCGGCGGGGTCGAGCCCACAGAGCCGCCCCTCGTGCCCGGCCTCCCGGGCCCGCCCCAACAGCCGCCCCGTCCCGCACCCGACGTCGAGCACGGACCGCGCGGACATCACCAGGTCCAGGTAGAAGTCATCGCTCGGTCCCCATGGATTGAGCGCGTCGTACAGGGCGGCGAGCGGGATATCACTGAACGAGCGATCAGCCATCGCAGCAGTGTCTCAGTCCGTAGGCTTGCTCGAACCGCTGATCGGGGAGGAAGTGCATGGACGTCGCCCACAACATCACCCATGTGAGCGGCAGCGGCCTGATCAATCAAGCGGTTGACGCTGCGGGGGAGTTGACACGCGGCCAGATGGGCCGAGGACCTGCGTGCCCGCTGAACTCCGGGGAGGTGGCGGCAAGGTGAGGGAAGAGGCCGACGGCCCCGGCACGGCGAACGCTGTCCTCTTCGACGTGGACGGCGTCCTGATCGACACGGCGGATGCGCACGGCCGGGTCTGGCGGGCCTGGGCACGACTGCGCGGCCTGGATCCCGGGGAGGTCTGGCGGGCCACGCAGGGCAAGCGCAGAACGGACATCCTCCGTCTCCTGGCCCCGGACCTGGATCCCGCCGGGGAACACCGGCTCCTGGACGGGCTGATGGCCGCCGAGGAGCCGGGATTCCACGCCTTCGACGGGGCGGCCTCCCTGCTGCGGGCCCTGCCGCCGCACCGGTGGGCGATCGTCACGTCCAGCCGTGCGACGCCCACGGCAGCCCGCCTCGCCCGTACCGGACTTCCCGTGCCGGAGGTACGGATCTGCGCCGAGGACGTCTCCGAGGGCAAGCCCTCTCCGGAGGGCTACCTGACCGCCGTCGCGCGGCTCGCCGTGGACCCGGCCCGGTGCGTGGTGGTCGAGGACTCGCCCGCGGGCGTGGAGGCGGGCCTCGCAGCCGGCTGCACGGTGTACGCCGTGGCCTCCACGCACGCCCTCGGCGAGCTCACCCGCGCCCACGCCCGATTCCGGTCGCTGCGCGACGCGGCCCGTGAACTGATCCCCGCGCTCCGACCGGAGGGATGAGGATGCTGCACCACATCGAGCTGTGGGTGCCGGACCTGGGCCGGGCCGTGCGGGCGTGGGGCTGGTTGCTGGAGCGGCTCGGGTACGCCCCGTACCAGGACTGGCCGGACGGCCGGAGTTGGCGGCTGGGGGAGACATACCTGGTCGTCGAGCAGTCACCCGCGCTGGTCGGAGACCGGCACGACCGGCTGCGCCCCGGCCTCAACCACCTCGCCTTCCACGTCGCGAGCCGGACGGAACTCGACGCGCTGGTCGAGGAGGCACCGGCGTATGGATGGTCGCTGCTGTTCGCGGACCGGCACCCGTACGCGGGTGGGCCCGAGCACTGCGCCGCCTATCTGGAGAACGGGGACGGGTTCGAAGTGGAGCTGGTGGCGAAAGAGACGTGACGCGGGGTCAGCGGATGACGTGGCCGCGTAGCACGATGCGGTGGGGGTGGTGGAGGATGCTCGGTTCCTGGCGGGGGTCGGTGGTGTAGACCGTTATGTCGGCCAGGGCGGCCTCCGTGAGGACTACGGGAGGAGGGCTGTTAATCGCTCGACATCGAACGGGCGGGCCGGGATGCTTCACCTCGATGACTCGAACCGACACGCCCCCCGCCTGGGACGAGCGCACCCAGCTGACCACCTTCCTCGACTACGCCCGCGCCACCGCCCGCGCCAAGTGCGAGGGCGCCTCCCCGGAGGACGCCCGCAAGGCCCCGCTGCCCGGGTCCCCGCTGATGACCCTGTGCGGACTGATCAGCCACCTGCGCTGGGTCGAGTACTACTGGTTCCAGGTCGTCTTCCTCGGCGAGGAGGACGAGGGGCCCTGGACGGACGAGGACCCCGACCGCGAGATGCGCATCGCCGTCGACATCCCGCTGGCCCGACTCCTCGACGACTTCGAGGAACAGGCCGCCCGCTACCGCCAGTTGGTCGCCGACCATGACCTGGACACCAAGGCGCGGCGCCCCATCCGCGACGGCCGTCACGTCGACCTCCGCTGGATCCTCCTCCACCTCGTCGAGGAAACCGCCCGCCACAACGGCCACCTCGACATCCTGCGCGAACTGGCCGACGGCCGGACGGGTGCCTAGACCATGGGAGAGGACGGGTCGTTGAACCCCACCATCCGCACCATCACCTTCGACTGCACCAGCGACCCGTACGATCTCGGGCTCTTCTGGAGCGAGTTGCTCGGCCGCCCGCTGGCCGACGACGACAAGCCCGGCGACCCGGAGGCGGTGATCGTGGACCCGTCCGGCGGTCCGACCCTCCTGTTCGTGCACGTCCCGGAGGACAAGGCGGCCAAGAACCGCATCCACCTCGACCTGCAACCGCAGGGCCGCACCCGCGCGGCGGAGGTCGAGCGCGCACTCGCCCTCGGCGCCCGGCAGATCGCGGACCACACCCGCCCGGACGGCGGCGGCTGGGTCGTCCTGGCGGACCCGGAGGGCAACGAATTCTGCGTGGAGCGAGGGGAGTTGGGCTGAGCCCAGCACGCTCTAGGGCTGGGCTTTCCCCGCTTTTCCGTAGCGGCGGAAGGCGTCGGTCTCCACCGTCCACGGGCCGAACGGCACGGCGTCACCGAAGATGTACGGGTCCTTGTGCTGGTAGCGGTCCTTGCACGGCTCGGAGTGCACCTCGATGGTGCCCGTGCGAGGGTCGACGATCATGTAGTGGGCGATGCCCATGGCCGGGTATTCGGCGAGCTTCTCGCCGTAGTCGTTGTCCGGGTTGGACGGGGAGACGATCTCGATGACCGCCAGCACCTGGGTCGCGTCGACGGCGAGGCCCTCTTCGTCGAGCACGTCCTCGGGGATGACGACGGCGTCCGGGCGCCGCATGCGGCCGATCGCCGGGTGCTCGATCTCAGGGCCGTTCTCGCAGACGTAGCCGGGGTGGGTGGCGGGGAGCTGCTCGTTGAGCTGGTTGCGGATGCGGCGGACCGTGCCCTCATGGCGCTTCGAGGGACTCATCATCGCGAGGAACGGCCCGGAGGGGCCGATCTCGACCTCCCAAGATCCCTCAAGGTGCTCGGCGTATGCCGTGAGCTCCTCGGCGATCGCGCGCATCTTCGCGTAGTCCATGCCTTCAGGGTAGCGAGATCGATGCCCAATGCCGTGGCCAAGGCGAAGGCCCGTGCTCCCCTCAGGGGCGCACGGGCCTTCGCTGTCCCCAGGAGCCGGGATCGTCATATGGCTCGGGTCAATGGGCCGACGGTCCGGTCCCGTGAGGCGGCGCCCCGACGAATTGGGGTGTGCCGGTGCGTCGCCGGGGGTCTTACAGAGACTTGCGGGCCGCCGGAACCGCCAGGTCCGCCGTGGTCTCCGGGTAGTGGCACGCCGTCAGGTGGCCCTCGCGGTTGCCCTCCACCTGGACCAGCGGCGGGGCCTCCGTCGCGCACTTCTCCGTGGCCTTCCAGCAGCGGGTGCGGAAGCGGCAGCCCGACGGCGGGTTGAGCGGGGAGGGCACGTCGCCGGTGAGGAGGATGCGCTCGCGGGCCGGGACGTCGTCCGCCGTGGCCTCGGGGACGGCGGACAGGAGCGCGCGCGTGTAGGGGTGGCGCGGGTTGTCGTACAGGTCCTCGCGGTTGGCGATCTCCACGATCTTGCCGAGGTACATGACCGCGACGCGCTCGGAGAAGTGGCGCACGATGGCGAGGTCGTGGGCGATGAAGACGAACGCGATGCCCAGGTCCCGCTGGAGGTCCTGGAGCAGGTTGACGACCTGCGCCTGGATGGAGACGTCCAGGGCGGAGACCGGCTCGTCCGCGACGATCAGCTTGGGCTCGAGGGCCAGCGCGCGGGCCACGCCGATGCGCTGGCGCTGACCGCCGGAGAACTCGTGCGGGAAGCGGTTGTAGTGCTCGGGGTTGAGACCGACCGTCTCCAGGAGTTCGCGTACGCGCTTCTCCTGACCGCCGGGCGGGTTGATCCCGTTGATCTCCATCGGGCCCGAGATGATCTTGCCGACCGTCTGCCGCGGGTTCAGCGACGCGTACGGGTCCTGGAAGATCATCTGGATCTCGGAGCGGACCGGCGCCAGCTGCTTGCGGCCCGCGTGCGTGATGTCCTGGCCGCGGTAGCTGATCTTGCCGCCGGTGGGCTCCAGGAGGCGCGTGATCAGCCGGCCCGTCGTCGACTTGCCGCAACCGGACTCGCCGACCAGACCCAGGCTCTCGCCCTCGGCGACCTGGAAGTCGAGGCCGTCCACGGCCTGGACCGCGCCGATCTTCCGCTTGAAGGGGAAGCCTCCCATCACCGGGAAGTGCTTGGTCAGTCCGGTGACGTCCAGGAGGGGGTTCGTGTTGCTCATGATCGTGAAATCCCGTCTCAGTTACGTCAGTGCGACCGCGTCGCGGCCAAGTCGGCGAAGAACTCGCGGCGCTGGTCCGCCGTGAGGTGACAGGCGGCACCGCGCCCGTCCGTGACCTTCAGCGGCGGCTGCTCGGTGGAGCAGAGGCCGCCCTCGATCTTCTCCGTGAAGGTGCACCGCGGGTGGAAGCGGCAGCCCGTCGGCGGGTTCAGCAGCGACGGCGGCGAACCGGGGATCGGGTTCAGCGGTACGTCGACCGGTCCGTCCAGGCTCGGCATCGAGCCCAACAGGCCCCAGGTGTACGGGTGCTGCGGCTCCCGCAGCACCTCCTTCTTGGTGCCGCGCTCCACGCACCGGCCGCCGTACATCACCAGCACGTCGTCCGCGATGTCGGCGATGACACCGAGGTCGTGGGTGATGAAGATGATCGCCGTGCCGAACTCCTGCTGGAGGTCCTTGAGCAGGTCCATGATCTGGGCCTGGACCGTCACGTCGAGCGCCGTCGTGGGCTCGTCCGCGATCAGCAGCTCCGGGTCGCAGACCAGCGCCATCGCGATCATCGCGCGCTGGCGCATACCGCCGGAGAACTGGTGCGGATAGTCGTCCACACGGACGTCCGGCTGCGGGATCCCGACGCGCTTGAGCATCTCGATCGCCCGCTCCCGAGCCTCCTTCTTGGAGGCGCCGGTGTGCTTGCGGTACGTCTCGCCGATCTGCTTGCCGATGGTGTGGTACGGCGACAGCGAGGCCAGCGCGTCCTGGAAGATCATCGACATCTTGTTGCCGCGCAGCTGCTCCAGCTCCCGCTCGGAGGCGGTCAGCAGCTCCTTGCCGTCGAGCAGGATCTCCCCGTCGATGGCGGTGCGCTCGCGGTCGTGCAGGCCCAGGATCGTCAGGTTCGTGACGGACTTGCCCGAGCCCGACTCGCCCACGATGCCGAGCGTCTTGCCCTTGGCCAGGTCGAAGGTGAGACCGTCGACGGCCTTGACGACGCCGTCTTCGGTGGAGAAGTGGACCTTCAGATCCCTGACGGACAGGAAGGGCTGCTGATCGGTGCTCGTCACGGGGACGCTCCTGAGGGGGGTGATGCCGGGGGTAGCTGTCGGGGGCGGGTTGCCCGGGGTCAGGCGAGCCGGATCCGCGGGTCGATGAGGGCGTAGACGGCGTCCACGATGATGTTGGCGAAGACGATCGCGGCGGCCGCGACGAGGGTGACGCCGAGCAGCATGGGCAGGTCGTTGTCGTCGACCGCGCGAACGGAGAGCATGCCCAGGCCCTGCAGGCTGAACGTCGACTCAGTGATGATCGCGCCGCCGATCAGCGTGCCCATGTCGATGCCGAAGATCGTCACGATCGGGCCCATCGCACCGCGCCAGGCGAAGCGGAAGAAGACGGAACGGCGGGACAGTCCCTTGGCGCGGGCCGTGCGCACGTAGTCCTCACTCAGCTGCTCCACCAGCTGCGAGCGGGTCATACGGGTGTAGTTCGCCGTGAAGATGATGGACAGCACCAGCCACGGCAGCAGCAGTCCGGAGATCCAGGCGCCCGGGTTGTCGGTGAACGGTGTGTACGAAGGCTGGTCCAGCACACCGAGCTGCTGCACCAGGAAGAACATCGCGATGTAGCCGACGAAGTAGATCTGCAGCGAGGAACCGAACAGCGAGAACGAGCTGGCGAGCTTGTCGAGCGCCTTGCCCTGCTTCACCGCGGCGATCATGCCCGCGCCGATGCCGATGATCAGGAAGAAGAAGGCCGCGCCCACGGCCAGCGAGATCGTCAGCGGAAGACGGTCCATGATCGTGTTGAAGACGGGCTCGCTGTTGGTGAACGAGTAGCCGAGGCAGGGCGCGTCACAGTGACCGACACCGGTGTAGTCCCGGCCCACGAAGATGCCCTGCAGCCAGTGCCAGTACTGGACGGGCATGGGGTCGGCGATTCCGAGGTTCTGCCGCACCTGCTCGAGCAGTTCCTTGTCGCAGACCTTGCCGCAGGCCATCCGTGCCGGGTCGCGCGGGATCGCGTAGAACAAGAAGAAGGTGACGGCGCTGATGACCAGCAGAATGACGAGTGCGCCGAGTACTCGGCGGACCAGGAAACGGAACATGGGGGCGTGACTTTCCGGACGGGGCGCCGTCGCCGGGAGTGGGGAAGCGTGGACGGGGCCGGGGCGACGGTCGGACGACCGCCGCCCCGCGACGAGTTAGGACTTGGCGTAAACCTTGCCAAGCGCAACGCAGGTGTCGCCGGCGTTGTAGACCACGCCGCCGACCTTGGAACCGTAGAAGTAGTTCCGGATCGGGTTGTAGTCGGGCACGCAGGCCGCGAGCTCCATGATCTGCTTGTCGAGCGCGCCCCAGGCGGCGTTCGCCTTCGCCGGGTCGGTGATGACCGTGGCCGCGGCGATGGCCTTGTTCACGCCCGTGTCGTTCAGCTGCGACCAGTTGACACCGCCGTCGGCGATCTGGCTGCCGTCCCAGCAGGGCTGGATGACCGCGTAACCGGCCGGCCAGTCCGGGCCCCAACCGGCCGCGAACATGTCGTACTGGTTGTCCAGCTGGCCGATCTGGCTGTAGAAGGACGTCTTGTCGACCTGCTTGGTCACCACGTCGAAGCCGGCCTTGGTGAGGGCGTTCTTGATGGTGACGGCTTCCTTGACGGCCTTGTCGGACTGCTGGAAGGCGATGACGATCTTCTGGCCCTCCTTGCCGGCCTCCTTCAGCAGCGCCTTGGCCTTCTCCGGGTCACCCATCGGCTTGGTCTTCTTGCCGTACAGGTCGAAGTCCTCGTGGCCCGGGGTGAGCGGGGAGATGATCGTGGTCGCGGTCTCGGTCACGGCCGAGCCACCGCGCTGCTGCTTCAGCTGCGCGGCCGGCCACGCCCAGTTGAGCGCCTGGCGGACCTTGACGTCCTTGATGCGCGTCATGTTGATCGGGAAGTAGTAGCAGGTCGTGTCGACCTGGGTCAGGACGCGCTTCTTCAGCGTGGCGTCGCCCATCACCTTCTGGATGCGCTCGGGCGCGACCTCGTTGAGCAGGGAGACCGCGTACTGGTCGTTGCCGGAGTCCGCGATGTAGCGGTCCGAGGAGGCCAGCGACTGGAAGCCGAACTGCATGACGACCTTGTCCGGGTAGCCGTTGCGGACCGGGTCCTTGTCGGCGTCCCAGTGCGTGTTGCGCACCAGCGTCAGGGACTTGTCGATCTTGCGCTCTTCGATCTTGTACGGGCCGCAGGAGTACGGACGCTTGTCGTACTTCTTCTGCGTGTCGTGCTTCTTCGGCACGATCGCGAAGCCGCGCATGGCCAGCATGAAGTTGAAGTCGCTGTGGCCCTCCTTCAGGCGGAAGGTCACGGTGTTGCCGTCGATCTCGATGGAGTCGAGGTGCTTGCCCTTGTAGGGGCCCTTGTACTTGTCGCCGCCCTCGAGCCAGTTCTGCGGGTAGCGGGGGCCCTCGGTGACGAAGTCGGCGAAGAGGCGCTCGAAGGTGTGGCGGACGTCCTCGATGGTGACGTCGGCGCCGTCCTCCCACTTCACGCCGTCCTTGAGCGTGAAGGACCAGGTCTTGCCGCCGTCCTTCATCGTGCCCGCGTCCGTGGCGAGGTCACCGACGAGGGTGGTGTTGCCCTTGGAGTCGACCCGGTAGCCGGTCAGACCGCGCAGGAACAGGACGGAACCCGCACCCGTGTACGACGAGTAGATCTGCGCCGGGTCAAGGTGGTCGAAGTCGATCTGGTCGAGCGTGTAGATCGTGCCGCCCTTGACCGCGCCGGGCATCTCCGGAGCCGGGCCCTGCGAGTCGGCCTTGGTGCCGACCGTGATCTCGGCGGCCTTGCCCTTAGGAGCCTTGGTGCTGCCACCGTTGCCGGCGCCGCCGGCGTTGCCGCTGCTGCACGCGCTGAGAACGGTGGTAGCTCCCGCCGCCACACCGGTGGCGATCAGGAAGTTTCTGCGGGAAAAGGACATGGCCTACCTGCCTAGTGGTGATGGATGAGAGAAGAGCGACCAGCTTCCGGACGACGATGACCGGGCCGGGTGTGACTCAGCGCTTGGACTTCGGGTCGAGTGCGTCGCGGACCGAATCGCCGAGAAGGTTGAACGCCAGGACGAAGATGATCATCGAGACGCCCGGGAAGATCATGAAGGTGATGTCGTCCGTATAGAAGGTGGCACCGCGCTGGATCATCACGCCCCAGTCGGGGGTGGGGTCCTGGATGCCGACGCCGAGGAAGGCGAGGCCCGCCTCCGCGGTCACGAAGGCCGGGAGGGCGAGGGTGGACTGGATCAGGATCGGCGTCCACAGGTTGGGCAGCAGTTCCTTGAAGATGATCCGGGCCGGAGAGGCGCCGGTCACCTTCGCGGCCTCGACGAACTCGCGCTCGCGCAGGGCCAGTACCTGGCCGCGGAGAAGGCGCGCGATGGAGGCCCAGCCGAAGGCGGTGAGGACCAGGATCAGACACGTGGCCCGCAGTGAGGTCGGGATCTCGTCCTCGGGGGAGACGAAGACGCCGTAGACCACCGGCATGAACGCGATGAAGAACAGCGTGGAGGGGAACGACAGCAGGATGTCGATGACCCGGCCGATGAGGTAGTCGGTCTTGCCGCCCAGGTAGCCGGCGGTGATGCCGACGACCACACCGATGATCGTGACCAGGAGCGTGGTGGCCATGGCGATCAGCAGCGAGGTGCGGATGCCGTAGATCAGGAACGTGAAGACGTCACGTCCCATCGCGGGCTCGATGCCGAACCAGAAGTCGCCGTCGATGCCGCCGTTGGCCTTGACCGGGAAGCCCGCTTCGTTGAGCAAGCCGACCGTCTCCTGGCCGTACTGCGTGTACGGATCCTTCCCGTACGCCATGGAGATCAGCGGAGCACAGATCGCGATCACGAAGAAGAAGATCACGATGTAGGCCGATATGACGCCCGTCCGGTCACGCTTGAAGCGGTTCCAGGCCAGCCGTCCGGGTGAGCGACTCTCGGCGCCCTTGAGCGGAGAGGGCGAGGCCGGGATTTCGGCGCTCTCGTCGGTCACCTCTAGCGGGGCAGCCGCAGATGGAGTTGGGGGGGTCATGGTGCTCCAGGCCCGATGCGGTTCAAGGACTCCGCAGGGCGCTCCCTACGGGCTACGCCGGACTTTTTCAACGCAATTCATTCAAGGTCAATAAATTCTCGACCCCCTTGGGTTTCTCTTTACCTTCTTTACCTTGAGTTGACCTTAGCGTAACTACGCGTGTAGCGCTCTGTGGCCGTTCCGTGTCCAGAATCGGGCCAACTACGCCAAACGGGCAAGGGGTTCGATATGCGGACGCCCGAGTCTCGGAATGCGTACATCTGGTGCATCGAATCCAACGGTTCCGCATCGAACGGCGAAGATCCATTGCGTTGATCATCCGGAGTGAACGGATCCGGATGCATCCGGGTGGCGCCACCATCCGGAAGGGTGGGGTGGATATGCGATACACCCCCTATGCACCGATATTGGGTGCTAAAGGCGCAGCGCATCGGAGTCGAATTCAGCTGCCCCGGCGCCGGCGGCACAGCGCACTCTTGAGGAGGCACTCCATGCGTGGAGCCACACACGCCACATGGGCCGCAGGTGCGGCGGCGGTAGCCCTCGCGGCGACGGCCTGCGGGGGTGGGGGTGGAGGCGGCGGTGGTGGCACCGGCGCGGTGCTCAGCGCCTCGTGGACGGATCCGCAGAACCCGCTCGAGCCGTCCAACACCAACGAGGTGCAGGGCGGCAAGGTCATGGACATGATCTTCCGGTCGCTGAAGCGCTACAACCCCAAGACCGGCGCGGCCGAGAACATGCTCGCCGAGAAGATCGACACCTCCGACTCGCAGAACTTCACCATCACCATCAAGGACGGGTGGACCTTCAGCAACGGCGAGAAGGTCACCGCGAAGTCGTTCGTGGACGCCTGGAACTACGGCGCCAGTCTCAAGAACAACCAGAAGAACGCGTACTTCTTCGGGTACATCGAGGGCTACGACAAGGTGCATCCGGAGTCCGGCAGCCAGAGTGCCGACACCATGTCCGGGCTGAAGGTCACGGGCGACAACACCTTCACGGTCAAGCTCACCCAGAAGTTCTCGACCTTCCCCGACACCCTCGGCTACCCGGCCTTCGCCCCGCTGCCCCAGGCGTTCTTCGACGACCACTCCGGCTGGCTGAAGAAGCCCGTCGGAAACGGCCCGTACACCATCGAGTCCTACACCAAGGGCTCCCAGATGAGCCTCAAGAAGTGGGACGGCTACCCGGGCGAGGACAAGGCCGAGAACGGCGGGGTCACGCTCAAGGTCTACACCGACAACAACACCGCCTACACCGACCTGCTGGCCGGCAACCTCGACCTGGTCGACGACGTCCCGGCCGCCCAGCTCAAGAACGTCAAGAGCGACCTCGGTGGTCGGTATCTGAACACGCCCGCAGGCATCATCCAGACGCTCGCCTTTCCCTTCTACGACCCGGACTGGAACAAGAGCGGCTCGGACAAGGTCCGCAAGGGTCTGTCCATGGCGATCAACCGCGAGCAGATCACCGACACGATCTTTCAGAAGACCCGTACCCCGGCCACCGACTGGACCTCGCCGGTCCTCGGCGCGGACGGCGGCTACAAGGAGGGTCTGTGCGGGGACTACTGCGCGTACAACGCGGACGACGCGAAGAAGCTCATCGCCGAGGGCGGCGGAATCCCCGGCGGGCAGGTCAAGATCACGTACAACGCGGACGCCGGCTCCCACAAGGAATGGGTCGACGCGGTCTGCAACTCCATCAACAACGCCCTCGGCAACGACAAGGCGTGCGTCGGCAACCCGGTCGGCACCTTCGCCGACTTCCGCAACCAGGCCTCGCAGCAGAAGCTCTCGGGCCCCTTCCGGGCCGGCTGGCAGATGGACTATCCGCTGATCCAGAACTTCCTGCAGCCGCTCTACTACACCAACGCCTCCTCCAACGACGGCAAGTGGTCCAACAAGGACTTCGACCACCTCGTCAACGAGGCGAACGCCGAGACCGACACCGCCAAGGCCGTCGGCCTCTTCCAGCAGGCCGAAGAGATCGTCCGCGACAACATGGCGGCCATCCCACTCTGGTACCAGAACGGCAGCGCCGGCTGGTCGGACCGCCTCTCGAACGTCGCGCTCAACCCGTTCAGCGTCCCCGTCTACGACGAGATCAAGGTCGGCTGAGCGTTCATGGGACGGTATGTCGCCCGGCGCCTGCTGCAGATGATCCCGGTGTTCATCGGCGCCACCCTGCTCATCTTCCTGATGGTGAACGTGATGGGCGACCCCATCGCGGGCCTGTGCGGCGACCGGCAGTGCGACCCCGCGACCGCCGCCCAGCTCAGGAAGGAGTTCGGCCTCGACAAGCCGGTCTGGCAGCAATACCTGACCTACATGGGGAACGTCTTCACCGGCGATTTCGGCACCGCCTTCAACGGGCAGCCGGTCACCGAGCTGATGTCGACGGCGTTCCCGGTCACCATCCGGCTGACGATCGTGGCGATCCTCTTCGAGATCGTCATCGGCATCACGCTGGGCGTGATCACCGGTCTGCGGCGCGGGCGGCCCGTCGACACCTCGGTGCTCCTGGGCACCCTCGTCGTCATCTCCGTCCCCGTCTTCGTCACCGGCCTGGTGCTCCAGCTGCTGCTCGGCGTCCAGTGGCAGTGGATCGAACCGTCGGTCTCCACGGACGCCACGTTCGGCGAGCTGATCGTGCCGGGCCTGGTGCTGGCCTCCGTCTCCCTCGCGTACGTGACCCGGCTGACCCGCACCTCCATCGCGGAGAACAGACGCTCCGACTACGTCCGCACCGCCACCGCCAAGGGCCTGCCCCGGCACCGGGTGATCACCAAACACCTGCTGCGCAACTCGCTGATCCCCGTCGTCACCTTTATCGGCACGGACATCGGCGCGCTGATGGGCGGCGCGATCGTCACCGAGCGGATCTTCAACATCCACGGCGTCGGCTACCAGCTCTACCAGGGCATCCTGCGCCAGAACACGCAGACCGTCGTCGGCTTCGTGACCGTACTCGTCCTCGTCTTCCTGGTCGCCAACCTGCTCGTCGACCTCCTCTACGCCGTACTCGATCCGAGGATCCGCTATGCCTGAGCAGCCGCCGTACGAGAAGGAGGGCGCGATCGCCGCGACCGGCATGGGAGGCGCAATGGACCTCGGCGCGAGCGAGGCGGAGACGTTGGAGCAGCGTCCCTCAGCCGCCTCCGGCGGACGGGCACCGGGCGGACCGGAAGGCGCGGGTCCGCAGGAGAAACCCAGAAGCCTGTGGTCCGACGCCTGGCACGACCTGCGGCGCAACCCCGTCTTCATCATCGCCGGGCTCGTCATCCTCTTCCTGGTCGTCATCTCCCTGTGGCCCTCGCTGATCGCCACCCAGAACCCCCTCAAGTGCGACCTCGCCAAGGCCCAGGAGGGCTCGCAGCCGGGCCACCCCTTCGGGTTCGACGGCCAGGGCTGCGACGTCTACACCCGGGTGGTGTACGGGACCCGCGTCTCGATCAGCGTCGGCGTCTGCGCCACCCTCGGCGTCGCGATCCTCGGCTCTCTGCTGGGCGGGATCGCCGGGTTCTTCGGCGGGGTGGGGGACGCGTTCCTCTCCCGGATCACCGACATCTTCTTCGCCATCCCCGTCGTGCTCGGCGGTCTGGTCCTCCTCTCCGTGGTGACCAGCAATACGATCTGGCCGGTCATCGGGTTCATCGTGCTGCTCGGTTGGCCGCAGATCTCGCGTATCGCGCGCGGCTCCGTCATCACCACCCGGCAGAACGACTATGTGCAGGCGGCCCGCGCGCTCGGCGCCTCCAACGCGCGGCTGCTGCTGCGGCACATCACACCCAACGCCGTCGCGCCGGTGATCGTCGTGTCGACCATCGCGCTCGGTACGTACATCGCCCTCGAGGCGACGCTCTCGTACCTCGGCGTCGGCCTGAAGCCGCCGACCGTGTCCTGGGGCATCGACATCTCCGCGGCCTCCCCCTACATCCGCAACGCCCCGCACATGCTGCTGTGGCCGGCCGGCGCCCTCGCGATCACCGTGCTCGCGTTCATCATGCTCGGCGACGCGGTGCGCGACGCCCTCGACCCGAAGCTGAGGTGACGGCCGTGCTGCTCGAAGTGCGCGATCTGCACGTGGAGTTCAGAACCAGGGACGGGGTCGCCAAGGCCGTCAACGGAGTCAGCTACAGCGTGGACGAGGGCGAGACGCTCGCCGTGCTCGGTGAGTCCGGCTCGGGCAAGTCGGTGACCGCGCAGGCCGTGATGGGCATCCTCGACATGCCGCCCGGGAAGATCACCGGCGGTGAAATCCTCTTCCAGGGCAAGGACTTGCTCAAACTGAAGGAGGACGAGCGGCGCAAGGTGCGCGGCGCCGAGATGGCGATGATCTTCCAGGACGCGCTGTCGTCCCTGAACCCCGTGCTCAGCGTCGGCGACCAGCTCGGCGAGATGTTCACCGTGCACCGCGGGATGTCCCGGAAGGACGCCCGCGCCAAGGCGATCGAGCTGATGGACCGGGTGCGCATCCCGGCCGCCGCCGACCGGGTGCGCGACTATCCGCACCAGTTCTCCGGCGGTATGCGCCAGCGCATCATGATCGCCATGGCGCTGGCCCTGGAACCCGCCCTGATCATCGCCGACGAACCGACCACCGCCCTCGACGTCACCGTCCAGGCCCAAGTCATGGACCTGCTCGCCGCGTTGCAGCGCGAGCTCGACATGGGGCTCATCCTCATCACCCACGACCTCGGCGTGGTCGCGGACGTCGCCGACCGGATCGCCGTGATGTACGCGGGCCGGATCGTCGAGTCGGCGCCGGTCCACGACATCTACAGAGCCCCCGCGCACCCCTATACGAAGGGGCTCCTGGAGTCGATCCCCCGGCTCGACCAGAAGGGCAAGGAGCTCTACGCGATCAAGGGCCTGCCGCCCAACCTGATGCGCATCCCGCCGGGCTGTGCCTTCAACCCGCGCTGCCCGATGGCCCAGGACGTGTGCCGCACCGACGTACCGCCGCTCTACGAGGTGGACGAGAAACGCAGAAGCGCCTGCCACTTCTGGAGGGAGTGCCTCGATGGCCGAGACGGTGACTGAGGAGCGTCGGGCGAGCCCGCCGACCGAGCCGCTTCTGGAGGTCAGCGGCCTGGTCAAGTACTACCCCCTCACCCAGGGCATCCTCTTCAAGAAGCAGATCGGCGCGGTCAAGGCCGTCGACGGCGTCGACTTCCACCTCGGCCGCGGCGAGACCCTCGGCATCGTCGGCGAGTCCGGCTGCGGCAAGTCGACGGTCGCCAGGATGCTGGTCAACCTGGAAAGGCCGACGGCCGGGTCGATCAAGTACAAGGGCGAGGACATCACCCGGCTGACCGGCAAGGCGCTGAAGGCCGTACGCCGCAACATCCAGATGGTCTTCCAGGACCCGTACACCTCGCTCAACCCGCGCATGACCGTCGGCGACATCATCGGGGAGCCGTACGAGATCCATCCCGAGGTGGCGCCGAAGCGCGACCGCAGGAGGAAGGTCCAGGACCTGCTCGACGTGGTCGGACTCAACCCCGAGTACATCAACCGCTACCCGCACCAGTTCTCCGGTGGCCAGCGCCAACGCATCGGCATCGCACGGGGGTTGGCGCTGCGCCCCCAGATCATCGTCGCCGACGAGCCGGTCTCCGCGCTCGACGTCTCCGTGCAGGCCCAGGTGATCAACCTGATGGACAGGCTCCAGGACGAGTTCGACCTGAGCTACGTCTTCATCGCGCACGACCTCTCGATCGTGCGGCACATCTCCGACCGCGTCGGCGTGATGTACCTCGGACGGATCGTGGAGACCGGCAAGGACGCCGAGATCTACGACCATCCGACACACCCCTACACCCAGGCCCTGCTCTCCGCCGTGCCCGTGCCCGACCCGGAGGCCCGGGAGCACCGGGAGCGGATCATCCTCACCGGGGACGTGCCCTCCCCGGCCAACATCCCCTCCGGGTGCCGCTTCCGCACCCGCTGCTGGAAGGCCCAGGAGCGGTGCACGCTGGAGGTGCCGCTGCTCGCGGTGCCCGCGGAGTTCCGGCTCACCGAGGGCCCGGCCGCGCACGACTCGGCCTGTCACTTCGCGGAGGAGAAGCAGGTCGTACCGCCGGAGGAGCCGCCGGACGATCATGATGACGGGGTGAAATAGCCGCACAAAAGTGCATGAACTGCGTTAACACGCAGGCAACTTGGCCGACCCGATCCCGATATACGGACGCGTCAGTCTGAACAACGTACGGCCGTGCGGGTGCCGTAAACGAGCCGGGGTGCGCCATGTCACCCCGGCTCGTTGCCGTGCTCGCGCCGGTGTGGCAGGGAATACATTTTCGAAGCTGTGGGAGTGCTGATAGGTTCCTGTGTGGCTAATGGGGGAGCCGACAACTGACCAGGTCGCCCCCTGTTGACGCAATGACATGGGGGAATTTCATATGCGCGCAAAGATCGCGTTTCGCTCTGGCATGACCATCGCAGCCCTGGCACTGATCGGCACCTCTGTGCCCGGCCAGGCTGTCGCCGCCACCGACACGTCACTGCCTCGCGCGGCGACCGTCCACGCCGGCGACCTCACGTTCGCGCCGAAGGCGTCGAAGCAGACCCGCTCCATCGTGGCCGCGAAGCCGTCGGTCGCCGCCAGTGCCTCGACGGTGTGCGGAGCGGGCTACACGAAGATCATCACCGCGAAGCGGCTGCCGAGCGACTCCACCCGCTACGCGACCGTCTACGTGTACACCAACGGCACCACCACCGGTGACCTGATCTACGACGTTCCGACCTGCGGCGTGCTGTGGAACGACACCGGTTCCGCCCAGTACATGGGGATCCGGCTGAAGGACAACTACACCGCCACCGCCGACGACGAGGACTTCGGCACCTTCAGCACCTACGCGGGCCCTGTGCGCCAGAAGAAGGGCTACTGCGGCGAGGTGTACTCGTACATGAAGAAGGGCGGCAGGGTCGTCATCGACAACCTCTCCTCGGTCGGCTCCTGCAACTGACGGCCGCCGCCGTCACCCACCTTCAGGCCAGGGCTCGATGATCCCGGCGTGTCGGCTCCGCTCCGACACGCCGGTCTGATCCAAGACGCCGGTCTGCTGCGACACGCCTGTCTGCTGCGACACGCCTGTCTGATCCAACATGCCGGTCTGCTCCGGCACACCGAGCACGTCCGCGCTCGTATCGAGTGCTGATCCGGCCTGTCCACACCTCATATCCCCGCGTCCGCTGCCGCATGCCCGGCGGCGGCGCGCTCCGCCGTGCCCGCACGCCGTGCCCGCACGCCGTGCCGGCGCGGCCAACTCATCGCGAAAGTAGAGAAGTTGAGACGCGACATACTGCGGTATGCGCGCATACCCGTGACGACGGCACTCGCTGTGTCGTTGTCGGCGGGTGTCGCCACCACCCAGGCATACGCACAGACCGCGCCACCCGGCGCGGCCGACGGCTGGTCGGCACCGGCCTCACCCGGAGCCGACGAGCAGCCCGGCGCGATCCCCGCCAAGAAGCGGGCGGGCGTGCTGGGCAAGAACTACAGGTCCAGCAAGGACCGGGCGTTCACCACGATCGGTGACGGCACCGGATTCCACCTCCTGGTCGCCGCCGAGAAGGACGGCTACGCGTGGAAGACCGCCGCCTCCCTCTCCGAGCCGGGCTTCGACACCGACACCTGGATCGGCAACGCCTGCCTCACCCAGTCCGGCAAGTACGCGGCCGTGGCCTACGCGCCGCGCACCTTCACCAACAAGCCCGAGCTGATGACGCGCGGCGCGTTCACCGCGGTCGTCGACCTCTCCACCGGCGATGTGAAAAAGCTGCCCTTCACCGCGACGCTCGGCTACTTCTCGCCCGGCTGCGGCACCGGTGAACAGGCCGTGTTCACCGCGCTGACGGACGACACGGCGAAGAAGGACCGGACCCGGCTCGTCACCGTCGACGCCCTCACCGGCAAGGAAAGCGCGCGGCAGACCGTGAGCGGGCAGGTCACCTCGGCGATCCCCACCCAGCGGGGCATCGTGGCGGCCGAGGGCAACCACCTCGTGCGCGTCGCCGGCTCCAAGGTGCGCACGGTGGTCACGACGAAGACCACGCCGTTCCAGCTCAAGGCCGACGCCGACGGCGGCGTCACCTTCCTCGACCGCGAGCCGGGCTCCGCCGAGCGGCGCACCACCGCGGGCGAACGGGCCACGGTCAACCGCGTCAGCGCGGCGCAGATCAGGGCGCCCAAGGCCAAGGCACGCCCCGCGGGCCTCGCGTCGGGCCGGCTGACCGAGTTCGACCTCACCTCGACCCCGGCGGGCGAGGTGTACGTCACTGGCAAGGCGACCACGACGTCCCGGGCCGCGGGCCTCCTGCACAACCCCGGCGGCATCGCCAAGGACGCCCGTGTCTCCAGCCGGGGACAGGCCGCGGTCACCGCACGGTGGGCGGACGGCAAGTCCTCCCGCATCACCCAGGCCGAGGCCGACTCCCCCCGCCTGGTGCGCACCGACATCAGGGCGCTGGACACCGGAAAGACGACGGTCGTCGACACCAGCCCCGAGGCCGTGGCGCTCGGCAGCCCGACGAACTACGGCAAGGGCAACGACCTCACCCCCGCCCTCACGCTCGGCGGGAAGCAGGCCGCCCCGCGGGCCGGGGCCACCTCCGTGGACACGGACCGATCGTGTTCCGTGCCCCGCAACGACCCGAAGAAGCAGGCCTTCCAGCCGACCCCGCGGCAGATCGAGTGGGCCGTGGACCAGGCCGTCGTCGGCAAGCTCAACAAGGGCGCGACGCGGCTGGCGAACTGGAAGAACACCGGCATGGCCGCGTACGCGCCCCAGTCGCTGTTCCCCCTCAGGAGCCTGAGCGGCGGCTCCGGTGCCGACTGGCATGTCCCGGCGACGGTGATGCTCGGCATCACGGCGCAGGAGTCCAACATGTGGCAGGCGGCCCGCATGGTCGTCCCCGGTGTCACGGGCAACCCGCTGATCGGCAACTTCTACGGCACGCCGTACGCGGCGGACGGCGACCAGGCCGACCCGTTCTTCATCGAGTGGGCCAAGGCCGACTGCGGCTACGGCGTCACCCAGGTCACCGACGGCATGCGGATGCGGGGCAAGGAGAAGCCCGGCGAGACCGCCCTGTCCACCACACAGCAGGAAGCGGTGGCGCTGGACTACGCGGCGAACATCGCCGCCGGTGTCAACATCCTCATCGAGAAGTGGAACCAGACCCGTGCGGACGGGATCGTCATCAACGACGGCAACCCGAAGTACATCGAGAACTGGTTCGCCGCGCTGTGGACGTACAACACGGGCTACCACCTGAAGGCGGACGCGGGCAAGGAATCCGGTAAGTGGGGCCTGGGTTGGACGAACAACCCCGCCAACCCGCTGTGGAAGGCCAACCGCACTCCGTTCCTGGAAGGGGCCGACGGCGGAGACGCCTACTGGCACGCGGCGAACCCGCAGGACTGGCCGTACGAGGAGAAGGTCATCGGCTGGGCCGCGCGTCCGATCTCCGCGATGTTCAAGCCCGGTGACTTCCAGCCCGGTTACCGCGCCGCCTGGTGGACGACCACCATGGACCGCACGAGCGCCAAGCCGCCGGTCGGCCTGTTCTGCGACGGCAGCAACGACTGCGACCGCGACAAGATCACCGACACGGACAGCAACGACACCGGCAAGGGCGCCTGCAAGCTGCCCGGCGACCCGGACACCTCCAACCCGCTGTACCTGAAGTGCTGGTGGAACAAGCCGGTCCAGTGGAAGGACTGCACCGCTCGGGCGCAGTGCGGCAACCCGGTCCACCGGTTCGACGACACCTACCCCGAGCAGCCGGACGCGGACTCCTACCCGCCGCGCTGCAACACCGGTCTCCCGGCCGGTTCGATGATCGTGGACGACCTGCCCAACGGCACCATCCCCGCTGGCTCCTCCAACCGGTGTGCGGGCGTGTCGTCCGAGGGCAAGTTCGAGCTGAGCTTCGCGTACCCCAACGGCCGGGTGGACCTCCACCAGATCGGCGCGGGCAACGGCAACCACTTCTGGTTCTCGCACACCCGGTCCAAGACCGGGGACGCCATGGGCATCCGCATGTACACCAAGGGCACCTGGACGCTGAACAGCGGCAAGCGGGGCTGGATGCGGGTGTACGCGCACATGCCCGACCACGGCGCCCACACTCGGCAGGCCTCCTACGTGGTCGGCGGCACCGACTCCAAGAGCCCGGTCCGGGTCCACCCGCAGCGGGTGCAGGAGAACAAGTGGGTCGACCTCGGCGTGTTCAACTTCACCGGCGTCCCGACCGTTTCGCTGGACACCAACACCGCCGACGGACGCGGTGAGGAGGACATCGCCTGGGACTCCGTGGCGTTCACGCCGCTGCCGGGCAAGCCGAAGAACTTCGTGGTCGCCATGGGTGACTCCTACTCCTCCGGCGAGGGTGCCACCGCGCCGGGCGGCAAGGACTACTACCCGGAGACCGACTTCCGCGACCCGGTCAACGAGAAGGCCCACAAGGAGGGCAAGGCCGAGGTCGACACGACCTCGAAGTGTCACCGGTCCAAGCTCGCCTGGTCCCGCCAGGCGACCCTGCCCGGCGCCTCCAAGTCCATAGGGGCGATGGCAGATTCCTTCGACAACACCATGGACTACCACTTCGTCGCGTGCTCCGGCGCCCGCACCTACGACGTGCGGGACGGCAGCCAGGGCGAGGTCTCGCAGCTCGACGCGGGCTACCTCGACCAGAACACCACCCTGGTGACGATGAGCATCGGCGGCAACGACGCCCGCTTCACGGACGTCGTCAAGAAGTGCGTGGACATCCCCATCCCCTCCCTCGTCAACTGCCAGGCGGCCTCGATTCCGAACATCGACCCCGACACCGGCAAGGAGACCAGCGGGGAGACCGGCCGGCTCGACGAGTGGGCGCCGAAGTGGCTGCACGACGCCGTCCGTCCCCGGATCGCCAATCTGATCAAGGCCATTCACACCAAGGCACCCCACGCGAAGGTCGTCCTCATGGGCTACCCGCGCCTGTTGGAGAAGGACGGCTCCTGCCTGCCGGCGCTGGACGCCGTCGAGGGCCAGTTCATCAACAAGGTCGCGAACACCCTCGCCGACGAGATGAAGGGCGCGGCGTCCGACGCGGGCACCTACGCGGTCTTCTCCGACCCGCGCGACGAGTTCGCGGGCAAGGCGATCTGCGGAGACCCCGAAAGTGTGCACGGCATTGTCATGACCGGCCGGTCCCAGGCCGACAACGACGGGCCGGCGCCGTCGATGCAGTCGTTCCACCCCAAGCCCGCAGGCGCCCGACTGTACGCCGACGCCCTGGAACACACCCTCCGGGGCAACTGACACCCGCGCGGGGCCGGGCCCACCGGCCCGGCCCCGCCAGGAAAGGAATCCCATGCGCAAGACGCTCACCACCGTCGGTCTCGCCGCCTCCGCGCTCGCGGCCGGCGTCCTGCTCGCCACCCCGGCGGCCGCCGCGTCGGCCACCACGGACTTCGACGTGTACTTCCCCGGCCAGAAGCCGGAGTCGCAATACCACGTGACGAACACCGCCGCCGTCTCGGGCGGCAGGATCACCGCGAAGTCCGTGGTCAACTGGCAGATCCTGGTCGACCAGGTCATCGACAACAGCAAGCGGTTCACCAGCTTCAAGATCACCACCCGACTGGAGTCCCGCCCCGGCAAGGACAGCGCCGACGTCGTCGAGACGTCCAAGACGTGCGACCTGACCAAGCTCGTCAACGACAACTACACCTGGTTCCTGATCGAGCCCGTGAACACCTGCACCGCCCCGTCGATGGTCTACGACGGTGAGGTCTTCTGGTCCTCGGACTCCACGGTCGTCTACGACATCGAGGGCGACGGAAAGGGAGCCATCACCAAGGAGATCGGCGGCTCGCCGCTGGCCCACGGCTGACACCGGTGACCGTGTCGGGGTCCTGAGCAGTTGAGTACGGGTGCTCAGGACCCCGGCCCACCGTTTGAGGAAGGCTCCATTCATGGAACGCCAGCCACGCCAGCCACGCCAGCCACGCCGGCACGACGGTCTGCTCGCCGTCCTGGTCGGGCTCTTCGACGTCCTGCTCCTGTTCGTCCTCGGTTACGGACTCGTCGTCGCCGGCATCAGCTTCGGCGCCCCCGACCCGTACGAGATGCAGCGGACGGCCGACGAGCAGCACGGCATCCTCGTGTTCAGCGCATGGCTGGCCGGCGGCGGCTTCGCCCTCGCCGCGGTGCTGCGCTTCTGGAGGACCGGCGTCGTCCACCTGCTTCTCATCGGCGCTCCTCTCCTGGCCTACCTCGCCTGGCAGAACTGACCGGCGGGTTCCCGCGTCAGACGAGCCCCAGTGAGCGCTTCAGGAAGTCCACCTGGAGCAGCAGCAGATTCTCGGCGACCTGTTCCTGCGGGGTCATGTGCGTGACGCCCGACAGCGGCAGCACCTCGTGCGGGCGGCCCGCGGCCAGCAGCGCAGAGGAGAGCCGCAGGGCGTGCGCCACCACCACGTTGTCGTCGGCGAGGCCGTGCACGATCATCAGCGGCCGGTGCGGCTCGGCGGGCGCGGAGAGCCCCTCGTCGGTGATCAGCGAACTCTTGGCGTACGTGTCCGGGCTCGTCGCCGGATCGCCCAGGTACCGCTCCGTGTAGTGGGTGTCGTACAGCCGCCAGTCCGTGACCGGGGCGCCCGCGA
Organism: Streptomyces sp. NPDC001530; assembly: GCF_042894545.1. Lineage (NCBI taxonomy): Bacteria > Bacillati > Actinomycetota > Actinomycetes > Kitasatosporales > Streptomycetaceae > Streptomyces > Streptomyces sp. NPDC001530. The sequence goes on from NZ_JBIAVS010000016.1 coordinate 226,005, forward strand.
TGCCCGCGTGGAAGACGTCGGGGCGGCGCAGCACGGCGAGCGCCGCGAGCCAGCCGCCGTACGACCAGCCGCGGATCGCCACCCGGGACAGGTCGAGCGGGAACGTCTCGGCGAGCCCCTGGAGCGCGTCGATCTGGTCGTCGAGCGAGAGCGTGAAGTCGTCGCGGATCGCCTTCTCCCAGGCGGGGGAGCGGCCCGGGGTGCCCCGGCCGTCGGCGACGATCACCGCGAAGCCCTGGTCGGCGAACCACTGCGAGGTGAGGTGCGCGTTGTGCGCGGCGAGCACCCGCGGGCCGTGCGGACCGCCGTAGGGGTCCATGAGGACAGGGAGGGGAGTGTCACCGTCGTAGTCAGTAGGCATAAGCACGGCGCATGGGATTTTCCGTGCGCCCCCCTGTGTGAGAGTCACGCGCGGGGACAAACCGGGATGTTCGGCGTACGACGGGATGGTCGCCGCCCTCTTTCCCTCGCGCAGCACCTGTACTTGGGCGCCCGGCTGGTCGAGCATCGACGAGACGAGCACCGTCACGCCCCCGGCGCGCGCCGCCGAGTGCACGCCGGGCTCCTGCGAGACGCGCTCCATGCCGAGCTCGTTGACGCGATACACATGCACCTCGCCGGTCTCCGGAGCGGCCGCCGCCGCGCCGGCCGACGCCGAGATCAGCACGTCGTCGTCCGACACGTCGAGCACCGCGCGGACGTGCAACTGCGGTCCCGTCAGTGGGCGTTCACCGAACGCGAGCACCCGGACGCCGCCCTCGTCGGCGATCCGCACGAGCTGTCCGCCGGGGCTCCAGCACGGCACTCCAGCGAAAAGATCCAGCCATTGTTGATCTTCGTCCGCGTGCACCATCCGAGTCGCCCCGGTGTCCGGTTCCACGGCCAGGAACAGCTGGCTGCGCTGGTCCCGCGCCTGCACCAGAATCAGCGGCGCACCCCCCGCTGACCAGTGCACACGCGCCAGATACGGGTAGCGCGCCCGGTCCCACACGACCTCCGTGCGCACCCCTCCGAGCCCGATGACGAAGAGCCGTACGTCCGCGTTGGCGCTGCCCGCCACCGGATACGCGACCCGCTGCGGATCGCGTTCCGGCTGCGCCGGATCGGAGATCCACCAGCGCTGTACGGGCGTGTCGTCGACCCGCGCGACGAGCAGCCGGTCGCTCTCCGGCGACCACCAGAAGCCGCGCGAACGCCCCATCTCCTCGGCCGCGATGAACTCGGCCAATCCATAGGAAACCGACTCGGATTCGGGCTCCGTCAGCGCGCGGTCGTCCTCGCCCTCGGCGCCCACGACCCGCAGGGCGCCCCCGGCGACGTACGCCACGAGCCGTCCGTCGGGCGAGGGGCGCGGGTCGATCACCGGCCCGGGGACGCGGAGTTCACGTGCCGTGCCGGCCCGCAGCTCCGCCGTGAAAAGCCGCCCTGACAAGGCGAAAGAGGCCAACTCGACCGCCGTGTCGGTGGCGTAGCCGACGACCCCGGCGCCGCCCTCCCGGCTGCGCTCGCGGCGCGCCCGCTCCTCCGGCGGCAGATGCTCCGTGGCGCCGCCGAGCAGCGCCACCGGATCGGCCGCGACCCTTTCCCCGCCCTCCGGCACATCGAGAACCCACAGCTGGTTCGCCCGGTCCGTACCGGTGCGGGACCGCAGGAACACGACACGGGAACCGTCGGGAGACACGGTGAACGCACGCGGCGCGCCGGAGGTGAACCGCTGCGTGCGAGCGTACCGGCGCGGGAACGAGAGAGGCTCGGTCGTCATGCCCTGACCATATTGGCCATGCGCCCCCTTGTGCGGCCGTGCGCCGATCGATGCGCGCGTACGGATAGTTATGATCACTAGCGCTGCGTGGGTATTAACCTGCCGGCTGCTGTATGGATTTATCGACCCCCCATGTCCGACCCCCGAACCGGACCCAAGTCCCAGGGATCTTTGGAGGTGAGCCGCCGTGGCACTCTCGATTTCGGCGGTGGTGCTGCTGGCGATCATCGTCGTCATCCTGGTCAGGAAGTCAGGACTGAAGGCGCCGCACGCCATCGTGTGTGTCCTGCTCGGCTTCTATCTCGCCTCCTCGACGGTCGCTCCCACGATCAACGAGCTGACCACGAACATCGCGGGCATGATCGGCAGCATCAAGTTCTGATCCGCGCCCCCGTCGGGTGCTGATCCGCGCCCGGCTCGGGGCCGGCGCCGTCGCCTCGTAGGGTGGGCTCCATGACGGAACTGCCCGACCGGCGTCTGCTCCTGGTGCACGCGCACCCGGACGACGAGTCGATCAACAATGGCGCGACCATGGCCAAATACGCGGCCGAAGGCGCCCATGTGACGCTGGTGACCTGCACCCTCGGCGAGGAGGGCGAGGTCATCCCATCCGAGCTCGCGCACCTCGCGCCCGACCGCGACGGCGGGCTCGGCCCGCACCGGATCGGTGAGCTGGCCGCCGCCATGAAGGAGCTCGGGGTCACGGACCACCGCTTCCTCGGCGGCCCCGGGCGCTTCGGCGACTCCGGGATGATGGGCGTCGAGCAGAACCACCGCCCGGGCGCCTTCTGGTCCGCCGACGTCGACCAGGCCGCCGAGCACCTCGTGGAGGTGATCCGCGAGGTGCGCCCCCAGGTGCTCGTCACCTATGACCCCCAGGGCGGTTATGGGCACCCGGACCACATCCAGGCCCATCGTGTGGCCATGCGCGCCGCCGAGCTGGCCGCGGAGGCCGCCTTCCGCCGGGACCTCGGCGAGCCCTGGGAGATCGCCAAGATCTACTGGAACCGCGTGCCGCGCCCGATCGCCGAGGAGGCGTTCGCGCGCCTCCGCGAGGCCCTCCCGGAGCTGCCGTTCAGCCGCGCCGCCGCCGTCGACGACGTACCGGGTGTCGTGGACGACCCGGTGATCACCACCGAGATCGACGGGACCGCGTACGCCGCCGCCAAGGCCGCCGCGATGCGGGCGCACGCCACCCAGATCGAGGTGGCCGAGCCCTGGTTCGTCCTCTCGAACGAGCTCGCGCAGCCGCTCTTCACCACCGAGTACTACGAGTTGGTGCGCGGGCAGCGGCGCGCGACGCGGGAGACGGACCTCTTCGAGGGGATCGATCGGCGAGAGGCGGACGTGCGATGAGTTCGACGGGACAGCGCGGAGACATGCTCGCCCAGCCGCTGACACGGCCCTCGGGCGGGCGGATGGCCGCCTACCTGGGCCTCTTTGTGCTCGGCGGCGTGGTCGGGGCCGCCGGGGCGCTGGTGCAAGCGGCCTGGTTCCCGGGAGGGTTGCTGCTCGCGCTGCTGGGCGCGGCCGGGCTCTTCCTCGGCGGCGCGCGGGCGACCGCCTCCCGGGCCGGGGCTGTCGCGCCCGCGGCCGGCTGGATGGTCGCCGTCGTCCTGCTCACCGCCACCCGCCCGGAAGGCGACTTCCTCTTCGGCGCGGGAGTCGTCTCCTACCTCTTCCTGCTCGGCGGCATGGCTGTTGCTGTGATGTGCGCCACCCTTGGGCAGGGGCGGCAACCGAAGGGTTCCGGCGCCCGACTTGGCAAGTGACGTACCACTTCGCCGTATCCAACAGGTGCGGGTCCGGTGGGGGTTTCCTTCGCGGGCGAGGTTTGCGCGCCGGACACGGCCAGTATGGTGGTGCGCGCCGCCGAGCTGCCCGAGATGAGGTCGAGTAAACGGGCGGCGGAGCCAACCGGGAGAACCTGCCTTGAGTCGTGAAACTGACAGTTCGTCCTCCGGGCCCAACGGGCGCGGTGGAGCCGCGTACCCGTCGGGGACGCCGCCGTACGGGACCCCCGCGGCTTCCGAGAGTGGCGTTGACGCGGGCCGTTCGGCCACCGGCAACCCGCCGGAGGAGCGCAAGACCGAGACCACGCTGACGACACGGATCCGGATCAACATCCCCGGATCGCGGCCCATCCCGCCCGTCGTCGTCCGCACACCCGTCGCGGACACCGACGCGTCCGCCGAGGCCGCCGACGGCGTGAGCAACGGCGCGGAGGCGCCGCGGGGCGCCAGTTCGGCCGCGGGCACGTCCGCGCCGACGGCCACCTCCGCGGCCACGACCGCGTCCGCGTCCGCCGCCACGTCCGCGTCCGCGGACAGCGCCGCCGGAGCACCCGCCGCGGCCGAGGAGAAGACCAGCGACTGGTTCGCGCCGCGCAAGTCCGGTGCGCCCAAGGGCGGGCCGGGAGGTGGGTCCACCAACGGCGCGGGCCTGCCCGGCGGTTCGGGTCCCGCGGGCGCGGCCGGCTCCACGGGAGCACAGGGCGGGCGCCCTGGCGCCCCGGGGGGCGCGCGTCCCAGCGCCGCGAACGGTGCCGGTCCGCTGGGTGCCCCCGGCGGCGCCCGGCACGGTGGCGCGAATGCCCCCCGCCCCGGTGGTGGCGGCGCTACGAACGGTGCCGGGCTGCCCGGTGCCACCGGCGCCGGACCCGTGGCCCCCGGCCACGGCGGCGGCACCGGTTCCTTCGACGTCTCCGCGGCGCTGAGCAGCACCGGGTCCTTCCCGTCCGTCGGATCCGGCAACGGCGGCGAGCCGCGCCGCGACGACCTCCCGTACTTCTCCGAAGGCGGGCAGGGCGGCCAGGGTGGCCCCGCCGGCCCGACCGGCGGTCCGGTCACCGGCGACGGCCCGCTGGCGCCGCCGGCCGGTCCGGGCGCGGCGCCGGGCAGCCTGGCCGCGGGGCCGGGCGCGGGATATCCGGGAGGTGCTCCCGGCGGTCCCGGCGGCGCTCCCGGCGCTCCGGGCGTCACGTCGCGCGGCGGTCTCAGCGGTGGTCTCAGCGACGACACCGCGATCCTCACGCCGCAGAAGCCCGCGCCCGAGCCGGGCGCCGGTGCCTACGGCGGCCCCGGGGACAACGTCTCCGGGCACACCCTGACCAGCGGCATCCCCGTCGTGCCGCCCGCCCAGAACTCCCCGTTCGGGCCGGGCACGCACACCGACGGCCCGCTGCCGCACACCCCGCCGAAGCTGCCCGAGCCGGTCCAGCAGCCCCCCGCCTCGTCGAAGCCGGCGAAGAAGAAGGGCCGCAGCAAGCTGAAGCTCGTGGGCGTCGGCGTGTTCGTCATCGCCGGCGGCGCCTACGGCGCCGGGCTGCTCATGAACCACTCGGACGTGCCCAAGGGCACCACCGTGCTCGGCGTCGACATCGGCGGCGGCACCCGGGACGAGGCCGCCAAGAAGCTCGACGACGCCTTCGGCGACCGTACGAACAAGGCGCTCAAGCTGTCGGTCGACGGCGACACCGTCTCGCTCAAGCCGGACCAGGCCGGGCTCCAGCTCGACAGCCAGGCCACCGTCCGCGCCGCCGCGGGCAGCGACTACAACCCCGTCTCGGTGATCGGCTCGCTGTTCGGCCAGGAGCGCGTCGTCGAGCCCGTGATGCCGGTCGACGAGGAGAAGCTGCAGGCCGCCCTGGAGCGCGCCGCGGGCGGCTCCGGTTCGGTGAGCGACGGCACGATCAAGTTCGAGCCGGGCAGGGCCGTCGCCGTCTACGGCAAGGCGGGCAAGGGCATCGACGTCGCCGCCTCGACACAGGCCGTTGAGGACGCGTACCGCGCCCAGGTGGAGACCGACACCACCACGCCGGTGAAGGTCGCCACCACGACCCGCCAGCCGACGGTCTCCAAGGCCGAGGTCGACCGGATGATGACGAAGTTCGCCGAGCCGGCGATGTCCGCGAACGTCACGGTGCGGACGGATGCCACCCACACCATCTCGTTCAGCCCGCAGAACTCCATCTGGAAGTTCCTGAGCGTGCGCGCGGTCAACGGCAAGCTCGTCCAGCACTACGACCTCAACGCGCTGAAGGGCCTGTACGGCGGCGCCTTCGACGGCATCACGATCACCAAGGGCGACGGCAGCAAGAAGCCCGTGAGCCCCCAGGACGTCGCCTCGGCCCTCGACAAGGCGCTGCTCGGGAAGACGACCGCCGACCGCGACGTGACCATCTCGACGAACCCCAGCTAGCGGACGCGCTTCCGCTTCGAGGAGGGCACCCGGCCATGGTTTCCCTGGCCGGGTGCCCTCTTGTCGTACGTCAAGATCCGATGCAGCGTGGCCCCGAGTGAGCCATGGCGAGCGGGTGTCGAAGGGGCGGGTGGGCCGGATGGGGGCGAAAAACCCTTGCCCGAGGGCGAGGAACAGGCGCGGGCGTTGGGTTTGAGGAGTGCGGCACCGGCGTGCGTCCGCGCCGTATGACATCTGTCATCCGGGACTGAGGACACACCGCACTGCCGACGGCACCCTCCGCGCCGCCACGATGGATCACATGACAACGACTGCGGCGGCCACCACCTCGGTGGTCGGGTTCGAATCGGTGACCAAGAGCTACGGGAACGTCCGGGCCGAGCGCGATACGGGGGGTCTGGGGGCGACAGCCCCCCAGGTACGGGACGGGCAGGGGTGGAGGGGGCGAAAGAAGGTCAGTTGAGCATCGCCCGTGCGGCGTGGGCCTGTTGGCGTACTCGGTCCGCGGCGGGCTCGTCCACGGCGGCCACCACATCGGCGTACGCCTCGAGTTCGGCGGCACCGCCAAGGAAGTCACCGCGCTGGACGAGGAGTTGGGCCCGCTCGTAGCGCAGTCGGGCGGGGTGCGACGGCAGCAGCAGGGACAGCTCGACGGACCAGAGGGACACGTCCGAGCGCTCGGGCCGGGCGGCGGCCCACGCACGGATGTTGTTCAGGATGCGCAGCACGACGTCGAGCGGGTCGGCGGGGGAGAGCATCGACGGGTCGAGCGGGGCGCCGGTCGCCCCCGCGACGAGCAGCTCCGCATCGGACCCGGTGAGGACACGCCCCCCGTCGAAGGGATCGGCGAGCACCTGCTGCTGGAAGAAATCACCGAGCGAAGCTCCTTGAGGGGCGGCGGTCGGGAATGGGGTATCCCCTGCTCGAGCGGAGCCGAGAGCTTGGGGAGGGGTGGGAGGCCCGAAGCCGACGACGAAGTGCCCGGGCAGAGCGACCCCGTACACCGGCGCACCGGCCCGCCGCGCGACCTCCATCCACACCACGGAGAGCAGGATGGGCAGCCCACGCCGCCGCCGCAGCACCTCGTGCAACAGCGAGGACTCCAGCCGCTGGTAGTCGCCCGGCGAGCCCCGGAACCCGCAGCGCCCGCCGAGCAGTTCCCCGAGCGCGGCCGCCCAGGACCGCGGCCCACCGGGCCGGAACGGCAGCTGCCCCGCCAGCCGGTCCAGCTCGATCTGCGCCGCGTCCATCCCGGCCTCGTCCAGGGCCCCGTCCGCCGCGGCCCCCACCAGGAGGCACAACACCGCCAGATCGGGCCGCTCGGCCCGCGCCTCATCGGCGAACCGCCGCCGCACCTCGGCGGCCCGCTCCGGTTCCGGTGGCTGAGGGGAACGCATAGCTGCCTCGTGCCCCTTCACACCGATCGATACGAGTCGCCGACCCGAAAACCACCGGGCCCGCCGCCCCGGCGCCTGCGCGGCTCGTCGGCCTGGCGGCCGCTCGGCTCGCCGTCCCGGTGCCTACTTGGCTCGTCGTCCCGGTGCCTGCTTGGCTCGTCGGCCCGGCGGCCGCTCGCCCCGCCGTCGCGGCGGTCGCTCGGCCCGCCGTGTCGGTGCCTGCTCGTCCCGCCGTTCCGGCACCCGCTCGGCTCGCCGGCCCCGAAACCGCCGCGCCCGTCGTCCCTGTGTCCGGAGCCACCGCCGGCTTCGCGGCCGTAGCGGCCCTCCTCACCCGGCCGCTCGGCGGCACCCTTTCCGACGTCCCGGCCCGCAGCCCCGGTGCCGCGGCCCTCGGTGTCCCCGCCCGTGGTCTCGGCGTCCGCGGTCTGGGCCTCCGCAGCCTCGGCGTCCCGACGCGCAGCCCTGGCGTCCCGGCCCCCGGTGTCCCCGCCCGTGGTCTCGGCGTCCGCGGTCTGGGACTCCGCAGCCTTGGCGTCTCGACCTGCAGCCCTGGCGTCCCGGCCCGCGGTGTCCCCGCCCGTGGTCTCGGCGTCCGCGGTCTGGGACTCCGCAGCCTCGGCGTCCCGACCCGCAGCCCCGGCGTCCCGGCCCTCGGTGTCCCCGCCCGCGGTCTCGGCCTCCGCAACCTCGGCGTCCCGACGCGCAGCCCCGGCGTCCCGGCCCCCGGTGTCCCCGCCCGCGGACTCGGCACCCGCGGCCTCGGCGCCCGCACCCCCGGACCCCGCATTCGCAGCGTCCGGCACCCACCGATAGTGGTGGTAAGCGTGATGCGGTCCGAAGCCCATCCCGGCGTACATCGCGCGCGCCCCCGCGTTGTCGTCCTCCACCTGGAGCCAGGCCGCCGAGGCGCCCTCGTCCAGGGCGCGGCGGGCCAGGGCGGCCATGACGGCCGTGGCGAGGCCCTGGCGGCGGTGGGCGGGGGCGACCTCGACGGCCGCGAAACCGGCCCAGCGGCCGTCCACCACGCACCGCCCGATCGCGGCCGGAGCCTCCCCCTCCGCACCGGGCACCGTCGCGAACCACACCGAAGGCCCGCTGCTCAGCACCTTCAGGGCCACGTCGCTCAGCCCCTTCCTCTGGTACCGCCCAAGCCAAGCGTCGTCCGCCTCGCGGGAGAGCACCACCCCGGGCGCCTCCCGGTCCCCGACCGGCGCGAGCGAGCCGATCCACAACTCGGCCGTCACCTCACGCACCCACCCGCGCGCCTCCAGCTCCGCGCACAGCAGCTCCTGCGTGCCCTCGGCGCCGGTCGCGGTCTGGATGTACGCGGGCAGACCACGGGCGGCGTACCAGTCCCGTACATAGGTCAGCGCCTCGTCCAGCGGCACGCCGGGGTCGCCGAGCGGCAGGACGGAGTTGGCGCGCCGGGTGAACCCGGAGGCCGCCCGCAGCTCCCACCCGCCGAGCCGCTCGCTCTCCACCGGCCGCCACGCCCGCGCGGCGACCCGCGCCAGCTCCTCGTACGAGGCCGCCGGGCCCCGCCGACGCGCCGGAGCGGACGGCACGACCTTGCCCGCGACCAGCGCGGATTCGGCAATCCGGACACGTTCCCCGGTCCGTCGTGTGATCAGCAGCACACCTTCGTTCCATGATGTGAGAACACCAACCGTGTCGGTGAACTTCTCACCCTCGGCGGCATCTTTGATCATCCGCCGAACAGAGACACGTTTGCCCACGTCAGCAGCGGTGATACGGACCTCAAGGCGGCCGGAGGCAGAGATTTCCACAGGTCAGTTCACCCCTCCTGTTCGGATCATGCCCAAGAACGGAGATACTAGGGGCGGGCATCGACGACGCCGCGCTCCCGCGCGCCAGGCGGCGGAGCCTACGGAGGCCCCGCCAGCGCCCTATCGAGGAGGAACGACAGCGTGACCTACGTCATCGCGCAGCCTTGTGTCGACGTCAAGGACAAGGCGTGCATCGAGGAGTGCCCGGTCGACTGCATCTACGAGGGCTCCCGGTCCTTGTACATCCACCCGGACGAATGCGTCGACTGTGGAGCCTGTGAGCCGGTGTGCCCGGTCGAGGCGATCTTCTACGAAGACGACACTCCCGAAGAGTGGAAGGACTACTACAAGGCGAACGTCGAGTTCTTCGACGAGCTCGGCTCGCCCGGCGGCGCCAGCAAGCTCGGCCTGATCGAGCGCGACCACCCCTTCATCGCAGCGCTACCGCCGCAGAACCAGTAAGCGGCCCGCACACGTGCCGCCTCGGTCCCGTACGGCCTGATCGCCTTGATCGCCGTACGGGACCGAGGCGTTTGCCGTATCAGCCCGTGCCGGCCACACGCGCGCCGGCCACACGTACGGGTCGTACGTACGAGAAAGTGAGCCCGATCCCGTGTCCGCAGTCTCCGACCGGCTTCCCACCTTTCCCTGGGACAAGCTGGAGCCCTACAAGGCGACGGCCGCCGCTCATCCGGGCGGCATCGTCGACCTGTCCGTCGGCACCCCGGTCGACCCGGTGCCCGAGCTGATCCAGAAAGCTCTGGTCGCGGCCGCGGACTCGCCGGGCTATCCCACGGTGTGGGGCACGCCCGAGCTGCGGGACGCGATCACGGGCTGGGTGGGGCGACGGCTCGGCGCCCGGGACGTCACCCACCACCACGTCCTGCCGATCGTCGGCTCCAAGGAACTGGTCGCCTGGCTCCCGACCCAGCTGGGCCTGGGCCCCGGCGACAAGGTCGCTTACCCCCGCCTTGCGTACCCGACGTACGAGGTCGGCGCGCGCCTGGCCCGGGCGGACTACGTCGTCTACGACGACCCGACGGACCTGGACCCGACAGGCCTCAGGCTCCTGTGGCTGAACTCCCCGTCGAATCCGACGGGCAAGGTGCTGTCCAAGGACGAACTGACCCGGATCGTCGCCTGGGCCCGCGAGCACGGCATCCTGCTCTTCTCCGACGAGTGCTACATCGAGCTGGGCTGGGAGGCCGACCCGGTCTCGGTGCTGCACCCGGACGTCTGCGGCGGCTCGTACGAGGGGATCGTCTCGGTCCACTCCCTCTCGAAGCGCTCGAACCTCGCCGGCTACCGCGCCGCGTTCCTGGCGGGCGACCCCGCCGTCCTCGGCGACCTCCTCCAGATCCGCAAGCACGGCGGCATGATGACGTCCGCGCCGACCCAGGCCGCCGTGGTTGCCGCCCTGTCGGACGACACCCACGTCCGCGAACAGCGCGAGCGCTACGCCGCCCGCCGCACCGCCCTCCGCGACGCTCTCCTCAACCACGGCTTCCGCATCGAACACAGCGAGGCCAGCCTCTACCTCTGGGCCACCCGCGACGAGTCCTGCTGGGACACCGTGGCCCACCTGGCCGAGCTGGGCATCCTGGTGGCCCCCGGCGACTTCTACGGCCAGGCAGGCGCCACGTTCGTACGCGTGGCCCTGACGGCAACGGACGAACGAGTAGCAGCAGCGGTGGAACGCCTGGCGCAGCCGTAGTGGTTACTGCTGCGGCGTGAGCACAAGCGAGGGGTCCAGGAAACGAACGTTTCCTGGACCCCTCGCCGTACAGCCCCGCGGCTAGCCGAGACCCTTCAGCGGCAGCTGGCCCGTCGGCAGCCCACCCTTGGTGACCGCTTCGGTCGGCAGGCCACCCCCGGTCGCAGTCTTGGCGGTGTCACCGAGCACCCCGCCGGCCTGCCCCGCCGCATCCCCGGCCACCTTCTGCGCGGCCGGCGTCGCCGTCTTGGCGACCTTGCCACCGGTCTTGCCCACGGCCGACACCGCCTTCTTGACCGTGTGGCCGCCGGTCTTGCCCGCGAGCCCGGTGGCGTTCTGAGTCGCACCGTCGACGGTGTTGCCGAGGTTTGTCCCGTCCAGGGCGGTCAGCCCGCCGAGGTTGGGGGTGGCCGGCAGGTCGGGGGCCGCGCTGGCGGAGCCGGCCGCACCGACCCCGGCTGCCGCTCCCGCTGCGACGAGCAGCGCGGCACGGGCGATCCGGCGGGTCAGGGGGAGGGACATGATGCTCCTTAGACGGGAGAGAACGTGGAAGTGTCCGACCGCGCCCGGCAGTTGACCGGCTGGTTGCCGACCGACCGAAGGTGATCGTTCCGGGCTCGGACGCAGTGACTACCGCTCGAAGCCCACGAAGGTTGCGGTGGCCCGACGTAAAGAGTTGGCAATGCGTCGCATTATCGGCTGTGGATAAAAGCGGGCAAAAGGTGCCCAGTCGGAAAGTCTGCCGAATCCTTACGGCCCTTTGTTTTCAGGGGATTCGGCGGAGACGAGAGTGACCGCGCGAAAACCTGCGCACATCGTCGACCCGGCGCGAGACCGGGTCCTCCATACGGGTGAGGACCCGCACTACTGCCCAGTGACGATTCGGACCTCGGCCGCGGACGTCCGCGCGGCCGAGCTCCCCTTCGCGTCGGACGTGCGCCACTCGCTGTCGGTGCTGCCGGCGGTCCACTCCCGGCCCGCGTACGACACCTTTTCGATGTGCAGTGCCGAGGAGTTGGCCACGGCCCAGTGGGCCAGCTCCCAGCCGCGCTGCCGTACGCCGGTCCCCGAAGTGGCCTCCTTGCGCACGGGGACGGTCACGGTCCGCCCCCCGCCCGTCGAGGAGGCCGAGGCCGCCGGCGACGCGGAGACGGTCGGCGAGGCGGAGGCGCCCTCGGCCCCCACATCGGCTCCCGCCTCCTGCAGCACCTCGCGCCCGAAGTCCCGTACGAGCGCGGCCCGCACCGAGTCCGCGCCGCCGGCCAGGGTCGCGTCGGGGCGCCCTTCACAGGTCAGCGTGGCCGCGGCGCGGCCGGTCAGGGCCGTGGCGAGCAGCGTGGCGTCCGGCTCGTGCTTCGCGTACGCCTGCGGATAGCCGCTGCGCTGCACGCGCTGCGCGGCGACGGTGAGGGGAAGGCGCGAATAGCCGGGCACCTTCGCCAGGTGTTCGTAGAACACCCCCGCCGCGTACGTCGGGTCCATGATCTGCTTCGTCGTCCCCCAGCCCTGCGAGGGCCGCTGCTGGAACAGGCCGAGCGAGTCACGGTCGCCGTGCTGGATGTTGCGCAGCCCGGACTCCTGGAGGGCGGTCGCGAGGGCGATGGTCACGGCACGCTCGGGCATGCCGCGGGAGGTGCCGACCGCCGAGATCGTCGCCGCGTTCACCGCCTGCTCGGGCGTGAACTCGTACGACGCCCCGTCTCCCTTGCCCGAGACGACCTTGCATCTCGGCGCACCCGTGCCACCCGTGAGGTACTGCACGGTGAGATAGCCCGCGAGCGCGAGCAGGACCACGACGGCCCCCCCGAATCGGAGGAGGCGGCCGCGCCGGACGGGAGTGGGGGACGGCTCTGGCACGACGTACAAGGTACTGGAGGCCTCTGTCGGCGGCCCGTGGGGCTGTGGACAACCGGGGAGCCCCCGGTGCATCCGGCCGCTCATGGGACTCGGAACCCCGGGGCGCTAGGGTCGACGGCATGGCCGACACCCCACTTGACCTCACCCTGGACGCTGCAGAGCTCACGGCGCAGCTCGTCGACTTCCCCTCGGAGAGCGGCACCGAGAAGCCGCTCGCGGACGCCATCGAGGCCGCCCTGCGCGCCCTGCCGCATCTGGCGGTCGACCGGTACGGCAACAACGTCGTGGCGCGGACGAACCTGGGCCGCGCCGAGCGCGTCATCCTCGCCGGCCACATCGACACCGTCCCCATCGCCGACAACGTCCCCTCCCGCCTCGACGAGGACGGTGTGCTGTGGGGCTGCGGCACCTGCGACATGAAGTCGGGCGTCGCCGTCCAGCTCCGCATCGCGGCCACCGTCCCCGCCCCCAACCGCGACCTCACCTTCGTCTTCTACGACAACGAAGAAGTCGCGGCACACATGAACGGTCTGAAGCATGTGGCCGAGGCCCACCCCGAGTGGCTGGAGGGCGACTTCGCGGTCCTCCTGGAGCCCTCGGACGGCCAGGTCGAGGGCGGCTGCCAGGGCACGCTGCGGGTGCTGCTGAAGACCAAGGGCGAGCGCGCCCACTCCGCGCGCAGCTGGATGGGCTCGAACGCGATCCACGCGGCGGCCCCGATCCTGACCAGGCTGGCCGAGTACAAGCCGCGCTACCCCGTCATCGACGGCCTCGAGTACCGCGAGGGCCTGAACGCGGTGGGCGTCTCGGGCGGAGTCGCCGGCAACGTCATCCCCGACGCGTGCGTCGTGACCGTCAACTTCCGCTATGCGCCCGACCGCAGCGAGGAGGAGGCGATCGCCCACGTCCGCGAGGTCTTCGCCGACTGCGGTGTGGACGAGTTCGTCGTCGACGACCACAGCGGCGGCGCGCTCCCCGGCCTCTCCCACCCGGCGGCCGCCGCCTTCATCGAGGCGGTCGGGGGCACCCCGCAGCCCAAGTACGGCTGGACGGACGTCTCCCGCTTCAGCGGGCTCGGCATCCCGGCGGTCAACTACGGCCCGGGCAACCCGCACTTGGCGCACAAGCGCGACGAGCGGGTGGAGACGGCGAAGGTCCTGGCGGGCGAGGAGCGGCTGCGCGCCTGGCTGACCGCCTGAACCCGCCCGAAAAAGCCCGAACCTGCCTGAATCCGCCCGAACCTGGGCAGTGCCCGGCGGACATACTTACGTCCCCCCTCCGTAACCCGCGTAGATCTACGCTGGGGTGGAACAACCTTCCCCAAGCCCTCGGCTTCTCCCCGAGTCTCGGCTTCGCTCGAGCGGGGGACCCCATGAGCAGGGGGAGGCCCCTATGCGGAGGGAGCGGACATGGCTACCGGCAACCCCGAGGGCAAGAAGGTGCCACCCGACGAGAAGCGGCTCGGGCCGGTGCTGCGCAGGCGCAATCAGGTGCAGGCGAGCACCACGGATCAGCGCCTCCTGGACGCGGGCGGTCCTTCCGACTGGGTGCACACCGACCCCTGGCGGGTCCTGCGCATCCAGTCGGAGTTCATCGAGGGCTTCGGCACGCTGGCCGAACTCCCGCCCGCGATCAGCGTCTTCGGATCCGCCCGTACGGCGGTGGACTCGCCGGAGTACGAGGCGGGCGTCGCCCTCGGGCGGGGCCTGGTCGAGGCCGGCTTCGCCGTGATCACCGGCGGTGGCCCCGGCGCCATGGAGGCCGCCAACAAGGGTGCCTGCGAGGCGAAGGGCATCTCCGTCGGCCTCGGCATCGAGCTGCCCTTCGAGCAGGGGCTGAACCCCTACGTCGACATCGGCCTGAACTTCCGCTACTTCTTCGTCCGCAAGATGATGTTCGTCAAGTACGCGCAGGGTTTCGTGGTCCTGCCCGGCGGGCTCGGCACCCTCGACGAACTCTTCGAAGCGCTCACCCTCGTCCAGACCCAGAAGGTCACCCGCTTCCCCATCGTCCTCTTCGGCACCGCGTACTGGGGCGGCCTCGTCGACTGGCTCAAGAACACCCTGATCGCCCAGGGCAAGGCCTCGGAGAAGGACCTGCTCCTGTTCCATCTGACCGACGACGTGGAGGAGGCGGTGGCACTGGTGTCGAAGGAGGCGGGGAGGTAGTCCGGTTGGGGCTTCTTCGCCCCCGCCGCGGGGGCTGAAGGATTCAGCCTCTCCGGCGTTTGAGGAGCGGGGGTTTGAGGAGCGGGGGTTCGGGGGCGGAGCCCCCAAGGTCGGGAAAGGGTAGGGGCGGCGGGGGCGCACTCCATCCATGAGCGGCTCCGCCGCGGGCCCTACGCCAGCCCCCGCCGGGCGACCGCCGGCGGTCGGTGGCCCGCGATGGACGCCACCATGTCCAGGACCTGGCGGGTCTCCGCGACCTCGTGGACGCGGTAGACCTGAGCCCCCAGCCAGGCGGACACGGCGGTCGTCGCCAACGTGCCCACCACCCGCTCCTTGACCGGCTTGTCGAGCGTCTCCCCGACGAAGTCCTTGTTGGAGAGCGAGACCAGCACCGGCCACCCCGTTGCCACCATCTCCCCCAGCCGCCGCGTCGCCTCCAGACTGTGCCGGGTGTTCTTCCCGAAGTCGTGCCCGGGGTCGATCAGCACGGACTCCCGCGGCACGCCCAGCGCCACCGCACGCTCGGCCAGCCCGACGGTCACCCGCAGGATGTCGGCCATGACATCGTCGTACGTGATCCGATGCGGACGCGTACGCGGCTCGGACCCCCCGGCGTGGGTGCACACCAGCCCCACCCCGTACCGCGCGGCCACCTCCGCCAGCCGTGGATCGACCCCGCCCCACGCGTCGTTGAGCAGATTCGCCCCGGCCTCGCAGACCGCCTCTCCGACCTCGTGCCGCCAGGTGTCGACGCTGATGATCACGTCGGGGAAGCGCCGACGCACCTCGGCGACGAAACCGACCGTACGGCGCGCCTCCTCCTCGGCGGTCACCTCTTCCCCGGGCCCGGCCTTGACCCCGCCGATGTCGATGATGGCGGCACCCTCCGACACCGCCTGCTCCACGCGGTCAAGCGCCGGCTCGTCACGGAACGTGGCTCCTTGGTCGTAGAAGGAGTCCGGGGTCCGGTTCACGATCGCCATGATCACCGGCTCGTGCGGGTCGAATTCCCGCCTGCCCAGCCTGAGCATCCCCTATGACCTCTCCCAGTAAGTCCCGCTGATAAGCCGCCTGCGACCTTAACTGTCAGACTCGCATGGCACGATCGGACTCTGACAGTTTCAGCATCAGTACTTCCGCGCCGACGCGCCCGCGTCGGCACCAGAGCGTGGGGACCTCAGCGATGTTCATGTTCTTGTTCCTGGTCGTCGCGCTCGCCGTCGTGGTCGCCGCGGTGACACTGTCCGTGGTGGGCGGCGGCGAGAGCGCCCCCCTTCCCGAGGCCGTGCCCGAGCGGCTGGCGGACCCGCTGCCCCACGACCGTCCGGTGCACCGCGGTGACGTGGAGTCACTGCGCTTCCCCGTCGCCGTACGGGGCTACCGCATGGCGGACGTCGACGACGCGCTCGGCCGTCTCGGCGCCGAGATCGCCGAGCGGGACGCCCGGATCGCCGACCTGGAGGCCGCGCTCGCCGGGGCCCGCGCGAGCACCGCGACCTCCCTGCGGAAGCAGACCGAGGAGGACCAGCGGTGAGCGACGCACTGGCCGGACCCGACGGCGCCATGCGCTGTCCCTGGGCCTTGTCGACCGAGGACTACGTGGCGTACCACGACGAGGAGTGGGGCCGCCCGGTCCACGGCGACGACGCGTTGTACGAGCGGCTCTGCCTGGAGGCCTTCCAGTCGGGCCTGTCCTGGATCACCATCCTGCGCCGCCGCCCGGGCTTCCGCGCCGCCTTCGCGGGCTTCGAGATCGCCAAGGTCGCGACCTTCACGGACGGCGACAAGGAGCGCCTGCTCGCCGACCCCGGCATCATCCGCAACCGCGCCAAGATCGAGGCGACGGTGGCCAACGCGCGCGTGCTGGCCGACTGGGCCCCGGGCGAGCTGGACGAGCTCATATGGTCCTTCGCCCCCGACGCCTCCCGCCCGGCCCCGACGAGCCTGGCCGACATCCCGGCGGTCACCGACGAGTCGACGGCCCTCTCCAAGACCCTGAAGAAGCGCGGCATCCGCTTCGTGGGCCCGACAACGGCGTATGCCTTGATGCAGGCGTGCGGCCTCGTCAACGACCACCTGTCGGACTGCACGGCCCGCAGGAGCGCCCCTTAGGGGGCGCGGGGCTGTGACATATGCGGCTCCGCCGCGTGGGCGCGACCAGCCACAGACGGTCCGCAGTTCCCCGCAAACCGTCACCGCCCCAGATACTTCGGCTTCTCCTTGTTCACGAAGGCCTCCACCGCGATCGTGTGGTCCTCCGAAGCCCCCGCCCGCGCCTGAAGCTCGTCCTCCTTCTCCAGAGTCTCGTCCAGAGAATGGGAGAGCCCATACGCGAGCGACTCCTTCAGCGCGGCGTACGCCAGAGTCGGCCCCGAGGCCAGCCCCCGGGCCACCTTCTCCGCCTCGGTGCGCAGCTCGGCAGCGGGCACGAGCCGGTTCGCGATCCCCAGCTCGTACGCCTCCTGGGCGGTGATGCTGCGCGGAAAGAGCAGCAGATCGGCGGCCCGGCCGGGCCCGACGACTCGCGGCAGCGTCCAGGAGATCCCGGAGTCGGCGGTCAGCGCGACCCCCGCGAAGGACGTGTTGAAGGCCGCCGTATCGGCGACGATGCGGTAGTCCGCGGCGAGGGCGAAGCCGAAGCCGGCCCCGGCGGCGACCCCGTTCACCGCGGCGACCACCGGCTTCGCGGCGCCGGTCAGCGCCCGCACGATGGGGTTGTAGTGCTCGCGCACGGTGCTCATCGTCTGCCCCGACCCCGACTGCTTGTCGGCGGCCAGCAGCCCGATGTGCTCCTTGAGGTCCTGTCCGACACAGAACGCGCGGTCGCCGGCGGCGGTCAGCAGGATCGCCCGCACGTCCCCGTCCGCCGCGGCCGCCTGCGCCGCGTCCCGGAAGGCGACCTTGGTCTCGATGTTCAGCGCGTTCATCGCCTCGGGGCGGTTCAGCGTGATGGTCGCGAGTCCGTCGCTCACCTCGTAGAGCACGGTGTCGGCCATGATGGGTCCCCTCCGGTGTCGCGGCTCCGGCGTACTGGTCAGTACGTCATGTGTCTGAAGGACAGCATGGCGGAGATCACCGTCCGTGGACCGGACCGGACATGTGACCTGCGTCAAAGAATTCCACGCGGGGGAAGACCATGCGGCGGCGAAGTATCGCAGTCACATCGCCGAATTGAGTGGTTTTGCTCAAGCGCGTTGCGCAAGCGATGCCGACTGATGTTGGTCATCGGGTCCCGCGATGCGGGATAATGGCCTGGAAGCAATGTGTTCGATGCCGGTGACGCGTGTCCTATGAGAGGACGTGCGTGCCCTCCAAGGGGCCGTCGGCGACGATGAGCTGGTTTCAGGAAGGGGAACGAGCATGGCGGCCATGAAGCCGCGGACGGGCGATGGCCCGCTCGAGGTGACCAAGGAGGGGCGGGGCATCGTCATGCGCGTTCCGCTCGAAGGCGGCGGTCGGCTCGTCGTCGAGCTGACCCCTGACGAGGCCGACGCACTCGGCGACGCCCTCAAGAAGGTCGTCGGCTGACGCGGAACGCGACCATACCTCTTCAGTTTCCCCGGCACCGTATTAGGTGCCGGGGAAGCTGTTTTTCAGGGGTACGGGATTGACGTAATGCCTGGTCGGAGGGCAGCCAGCGGCTGGGCTCAGCGCTTGACCGCGCACAGTAGGCCATCGCCCACCGGCAGCAGCGAGGGCACCAGGTCCTGGCTCTCGCGCACCGCGCGCAGCAGTTCGCGCAGCCGGCCGACCTCCGCGGGCTGCGGTCCCGAGTCCACCGTGCGGCCGTCCGCGAAGACGCCCTCGAAGACGACGAGCCCGCCCGGTCGCAGCAGCCGCAACGATTCAGCGAGGTAGTCCAGGCACTCCAGACGGTCGCCGTCGCAGAAGACGAGGTCGTATCCGGCGTCCGCGAGACGGGGCAGGACATCCAGCGCGCGACCGGGGATGAAGCGGGCGCGATTGCTCGCGAAGCCGGCCGCGCGGAAGGCCTGGCGGGCGAACTGCTGGCGCTCCGGCTCCGGATCCACGGTGGTCAGTACCCCGTCCGGCCTCATGCCGTGCAGCAGATGAATTCCGGAGACGCCGGTCCCGGTCCCGATCTCCGCCACCGCCTTCGCGTCGACGGTGGCGGCGAGCAACCGCAGCGCGGCGCCCGTGCCGGGCGACACCGAGCGCAGCCCTGCCTCCCGGGCCCGGTCACGGGCCCAGCGCAGTGCTTCGTCCTCGGCGACAAAGGCGTCGGCGAACGCCCAGCTCGTCTGCCGGTTGCCGGTAATGACCCTCTCCTGTCCCCGTGATTGCCTGGGCGTGACTGTATCCGTTGGTGCCGGGAACCCGCAGATGGGACCGGGCGTTTAGAGGGGTGGGGAAACAGAGCGGGGGGAAGCCGATGGATCGGGACGCAGAGCAGGGCGGCGAGCAAGTGCTGACGCAGCCATATGAGCGCGTATCAATTTCTCGTAAAACCGCTTATCCGGAGCTAACGGGCGAGGTGGCTATGGTAGGGGCTCCACTGGACACCACCAGAGCCGACAGGGGAGGTGCGGCTGCGCCTGTGGATCGAGGAGGGGTGCTGCGGCGCCTGCTCAGATCGGCGGGTGAGCCGAAATCCGTGACCGACATCGCTGACAAGTTCCACGCTGCTGCCCCCGCGCAGACCGCGACGTTCACCACCGACGCGGAGTCGCAGGCGTGGACTCCGCCCACCTGGGAGGAGATCGTCAGCACGCACAGCGGACGGGTCTACCGCCTCGCCTACCGCCTGACGGGCAACCAGCACGACGCCGAGGACCTCACCCAGGAAGTCTTCGTTCGCGTCTTCCGCTCGCTGTCGACCTACACACCCGGCACCTTCGAGGGCTGGCTGCACCGCATCACCACGAACCTCTTCCTGGACATGGTCCGCCGCAAGCAGCGCATCCGCTTCGACGCCCTCGGCGACGACGCGGCCGAGCGCCTGCCCAGCCGCGAGCCGTCCCCGCAGCAGGTCTTCAACGACGCGCACTTCGACGCGGACGTCCAGCAGGCGCTGGACACCCTCGCGCCCGAGTTCCGCGCCGCCGTCGTCCTCTGCGACATCGAGGGCCTGTCGTACGAGGAGATCGCCGCGACCCTGGGCGTCAAGCTCGGCACGGTCCGCTCCCGGATCCACCGCGGCCGCTCCCAGCTGCGCAAGGCCCTGGCCCACCGGTCTCCCGAGGCCCGCGCCGAGCGCCGCTCGTTCGTGGCCCGTGTGCCCGTACTGGGGGGAGGGGGCGCGACCGCGTGAGTGGATCCCGTCCTAGCCCCGCTGAGCAGCACCTCGGCGACCGACTCTCCGCCCTGGTGGACGGAGAGCTCGGTCATGAGTCGCGCGAGCGCGTCCTGGCCCACCTCGCCACCTGTGCGAAGTGCAAGGCCGAGGCGGACGCCCAGCGCCGACTGAAGAACGTATTCGCGGAAGTGGCCCCTCCGCCACCCTCCGAGAGCTTCCTGGCCCGTCTCCAGGGGCTTCCCGGGGGAGGTGACTCCGACGGCGGTGGCTCGCCGCTGGGCGGGGGAGCGTTCGGCGGACGATTCCCGGGCGCCGAGCGGACCTCCGGCGTCGCCGGAATCTTCGGGGTGAGGGGCGAGCCTTTCGGGTACGTCCCCGCCGGACCGCACGCCGATGTGCTGCCCCCCTCCTCGGGGCGCGGCTTCCGCATCCATGACGTTAGCCGACACGAGGTCGATCGCTCGGCCTCACGCGGGCTGCGGTTCGCGTTCGCCGCCGCCGGAGCGGTGTCGCTGGCCGCGGTCGCGCTCGGCGGGGTGTCGACCGGTACGCCCGGTGACACCGCGGACGCGCGCGGCGGTTCCGGGTCCGGAAGCAATGTGACGCCGACGCGTTCGCAGGGCACCGGGGCCTCGACGGCGCCCGAGTCGCAGCGTCGCCGGTCCGACGCGCCCATGCTCGCGCAGGGCCGCCGGGCGCTCGGCGACGGTCCCGTGGTGTCGACCGAGGCGTCCGCGCCGCTGCTGCCTGGAGGCCCCGTTCCGGCAGGCCGCGGCCAGGAATCCATGCACAGGCTGACGACGCCGGTGGTCGCCGGTGCCGCCGCGATGTCCCCGCTCATACGTCCGCTCACCGACGCCCAGCCGCTCGCGCTGACCTCCTGGTCCGCGGCGCCGGACATCACGACTCCGGGTCTGCTCGCCGCCCCCGCGGCCACCCCGTCCCCCTCCTCCTCACCGTCCCCCACCTCCCGTACGGCCCGCTGACCCCGCCCTCTGCGCGGCGGCCCGTGAACCTGGTTGAATCCAGGGTGGGCCGCGTCCGCAGGAGGGATCCCGGGCGCGGAGTCGGCAATCTGCGGTGACCGTCGGCGAGTTGTGCCGCGGGCCAGGTGTGGGGAGAGCATGAACGAGGGGAAGCCCACGAAGGCGAAGTGGTGGAGCCGGCCCCGGCCGCCGGTCCCTCCGGGGGATGCCAGGGCGGGCTCGTCCGAGGGCACCGACGGGCCTCAGGGCGCCGCCGACGTCCGTACACCTGGCCGTGCGGGCGACACCGAGGGCGACTTCACGCTGGACCGACCGGCGGCGCGCCCTGCCACGGGCGGCTCCGGAACCGGCAGCGACGGCGACTTCGAACTGGAGCGGCCCGCGCCGGTGCGGCGGGGTAGCGCGTCGGCCGGCGACCCGGCTCCGGCGGACCGTGTTCCGGCCTCGGGCGGCGACCTGGCTCCGGCGGACCGCGTCCCGGCCTCGGGCGGCGACCTGGCTCGGGCGGACCGCGTCCCGGCCTCGGGCGGCACGGGGGAGGCGACTGTGCCGCCGGCTTCCGCGCGGGTCGCGGAAGTCGCTGAGCAGGTCGGGGGAGCCTCCGCACGGGTCGCGGAATCCCCTGCGCAGGTCGGGGGAGCGTCCGCGCGGGTCGCGGAAGTCGCTGAGCAGGTCGGGGGAGCCTCCGCACGGGTCGCGGAATCCCCTGCGCAGGTCGGGGGAGCGTCCGCGCGGGTTGCGGGAGTGCCCGTGCAGGTCGGGGAAGCCTCCGTGCAGGTAGCGGAATCCCCTACGCAGGTCGGCGAAGCCTCCGGACAGGTCCCGGAAGCCACCGCACAGCTCACCCAGGGCGACACGAGCGCGCTCCCCGGTGCCCCCTCGGGCCGCCCCCAGCCCTTGCACGAGCCCGACCCCTACGGCACCCCGCCCTACGGTCAGCCCGGGCCCTGGGCGCCCGCCCCGCCGGTTCAGCACCCGGCGGCCACGCCCGCGCAGGGGACGCATGTCCCGGCGGGAGCATCGGCCCTGGGCACGCCCGTCGACGCCGTGGCCCCGGCCGCGCCCGGCATCCAGCTGCCCCTGGCCGCGCACGGCACCGAGCTGCCGCCGGCCGCGCCCGGCACCCGTCTGCCCCTGGGCACGCCCGTCGACGCCGTGCCCCCGGCCGCGCCGGGCACCCAGCTGCCCCCGGCGGCGCACGGCACCCAGCTGCCCTCGGCCGCGCACGGCACCCAGCTGCCCCCGGCCCGGAACGGCGGTCCCGCGCCCTCCGCCCCCGCGCCCTCCGCCCCTGCACCCGGCGCGTCCCCGGCCCCGTACACAGGCATCCCGCACGGCACCGCGCCTGCCCCCTGGCAGAACTACGACCCCTGGGCCGCCCCGGGCCCACTCCAGCAGAACGGCGCCGCCGTGGCGACCGTGAGGCAGCGGCGCAAGCGGGCGAAGAAGGTGCTGGTGCTCGGGGCCGTGGTGCTCGCGCTGGTCTCCGGGGGCGTGGGCGGCGCCGTAGGGGCGTATCTGGAGCGGAACGGGGGGATGGGGGACGTCGAGCTGCCGCAGGCGGCGAAGGAGGCGCCGGGGCGGGCTCCGGACAGCGTGGCCGGGATCGCCGCCCACGCCCTGCCCAGCGTCGTCACCCTGCATGTGCGCGGGTCCGAGGAGGAGGGCACCGGCACCGGCTTCGTGCTCGACAGCCAGGGCCACATCCTCACCAACAACCACGTGATCGAACCGGCCGGCAGCGGCGGCGAGATATCCGTGACGTTCAGCGGCGGCGAGACCGCCAAGGCCGAGGTCGTCGGGCACGACAGCGGGTACGACCTCGCTGTCGTCAAGGTCTCCGGCGTGAGCGGGCTCGATCCCATACCGCTGGGCAACTCCGACAACGTCCAGGTGGGCGACCCCGTCGTCGCCATCGGCGCGCCCTTCGACCTCGCCAACACCGTCACCTCCGGCATCATCAGCGCCAAGGAGCGGCCCATCACGGCGGGCGGTGAGAAGGGCGACGGGAGCGACGTCTCCTACGTGGACGCGTTGCAGACCGACGCCCCGATCAACCCGGGCAACTCCGGCGGGCCCCTGCTCGACTCCAAGGCCCGCGTCATCGGCATCAACAGCGCCATCCGCTCCGCCGACAGCGGCTCGGACCTGGAGAGCGGTCAGGCCGGTTCCATCGGGCTCGGCTTCGCCATCCCGATCAACCAGGGCAAGCGCGTGGCCGAGGAGCTCATCAACACCGGCAAGGCCACCCACCCGGTGATCGGTGTCACCCTCGACATGGACTACAGCGGCGACGGCGCCCGCGTCGGCACGAAGGGCAACGGCGGCGGCCCGCCCGTCACCGCGGGCGGCCCCGGCGCCGAGGCGGGCATCAAGGCGGGCGATGTCATCACCGAGGTCGACGGCCAGCGCGTGCACTCCGGCGAGGAACTCATCGTGAAGACCCGCGCCCACCGCCCCGGTGACCGGCTCCAGCTGACCCTCCGGCGGGGCGGAACGGAGAAGAAGGTCACGCTGGTGCTCGGCTCCGCCGACGGCCAATGAACCCGGCCACAGACACTGACATGAAGTTCACAGCTGACCGCCGCGTCCCAGCTCCGGACGGCAAACAACGCGGAAAACCCGGCGTGTACATGAACCCGGAAGGCCCGGGACAGTTCCGGACGGACAGGATCGACGGGTACCGTGGACCAGGCCCGGACCACGGAAGACCCACCGAGGGCCGAGGACCGAGGACATCGCAAGGAGCTTCAGGTGTTCAATGACATAGGACCGCTCGAGCTGGTGACGCTCGTTGTCCTCGCCGTGCTCGTCTTCGGCCCGGAGAAGCTCCCGAAGATGATCCAGGACGTCACGCGCACCATCCGCAAGATCCGCGAGTTCTCGGAGAGCGCCAAGGCGGACATCCGCGAGGAACTCGGCCCGGAGTTCAAGGACTTCGAGTTCGAGGACCTCAACCCCAAGACGTTCATCCGCAAGCAGCTGGACAACGACGAACTGGGGCTGAAGGAGATCCGCAACGGCTTCGACCTGAAGAAGGAGATGGCCGAGGTCACGGACGCGGTCCACGGCCGCGACTCCGACACCTCGTCGTCGTCTGCCTCCGCCGGTTCGACCGGCGGCTCCGTCGACATGACGAAGAAGCGGGAGAAGCTCGACCCGGACGAGCGCCCGCCCTACGACGCGGACGCCACCTGAGTCGTACGCACCACTCGGCCGTGTCGGACATCACCTGATCCGCACGGCCGTCGGCGTACCCGCACATCAGACCTACGCCTCGCGGCCGGAATCCGGCGCGTTCGCGTCCCACGCGCCGGTCGGTTTACCTGCTGCTCGGAGCGGTGTGGCTATGCTGCCCAGTTGTTGTGCGGACCGATAAGGACGCCCGAGGGGGGCGGGCCGCCCGGTCCGACGAGAGCGAGGAGGCGTCCGGGCAGATGGAGACGACAAGTCGGGTAGGCGCGCAGGCGCCGGCCGCGGAGGGCGGACAACAGGTCCCCTCCGCCCGGCGTACGGTCGACGGCTACCTGCTGGCGCCCTTCCCGTGGTACGGCCTCGACGAGGCCTTCACGGGGCCGCGCTGGCTGATGCAGGTGGGTACCTCGGCGGACGGTGCCGTCGAGCACGGTTCGATCGGGCACGGCGACGAGCCCACGGTGCGCGCTGATGCCACCGAGGACAAGGAACGCTTCGCGGTCGTGGTCACCGTCGCGGCCAACCCCGTACGCCGGAGCGCGGACGGTGCGGGCCTCCTGGAGGCCACCTCGGTGTCCTCCGCGGCCTGGCTGGCCGGTGTGGGGCTGCTGTCCTTCACCTGGCCCGGCCAGATGGACCACACCCTGCGGGACGACTGGCTGGACCAGCAGACCGAGACCGCGTGGGTCCTCGCGGACGACCTGAACGGGCCCGACTGGTCCTCGCTGTCCCTTCCCGTGGACGGGGTCCCGACGCCGTTCCACTACCGCGAGTCGGAGTTCGGCTGGGTGCTCGCCGGTTCCACCCAGGAGGGTGTGCATGTGGGGGCGTACGGGCGGGGGATGAGTGCGTATGGTCTGGGCTTCGCCATGATCAAGGACATCGGAGCGTACGCCTAGCCGGCGGGGTTACGGGGAAGGGGGCGCCGTCTGGTGACGGCGCCCCCTTCGTCGTACGAGGTCAGTCGGCTGCGGGCTGGTCGCGCCCACGCGGCGGAGCCGCATCTGTCACAGCCCCGCGCCCCTTACGGGGCGCCACTGAACGCCCTAGAACTTGTTCCTCGGGGTGATGCCCAGGGACATGCCGGACAGGCCGCGCTGGCGGCCGCCCAGTTTGCCGGCGATGGCGCGGAGGGCCGAGCCCGCCGGGGAGTCGGGGTCCGTCAGGACGACCGGCTTGCCCTCGTCGCCGCCCTCGCGGAGGCGGACGTCGATGGGGATGGAGCCGAGGACGGGGACGGTCGCGCCGGTGGTGCGGGTCAGGCCGTCGGCGACCGACTGGCCGCCGCCCGTGCCGAAGACGTCGACCATCTCGTCGCAGTGCGGGCAGGGCAGGCCGGACATGTTCTCGACGACGCCGACGATCTTCTGGTGGGTCTGGACGGCGATGGAGCCGGCCCGCTCGGCGACCTCGGCGGCCGCCTGCTGCGGGGTGGTGACGACCAGGATCTCCGCGTTCGGGACCAGCTGGGCCACCGAGATGGCGATGTCGCCCGTGCCGGGCGGCAGGTCCAGGAGCAGCACGTCCAGGTCGCCCCAGAAGACGTCCGCCAGGAACTGCTGGAGGGCGCGGTGGAGCATCGGGCCGCGCCAGACCACCGGTGCGTTGCCCGGGGTGAACATGCCGATGGAGATGACCTTCACGCCGTTCGCCTGCGGCGGCATGATCATGTTCTCGACCTGGGTCGGACGGCCGTCCGCACCCAGCATGCGGGGCACGCTGTGGCCGTAGATGTCGGCGTCCACGACGCCGACCTTCAGGCCGTCGGCCGCCATCGCCGCCGCCAGGTTCACCGTCACCGAGGACTTGCCGACGCCGCCCTTGCCGGAGGCGACCGCGTACACGCGGGTGAGCGAGCCCGGCTTGGCGAACGGGACCTCGCGCTCGCCCTGGCCGCCGCGCAGCGAGGACGCCAGCTCACGGCGCTGCTCGTCGCTCATCACGTCGAGCGTGACGTCGACGCGGGTCACGCCCTCGACGCGGGAGACCGCGTCGGTGACGCGCTGAGTGATCGTGTCGCGCATGGGGCAGCCGGAGACCGTCAGGTACACGGTGACCGCGACCGCGCCATCCGCACCGATCTCCACCGATTTGACCATCCCCAGCTCGGTGATGGGTCGCTGGATCTCGGGGTCGTTCACCGTCGCCAGTGCTTCGCGCACCGCGTCTTCCGTAGCCATAAGGACGATGGTACGGCGACGGGCCGGGAGCCGGGAAAGCCCGTCACCGGTCGTCTACGTCACGTCCGTGCGACCGTTCTGCCGGGAATACGACATGGCCGTCGACCCGCCGCTCCTCCACCTCCTTGATGACGTCCTCGAGTTCGGAGCGAATCCAGTCACGGGTGGCGACCTCGCCGAGGCCCACGCGCAGTGAAGCGATTTCCCGGGTGAGGTACTCGGTGTCCGCGATGGACCGCTCGTTCTGCTTGCGGTCCTGTTCGAGGTTGACCCGGTCGCGGTCGTCCTGGCGGTTCTGCGCGAGCAGGATCAGCGGGGCGGCGTACGAGGCCTGGAGGGACAGCACCAGCGTCAGGAAGATGAAGGGGTAGTTGTCGAAGCGCAGGTCACGCGGCGCGAAGAAGTTCCACAGCACCCACACGATGATGACGACCGTCATCCAGACGAGGAACCGTCCGGTGCCGATGAAGCGCGCGATGCGCTCCGAGAGCCGCCCGAACGCCTCCGGGTCCCACTCGGGCACCAGCCTGCGCCGCGGCGGCTTCGGCTGGTCGAGCCGGGTGCGCGGCCGGGTGGCCGCGGTGGCCCCACTGGCGACCCGCTCGCGGGTCTCACGCTCAGGTGCCATGAGGTTCCTCCTCCGCGAGGTGGAACTCGGTCTCGCGCCAGTCCTCGGGCAGCATGTGGTCCAGTACGTCGTCCACGGTCACCGCGCCGAGCAGGGAGCCGCTCTCGTCCACGACGGGCGCCGCGACCATGTCGTACGTCGCGAAGAAGCCGGCCACGACGGGCAGCGCGGCCTCCGGGTCCAGCGGCTGGAGGTCGTCGTCGACGAGCGCGCCGACCAGCGTGAACGGCGGGTCGCGCAGCAGCCGCTGGAAGTGGACCGTGCCGAGGTACT
This sequence comes from Streptomyces sp. NPDC001530, assembly GCF_042894545.1. Classification (NCBI taxonomy): domain Bacteria; kingdom Bacillati; phylum Actinomycetota; class Actinomycetes; order Kitasatosporales; family Streptomycetaceae; genus Streptomyces; species Streptomyces sp. NPDC001530. The sequence goes on from NZ_JBIAVS010000016.1 coordinate 253,412, forward strand.
TGCCGGTCGGCGTCTCGTCCGGCGCGCGGCACACGTACACCTGGGCGGCGAGCGCGGGGGAGAGGTCGGGGTTGCGGACCCGGGCGAGCGCGTCCGCGACCGTCGCGTCGGGCCGCAGCACGATCGGCTCGGTGGTCATGAGACCGCCGGCGGTCTTCTCCTCGTACGCCATCAGCCGCCGCACGTCGGCCGCCTCGTCCGGCCGCATCAGCCGCAGCAGCCGCTCCACGTCCTCGGTGGGCAGTTCGGCGAGCAGGTCGGCCGCGTCGTCCGGGTCCATCGCCTCCAGGACGTCGGCCGCGCGCTCCTCCTTGAGCTTGCCGAGGATCTCGATCTGGTCGTCCTCGGGGAGTTCTTCGAGGACGTCGGCGAGGCGGTCGTCGTCCAGCGCGGCGGCCACCTCCCCGCGCCGCTTCGGCGAGAGGTGGTGCAGGACGTTGGCGAGGTCGGCCGGGCGCAGCTGCTCGAAGGTGGCGAGCAGGCTCTCGGCGCCCTGTCCGTGCTCCTCCAGTGAGAACCCGGTGACGGCGGACCACTCGACGGTCAGCGTCTCGCCCTTGGTGCGCCGGAAGGCCCCGCTGCGGGCCTTGCGGACGAAGACCCGGTCGATCTGCCACTCCCTGCGGGCCGGCAGCTGCTGGATCGACACGTCGATCACCGTCACCTCCTCCTCGGTGTCGACGAGGCGTACGCGCCGGTCCAGCAGTTCGCCGAAGACGAGCCGCTCGGTGGGCCGCTGCTCGAAGCGCCGTACGTTGAGGACGCCGGTGGTGATGACCTGGCCGGACTCGATGCCGGTCACCCGGGTCATGGGCAGGAAGATGCGCCGCCGCGTGGACAGCTCGACGACGAGGCCGAGCAGCCGGGGCGGCCGCCGTCGGACGCGCAGCATGGCGACCAGGTCCCGCACCCGGCCCACCTGGTCGCCGTTCGGGTCGAAGACGGCGACAGCTGCGAGGTGCGAGACGAAGATCCGGGGGGCGCTCGCGGCCATGCCCGCGCCTCCTTCTCTTCATGGGCGGCTTTTCTTCGTACGCGACTCTCGATGCGCGCGTTCTGTCCCACTCTGTCCGTTCGGGTGGGCTTCAGGCTAGCCCGTCCCGCTCGGATACGCCCTGGTGAGCGCTCCGGACGGACTGCCTCCGCCGGCCGTGTACGGCACCGGTACGCTGCCGTACGCCGCCAAGGACCGCCGCACGAAAGGCAGCCCCACCTGTGACCGCAACTCCCCAGGTCCGAACCCACAGGGCCGCACTGGTGAGCGCGATGTGCGCACTGGCCGTGACGGGGACAGCGCTGACGGGATGCAGTAGCAGCGAGGACCCGGACGCGGGCACGAACGGGGTGGGCAAGCTGCCCGCCGCCACCATCCAGGCGAAGACGAAGAAGGCGGCCGAGGCCGCGGACACCGTACGGCTCTCCGGAACCGTCGTGACCAACGGGACCACGTACACCCTCGACATGCGCCTCAAGGCCGACGGCGGCACCGGCTCCGTCACCTCGAAGGGGGGCACGTTCCGGCTGCTGCGGGTCGGCGAGCACCTCTACCTCAAGGCCGACGCGGAGTTCTGGACCCACGAGGACGGCAAGAGCGACAACACCTCCGCCGACACCGCGGCCGCGAAGAAGCTGGAGGGCATGTACGTGAAGGTGCCGACCGGAGACCCCGCCTACAAGCGGTTCAGCGGCTTCACCGACAAGGACGTCCTCCTCGACGGCCTGCTCACCCTGCACGGCACCCTCGCCACAGACGGCCGCCACGAGCAGTACGGCGTCCGCACCATCCGCATCACCGGCGACAAAGGCTCCGGCGGCTCCCTCGACGTCTCCCTGAAGGGAACCCCGTACCCCCTCCTGCTGGTCCGGGCGGGCCACGCGGGCACCCTCCGCCTCACCGACTGGGGCAAGGACTTCGCCCTGGAGGAGCCCTCGAAGAAGGAGACGGTGGACTACGGGCAGCAGCTGCCCACGTCGTAGCGGCTCACGGGCCGGAGCTCTAGCGGCGCTTGCGCTTCTTCATGAGCAGGCGCGGCAGAGCCGCTGGGATCGGCCGGCGGGTCGTCGCCGGGGTCGGCAGTGGCGGCGCGGCGAGCGAGCCGTCGGGGAGCTCGGACGTGGCGCCCGACGGCTCCAGCCGGAGCACCCGGCACTCGCGGGCCCAGCGTCCGGGCATGGCCTCGCCGTCAGGGGCGTTCAGGCGCTTGCCCTTGAGCTCGGCGACCGCCGCCTCCCACTCCTGGGAACCGGGGGTCAGCTCCACGACCTTCGCGGCCCAGGACACGAGGCGCCCACCCTTGTCCTTGCTGCGTACGGTGACGACGGCGTCGCCTCCGTCGACGAGCCCCGGCAGCGGCTGCTCGCCGGGCCCGTCGCCGACCAGACAGGCCGCGCCGTCGTGCCACACGTGCCACAGGGCGCGGGAGGGCACCTCGTGGCCCTTGGCCTGGAGCATCGGCGCGCCGCTGCCCCGTACCCAGATCAGCCCGGACTTCTTGGTGGCCTCCTCGACGAGGGCCTGGTCGAGCAGCTCTTCCGTCATGGGGCCAAGACTATCCAGCCCACTCCTACAGCCAGCCGTTGCGCTTCAGGATGCGGTGGATCGAGAGGCAGAGGCCGACGGTGATGCCCATGACCACCGGGTAGCCGTACCGCCAGTGCAGCTCGGGCATGTGCTCGAAGTTCATGCCGTAGACGCCACAGACCATCGTCGGGACGGCGATGATCGCGGCCCACGACGTGATCTTGCGCATGTCCTCGTTCTGCGCGACGGAGGCCTGGGCGAGGTTGGCCTGGAGGATCGAGTTGAGCAGCTCGTCGAAGCCGAGGACCTGCTCCTGCACCCGGGCGAGGTGGTCGGCGACGTCCCGGAAGTACTTCTGGATGTCGGGGTCGATCAGCCGCATCGGCCGCTCGCTCAGCAGCTGCATGGGGCGCAGCAGCGGCGACACCGCCCGCTTGAACTCCAGTACCTCGCGCTTGAGTTGGTAGATCTGTCCGGCGTCCGTACCGCGCGGCGTGCCCTTGCGGCCCGGCGAGAACACCTCGGTCTCGACCTCGTCGATGTCGTCCTGCACGGCGTCCGCGACCGCGATGTAGCCGTCGACGACGTGGTCGGCGATCGCGTGCAGCACGGCCGAGGGGCCCTTGGCGAGCAGCTCGGGGTCGTCCTGGAGGCGGTGCCGCAGCGCCCGCAGCGAGCCCTGCCCGCCGTGCCGGACGGTGATGAAGAAGTCCCGTCCGGTGAAGCACATGACCTCGCCGGTCTCCACGATCTCGCTGGTGGACGTCAGCTGGTCGTGCTCCACGTAGTGGATGGTCTTGAAGACGGTGAAGAGGGAGTCGTCGTAGCGCTCCAGCTTGGGGCGCTGGTGGGCCTGCACGGCGTCCTCGACGGCCAGCGGGTGCAGCCCGAACTCGCGGGCGATACCGGCGAATTCGGCCTCCGTCGGCTCGTGCAGACCGATCCACACGAAGCCGCCGTCGCGGTGCACCTGGCGCATCGCCTCGTGCGGCGTGAGGGGCTCGCGGCTCTCGACGCGGGCGCCGTCGCGGTAGACGGCGCAGTCGACCACGGCGGACGGGGTTCCGGGGGCACGGGTGGTGTCGTACGAGCCACTGTCCTTGCGCAGCGTGGGACGGGGGCGGACCGCGGCACGCAGGTCACGGATCATCGACATGGCAGGCTCCTTTTCGCAACGGAGGCCGCCGGCGACGGTTGAAACTACCCGGAATGGGGACGTCCTGACTGCGGATGTTTGGCACGTCCACAAAGCGGGGAGCACCGCACCGTCGCGGTGGCAGCTTCGCTACTGATTCAGATCAGACAGATCAGGCGGAAACGAAGCGCTCTTCCGTGGTGCACCGGACAACGCTGACACGTATGCACACGTTTGCGGGAGGCAGCAGCAGGCAGAGCTGGGAAACCAGCGGATCCAGCAGAACCAGCTACGGAACTCAGCGACCGGAAGAGCGGGTGGTACTGCACGGTCGACTTCGGTCCATTGCAGCCCCACCTCCTCCGGTCGGTCCCCCGTGAGGGACGATCCATCCCCCGAAGGGGAGTCTGTCTCCCGCCACAGGGGAGTCAGATCAGTCTCAGTGCGTCGGAGCTCGAGAGCGACGCTTCAGCGTGCTGCCCCGACCAGCGGCCAAGACTATCAGCGCACTGGAACGTCAAGGCGCCGCTTTGCCCGTTGTTGACCGCGGGGTCCGGTGCGCTCCTCGGGAATTGACGCGGCCTATGCTCGGCGCATGGCTGATGTTCTTCCTCTGGTCGAGGCCCGTTTGCGCTCCGCGCTGGGCGAACCCGACGCGCGGGCCGCGGTCACCTTCCTCGGCACCGAGCGCATCGAAGTGCTGCGCTTCACAGAAGGCGACATCGTCCGCTATGCGACGCTCGGCATGTCCGCCCAGCCCATGGCGGACCCCACGGCGGTGCTCGCCGACCCGGTGAAGGGCCCGCGCGCCGAGCTGATCCTCTCGGTGCGCGCGGGCGGCGCCGACACCGACAAGGTGCTCCGCCCGCTCGCCGTGCTCGCCGCGTCCCCGCAGGTCGAGGGGGTGGTGGTGGCTCCGGGCGCTTCGCTCGACGTGGGCGAACCCCTGTGGCCCGGCGCGCCGTTCACCTCCGTCCTGGTCGCGGAGTCCGGCGGCCTGGTGGAGGACCTGGAGCTGGACGCGCCCGCCGATCCCGTGCGGTTCCTGCCGCTGCTCCCGATGACACCGAACGAGGCCGCGTGGAAGCGCGTGCACGGCGCGGGCGCCCTCCAGGAGCGCTGGCTGAACGGCGGAACGGACCTGCGCGATCCGCTGCGCAAGTCCGTCCCGCTGGACTGAGCCGCCCCTCTGTGGAGAGTGGCCCTTCTCACTCTCTGAACCCCGGTCAAACCCCGTCCGGAAACCGTCAGTTGGCGAAGACGGTGACACTGTCCTCGGTCGCGTGCCGGGGCTCCAGCTCCTCGGCCTCGTGGGTGAGGGCGTTCCGCCGCATGAGGACCACGACCGCGCCGATGACCGCCGTGACCGCGGCGACCACGAACGGGATGTGGAGGTCGCTCCACTCCTCGATCTTCGGCGCGAAGTAGGGCGCCGCCGCGGCCGCGAACCACCGCACGAAGTTGTACCCGGCGCTCGCCACCGGCCGCGGCGCGTCCGAGACGCCCAGCGCGAGCTCGGTGTAGACGGTGTTGTTCACGCCGATGAACGCGCCGGACAGGATCGTGCAGACGATGGCGGTGGTGTGGTCGCCGTACCCGAGCACGAGCACGTCTGCGGCGAGCAGCACCAGTGAGCCGCCGAGCACCTTCAGCGAGCCGAACCGGGCCTGCAGGCGCGGCGCCACGACCACCGAGAAGACGGCGAGCAGCACGCCCCAGCAGAAGAAGACCGCGCCGGACTTGTACGGGGTCATGTTCAGCACGAACGGCGTGAAGGCCAGCACGGTGAAGAACGTGTAGTTGTAGAAGAACGCGGAGACGGCCGCCGAGGCGAGACCGCCGTGGCCCAGCGCCTTGATCGGGTCGAGCAGGGACGTCTTCCTCGCGGGCTTCGGCTGCTCCTTCAGGAACGCCGTGATGCACAGGAAGCCGACCGCCATCAGGAACGCGGTGCCGAAGAACGGGTAGCGCCAGCTGGCGTCACCGAGCAGTGCGCCCAGCAGGGGCCCGCACGCCATGCCGAGGCCCAGGGCGGACTCGTACAGCAGGATGGCGGCCGCGCTGCCACCGGCCGCGGCGCCGACGATGACGGCGAGGGCGGTGGACACGAAGAGGGCGTTGCCAAGGCCCCAGCCCGCCCGGAATCCGACCAGCTCGCCGACCGATCCGGACGTGCCCGCGAGGCCCGCGAAGACCACCACGAGCGCGAGGCCGAGCAGCAGCGTCTTGCGGCCGCCGATCCGGCTGGAGACGAAACCGGTCACCAGCATCGCGACCGCGGTGATCAGGAAGTACGAGGTGAAGAGCAGCGAGACCTGGCTGGCCGTGGCGTCCAGGCCCTGGGCGATGGACGGCAGGATCGGGTCGACGAGCCCGATGCCCATGAAGGCGACGACGGATGCCCCGGCGGTCGCCCAGACGGCCTTCGGCTGACGCAGGATGCCCGTGGCTCCCGCGCCGAATGTGTCCCCTTCGACTGTGCCCCCTTCGACCCCCTCGGCAGGGCCTCCCGTGCTGCTGATCATGTCCGCTCCTTCACCGTGAGACTGCGGCGTACGACGAGATCGTTGACGTATACACATAATAAGTTAGGTGGGCTAATTAATGCAAGCTACATCTAATTTTCGGGCGTGATCCGACATGACAGGCACACGCCGGACGGGTGATCGTCCTTGACGCGGCGAAGGACGGGGAGGACCGTTGGGCCCTATGAGGGGCGAACCCAGTTGCCCGAAGTGTGGTGGCCGGGTCAGGGCTCCCGGCCTCTTTGCCGACTCCTGGCAGTGCGATGTGCACGCCGGCGTGCATCCGCTGCAGCCTGTGATCCCGCCCAGCGTCGAGGCCCTCGGGGTGGTCGTGCACCACGCCCGGGTACCGGTGTGGATGCCGTGGCCGCTGCCGGTCGGCTGGCTGTTCACCGGTGCGACGTTCGCCGGTGACGACCGCAGTGGCGGGCGCGCGACCGCCGTCGCCTGCTCGGGTCCCGGACCGCTCGGCGGCATAGGGGAGCTGCTCCTGGTCGCCGAGGAGCTCGGCGTCGGCCTCGGCGCGCGGTACGCGGGCATCGACGGGCCCGATCCCGGCCCGTACATGAGCGTCGAGAAACCGCCCCAGGCGAAGGTCCTCGCGGCCGGTCGCCCAACCCCGCTCTGGCATGTCTCCGGCAGCCCCGGCGACCGCGCCGTCTTCGCGGGCGAGGCGCGTGGGCTGTGGCTGTGGGCGGTGGTGTGGCCCGAGCAGTCGGGCCTGCTGATGTACGACGAGCTGGTGCTGACGGATCTGCGGGACGCCGGGGCGGAGATGGATCTGCTGCCGTGCGGGGCGCTGTCGCCGCGCATCCTGGAACCGTAGGGCGCTGAGAGGCTGGAGCCGTGGGGCGCTGCGAGGCGAAGGGTGCTGGAGGGCGCTGCGAGACGGAAGGTGCACGAGGGCGCTGCGAGACCGGAACCGCAGGGTGCCGCGAGACGGCGGGCACAGGAAGCTCGTAGGGGGCGCTCGGCGGTTGAGGGTGTGACAGGGGACCCCAGGATTCCCGTTATCCTTGGGTGTCCCCTTCCGTTCCGTCACCGCCTGGAGTCCGCGTAGTGCGCATCGATCTGCACACCCACTCCACGGCTTCCGACGGTACGGACACCCCGGCCGAGCTGGTGCGGAACGCTGCCGCCGCCGGTCTGGACGTCGTCGCGCTGACCGACCACGACACCACCCGCGGCTACGCCGAGGCGATCGCCGCGCTGCCCGAGGGGCTCACCCTCGTCACCGGCGCCGAGCTCTCCTGCCGCATCGACGGCATCAGCATGCACATGCTGGCCTACCTGTTCGACCCCGAGGAGCCCGCGCTGCTCGCCGAGCGCGAGCTGGTGCGGGACGACCGCGTGCCGCGCGCACACGCCATGATCGCCAAGCTCCAGGAGCTCGGCGTGCCGATCACCTGGGAGCAGGTGGCGCGCATCGCGGGCGACGGTTCGGTCGGGCGGCCGCACGTCGCGTCCGCGCTGGTCGAGCTGGGTGTCGTGGACAGCGTCTCCGACGCCTTCACCGAGGAGTGGCTGGCCGACGGCGGCCGCGCCTATATCCCCAAGCACGAGAGCGACCCGTTCGAGGCGATCCGGCTGATCAAGGGCGCGGGCGGCGTCGCCGTCTTCGCGCACCCGGCCGCGGCCAAGCGGGGCCGGACCGTGCCGGAGTCCGTGATAGGGGAGCTCGCCGCCGCGGGGCTCGACGGCATCGAGGTCGACCACATGGACCACGAGCCGGCGACCAGGGCCCGGTTGCGGGGTCTGGCCGCGGAGCTGGGGCTGCTGACCACGGGGTCCTCGGACTACCACGGCAGCCGCAAGACGTGTGTGCTCGGGGAGTTCACGACCGATCCCGAGGTGTACGGGGAGATCACTCGGCGGGCTACCGGGGCGTTTCCGGTGCCGGGTGCCGGTGGAAGCGCCCGCGTGTAGTTCCCCTCTCTTTTCACGGCACCCGGCGCTGTCGGCCGTGCCCGCCGTTTCGCCCTGCGGAACGACTGCCCACAGCGGGGCTCCGGCTGTCCTGGCGCCCGCGTATTTCTCACCCCTGCAAGGCCATTCACTGTGTTCGACGTCGCCGTCTTCGGCTCCCTCTTCCTCACCCTTTTCGTCATCATGGATCCCCCCGGGATCACCCCGATCTTCCTCGCGCTGACCGCCGGACGCCCCGCCAAGGTGCAGAAGCGGATGGCCTTCCAGGCCGTCTGTGTGGCGGGCGGTGTGATCGTGGTCTTCGGTCTGCTCGGCCACCAGATCCTGAACTACCTGCACGTCTCCGTGCCCGCGCTGATGATCGCGGGCGGGCTGCTGCTCCTGCTGATCGCCCTCGACCTGCTGACCGGCAAGACGGACGAGCCGAAGCAGACCAAGGACGTCAACGTCGCCCTCGTACCGCTCGGCATGCCGCTGCTCGCGGGCCCGGGCGCGATCGTCTCCGTGATCCTGGCGGTGCAGAAGGCCGACACGGTCGCCACGCAGGTGTCGGTGTGGACCGCGATCCTCGCCATCCACGTGGTGCTGTGGCTGGTCATGCGCTACTCGCTGCTGATCATTCGCGTCATCAAGGACGGCGGTGTCGTGCTGGTGACCCGTCTCGCGGGCATGATGCTCTCCGCGATCGCCGTGCAGCAGATCATCAACGGGGTCACGCAGGTGATCCAGGGGAGCTGACCGGCTCCGCGAACGGCTTGGGGAACGCGCAGAGCCCCGTACGGCATCGGTACCGTACGGGGCTCTGAAGTCTGTAATGCAGCCTGCGATGCAGTCTGTAGTGCAGTCTGTGATGCGTCCGCGCTGTTACGAGGCGGACGAGTCGGCCGGGCGGATCCACAGTCGCTGCCCGATGGCCGCGGCTTGCTGAACGATCCGGTTGACGGAGGCGGCGTCTACAACGGTGCTGTCCACGGGCGTGCCGTCGACATCGTCGAGTCGCATGATTTCGAAGCGCATGGGCTTCTCCCTTCGTCTGGTCATCCTCCTGAGGAGAACTACTCGTGAGTGGCGCGCGAGGCATCGGTGCCCCCGCTTCCGTACGTATTCAACGGGGTGCGTGTTACAAACATTCCCTACGCTAAGGAAATTTTTCGAGAACCTAATTACTCACCGGTAAGCGCTGGTGAGGGACGTGGCGGAGACTGAACGGGGCCGGTTGTGTTCGCAGCGTGACCGCCGGGACAATGGACGCGATGAACGACGACCTCGTGGCGCTAGGCGCCCGCATCGACCGCACGAACGAGCTGCTGCAGCGCATGCTCGCCGAGGTGGCGAAGACGCCCTCGACCCACGCGATCTTCGTCGACGCCGGATATCTGTACGCGGCCGCGGGGCGGCTGGTCGCCGGCACGGAGGACCGCCGCTCCTTCGACCTGGACACCGAAGGCCTCATCGAGGCGCTCATCGACCGGGCCCGCACGATCTTCGCGGACAGCAGGCTGCTGCGCGTCTACTGGTACGACGGCGCGCGACGCCGCATCCACACCGCGGAACAGCAGGCGATCGCCGAACTCCCGGACGTGAAGGTGCGGTTGGGCAACCTCAACGCCAACAACCAACAAAAAGGCGTCGACTCACTCATCAGATCGGACCTGGAGTCCCTCGCCCGGCACCGCGCCATCAGCGACGCCGCGCTGCTCGGCGGCGACGAGGACCTGGTGTCGGCGGTCGAGGCGGCGCAGGGGTACGGGGCGCGGGTCCACCTGTGGGGGATCGAGGCACCCGAGGGCCGCAACCAGGCCGAGCCGCTGCTCTGGGAGGTCGACAGCCAGCGCACCTTCGACCTCGACTTCTTCAAGCCGTACGTGTCCCGGCGGACCGCCCTCTCGTACGACGCGACGGCGGCCGCCCGGCCCACGCGGGACGACGTGCGGTTCGTGGGCGCGCAGATCGCCGCGAAGTGGCTGGCCGCGCGGGGCCGGGAATCGCTCAGGGAACTGCTGCCGGGGCACCCCTACCTCCCCGGCTCCGTCGACCAGGATCTGCTGGTCGAGGCCGAGGGGCTGCTGCAGTACTCCCTGCGGGGGCAGGCGGACCTGCGCCGTGCGCTCCGGGACGGTTTCTGGGAGCACGTGCAGGCGCAGTACTAACTGCCTGCCCGCTGGTGGTCGATGCTGTTCCAGAAGGCGGCGAGGGCGCGGGCCGTCTCCAGGGGCTGATCCTCGTTGGGGGAGTGCTCTGCCCCCGGTACGACCGTGCGCTCGGCCTTGAGACGTACGGCCATCTCGTCCAGCAGGGACACCGGCCAGGTGTCGTCGCGCTCGCCGGAGAGCACGTGCTTCGGCAGGGGGACGGCGGCCAGTTCGGCGACGCGGTCGGGTTCCGTGCACAGTTGGCGGCCCGTGGCGATGAGCTGGGCCGGGCTGTTGCCCAGCCAGCGGCGGCGCAGGTCGGCGAGGTCGTCGAGCCCCGCGTCGAGCCCGCCGGTGTCGGTCTCCTCGGGCGTCTCCATCGCCTGGATCGCCTCCCACACCTCGGCCATGCCCATCACGGCGAGTGCGTCGCGCAGCAGCTTGACGCGCTGCTGCTGGGAGACGGAGATCTGGGCGGGGCCCGAGGACATGAGCGTCAGTGAGACGAAGGGGGTCGGGTCCAGCAGTACGGCGGCGCGGGAGATCTGGCCGCCGAGGGAGTGGCCCACGAGGTGCACGGGGGTGCCGAGGGCGGCGGCCTGTGCGAGTACGTCCCGTGCCAACTCGCCCTGCGCGTACGGCGTTTCGTCGTCCTTCGGCCCCTCGGTCTCGTACTGCCCGCGTCCGTCCACGGCCACCGTCCGGTACCCCGCCGCCGCCAACGGCTCGTGCAGTGCGATGAAGTCCTCCTTGCTGCCGGTGAACCCCGGTAGCAGGAGGGCGGTTCCCTTGGGTCGCCCCTGTGGCGGGGCGTCGAGCACGGCGAACTCACCGCGGGCGGTGGGGAGCCGATAGGCACGGACTCCGGCGGGTGGGACGAAGGTGGCGGGCCTGCTCATGCCCCAGAGGTTATCGGGCGGGAGTGAGGGTGCGCTGCCGGTCGCGGCCTGGGGGTGTTTTTTCGCCCCCTCCGCCCCTGCCCATTCCCGTCCCGTACCTGGGGGCTGCCGCCCCCAGACCCCCGCTATCGCGCTAACGCGCTCGTCCTCAAACGCCGGACGGGCTGAAAGATTTCCCCCGGGCCGGCGCTGGAAATCTTTAGCCCGTCCGGCGTTTGAGGACGAGGCCGTCAAGGCCGATGGGGGGCCAGGGGGCGGAGCCCCCAAGGGTCGGGAATGGGCGGGGGCGGAGGGGGCGAAAAACCCAATGGCCCGGCCCCACCGCGAAAGTGGGACCGGGCCATGGAACCGGGGTATCAGCTCTCCGCAGACTCCGCGGCGACCGCGGCCTTGCGGGTGCGACGACGCGCGGGCTTGGCCTCCGCCTCTTCGGTGGCAACCTGGGCGGGGATCTCGGCGTCGACGGCCTTGCGGGTCCGGCGACGTACGGGCTTGGCTTCGGCGGCTTCGGCGGTGTCGACGGCAGCGGCGGCCTTGGCCCGCGTACGCCGCGGCTTGACCTCCGCCTCGGCCGCAACCTCGGCCCCGTCGACGACAGCCACCGCGGCCTTGCGAGTCCGCCGCACCTTGGCCGGAGCCTCCGCGACGCCCTCAGAGGCGTCGACGACGGCCTCAGCAGCCTTGCGGGTGCGACGACGCGCGGGCTTGGCCTCCGCCTCTTCGGCGGCGACCTGGGCGGGGATCTCGGCGTCGACGGCCTTGCGGGTCCGGCGACGTACGGGCTTGGCTTCGGCGGCTTCGGCGGTGTCGACGGCAGCGGCGGCCTTGGCCCGCGTACGCCGCGGCTTGACCTCCGCCTCGGCCGCAACCTCGGCCCCGTCGACGACAGCCACCGCGGCCTTGCGAGTCCGCCGCACCTTGGCCGGAGCCTCAGCGACATCCGCAGCGTCCGCGGCGACGACCTCGACGGTGTCGACGACGGCTTCCGCGGCCTTGCGGGTGCGGCGACGCGGTTTGGCCGGGGCCTCAGCGGCCTCCGCGGCGTCCGTGGCGACGGCCTCGACGGTGTCGACGACGGCCTCCGCGGCCTTGCGGGTACGGCGACGCGGCTTGGCCGGAGCCTCAGCGACGGTGTCGACCGTGGCGACCTCGGCCGTCTCAGCAGACTCCGTGCTCGGCACCGTCTCGACCGGCTCCGCCGTCTTGCGGGTCCGGCGACGACGCGGCGTGGCCGGCTCGTCGACGACGCTCTCAGCAGCCTCGCTCGCGGAGTCCGCAGAGTCCGCAGAGGTCACCGACGGCTCGACGACCGCCGCGCCCGCGACTGCCTCCGACGCCGATCCAGCGCGCGTACGGCGACGACGCCGCGGCGTGCGGGGCTCGACGGCTCCGTTGGTCTCGAGGGCCTCGGTGGAGGCGGCGGACTCGCTCGTCGTCTGCGGAGTCGATGACGCGGAAGTCTCCTCCATCGGCGCACCGTTGCGCGTACGACGGCGACGACGCGGCGTACGCGCCGGGCGCTCGCGCTCGGCGGACGGCGCCGAGGAGCGATCACCACGGTCCCCGCGGCCACCACGACCGCGCGGGCCACGCCCACCGGTCTCGCCGAGGTCCTCGACCTCCTCGGCCGCGAGCCCGGCACGGGTGCGCTCGGAACGCGGCAGGACACCCTTGGTGCCGGCCGGGATGCCCAGCTCCTCGAAGAGGTGCGGGGACGTGGAGTACGTCTCCGGCGGGTCGCTGAAACCGAGGTCCAGCGCCTTGTTGATGAGCTGCCAGCGCGGGATGTCGTCCCAGTCGACGAGCGTGATCGCCGTACCGGACGCGCCCGCGCGGCCCGTACGGCCGATGCGGTGCAGGTACGTCTTCTCGTCCTCGGGGGACTGGTAGTTGATGACGTGCGTGACGCCCTCGACGTCGATGCCGCGCGCGGCGACGTCGGTGCAGACGAGGACGTCGACCTTGCCGTTGCGGAAGGCGCGCAGCGCCTGCTCGCGGGCGCCCTGGCCGAGGTCGCCGTGGACCGCGCCGGACGCGAAACCGCGCTGCTGCAGCTGGTCGGCGAGGTCCGCCGCCGTCCGCTTGGTGCGGCAGAAGACCATCGCGAGACCGCGGCCGTCGGCCTGCAGTATGCGCGCGACCATCTCGGGCTTGTCCATGTTGTGCGCGCGGTAGACGAACTGCGCGGTGTTGCGGACCGTGGCGCCCTCGTCGTCCGGCGCGGTGGCGCGGATGTGCGTGGGCTGCGACATGTAACGGCGCGCGAGGCCGATGACCGCGCCCGGCATGGTCGCCGAGAACAGCATCGTCTGACGGCGCGCCGGCAGCATGTTCATGATCTTCTCGACGTCGGGCAGGAAGCCGAGGTCGAGCATCTCGTCGGCCTCGTCGAGGACGAGCGCCTTGATGTGCTTGAGGTTGAGCTTCTTCTGGCCCGCGAGGTCCAGCAGTCGGCCCGGGGTGCCGACGATGACGTCGACGCCCTTCTTGAGGGCCTCGACCTGCGGCTCGTACGCCCGGCCGCCGTAGATGGCGAGAACGCGTACGTTGCGGACCTTGCCCGCGGTCAGCAGGTCGTTGGTGACCTGGGTGCACAGCTCGCGCGTCGGGACGACGACGAGGGCCTGGGGGGCGTCGGTGAGCTGCTCGGGCTGGGCCCGGCCCGCCTCGACGTCCGCGGGAACGGTGACGCGCTCGAGGAGCGGGAGGCCGAAGCCCAGCGTCTTGCCGGTGCCGGTCTTGGCCTGGCCGATGACGTCGGTGCCGGACAGGGCAACGGGGAGCGTCATCTCCTGGATGGGGAAGGGGTTGATGATGCCGACAGCCTCAAGGGCCTCGGCCGTCTCGGGAAGAATCCCGAGCTCTCGGAAAGTCGTAGTCAGGGTGCTGCCTCTTCTGTGTACGCGGTGCGAGGCGAGCGCGGGGGTCGTGTCGGGACCGTGCCGGGGACGTCGGCCGCCTGTCGGGCGGGCCGAGTGGCATGGGACCACTGCCGACGCTCGAGCTCTCGTACCGCTGAGGGTCCCTCCGGATGTCGTACGCAGAGTGCCGTACGGACGAGAGGGCTGTCGGGTCGGAGCCGATCGGGCCACCGACCGGGCATCCTCATCAATACGCCCGTCGAATACTCGGCGGGTGCATTACCACCATACCCCGGAATCACGCACATGCGATGGCCGATTCGGTCACGTAGTGGTCGTCACACTGATTGACCAGGGACTTCCGTGATGCGGTGAGCGGGCTATTGTGCGCTTCATGACGACGCCTGACAACGCCGCTGACACCCCCGCCGAGGCCGCCGACGACACCGCTCCCGCGGCCACCGGAGTCGCCGCCCAGGACTGGGACACGGCCTCCGCCGACCCCCAGTACCGCGCCGCGGTCGTGGACCTGCTCGGAGCACTCGCGTACGGCGAGCTCGCGGCGTTCGAGCGGCTCGCGGAGGACGCCAAGCTGGCGCCCACGCTCAGCGACAAGGCGGAGCTGGCGAAGATGGCGTCGGCCGAGTTCCATCACTTCGAGCAGCTCAGGGACCGGCTCGCGGCGATCGGCGCGGAGCCGACGCAGGCGATGGAGCCGTTCGTCGCCGCGCTCGACGGCTTCCACAAGCAGACGGCCCCCTCCGACTGGCTGGAGGGCCTCGTCAAGGCGTACGTCGGCGACTCGATCGCCAGTGACTTCTACCGCGAGGTCGCCGCGCGGCTCGACTCGGACACGCGCGGGCTCGTCCTCGCCGTCCTCGACGACACCGGGCACGCCAGCTTCGCCATCGAGAAGGTGCGCGCCGCGATCGACGCGGACCCGCGCGTGGGCGGTCGCCTCGCGCTGTGGGCGCGCCGTCTGATGGGCGAGGCCCTGTCCCAGTCGCAGCGCGTGGTCGCCGACCGCGACGCTCTGTCGACCATGCTCGTGGGCGGCGTCGCGGACGGTTTCGACCTCGCGGAGGTCGGCCGGATGTTCTCGCGCATCACCGAGGCGCACACGAAGCGGATGGCCGCGCTGGGGCTGGCGGCCTAAACACGCCGCTTACGGGACCTGCCGGGCTTCCGCAGCTTGCGGGGCTTGCGGGACGGGTTACGCCGTCGCCGAGCTGCGCCGAAATCGCTCCGCCGGGCGGAGCAGCAGGGACAGCAGGGCCGCGGAGACCACCGCCGCGCCGAGGAGGATCACCAGGAAGTGGCCGGCGCCCAGCGCGGTGTGCGTCAGGAAGGCACCGAACAGGGCTCCGGCCACGCCGGTCGACAGGACCAGGCTGCGGGCCGGCAACCGGTGGGGCAGGCGGTACGCCGCCGCCCACGCCAGCGCGAGACCGAGCATGGCGGAGCCGAGCGCTTCCAAGAACATGGTGGGGGTCCCTCCCGCACGGCCGGTGCAAATCGGTCGTAGCCGGTCTTACCCGTGACGTGCGGAATGCAATCCTCCCCTGTGTGCCCTCTGTGCTCCATTCGGCCCTGCCCCTGTGGCCCGTCCGGGTGCCGTTCGCACGGACAGAGCGCACCGGCCGGACGACAGTGACGGACAGAGCTCACCGGCCGGACAACAGCGACGAATACGAGGAGGGGCCCGGCGGCAATGCCACCGGGCCCCTCCTGCACGCCTGAACTACAGGGCGCTGAATCCCACCTTGCGCTGCGTGGGCTCACCGAGCTCCACGTACGCCAAGCGGTCGGCCGGAACCAGGACCTTGCGGCCGTGGTCGTCCACGAGGCTCAGCAGCTGCGACTTGCCGGACAGCGCTTCGGACACCGCGCGCTCGACCTCTTCCGGGGTCTGACCGCTCTCCAGAACGATCTCGCGGGGCGCGTGCTGCACGCCGATCTTGACCTCCACGGCTATGTCCCTCCGACGGTCAGTGATGTGCGCGTGTCTCCGCGCCGTACGCTGCACACATTAGCCCGGTGAGGGGACGTACACGCTCCGCCCGAGAACGCCAGGAGCGAACAGCGGGTGGGAACAAAGTGGCGTCAGTGGTGATCGGTGCCGTGCAGTGGGAAGCCCGCGATGCCCCGCCAGGCCAGCGAGGTCAGCAGCTGGACCGCCTGGTCGCGCGGGACGCTGCGGTCGCTGTGCAGCCAGGAGCGGGCCACCACCTGGGCGAGGCCGCCGAGGCCGGAGGCGAGGAGCATCGACTCGGCGCGCGAGAGACCGGTGTCCTCGGCGATGACCTCGCAGATCGCCTCCGCGCACTCGTGCGTCACCTTGTCGACGCGCTCGCGCACCGCCGGCTCGTTGGTCAGGTCCGACTCGAAGACCAGTCGGAAGGCACCGCCGTCGTCCTCGACGTACGCGAAGTAGGCGTCCATCGTCGCGCGGACGCGCAGCTTGTTGTCCGTGGTGGACGCGAGCGCGGTCCGTACGGCCTGCAGCAGGGACTCGCAGTGCTGGTCCAGCAGGGCGAGGTACAGGTCGAGCTTGCCCGGGAAGTGCTGGTAGAGGACCGGCTTGCTGACGCCCGCGCGCTCGGCGATGTCGTCCATGGCGGCCGAGTGGTATCCCTGCGCAACGAATACTTCCTGGGCGGCGCCGAGGAGCTGGTTGCGTCGGGCACGGCGCGGCAGGCGAGTGCCCCGCGGGCGTGCCGCCTCTGTCTGCTCGATGGCTGTCACGCCGCCTCCCAAAATTGTCCACATGCGGTGTGCGCCGCGCGGCCATCGTACTTTTCGGTAACCGTGGTGTGCGCGGTGCGAGCGCAGAATTTCACGGACCGGACGCGGGCGATAGTGGCGCGAAGCGTGCACAACGGGGCGAGGCGGGCGCTTCGCCGCCCCGAACCGCTGACCGCGCTGCTCGGTGGCGTCCCATCACGAGTGGTCGCTCCCGTTCAGCACCGGTGGTGGGTGTGGATCACCGGTAGTCGTCCTCATTGAGTTCTACGACCCTGGCCTGCTCGGCGAGATCCGCCTCGTTGGCGTTGTCGGGGTCGCCTACCGCTCGCGGGTCGACGTCGTTCGACGGGGCCAGCTCGTGGGCCTGCTCGGCGGCGTCGGCTTCCGGGGCTTCCTCGGCGCGGACGTCCCGGAACTGGTCGTCGAAGGTCTCGGGGTCTGTCGGGTCGACTGTCATGGTTCCTCTTCCCGAGCGGGGCGAGTGCGCTCCTATTGTGCGTACGACTGCCCTCGTCTGAAGCCTAGGAGACACCCGATCGAGACGCTATGCGATCCGTTCGCAATCTGTGACTGCGAACACATGAGCCAGTGCGTGATCGTCTCGTAACATTGCCGCATGTCTTCGACCGAACTGCCGTCCGTGCTGGCCGCCACTGTCACGCCAAGGGTCGGTGCCGTCAGGGTCGCGGACGGGGAGCGGCTGCGATCGGTGGGGCTGCCGGGGATCACGCTGTCGGTGCGGTCGAGACCGCAGGCCCGGGCGGGACTGCCGCCCGCGTTGTACGTGCACGGCCTGGGCGGATCCTCGCAGAACTGGTCGTCACTGATGCCGCTGCTCGACGGGCTCGTGGACAGTGAGGCCCTCGACCTGCCCGGCTTCGGGGACTCGCCGCCGCCGGACGACGGGAACTACTCGGTCACGGGGCACGCGCGCGCGGTCATCCGTTATCTCGACGCCGCCGGACGCGGGCCCGTGCACCTCTTCGGCAACTCGCTCGGCGGAGCCGTCTCGACGCGCGTCGCGGCCGTACGCCCCGACCTGGTCCGCACGCTCACGCTGATCTCGCCCGCGCTGCCGGAGATCCGGGTGCAGCGCACCGCGTGGCCGACCGCGCTGCTCGCGGTGCCCGGGGTGACGGGGCTGTTCACCAAGCTCACCAAGGACTGGAGCACCGAGCAGCGCGTACGTGGGGTCATGGCGCTCTGTTACGGGGATCCCGGCAGGGCGTCGCCGGAGGCGTTCCATCACGCGGTCGAGGAGTTGGAGCGGCGGCTCGCCCTCCCCTACTTCTGGGACGCGATGACGCGGTCGTCGCGCGGGCTCGTGAACGCGTACACGCTGGGCGGCCAGCACGGGCTGTGGCGCCAGGCCGAGCGGGTGCTCGCACCGACGCTTCTCATCTACGGCGGCCGCGACCAACTCGTCGCCTACCGCATGGCCCAGCGCGCGGCCCGCGCCTTCCGTGACTCGCGGCTGCTGTCCCTGCCGGAGGCGGGGCACGTCGCGATGATGGAGTACCCGGAGACGGTGGCCGGCGCGTTCCGTGAACTCCTCGCCGAGACGGGCGAGTCGGCCTCCGTGGCCGCCGCCGGCGCGGGGAGCTGAGGCGGGGCGTGGGACGTCACAGCCGTCGGGGCCGGCCCGGCAAGTCCGATACCTCGGAGATACCCGCGGTCCCGGCGCAGGAGGCGGTTCCCACACGGGGATCGGTCCCGGCGCCGGGCATGGGCACGGGTCCCGGGTCCGTACCGCGCGCGGCGGCTCCGCCTGCGGGCGCTCTGGGGCCGTACCCGCCGGCGGGTGTGACGCCGCCTCGGGGGGTGCCGCGTTTTCCCGACGGGACTCCGGCGCGCGGCGTGCCGCGCTTTCCCGATGGGACGCCGGCGCATGGCATCCCTCGTATGGCCGACGGCACTCCCGCGCGGGGGGTGCCGCGTTTTCCTGACGGGACTCCGGCGCACGGCGTGCCGCGCCTTCCCGATGGGACGCCGGCGCACGGCGTGCCCCGAGTGCGTGCCGGTCACCCCGAGCAGCGTGAACCGGGCGGTGGCTGGGGCGAGTTCAGGAGTGGTGGCACGCCACAGGGCGCGCCTCCCGGGCCCCGGATCTCCCGTCAGCGTCAGGAGCCCGCGCAGGGGCCCCGGCAGGCCTACGTCGACGCCTTCGACCTCGCGGCGGGCGCGGACGAGTACGACGACGTCTTCGCGCCCCGCGGCGCGGCAGCGCACCGCACCGACCCGGCAGCGCACCGCACCGACCCGTTCGGCTCCGTCACCGACTGGGACGCGGAGGTCGCGGCGGCCACGGAGGCCGACGTCGACGAGGAGCCGCTGCCGGAGGTCGAGGAGCCCGCGAAGGGCAAGGGCGGCAAGGGGCTGGCGTTCACCGGGATCGCGGCGGCCGCCGTCACCACCGTGCTGGCCGTCGTCGTGGCCGGACAGGTCGCCATCGGGCGGCAGGACGACGGCGTGCGCGCGCAGTCCGCCGGAGGCAGCGACCGGCAGACCCACGACTCCGCCTCGCGCGGGGACGACCGGCCGACCCAGTCGGGGGCAGCGCGCGCGGCGCCACTGACGTACGACCAGAAGATGGGCAAGAAGTACGCGCTCGGCGCGACGCTCGAGGGGTCGGGGAAGTTCGACGCGGTCCTCGGTTTCGACAAGGCGCCGGGCAAGGGCCGCAAGTACACCTATCGCGTCGACGTGGAGCAGGGGCTGGGGCTCGACGCGGAGCTCTTCGCGCAGGCCGTGCAGAAGACCCTGAATGACGACCGGAGTTGGGCCCACAACGGCGGCCGCACCTTCGAGCGGATCTCCTCCGGGAAGCCGGACTTCGTGATCACGCTGGCGAGCCCGGGCACCACCGCCAAGTGGTGCGCCAAGTCGGGGCTCGACACGACGGAGGACAACGTGTCGTGCGACTCGGCATCGACCGAGCGCGTCATGATCAACGCGTACCGCTGGGCCCAGGGCTCCAAGACCTACGGCGATCGAATGCACGCGTACCGGCAGATGCTGATCAACCACGAGGTCGGCCACCGGCTCGGATACGGGCACGTCACGTGCGACAAGGACGGCGAATTCGCCCCCGTGATGCAGCAGCAGACCAAGTTCCTCGACCACGACGGAATCCACTGCCGGGCCAACCCTTGGCCGTATCCCGGGAGTTGACAGGTGTCACCGACGTCACGTTGACATGCGCAGAAAGTTGATCCATATTTCTGGGCATGTCGCCCCGTCACACCTCCGCCTGCGCCGCCATCGAGCTGGCGCTCATCGGTGTGACCTCGCTCTGCGTGGCTGACATTCACTGTCGCTGACGCTCGCCTCCAGGCGCGTGTCGCGAGTTCCACTTTCTCCGTGACAGGGTCACGGCTTTTCGACGACCCGACGCCGAGGCAGACGTCTGTTCACTTCCGTCTCACTCCTCGTCAATCCGTCTCACCATTCGAGAGGTCGTCTTCCGATGCGTCGTCAACCGTCCGTCATAACGCGCCGCGTGGCCGCGGTGTCCGTCAGCCTGGTCGTGGCAGCGGGTGCCGCCGCCTGCGGGCCGAAGGACAACGATGCCAAGGACGCCGGCGGCGACTCCAAGCCGCAGAAGGGTGGCACGCTCACCGTCCTGAACGCCAGCCCGCAGGAGGACTTCGACCCGGCGCGGCTCTACACCTCCGGCGGCGGCAACGTCCCCTCCCTCGTCTTCCGCACGCTCACCACGCGCAACCGCGAGAGCGGCGCCGCCGGCGCCGAGGTCGTCCCCGACCTCGCCACGGACACCGGCCGCCCGAGCAAGAACGCGACCGTGTGGACGTACACCCTCAAGAAGGGCCTCAAGTACGAGGACGGCACGCCGATCACCTCCGCCGACATCAAGTACGGCATCGAGCGCTCCTTCGCCGCCGAACTCTCCGGCGGCGCCCCCTACTTGAGGGACTGGCTGATCGGCGGCGCCGACTACCAGGGCCCGTACAAGGACAAGAAGGGCCTCGACTCGATCGAGACGCCGGACGACCTGACCATCGTCTTCCACCTCGACAAGCCCGAGGGCGAGTTCCCCTACCTGGCCACGCAGACCCAGTTCGCGCCCGTCCCGAAGGCCAAGGACACCGGCACGAAGTACGAGGAGCACCCGGTCTCCTCGGGCCCGTACAAGGTCGTCAAGAACGAGAACGACGGCGAGCGGCTGACCCTGGAGCGCAACACGTACTGGTCCGCCGCCACGGATGCCGAGCGCAAGGCCTATCCGGACAAGATCGACGTGCGGTCGGGCCTGGACTCGTCCGTGATCAACCAGCGGCTGTCCGCGTCTCAGGGTGCGGACGCCACCGCCGTCACCACGGACACCAACCTCGGCCCGGCCGAGCTCGCCAAGGTCACCGGTGACAAGGAACTCGCCTCGCGCGTCGGCACCGGGCACTTTGGCTACACCAACTACATCGCCTTCAACCCGAAGGTGAAGCCCTTCGACAACCCGAAGGTGCGCCAGGCGATCTCGTACGCCATCGACCGTACGTCGGTGATCAACGCGGCCGGCGGCTCGTCGCTCGCCGAGGCCGCGACCACCTACCTGCCGAACCAGAAGTCCTTCGGCTACACGCCGTACGACCACTTCCCGGCGGGCAAGTCCGGGAACCCGGCCAAGGCCAAGGAGCTGCTGACGGAGGCCGGTTACAAGAACGGGCTCACCGTCACGCTCACCCACTCCAACGACAAGGACTTCGAGACCAGCCCGGAGATCGCGACCGCCATCCAGGACGCCCTCAAGAAGGCCGGGATCACCGTCAAGCTCCAGGGCCTGGAGATCAACGACTACAAGGACAAGATCCACAGCGTCAAGACCGAGCCGGGCTTCTTCCTCGCCCACTGGGGTGCGGACTGGCCCTCGGGCGGTCCCTTCCTGGCCCCGATCTTCGACGGCCGGCAGATCGTCCAGGACGGTGCCAACTTCAACACCGGCTTCCTCAATGACAAGTCCGTCAATGAGGAGATTGACGCGATCAACAAGTTGACGGATCTTGACGAGGCCGCCAAGCGCTGGGGTGCACTGGACAAGAAGATCGGCGAGCAGGCCCTGACCGTGCCGCTGTTCCACCCCGTCTACAAGCGGCTGTACGGCAGCGCCGTCAAGAACATCGTGATCAGCGACTGGACCGGCGTGCTGGACATCTCCCAGGTCGCGGTGAAGTAGCGCCGTGAGCGAGGCCCTTGTCGCCTCTCGGGCCCCCGGGACGGACACGTCCGTTCCGGGGGCCTCGGGGGCTCGTCAGTTCTGGCGGCGGCTGCGTGCGCAGCGCGCCGCCCTGGTCGCGGCGGGCGTCGTCGCGCTGCTCGTCCTGGTCGCGCTCGCCGCACCGCTCCTCACGGCGCTCGAGGGCCAGGACCCGACCACGTACCACCCGTCGCTGATCGACTCGGCGCGCGGCGGCGTGCCAGTCGGATCGCTCGGCGGCATCAGCGGCGACCACTGGCTCGGTGTCGAACCACAGACCGGCCGCGATCTGTTCGCCCGGCTCGTGTACGGCGCCCGGGTGTCGCTCGGTGTCGCGCTCGCGGCGACCTTGGTCCAGGTCTTCATCGCAGTCGTGGTGGGCGTCGCGGCCGCGCTCGGGAACCGATGGGTTGATCAACTGTTGAGTCGCGCCACCGAGATCATCGTCGCCATGCCGTTGATGATCATGTCGTTGGCGCTGCTGGCCATCGTGCCCAGCAGTTTCCCGCGCCCCGTGCTGGTCGCGCTCGTCATCGGCCTGATCGCCTGGGGCACCCTCGCGAAGATCGTGCGCGCGCAGACGCTCACGCTCAAGGAGCTGGACTATGTCTCCGCCGCCCGGCTCAGCGGCTGGCGCACCTGGCGGATCGCCCGCCGCGAGCTGCTGCCCGGCCTGGCGGCGCCCGTCATCACGTACTCCGCCCTCCTCGTGCCGCAGAACATCAGCGTCGAGGCCGCCCTGTCGTTCCTCGGGGTCGGAGTGAAGCCGCCGACGCCGTCCTGGGGACAGATGCTCACCGCCGCCGACGTCTGGTACCAGGCCGCGCCCCAGTACCTGCTGCTGCCCGCCGGCGCGCTGTTCGTCACCGTCCTCGCCCTGACCGTCCTCGGCGACGGCGTGCGCACGGCACTCGACCCGCGCGCGGCTTCGCGCCTGCGGGTCGGCACGGGGCGCCGGCGTGAGGAGAAGGCGGACGCGGGCGCGGGTGCGGGCGTCGGTGCGGGCTCGGGCGCGAAGAAGACGGACGCGGGTGCGAGTCCGGTGAAACCGGACGTGGGTGCGGGTTCGGTGAAGTCGGACGTGGACGCGAGCGCCACGAAGGAGGTCGACGCATGAGCGGCTTCACCGGCTTCGTGCTGCGCCGCGCCATCGGCACCGTAGTCACCCTGTTCGCCATCTCGGTGATCATCTACGTCGTCTTCTACGCGACCCCCGGCAACGTCGCCCAAATCACCTGCGGCCCGCGCTGCTCGCCGGTCCAGGTGCACCAGGTCGCCCAGCAACTGCACCTCGACGACCCGCTGTACGTGCGCTACTGGCACTTCCTGGAGGGCCTCTTCGTCGGCCAGGACTACTCGACCGGCACCTCGGTCCAGCACTGCTCGGCGCCCTGCCTCGGACTGTCGTACCAGACCGACCAGCAGGTCACCCGGCTGATCCTGACGAAGCTGCCGGTCAGCCTGTCGTTGGTGTTCGGCGCGATGGTGGTGTGGCTGGTCCTCGGCGTCGGCACCGGCGTGCTCTCCGCGTGGCGACGTGGCCGGCTCACCGAGCGGGTGCTGACCGGAATCACGCTCGCGGGCACGGCGACGCCCGTCTTCGTCATCGGCCTGATCCTGATGATCGTCGTCTGCGGACAGCTGCAACTGCTGCCCTTCCCGCAGTACGTCGCCTTCTCCGACGACCCCGAGCAGTGGGCGTGGAACCTGTTGCTGCCCTGGCTCTCGCTCGCCCTCGTCGAAGCCGCCGCGTTCGCCCGGCTGACCAGGGCGTCGATGCTGGAGACGCTGGCCGAGGACCACATACGGACCTTCCGGGCGTACGGCGTCGGCGAGCGGTCGGTCATCGGGCGGCACGCCGTGCGGGGAGCGCTGGCGTCGATCATCGCGCTGAACGCCAACACCTTCGGGTCGGCGGTCGGCGGCGCGGTGCTCACCGAAACACTCTTCGGACTGCCCGGCATCGGACAGGAGCTGGTGCACGCGGTGAACGTCGTCGACCTGCCGGTGGTCGTCGGCATGGTCCTGGTCATCGGCTTCTTCGTGGTCATCGCCAACGCCGTCGCGGACGTGCTGTACGCGGTGGCCGACCGACGGGTGGTGCTGTCGTGAGTCCTGTGGAAACCGGCGAGGGTCTTGTGGAAGTCCGCGACCTCTCGGTCGAGTTCGGCGACCTGCGCGCCGTCGACGGGCTCTCCTTCCGGCTGGAGAAGGGCGCCGCGCTCGGCCTGGTCGGCGAGTCCGGCTCCGGCAAGTCCACCGTGGCCTCGGCCCTGTTGGCGCTGCACCGGGGAACGGGAGCGCGCGTCGGCGGTGCCGTGAAGGTGGCCGGAATCGACGTACAGGAAGCGTCCGACGACGAACTGCGGCGGCTGCGGGGCGGGAAGGCCGCCATGGTCTTCCAGGACCCGCTGTCGTCCCTCGACCCGTACTACGCGGTCGGCGACCAGATCGCCGAGGTGTACCGGGTGCACGTGAAGGCGTCGCGGCGAGCGGCACGCGCGCGTGCCGTCGAGGTGCTCGACCGCGTCGGCATACCGGACGCGGTCCGTCGGGCCCGCTCGCGCCCGCACGAGTTCAGCGGCGGCATGCGCCAACGCGCCCTCATCGCCATGGCTCTGGCCTGCGAACCCGACCTGCTGATCGCCGACGAGCCGACCACCGCCCTCGATGTGACCGTCCAGGCCCAGATCCTCGACCTCCTGCACACCCTGCGCGAGGAGACCGGAATGGGTCTGCTGCTGGTCACGCACGACGTCGGGGTCGCCGCCGAGAGCGTGGACGAGATCCTCGTCATGCGCCACGGCCGCGCGGTCGAGCACGGGCCCGTCGGGACGGTCCTCGGGGCGCCCCGGGAGACGTACACGCGGGAGCTGTTGGGCGCGGTGCCGCGCGTGGACGCGCCGCGTGTCTCCGGCGGCGGCCTGTCGGACGAGGCTGTGTCGGACGAGGTCGTCCTCGAAGCGGTGGAGCTGCGGCGTGAATTCGGCCGTGGGAAGCGGCAGTTCGCGGCCGTCGACGATGTGTCGCTGGCCATTCACCGGGGTGAGACCCTCGGCATCGTCGGGGAGAGCGGCAGCGGGAAGACGACGCTCGGCCGGATGCTCGTGGGGCTGCTGGAGCCCACGACCGGCGCGGTCCGCTATGAGGGGCGCGAACAGTCCGGCGTGAGCCCCTCGGTGCAGATGGTCTTCCAGGACCCGGTCTCCTCGCTCAACCCCCGGCGCACTGTGGGCGAGTCCATCGCCGATCCGCTGCGGGCGCGCGGGGAGCGGGACGAGGGGCGTATTCGGGGGCGGGTACGGGAACTGCTGGAACGCGTGGGGCTCGAAGCGGCCCACTATGGCCGCTATCCGCACGAGTTCAGCGGCGGACAGCGCCAGCGCGTCGGCATCGCGCGGGCGCTCGCCGCCGAACCGCGGGTCATCGTCTGCGACGAGCCGGTCTCCGCGCTCGACGTCACCACCCAGGCCCAAGTGGTCGCCCTGCTCGGCGAGTTGCAGCGGGAACTCGGGCTCGCGCTGGTGTTCGTGGCACACGATCTCGCGGTCGTACGCCAGGTCAGCGACCGGGTGGCCGTGATGCGGCGCGGACGGATCGTCGAGTACGGCCCCGCCGACGAGGTGTACGAGTCCCCGCGAGACCCGTACACCAAGCAGCTGCTGGCCGCCGTACCGGCGCTCGACCCGGAGATCGCGGCCCGGCGCCGTACCGCCCGCGGGGAGCTGACCGCGGCGTGAGCGGGACGGACGGTGTGCGCGGGAGGGTCGAGGGGTGAACCTAACGAAACGTAACTGATTGATCCCTTAGCGCGACGAAACGCGACCTGCGCGGGAAAGTTACGACCGTTCACCCCTTTTGGTGGCGCGACGGACGGTTGTCCGTCGCGCCACAGCGTTGTACCCATACGTTACTCCCCCAGCGAGCCCCCGGGTCAACGGCGGCTACCCATACGGGGGATAGGGGGTGCACTAGTTCGCAAAGGACTTCATACG
>NZ_JBIAVS010000017.1:0-250303 GCF_042894545.1 Streptomyces sp. NPDC001530
AAGGAACGGACGCTTCCTTTGTACTCACCCGAGAGACTCTCTCAGGCTTTCCTCCGGGCGCTTCCCTTCGGTCTTGCGTTTCCGACTCTATCAGACTCTTTCGTGTCCGATTCCCTGTCGGTGAGGGGTTTGTCTTCCGGCTTTGAACGCTTTCGCGTCGCGGCCTTTCGACATTCACTACGCTAGCCGATTCCCTCGCCGATTCATAATCGAGTTCCGCGAGTTTGAATTCAGGCATGCGGACATGCCGAATTCGCCCCCGCTGAGGGGAGGTCGTAGGTAGTGGGTTGGCCACTTCCGGCTGCTGGCTGAACGCAGTACCCGGTTCAAGCGGCTCGGGCTACATTACGGATCCTCCAGGGGCGCGTCAAGTTGAGCGACGGCGGGGCGTATGTGCCCGATAAGGGCTCACCGTCGAGTCGTTGGCGATCCAGAAGCGCCATGGGTGGACGCCTCCGTCGCCGGAGACACCGGTGCGGGGACCGCTGCGTACCTGGTCGGGGTGGACGGGGGTGCCCGTCAGGAGGGTCAGTGGGGAACCCTCGGGGGCACAGGCGTCGGTGCCGTCGAGGGACCGGTCCACCCCGAGTGCCATGGCGAGGCGTGCGGGCCCTTTGGCCAGTTCTTTGTCATTTCGGGCCGAGAGTCGACGTTTGCGAGCGAGCTCCGCGCCCTCGGTGATCTCGCCCGCCCGGAGCAGGACCGCGCTGGCCCTGCCCTCCGGACCGCAGACCAGGTTCATGCAGTGCCACATGCCGTAGGTGAAGTAGACGTACACGTGACCGGGCGGACCGAACATCACGTCGTTGCGGGCTGTGTGGCCGCGATAGGCGTGGGAGCCGGGGTCGTTCGGGCCGTCGTACGCCTCGACCTCTGTGAGGCGGAGTTCGATCGGACCGTCCGGGGTGGTACGCACGAGGAGGCGTCCCAGGAGGTCGGGGGCGACGTCCAGTACGGGGCGGTCGAAGAACTCGCGTGGGAGGGGCGTACGGTCAGGGGCCGCGATCATGACGTCCGAGCGTAGTCCACTAGTACGGAGTAGTCCGGAGTAGTCCGGACCAGTACGGAGTAGTCCATACGGATGCGTGTCGATGGGGTGGTCAGGGGTCCTCTCCCTTGGAAGGGTGAGGACGCGGAACCGGCCGCGGTCGGATCGCGTTTGTAGGGATCAGGAATACAGACGGACACGGCAGATGGAAACAGGCGTTGCCTGGGGAGGAAGTGACATGGGGTTCAAGCGGCTGCTTGCGAGCCTGGGGGCCGGTGGGGCTTCGGTCGAGACGGTGCTGACGGAGGTCAACACCGTTCCGGGCGGCGTCGTCCAGGGTGAGGTGCGGATCCAGGGCGGGTCGGTGAACCAGGCGATCGAAGGTCTGTCGGTCGGTCTGCAGGCCAAGGTCGAGGTCGAGGGCCACGACGACCAGGAGTACAAGCAGGACGTCGAGTTCACCAAGCTGCGGCTCGGTGGGGCCTTCGAGCTCCAGGCCGGCGCGGTGCACGCGGTGCCGTTCAGTCTGGAGATCCCGTGGGAGACGCCGATCACCACGATCGACGGGCAGAGCCTGCGCGGGATGCACATCGGTGTGACCACGGAGCTGGAGATCGCGCGCGCCGTGGACTCCGGTGACCTGGACCCGATCAACGTGCACCCGCTTCCGGCGCAGAAGGCGATCCTGGACGCCTTCATCCAGCTGGGCTTCCGCTTCAAGAACGCGGACATGGAGCGCGGCCACATCCGGGGTACGCGGCAGAAGCTGCCGTTCTACCAGGAGATCGAGTTCTTCCCGCCGTCGCAGTACCGCGGGCTGAACCAGGTGGAGCTGAGCTTCGTCGCGGACGACCGTGCGATGGACGTCGTCCTGGAGATGGACAAGAAGCCGGGCCTCTTCAGTGAGGGCAGCGACTCGTACCGGTCCTTCCAGGTGGGTCTGCACGACTACCAGGGCACGGACTGGGCCGCATACCTGAATCAGTGGCTGTCGGAAGTCGGCAGCAAGCGCAGCTGGTTCTAGGCTCGGGGAATTCGGAAGGAACCGATCAGGAGGTACCGAGGTGACCGAGCTCAAGAGGCGGCCGCTCCCCCACGACTTCCACCCGCCCGTGCCGTCGTTCACGGTCACGAGCGAGGACATCGAGGAGGGTGCGACGCTCAAGGACGCTCAGGTCTATGCGGGCGGCAAC
This sequence comes from Streptomyces sp. NPDC001530, assembly GCF_042894545.1. Lineage (NCBI taxonomy): Bacteria > Bacillati > Actinomycetota > Actinomycetes > Kitasatosporales > Streptomycetaceae > Streptomyces > Streptomyces sp. NPDC001530. The sequence goes on from NZ_JBIAVS010000017.1 coordinate 2,182, forward strand.
ACCTCGCCGCAGCTGCGGTGGGAGGGCTTCCCGCCCGAGACCAAGAGCTTCGCCGTGACCTGCTACGACCCGGACGCCCCGACGGGCAGTGGGTTCTGGCACTGGGTGCTTTTCGACATCCCGGTCTCCGTGACGGAGCTGCCGGCGGGTGCGGGCAGCGGCAAGTTCGAGGGGCTGCCCGAGGGTGCCGTGCAGGTGCGCAACGACTACGGCACGAAGGACTTCGGTGGTGCCGCGCCGCCGCCCGGGGACGGGCCGCACCGGTACGTTTTCACGGTGTACGCCGTGGACCAGGAGAAGCTCGGTCCGAACGCGGACGTGTCTCCCGCGGTCGTCGGCTTCAACCTGAGGTTCCACGCGATCGCGCGCGCCCAGCTGATCGGTGAGTACGAGAACCCCGCGAAGAGCTGAATAAGCCGAGCGTTCATGGAACGTTTGCCCGCCTCTGGTCTTGGAAGTGATCGGGGGCGGGCATTTTTTATTGCGTTGTCCATCTCGGCGTGCCCGGCCAGAGTTGATCCAAGCCCGTCCGCCAGGGGGTGGGCCGGTGCACACGGGAGGTGGGCTGGATGCGGGACACGCTGGTACTGAACGCGAGCTTTGAGCCGCTGTCGACGGTGACGTTGAACCGAGCCGTCGTTCTGGTGCTGCAGGACAAGGCCGTCGTGGAGCAGGCCCACCCCGAACTGCGTATGCGCGGAGCCGCGCTCGACATACCCGTGCCCCGGGTGATCAGGCTCTGCCGCTATGTCCGGGTGCCGTTCCGAAGACAAGCACCGTGGTCGCGGCGTGGTGTGCTGGTGCGTGACCGGCACAGGTGCGCGTACTGCGGTCGGCGCGCCACGACCGTGGACCACGTGGTGCCGCGGGCGCAGGGCGGCCGGGACTCCTGGCTGAACACGGTCGCCTCGTGCGCGGAGGACAACCACCGCAAGGCGGACCGTACGCCGGAGCAGGCGGGTATGCCGCTGCTGCGGCAGCCGTTCGAGCCGACGCCCGCGGACGCGATGCTGCTGGCGCTGGGGCAGGACGACTTCGACGCGCTGCCGGAGTGGCTGGCACAGCCGGCCGCCTAGCTCGTACGACGATGGGGCCCACCCCCCGGCGGAGGTGGGCCCCATCGTCGTACGGTGTCAGTCGGTGACGGACGGCTTCTCGCGGCGTTCTGTGCCGCCGTTGCCCGAACCGCCGCCCATCGGGCCGAAGTTGCCCATGGCGCCGCTCAGGCCCTTGAGGGCGTCGCCGATCTCGCTGGGCACGATCCAGAGCTTGTTGGCGTCGCCTTCGGCGATCTTGGGGAGCATCTGGAGGTACTGGTAGGCGAGGAGTTTCTGGTCCGCGTCGCCGGCGTGGATGGACTCGAAGACCGTACGGATGGCCTGGGCCTCGCCCTCGGCGCGCAGGGCTGCCGCCTTGGCCTCACCTTCGGCGCGCAGGATCGCGGACTGCTTCTCACCTTCGGCGGTGAGGATCTGCGACTGGCGGATACCTTCGGCGGTGAGGATCGCGGCGCGCTTGTCACGGTCGGCGCGCATCTGCTTCTCCATCGAGTCCTGGATGGAGGTGGGCGGCTCGATCGCCTTGAGCTCGACACGGTTGACGCGGATGCCCCACTTACCGGTTGCCTCGTCGAGGACGCCGCGCAGGGCCGCGTTGATCTCCTCGCGGGAGGTCAGGGTCCGCTCCAGGTCCATGCCGCCGATAATGTTGCGCAGCGTGGTGACGGTGAGCTGCTCGATCGCCTGGATGTAGCTGGCGACCTCGTACGTGGCCGCGCGGGCGTCCGTCACCTGGTAGTAGATGACCGTGTCGATGTTGACGACCAGGTTGTCCTGGGTGATCACCGGCTGCGGTGGGAACGGCACGACCTGTTCGCGCAGGTCGATGCGGTTGCGGATGGAGTCGATGAACGGGACGACGATGTTCAGGCCGGCGTTCAGCGTCCGCGTGTAGCGGCCGAAGCGCTCGACGATGGCGGCGCTGGCCTGTGGGATGACCTGGATGGTCTTGATCAGGGCGATGAAGACCAACACCACCAGAATGATCAGGACGATGATGATCGGTTCCATCGTTGCTCCCCGTACCCTTCTCCGCCTCGGTGTTTCCGAAAGATCTTATGGTTGTTGAAGATCTTGCTGGACGAGTCTGACAGACCGCCGTCTGCCACGTGGGGCGTTCGGTTCACTTGCGTCGTACGAGGTCACATGACGATCGCCGTGGCCCCGTCGATGTCCACGACGTCCACTTCCTGGCCTACCTCGTAGGCCTGTCCGGCGTCGAGGGCGCGCGCCGACCAGATCTCTCCGCCGAGTTTGATCCGGCCACCGCCCGAAGCATCGACCCGTTCCAGGACGACGGCCTGCTTGCCCTTCAGCGCCTCGATGCCGGTGGCGAGTTGGGGCCGCTGGTCGCGGTGCCGGGCCGCGATGGGGCGTACGACGGCGATGAGCGCGACCGAGACGGCGGCGAACACGACGACTTGGAGGACGACATCGCCGCCGAGTCCGGCGACGACGGCGGCGGCGACCGCGCCGACTGCGAGCATGCCGAACTCCGGCATCGCGGTCACGACGAGCGGGATGCCGAGTCCGGCCGCGCCGATCAGCCACCACACCCATGCGTTGATGTCGTTCACATGGTCATGGTAGGACCGCGTTCCTCTGGCGGACAGGGCGCGCGATCAAGTGGGGCACGCCCGGTCCGCGGCGTGGGTCCGGGAGCGCCCTTGTTCCGGCCGGGCGCCGCAGTGTTCCGTCCGGGCGCCGGTGTTCAGGCCATCGGCAGGCCCTGCGCGGTCCAGCGCTCGCCGTTCTGCTCGACGACGAGGGGGAGGCCGAAGCAGAGGGAGAGGTTGCGCGAGGTGAGTTCGAGCTCCAGCGGGCCCGCGGCGAGCACCTTGCCCTGACGGATCATCAGGACGTGGGTGAAGCCGGGGGCGATCTCCTCGACGTGGTGCGTGACCATGATCATGGAGGGTGCGATCGGGTCGCGGGCGAGGCGGCCGAGGCGGCGGACGAGGTCCTCGCGGCCGCCGAGGTCGAGGCCCGCGGCGGGCTCGTCGAGCAGGAGCAGCTCGGGGTCGGTCATCAGGGCGCGGGCGATCAGGGTGCGCTTGCGCTCGCCCTCGGAGAGCGTGCCGAACTTGCGGTCCAGGTAGTCGCTCATGCCGAGGCGGTCGAGGAAGGCGCGGGCGCGCTGCTCGTCGATGTCCTCGTAGTCCTCGTGCCAGCCCGCGGTCATGCCGTACGCGGCGGTGAGCACGGTCTGCAGGACGGTCTGGCGCTTGGGGAGCTTCTCGGCCATGGCGATGCCGGCCACGCCGATGCGTGGGCGCAGCTCGAAGACGTCGACCTTGCCGAGGGTCTCGCCGAGGATGGTGGCGGTGCCCTGGCTGGGGAAGAGGTAGCTGGAGGCGACGTTCAGAAGGGTCGTTTTTCCGGCACCGTTCGGGCCGAGGATGACCCAGCGCTCCCCCTCCTTGACCGACCAGGAGACCTGGTCCACCAGAGCCCGGCCCTCGCGGACCACGGATACGTCCTCCAGCTCCAGTACATCGCTCATGAGCGCGTTGTCTCCCATTGCAGTCTCGGCCGTCGCTTACGTCTGTGGACGCAGCCCCCAGGGAAAACCTACGCCACCGGTCGGTCGCTCCATTCCATCGGTCGGTCCTTAGGGTGGGGGCATGCTCTCGGAACCACGCTCAGGACGGCTGGCCGCATGGGGAAATGCCCTTTTGGCCGGACTTGTTTCGCCGGATGACGCGGTGCTCACCATCGTCGGTGAGGACGCGGTGCACCGGGTCGAGGGGCTGCCGAGCGAGTCAGGGCCCGTGGGCCTCACGCTCGCCCTCGGCCGGCTGCGCGCGCTCGGGGTGACCGGGCTGCGGGTCGCGCTGCCCGCGCCGGGGCATCCGCTCGGGCTGAGCGGGCCGCCGGACTTCAATGCGCGGGCCCTCGATGCCGAGGAGGCCGTCGTCTGTCACGGGGCGGCGCTCGGGCTCGTCCCCGAGGTGTACGAGGCCGGGCCCGACGGTGATGTGCACGTGGAGGTCGTCTGGCACTGTCTGCCGGTGCGGGAGGCGCCGCCCGCCGATGTGCCGTCGCTCGGTGAGGCCGAGCGGGAGCTGGCGGAGGCGCTGCGCGAGGCGACGGAGGTGTTGTCGTGGCTGGATGTGGCGGGGTCGGGGCCGGTTGCCGAGGCCGCGATCGATGCGTATCGGGCGCGGGCGGAGCGGGGGCGTGAGGTGCTTGCCCCCGGGTATCCGCCGCGGGCGGTGCGGGTGTTGGAGCTTGCTCAGCGGGTGGGGCTGCTGATTTCCGTCGCGTACGAGAACGGGCACGGTGGGGCTGTGAGTGCCTCGGAGATGGCCGCTCGGGCGGAGGCCTTGCGGCCGGTGGAGCGGACGGCTCGGCGGGCGCAGGTGGCCGCGTACAACGCGTTCGTGGAGGAGCGGGAGCGGGGGGTGCGCTGAGCGGGGCGTTCCCGTTGCCCCCCGGGTGGGGCTGAGCGCGGGGTGGGAGTGCTTGCCGCCGCTTGCAGGGTGCCTCCTCCCAAGCAGCACGCATGCCCGCGGCTGGGACAGGTGGGAGGCAGGCTCTCGCTGCACGTGTGCCCACAGCTACCGAGGCGACGAAGGCGCCCGGCGGCGCGCATGCCCCCACCACGACGGGGCTGCGAAAGGCCCCCGCGAAGGAAACCTTCGCGGGGGCCTTTCGCAGCTGGTGCGGGTCAGTCGTTTACGCCCATGTTGCCGAAGGCGGGGTTCAGGCCGCCGATGACGTTCACGCTGTTGCCGACCGCGTTCACGGGGACGTGGACCGGGACCTGGACGACGTTGCCCGAGCCGACGCCGGGTGACTGCATGGCCGCGCCGTCGGCACCCGCGTCGGCAACAGCGGCACCGGCGGAAGCGCCCGCGGCGATACCGGCGACGGTGAGGGCCAGGGCGGCCTTCTTGGCGATGTTCATGGGAAAGGTTCCTCCTGTGTGTGCGGATCCGACCCGGCCGCGGGTCGTACGCTGAGCAACGCCAGGGGGATCACTGACGGCACGGGAGGCCGCCCGAAGGGCCCGTTCGACGCAGTCGGCTCATGAGCCGACAACCTGACCGGCCTCCCAGGCAGTCCCTGGAAGGCCGGTGGTCATGATGGTTCCGGTACGGAACTCAGTGGTTGATGCCGACGTTGCCGAAGGCCGGGTTCAGAACGCCGATGACGTTCACGCTGTTGCCGACCGCGTTGACCGGGACGTGGACCGGGGCCTGGATCAGGTTGCCCGAGACGACGCCCGGGGAGCCCTCGGCGTTGCCGCCCGCCCACGCACCATTGGTGGCGGAGGCCATACCGGCACCGGCGGCAACCAGGCCACCGGCCACCATCGCGACAGCCGTGGCCTTCTTCAGGTTCTTCACTTCTCAAACCCCTCCTTGCGATCACTGCGGCAAGTCGCCGCAGCACGCATTGGAGAACGGCCGGGATCCACGAAGGATGCGCCATCCGGGGGACATACACACGACGGTATGAATCTCATCCCGGAGGGGAACCCTCCGAATTGCCGCGCGCCGACGGCCCCGAGGCGTGCGCCGGAGCGCGGATCCGCCGCGTATCCGCTGGTGATCAGCCCGCCACCCCGTGCCGTACGGCCCAGAGCGCGGCCTGGGTGCGGTCCGCGAGGTCGAGCTTCATCAGGATGTTCGAGACATGCGTCTTGACGGTCTTCTCGGAGAGGACGAGGGCGCGGGCGATTTCGCGGTTGGAGCGGCCGTCCGCGATCAGGCCGAGCACCTCGCGCTCCCGCTCGGTGAGCGAACCGCCTCTCCCCTGGCCCGAGTTGGCCTCCTCCTGGGACAGCAGCGCACCCGCGACCTCGGGCTGCAGCAGGATGTGCCCGGCGTGCACGGAACGGATGGCGCCTGCCAGAGCGTCGGGGTCCACGTCCTTGTACACATACCCGGCGGCGCCCGCGCGCAGGGCCGGGACGACTGTGCGCTGCTCGGTGAAGCTGGTGACGATCAGCACGCGTGCGGGGTTGGCTAGTTCGCGGAGCTTGCGCAGCGCGTCGATGCCGTCCATGCCCGGCATCTTGACGTCCATGAGGACGACGTCGGGCTTCAACTCCTCGGCGCGGGCAACTCCTTCGGCGCCGTCGGACGCCTCTCCCACGACCTCGATGTCGTCCTGCACTTCGAGGAAGGTGCGCAGTCCCCGGCGGACCACTTGGTGGTCGTCGACGAGCAGCACCTTGATTGCGTCAGCCACCAGGGACCTCCATCTCGATCGTGGTGCCCTTTGCGGGCGCCGATTCCACGGTGAGCGTGCCGCCGACTCCGCTCGCCCGGTCGCGCATCGACACGAGCCCGAGGTGGCGGCCCGCGCTGCGTATCGCCGTGGGTTCGAAGCCGCTGCCGTCGTCGGTGACGCGCAGCACGGCGCCCGGTCCGCGCTTCTCCACGGTCACGTCGACCCGGGCGGCCCCGGAGTGCCGTAGCGCGTTGTGCAGGGCCTCCTGGGCGACGCGCAGCATGGCCTCCTCCTGGGCGGCGGGCAGCGCCCGCACGCCACGGCTGGCGAAGGTGACGCGCGCGGAGTGGGCGCGGTCGAGGACCTGGACATGGGTGCGCAGGGTGGCGACCAGGCCGTCCTCGTCGAGGGCGGCGGGGCGCAACTCGACGACGGCGGCGCGCAGTTCGTCGGCGGCCTCCGCGGCGAGGGCGGCCACCTGCTGCAGTTCGCCCTTGGCGCGCGACGGGTCGCGGTCGACGAGGGTGGCGGCGGCCTGCGCGGTGAGGCGCAGGGAGAACAGCTTCTGACTGACCGCGTCGTGGAGTTCGTGCGCGAGCCGGGAGCGCTCCTCGGCGATGGTGAGTTCGCGGCTGCGCTCGTAGAGCCGGGCGTTGGTCAGGGCGATCGCGGCGTGCTGGGCGAGGATGGTGAGGAGTTCCTCGTCGTCCTTGGTGAAGCCGCACATGCCCTCCGGCTCGGTGCTTGGGGGGTGTCCCCCCACAGGACGCAGCTTGTTCGCGAGAAACAGTGCGCCGATGACCTCGTCGCCGTCGCGGATCGGCAGGCCCAGGAAGTCGGACATGTCGGGGTGGGCCGAGGGCCAGCCCTCGAAGCGGGGGTCCTTGCGCACGTCGGCCAGGCGCTCGAGGCGGGCTTCGTGCAGCATCGCGGCGAGGATGCCGTGCTGGCGCGGGAGCGGGCCGATGGCCTTCCACTGCGCGTCGCTGACGCCGTCGACGACGAACTGGGCGAAGCCGCCGTGGTCGTCGGGCACGCCGAGGGCCGCGTACTGCGCGTCGAGCAGCTCGCGGGCCGAGGCGACGATCGTCTTGAGGACGTCGCGCACTTCGAGGTGCCTGCTCATGGCCAGCAACGCGGAACTCACCGCGTACAGGCCCGACCGGGGTCCTTGACTCATGACCCCAAAGTACCGGCGGGGTGTGACAACGCGTATCAGACCTGTGATGGCCGTCGCCTAGGCCGGTGGGACTAGGACGAAGGACCCCGCATCATTGCGGCCCGCGCACGAGGCGGCGGGGCGGCCCCGTTCCTACCTTGAAGACACCCGCCAGAAACGGCGGTCAAGGGACGAGGGGACGGTTGTCATGCCGGTAGCGATCATCACGGGGGCTTCGAAGGGGCTGGGGCGGGCGCTCGGTGCGGCCCTGGCGGAGCGCGGCTGGGATCTGGTGCTCGACGCCAGAACGGCCGGGGTTCTGGAGGAGACGGCGGTGGCACTGTCCGCGTACGGGACGCGCGTGGAGGCGCTGCCCGGGGACGTCACGGACACCGGGCACCGCGCCGAGCTGGTGGCGGCGGCCCGGAAGCTCGGCGGCGTCGACCTCCTGGTGAACAACGCGAGCGCGCTGGGCGCCGAGCCGCTGGTGCGCCTGGAGGACCTGACCCTGGACGGACTGCGGCAGGCCCTGGAGGTCAACGTGGTCGCCGCGCTGGGCCTGATCCAGGAGGCGCTGCCGCTGCTGCGGGCCGCGGAGGCGGGCACGGTCATCGACATCAGCTCGGACGCCGCCGCCGAGGCGTACGAGACGTGGGGCGGCTACGGGGCGTCGAAGGCGGCGCTCGACCACCTCTCCGCGGTCCTCGGCGAGGAGGAGCCGGGGCTGCGCGTCTGGGCCGTCGACCCCGGGGACATGGGCACGGACCTGTACGCGGCGGCCGTACCGGAGGACGACGATCCACGGCCGACGCCGGACAGTGTGGTTCCGGCCTTTCTGCGGCTGATCGACGAGCGGCCGGCCAGTGGGCGGTACGCCGCTCCGGCCCTGCTGGAGGAGCGATGACGACGGCGGTGCGGGTTCCGGAGGAGCTGTCGGCGCGGGTGCCGGCCGAGCAGCGTGGGCCCGGGCTCGACCGGGACTCCGTACGACTGCTGGTTTCGCGTGGCACCGAGGTGTCGCATCACGCGTTCGTGGAGCTGCCCCGGCAGCTGAAGGCCGGGGATCTGCTCGTCGTCAACACCTCCCCCACCCTGGCGGCCGCCGTCGACGGGTACATAGGGCACGCGCGCGTGGTGGTGCATTTCTCCACGCGCGGCGATGACGGGCGGTGGGCGGTCGAGCTGCGGGATCCCGACGGGACGGGGACCACGCGTGCGCGTGCGGGCGGGCCCGCGGGAACAGAGGTGTGCCTCCCCGGGGGCGTACGACTCGTCCTGGAGGAGCCGCTGACCTCGCGGAGCCCGCGGCTGTGGTGGGGGCGGGTGTCGGACGCGGACGTCCTGGGGCTGCTGCGGCGGCACGGGCGGCCCATTCGCTATTCCTACACGGAGAGGGACCAGCCGCTGTCCGTGTATCAGACGGTGTTCGCGCTGCCGTCCACCGACGGCGCGGGCAGCGCGGAGATGCCGAGCGCGGCGCGCCCCTTCACGTCGCGTCTGGTGGCGGAGCTGGTGAGCCGGGGTGTGCAGTTCGCGCCGATCACTCTGCACACCGGGGTGGCGTCGGCGGAGGCCCATGAGCCGCCGTATCCGGAGAGGTACGAGGTGCCGGCGGCGTCGGCGCGGCTGATCAACGCGGCGAAGGCCGGAGGCGGGCGGATCATCGCGGTCGGTACGACAGCCGTGCGCGCCGTCGAGTCGGCGACGGGCCCCGACGGGGTGGTCCGGGCGGCGCGGGGCTGGACCGATCTCGTGGTGACTCCGGAGCGCGGGGTGCGGGTCATCGACGGGCTACTGACGGGGTTGCACGAGCCGGAGGCCTCGCATCTGCTGATGCTGGAGGCGATCGCGGGAGGCGCGGCGATCGACCGCAGCTACGACGAGGCGCTGCGCGGGCTCTACCTCTGGCACGAGTTCGGCGACGTCCACCTCATCCTTCCGGACGAGGATCCTCACTCAGAGCATCGCTCCAGCAACTTCTGGTGAGTTTGATGCACGACCGATGTGAGCCCGAGCATAGGGCGCACATCACGTACTAACGGACATAGGAGATAAAGGGAACCTGCATGAGCGGGGCAGACGTGACAGTCTGCCCCGTTTTGCCCTTTCCGGGTCCACTATCCGGCTTCGTACGTCACACCTTTGCCACACGATTTTGCGGCCGCTAAGAATTGCCTCCGTCGCTCAACGCCGCGGGTTCCGCCCCGCGGCGTTTGTTCCGGAAACACCCTGTCCCCCACCGGACCGAGAGCGACCTCCGCGCTATTCGAAGAGGTCCATCAGTTATGCCCAAGAACACCACCACTCCTGGACATAGTCCGAAGCTGACCAAGACCCACAAGCTCGCGATCGCCGGTGTCGCCACCCTGAGCGCCGCCGCTCTAGCGTTCACGCTGGTGCCGGGCGACTCCCAGACCACCACGACCGACGCCGCCTCCATGGCCCAGGTCGCGTACAGCGAGCAGCCGATCAAGGACGTGAAGGCCAGCATCACCGACCGCCTGGCCGGCGCCGACCTGAAGGCCCAGGCCATCGCGGCGAAGAAGAAAGCCGCTGCCGACGCCGAGGCCGCCGCCAAGAAGAAGGCCGCCGAGGCCGCTGCCGCCGCCAAGAAGAAGGCTGCCGACGCGGCTGCCAGCAAGAAGGCCGCAGCCGAGGCCGCCGCGAAGAAGAAGGCCGAGGAGGCGCGCGCGAAGGCGCAGGCCGCGAGCCGCTCCGCACAGCGCCCCATGGTCCAGACCGTCGCCATGAAGACCTACGCCAACAACCTCGACGGCTGGATCCGCCAGTCCCTCGACATCATGGCGAAGCACGGCATCCCGGGTTCGTACAACGGCCTGTACCGCAACATCATGCGTGAGTCCTCGGGCAACCCGAACGCGATCAACAACTGGGACATCAACGCCATCAACGGCATCCCGTCCAAGGGCCTGCTCCAGGTCATCCCGCCGACGTTCAACGCCTACCACGTGCCCGGCACCTCGTGGAACATCTACGACCCGGTCGCGAACATCACGGCCGCCGCCAACTACGCGGCCGACAAGTACGGCTCGATGGACAACGTCAACAGCGCGTACTGAGGGCCGAGCGCGGAGCTCCGACACAGACGCCGAAGGGCGGCACCCCTGCTGGGGTGCCGCCCTTCCGTCGTGCTCACTCGATTACTTGCGCATGACTTCGGGCTCGTGGCGGCGCAGCAGCCGCGCGACCACGAAGCCGCAGATCACGCCGATGCCGATCAGCACGCCCATGTCGACGAACCACTGGCTCAGCTCGTGGTCCCACAGCGGGTCCCCTGGACCCTTGGGCTGATACGGCAGCAGGACGTTGAGCTGCGCCGTCGCGCCTGCTGCGGCGACCGCCCAGCGCGAGGGCATCAGCCATGCCAACTGCTCGACGCCGATCTTGTCGAACAGCTGGAAGAGGCAGCCCGTGAAGACGACCTGAACGATCGCGAACATCACCAGCAGGGGCATGGTCTTCTCGGCCGTCTTCACGAGCGACGAGATGATCAGGCCGAACATCATGGAGGTGAAGCCGAGCGCCATGATCGGGAGGGTGAGCTCAAGGGCGGGCGCGCTCTTCAGCAGCAGGCCCTCTTCGGGCAGCTTGTCGCCACGCGAGAACAGGCCGATGGCGCCGATGATGCCGCCCTGCAGGATGGTGATCACGCCCAGCACGATGACCTTGGACATCAGGTACGCCGAGCGGGACAGGCCGGTCGCCCGCTCCCGTTCGTAGATCACCCGTTCCTTGATCAGCTCACGCACCGAGTTGGCCGCGCCGGCGAAGCAGGCGCCCACCGCGAGGATCAGCAGGATCGTACTGCCGTCCCGGTTCGAGAACGGCGGGTTGCCGTTCTGCGGGCCGAGGGCGAGACCGAACTTGGCAGGGATCAGCACGCTCACGACGCCGAGAACGGCAGGCAGGATCACCATCAGGCCGAGGAAGCCCCGGTCGGACACGATCACCGACGTATAGCGGCGGACCAGCGTCATCAGCTGCGAGCCCCAGCTCTGCGGCTTCGGCGGCTTCATCGCCTGCGGCGGCGGCATCTGCGTCGACTGCGGGGCGACCGCGTCGATGTCCGCGGCGTACATCTGGTAGTGCTGCGAGCCCTTCCAGCGGCCCGCCCAGTCGTAGTCGCGGTAGTTCTCGAAGGCGGAGAAGACGTCGGCCCAGGTCTCGTAGCCGAAGAAGTTCAGCGCCTCCTCCGGCGGGCCGAAGTAGGCGACGGAGCCGCCGGGCGCCATCACCAGGAGCTTGTCGCATATCGCCAGCTCGGCCACGGAGTGCGTGACGACGAGGACCGTACGGCCGTCGTCGGCGAGGCCACGCAGCAGCTGCATGACGTCGCGGTCCATGCCGGGGTCGAGGCCGGAGGTCGGCTCGTCCAGGAAGATCAGCGACGGCTTGGTGAGCAGCTCCAGGGCCACGGAGACGCGCTTGCGCTGGCCGCCGGAGAGAGAGGTGACCTTCTTCTCCTTGTGGATGTCCAGCTTCAGCTCGCGCAGTACCTCATCTATGCGGGCCTCGCGCTCCTCGCCCGTGGTGTCGGCGGGGAAGCGCAACTTTGCCGCGTACTTGAGGGCCTTCTTGACGGTCAGCTCCTTGTGCAGGATGTCGTCCTGCGGGACCAGACCGATGCGCTGGCGCAGCTCGGCGAACTGCTTGTACAGGTTCCGGTTGTCGTAGAGGACGTCACCCTGGTTGGCGGGGCGGTAGCCCGTGAGCGCCTTCAGGAGCGTCGACTTGCCCGAGCCGGAGGGGCCGATGACCGCGATGAGCGACTTCTCCGGGACGCCGAAGGAGACGTCCTTGAGGATCTGCTTGCCGCCGTCGACCGTGACCGTCAGGTGGCGGGCCGAGAAGGAGACCTCACCGGTGTCGACGAACTCCTCGAGGCGGTCGCCGACCAGACGGAACGTCGAGTGGCCGACGCCGACGATGTCGTTCGGGCCGAGCAGCGCCGAGCCGCCCTTGGCGATCGGCTGACCGTTGACGTACGTGCCGTTGTGCGAGCCGAGGTCGCGGATCTCGAAGCGGCCGTCCGGCGTCGCGTGGAACTCGGCGTGGTGGCGCGAGACCTGCAGGTCGGAGACGACCAGCTCGTTCTCCAGCGCACGACCGATACGCATCACGCGGCCGAGCGAGAACTGGTGGAACGTGGTGGGGCTGCGGTCGCCGTAGACCGGCGGCGCCCCCGCGCCACCACCGGGTCCCTGCTGCGGCGGGATCTTCGCCGCCTGCTGCGGCTGCTGCCACCCCTGCTCCGGCGCCTGCTGCTGCGGCGCCTGCTGGGCCCAGCCGGGGCTCGCGCCCTGCGCCGCGTACGGCTGCTGCTGGGGCTGCGCGACCGCGGCCGCGGCGCCCGAGAGGTTCAGGCGCGGTCCGTCGGTCGCATTGCCGAGGTGCACGGCCGAGCCGGGGCCGATCTCCATCTGGTGGATCCGCTGCCCCTGCACAAAGGTGCCGTTGGTGCTGCCGTGGTCCTCGATGACCCAACTGCGGCCGCCCCAGCTGATCGTGGCGTGACGCCAGGACACCCTGGCGTCGTCGAGCACGATGTCTCCCTGCGGATCACGTCCGAGGGTGTATGGCCTGGACGCATCAAGCGTCCAGGTCCGTCCATTCAATTCCAGTACGAGTTCCGGCACTCCATGCCCCACTGAGTTGTCCCCCGAGTTACCCCCATCACAGGGAGTCTAGGGATGTCGAACATCGTGGGGAACTATTTCAGTAGGAGCCCCCTGACCGAAAGTCGGGCCTTGTGAAGGATGAGTACGGGCGGGTTGCCCGTTTCCGTTGACGGGGTTGAAACCGGCCCGGAGAGTGGTAATCCCACGCGAGGGGGACATCCGCGGTGGATCGCCGCGGCGCGGATCGGGGGGTCTGACGATGAGCATCGAGACCGCGGACCACGGCGGGAGGGCCAGGAGTGTGCCCTGGGGGGATGTACTGCTGTCCGCGATCGCCTCTGTGAGCTGGGCGTTGATCGGAATGGCGGGCACGGCCGCGCTCGGCCTGCATCTGCTCGAGGCGGACACGGCGGGCTCGCTCGGGCCAATGACCGCGGCGGTGGTGGCACTTGGGGCCAATGGTGCGGTCAAGCCGTCCGGCGATGTGTCGGCCTTCGGCCTGAAAGGAGCGGAGGCGCATACGGCCATCGAGATCACGCCACTGGGTGTCGGCCTTGTGGGCGCACTCCTGCTCTCCTGGTTCTTCTTAAGGTCCTTGCGGGGGGCGGGAGTTGTGATCGCGCCGTCCGAACTCCTCGCGCGCGCTGGCACGGTGGTCGTGCTCTTCGTGGCGACGCTGGGCGGGCTCGCCTGGGCCGGGCACGACGTCATCACGATCGACGGGAGCAAGCTCGGGCTCGACAAGGCCGCGGGCGGCGGCGGGCTCGGTGGCATCACGGACAAACTCCCCGGCGGACTCGGGGACCTCGGGGGGCTGCTGCCCGACAAGATCGGCGACCTCGTGAACGCGAAGGCGGCCGTGGGCTTCACCGTCGACACCGTGCCCACGCTGCTCGGCGGCGCGGCCTGGGCGGCCGGAATTCTGCTGATCTCCCTGCTGGCCTCCCGGCGTACGCCACTGCCACGCGGGTGGGAGGCCGTGCACCGGGTGGTGCGCCCGGCCGCGTCCGCGCTCGTCACGGTGTTGCTGGTGGCGGTCGCGGCCGGGCTCGCGGCGGCGGCCTACGCGGCGATCGGCGATGCCCATCCCAAGAGGATCGCGGGCGCGGCGCTGCTGGGGGCTCCGAATGGTGTGTGGTTGGGCATCCCCATCGGGCTCTTCGTGCCCTGGGACGGCAAGGCCACGGGCGAGCTCGCCAAGCTGCTGCCCGACCCGCTGGACAAGCTGCTGAGCGTCGACTCCGACCAGCCCGTCACTCTCGGCCGTCTCGCCGAACTCGACGGACGTGTGTGGCTGTTGGGGGTCGCGACCGCGCTCATGATGCTGTTCGCGGGTGTGCTGACGGCCGCGCGTACGCCTTTTGTACGGGGGGCGGATGCCGCCGTCGCGGGAGGTGCGGATGCCACAGATGTACGGGGCGGGGGTGCCCTCGGCTTCGCGGGGCGCTGCGCTCTTCGGCTCGGGGTCGTGACGGCGTTGGCACTGCCGCTGCTGGCGTGGCTGACGGAGGTGTCCGCGGACGCCTCGCTGTCGGTGCTGGGCTTCGACGCGTTCGGTGCGGGGATCGAGCTGCACGGGCACCTGGGGATGGCGTTGCTGCTGGGCGCCGCTTGGGGTGCGGGTGCGGGGGCGGCGGGGGCGGTGCTGGCGTACGCGAGCGGGGCGGCGGGGCGGCGGGCGGCGCCGCTGGCATGGGGTGACGGGGGAGGCGCGGTTCCGGCGGCCGAGTACCCCGTGCTCGCCGGGGAGCCCGGACCGTACAGCCCCCAGGCCTCGTATCGGCCGCCCAACCCTGACACGAATCCGTATCTGCGGCTGCCGGAGGAGTTGCGGGGGCCGGAGGGTGCGGGGCCGCCCCGGGGCGGGCGGCCGCCTGGTGACGTGTATGGCGCGCCGACGGTGGTGGGGCCGATTGGGCAGCCTCCGCCGCGGAGGCCGCGGTCGCGGGGCGGGGCGGGTACGCCTTCACCGCCTCCGCCTCCGGCCTCGCCTCCGCCGGACGAGGGGGCGCCGCCGCCTCGGAGGCCTCGGGGGGGTCGGTGAAACGCCTCCGCCCGGTGGTGGGGCGGGGCCGTGCCGGTACATCCGCCCGTCGCCGGTGGATCAGACGTTGGGTTGTGAGGAGCCGTTTCCAGATCCGAACGTAAGCGACGGGCATTTGATGTACCGGCACGGCCCCTTCCGTGGTCTGGCGACTGCGGGTTGTCGTCTGGCGACTGCCGGTGGCCCGCCGTCTGGCGGTGGCCGTCTGGCGACTGCGGGTGTGTGGATCTTTCAGCCCGTCCGGCGTTTGAGGCCGAGGCCGTTCAGGCCGATACGGGGTCTGGGGGGCGGAGCACCCCAGGGACGGGACGGGTAGGGGCGGAGGGGGCGAGAAAACCCGGGGTTCGCGGCGGCGGGCAGGGCCACCCGTCGACGTACGGTGGCGGCTACAGCGGCGTCACCCAGAGTTCACTGTCCGCAAGGCGGACCGCGTGGGCGGAAGGCACTGGGTGCCGGATACGGTGGGAGGCACCATGAGCGCTTCGCAGACCTCTGACGTCCCCACTCTCCTCGTCAAGATCTTCGGCAAGGACCGGCCCGGCATCACCGCCGGACTCTTCGACACCCTCGCCGCCTACTCCGTCGACGTGGTCGACATCGAGCAGGTCGTCACCCGTGGCCG
Organism: Streptomyces sp. NPDC001530; assembly: GCF_042894545.1. NCBI lineage: Bacteria > Bacillati > Actinomycetota > Actinomycetes > Kitasatosporales > Streptomycetaceae > Streptomyces > Streptomyces sp. NPDC001530. The sequence continues at coordinate 17,885 of NZ_JBIAVS010000017.1, forward strand.
GATGGTGCTGTGCGCGCTCGTGACCGAGCCGCCCGCCGGGGTGGAGGGTGATCTGCGGGCCACCGTCCACAGCTGGGCGGAGTCGATGAAGATGCAGGCGGAGATCATCTCCGGCCTGGGCGACAACCGGCCGCGCGGACTCGGACGGTCGCTCGTCACCGTGCTCGGCCACCCGCTCACGGCGGAGTCGACGGCCGCGATCACCGCGCGGATCACGAAGACCGGCGGCAACATCGACCGAATCTTCCGGCTCGCCAAGTACCCGGTGACGGCGGTCGAGTTCGCCGTGTCCGGTACGGAGACGGAGACGCTGCGCACCGCGCTGGTGACCGAGGCCTCGGCACTCGGTGTCGACATCGCGGTGGTCGCGGCCGGGCTGCACCGGCGGGCCCAGCGCCTGGTCGTCATGGACGTGGACTCGACGCTCATCCAGGACGAGGTGATCGAGCTCTTCGCCGCGCACGCCGGCTGCGAGGCCGAGGTCGCCGAGGTGACCGCGGCCGCCATGCGCGGGGAGCTGGACTTCGAGCAGTCGCTGCACGCGCGCGTGGCCCTGCTGAAGGGGCTGGACGCCTCGGTGGTGAACAAGGTGCGCGAGGAGGTGCGGCTGACGCCCGGTGCGCGCACGTTGATCCGTACGCTGAAGCGGCTCGGCTTCCAAGTCGGCGTCGTCTCCGGCGGGTTCACCCAGGTCACAGACGATCTCAAGGAACGGCTCGGGCTCGACTTCGCGCAGGCCAACACGCTCGAGATCGTCGACGGGAAGCTGACCGGCAAGGTCACCGGGGAGATCGTGGACCGCGCGGGCAAGGCGCGGCTGCTGCGCCGGTTCGCCGCCGAGGCGGGCGTGCCGCTCGCCCAGACCGTGGCGATCGGCGACGGCGCCAACGATCTCGACATGCTCAACGCGGCCGGTCTCGGTGTCGCGTTCAATGCCAAGCCGGTGGTGCGGGAAGCCGCGCACACCGCGGTGAACTTCCCCTTCCTCGACACCGTGCTGTACCTGCTCGGGGTCACACGCGAAGAGGTCGAGGCGGCGGACATGCACTTGGACGACCACTGAGCTCACGCTCACGGAGGAGGCCCGGCACCGCCTTGGTGCCGGGCCCCCTCCTCGTACGGATGGGTTACTCGGTCGGCGCCCAGTAGTCGACCAGGGTGGCCACTCCGGGCTCCAGGGACTTCCAGGAGCCGTCGAAGGAGAGCACCGCGAAGGCGGCGGTGGGGAAATCGCGGCTGTTCATCCGGGTGCGGGTGTCGCCCTCGGTCTGGCCGGCCAGGATTTCGGCGAGGCCGTGCACGCCGGGGTTGTGGCCGATCAGGACCACGTTCTGCGCGTCGTCGGGAGTCTCGTTGAGCACGGCGATCAGCTCGCCGGGCGAGGCTTCGTAGAGCCGCTCCTCATAGACGGTTTTCGGCCGGTGCGGGAGCTCGTGGACGGCGAGCTTCCAGGTCTCGCGGGTCCGGGTCGCGGTGGAGCAGAGGGCCAGATCGAAAGGGATGCCGGTGTCGGCCAGCTTGAGTCCGGCGGCGGCGGCGTCCTTGCGGCCCCGGTCGGCGAGCGGCCGCTCGTGGTCGGACACCTGTGGCCAGTCGGCTTTCGCATGCCGGAAGAGGACAATCCTGCGGGGTTCTGCGACGCTCATGCGTCCCAGCTTCGCATGAAACAGGCCATGGGGCGCAGGGAGTTGACGGGCTCCCCCGGCAGGGGCGACGGGGTGGTCCGGAACGGCCGGACGGGGGTGCTCAAGGTGCCTGGTGCAGCACCGTGTGCTGGACTCGCTCGAAGACCTGGGTGATCGCCGCGTCGCCGCCCGCGGCGTGCGCGTCCACCGGGTTGAGTATCAGGAGCAGCAGGGTGACGAAGGCGAGTGTCGGCAGGGCGAGGGCCCACCAGGGCAGCCGGATGTCGACGCGGCCCGACGTCGCCGGGTGGGGCCGGGTGTGCGTACGGGCCGACATGACGCCTCCGTGGGTCTTCGAGTCCTCCGTGGTCCGCGTCCTCGCGGCCACATCTCGAAGCTACGGAATCCGAAGCCCTCAACCCATCCGGTGATCCACCCACTTGACCCTGACACTCGCCCCCTAGGGGATGGGGGGTTAGCCCCACCATCGGGCCGCCATCGGGGTGGGGCGCGCGTCTTGGGGTCCGGCGTCGGCAGCGCTCAGGGCGAAGGCGTCAGCCCGACGGTGCCGCCGCACACGGCGAAGGCGTCAGCCCGACAGTGGCGCACGGCGAAGGCGACGCCCGGGCGGCGCCGACACTCACCGCGAGGCGATGGTAATGACGCTCACGGCGAGGCGATGGTCGCGATGATGCCGATGATCACGGTGATGGCGAGGAACGTGCCGAAGACGAGCAGCATCTTCTTCTGGCCGTTCGGGGGGTTCGGGTCGAGCACAGGCATGACGTCAGTCTCGCACCCTTCGTCCGAGCCCTCACCGGTGGGGTCGGCCCCCAAGAGGGCGCCTCACGCGTGGGGGCGGCGCGCGGCCTCCTCCTCCACCGTGCGGTTGCGGCCCGCCAGGATGCCCACCGCGATCTGCGGGATCATCAGCCCGGCCATGAGCGCGAGCGGCAGACCCCAGCCGCCGCTGTGCTGGTAGAGCACGCCCACGAGCAGCGGTCCCGGGATGGAGAGCAGATAGCCGGTGCTCTGGGCGAACGCCGACAGCTTGGCGACGCCCGCGCCGGTCCTGGCCCGCATGCCGACCATGGTGAGGGCCAGCGGGAAGGCGCAGTTGGAGACGCCGAGCAGCAGGGCCCAGGCCCAGGCGCCGCTCGCCGGGGCGAAGTAGAGACCCGCGTATCCGGCGAGTCCGCAGGCGCCGAGTGCGACCACGATCGGCCCCTGGTGGGGCAGCCGCGTGGCGAGGCGCGGGATGACGAAGGCGAGCGGCACGCCCATCACCATCGTGACCGCGAGGAGCAGTCCCGCGGTGCCGGCCGCGACGCCCGCGTCGCGGAAGATCTGGGCCATCCAGCCCATCGTGATGTACGCGGCGGTGGCCTGGAGCCCGAAGAAGACGGCGAGCGCCCAGGCGGTACGGCTACGGGTGATGCGCAGCCCGTCGGATTCCTGTCGGGCGGGCGTACCAGTCCCGCCACTGGGGCGCCGACCGGCGGCGCCAGCCCCGGATTCGGAACGCCGACCGTCGGCACCGACCCCGGGTTCGGTACGCCGACCAGCGGCACCACTCTCGGAGTCGGCACCCCGCACGCGTACGAGCGCGATCCACGGCACCACGGCCGCCGCCGCGAGGCCCGCCCACGCCGCGAGCCCGGACTGCCAACTGCCACCCAGGGCGTCGGTCATGGGCACGGTCACCGCGGCCGCGGCGGAGGTGCCGAGCGCGAGGGCCATTGAGTACAGACCGGTCATGGAGCCGACCCGGTCCGGGAACCAGCGCTTGACGATCACCGGCATCAGGACGTTGCTGACGGCGATGCCCATGAGCGCGAGGGCGGTGGCGGCCAGGAAGCCGGCCGTGTTCCCGGCGTACGGCCGGATCGCCAGGCCCGCCGTGATGGCGACCATGCCCGCGCAGACGACCGCGCCGGGCCCGAAGCGGCGGGCGAGCCGCGGTGCCATGACACCGAAGACGGCGAAGCAGAGCGGCGGTACCGAGGTGAGCACGCCGGCGACGCCGCCGCTCATGCCGAGCCCGTCGCGCACCTCTTCGAGGAGGGCGCCGAGGCTGGTGATCGCGGGGCGCAGGTTGAGGGCCGTGAGGACGATACCGACGACCACGAGTCGCGTCGTCCACGCGCGCGTGGACGGCGATGGGGACTCCACGCTCTCGGCGGTGCCGCGTATGGGTGTGGACGTCATCGTCCGGGTCTCCTGGCTAGCCATGTCGCCCATCATAGAATCATGGGATGATTGGCTGTCCAATCCCCTTGCGTTAATCTCCGGAGCCTCCGGCCCCGCGCGACCGACCGCTCCGGGCCCCTACGAAGGACCGCCATGCCGCTGAGCCACCCCCGCCGTTCGGCGCTGTCCGAGCAGGTCATCGCCGAGCTGCGGAACCAGATCACCTCGGGCGAGTGGCCGGTGGGCTCCCGCATCCCCACCGAGCCGGAACTGGTCGAGCAACTCGGCGTCGCCCGCAACACCGTCCGCGAGGCCGTCCGCGCGCTCGCCCACAACGGCCTGCTCGACATCCGCCAGGGCTCCGGCACCTACGTCGTGGCGACCAGCGAACTGGCGGGTGTGATGCACCGCCGCTTCGCGGACGCCGATCCGCGGCACATCGCCGAGCTGCGCTCCACGCTGGAGTCGAGCGCCGCGAAGCTGGCCGCCGAGCGGCGCACCGAGCGCGATCTCAAGCAGTTGGACGCACTCCTCGTACGCCGTGAGGAAGCGTGGGAGTCGGGCGACGCGGAGGCCTTCGTGACCGCCGACGCGACCTTCCATCTGGCGGTGGTGGCCGCGTCCCACAACGACGTCATGACGGCGATGTACGCGGACCTGGGCGAGGTGCTGCGCGACTGGCTGCGCGAGGACGTCGGCGAGGAGCTGACGCCGGAGACGTACATGGACCATGCCCGGCTCGTCGACGCGATCCGCGCGGGCGACACGGAGGCGGCCGCCACGGAGGCCGCGGGCTATCCGTTCCTGTGCCGTCCGGGACGGCTCGACTCCCCGGCCTCCGACAGCTGACGAAAGCCGTCACTACTGGAGCCGCCGACGAGCGCCGTCGCCTCCTTGCAGGTGGCGGAAGCCATCACCTCCAGTGCGGCTGACGAAGCCGTCACCTCTCGTGGCTGATCCAGACCGAGCGGATCTCCTCCCAGCACCGGCCGGTCAGCCGCACCGTCGCCGCGGGCGCGGTGTCGACCGGGACGCTGTCGGTGTCGATGTCCCACCAGCGTGCGCACTCGATGTGCAGGGCGACGCGGTCGGTCTCCGGGTAGGGGTTGTGGCAGTACGCGACCACGTGGGAGCCGGTGACACTGGTGCGGCACTCGGCGCCGAAGGGCTCCGGGTCCGCGGGTTTTCCGGCCTCCACGCGCGCGTGGGGCGTGGCGTCACACGGCAGAGCCATCACCAGAGCGACGGCGGCCAGCACCGGAACGAAGCAGGGGAACAGGCGCACAAGGGAGACCTCCTCGGCCGTGCTGGGGAGGGAACGCGTACGGAACGCGTAATCCAGGGTGCGCAGTTACCCGTCGCCTCCGCCCGGCCGGTGGGCCGAACGGGTGACGCCCCGCTCCCCGCGCGCGGCGGGAAACGGGGCGTCGGCCTCGTACGAGAAATCAGGCAGAAATCAGGCACCGATGGCGTGCAGACCGCCGTCGACGTGGATGATCTCGCCGGTGGTCTTCGGGAACCAGTCGCTCAGCAGTGCGACGACACCGCGTCCGGCCGGCTCCGGGTCCTTGAGGTCCCACTCCAGGGGCGCGCGGGAGTCCCACACCGCGGCGAGCTCGCTGAAGCCCGGGATGGACTTGGCGGCCATGGAGCCGATGGGGCCCGCGGAGATGAGGTTGCAGCGGATGTTCTGCTTGCCCAGGTCGCGCGCCATGTAGCGGCTGGTGGCCTCCAGGGCGGCCTTGGCCGGGCCCATCCAGTCGTACTGCGGCCAGGCGTACTGGGCGTCGAAGGTGAGGCCGACGACGGAGCCGCCGTTCTGCATCAGCGGCAGGCACGCCATGGTCAGCGACTTCAGGGAGTACGCCGAGACGTGCATGGCCGTGGCGACCGACTCGAACGGGGTGTTGAGGAAGTTGCCGCCGAGGGCGTCCTGCGGCGCGAAGCCGATGGAGTGCACGACGCCGTCGAGGCCGCCCAGCTCCTCGCCGACGACGTCGGCCAGGCGGCCGAGGTGCTCGTCGTTGGTGACGTCGAGCTCGATGACCTTGGTGGGCTTGGGGAGCTTCTTGGCGATGCGCTCGGTCAGCGTGGGCCGCGGGAACGCGGTCAGGATGATCTCCGCGCCCTGCTCCTGGGCCAGCTTGGCGGTGTGGAAGGCGATGGAGGACTCCATCAGCACACCGGTGATCAGGACGCGCTTGCCCTCGAGAATTCCGCTCATGGTGATCAGTGACCCATTCCCAGTCCGCCGTCTACGGGGATGACGGCTCCAGTGATGTACGACGCGTCGTCCGAGGCGAGGAACCGCACCGTCGCGGCGACCTCCTCCGGCCGCGCGTACCGGCCCAGCGGCACCTGCGACACGATGTTCGCACGCTGCTCGTCGGTGAGCGCCTGGGTCATGTCCGTGTCGACGAAACCGGGCGCGACGACGTTGAAGGTGATGTTGCGCGAGCCGAGCTCTCGGGCGAGCGAGCGCGCGAAGCCGACCAGGGCGGCCTTGGAGGCGGCGTAGTTCGCCTGCCCCGCTGAGCCGAGCAGGCCGACGACCGACGAGATCAGGACGACGCGGCCCTTCTTGGCGCGCAGCATGCCGCGGTTGGCACGCTTCACGACGCGGAAGGCGCCGGTGAGGTTGGTGTCGATGACCGAGGTGAAGTCGTCCTCGGACATGCGCATCAGCAGCTGGTCCTTGGTGACGCCGGCGTTGGCGACGAGGACCTCGACCGGGCCGTGCTCGGCCTCGATCTCCTTGTATGCCTGCTCCACCTGCTCGGTGTCGGTGATGTCGCACTTGACGGCCAGGAAGCCGGCCGGCGGCTCACCGGAACGGTATGTGATCGCGACCTTGTCGCCGGCGTCGGCGAACGCGCGGGCGATGGCGAGGCCGATGCCCCGGTTGCCTCCGGTGACGAGAACCGAGCGGCTCAACGGATCACCCTTTCGATAGCGGACTGGAACCCCTGCAAAACAGGCGCCTTCCTCGAAAACCTATCGGTCCGATCCGTCGCGCGGAGAATCGGGCACCGACAGTGGGATCGGGGACTCGCTGTCGGATCCCTACAGAAAGTCCTGGCCTCGCGACCGAAAGACGCGGCCCGCGGCGGAAAGACGTGGCCGCCGGGCCCGCCCGCGCGACATGATCGGAGACGACAGGCCACGACAGCAGGGAGACCTCGGTGCCTCATTCCATCGACGAAGCCTTCACGGCGCTACCGTTGCGCGCCCTGGCCGACGCCGCGCTGGCGCGGGCCCGGGCGCTGGGCGCCGAGCACGCGGACTTCCGGTTCGAGCGGGTGCGCAGCGCGTCCTGGCGGCTGCGGGACGCCAAGCCCGCCGGGTCGTCGGACACCACGGACCTGGGATACGCGGTGCGCGTGGTGCACGGCGGGACCTGGGGGTTCGCGTCGGGTGTGGATCTGACGATGGACGCCGCCGCGAAGGTGGCGTCGCAGGCCGTGGCGATGGCGAAGCTGTCCGCCCAGGTGATCAAGGCGGCCGGGTCCGAGGAGCGCGTGGAGCTGGCGGACGAGCCGGTGCACGCCGAGAAGACATGGGTCTCCGCATACGACATCGATCCCTTCTCCGTGCCGGACGAGGAGAAGGCGGGGCTGCTCACGGACTGGAGCGCGCGGCTGCTGGCGGCCGACGGCGTCAATCACGTCGACGCCTCGCTGCTGACCGTGCACGAGAACAAGTTCTACGCCGACACCGCCGGGACCGTGACCACGCAGCAGCGCGTGCGGCTGCACCCCCAGCTCACCGCCGTCTCCGTCGACGAGTCCAGCGGCGAGTTCGACTCCATGCGGACCCTCGCGCCGCCGGTCGGGCGCGGCTGGGAGTACCTGACGGGCACCGGCTGGGACTGGGAGTCCGAGCTCGGACAGATCCCGGAGCTGCTCGCCGAGAAGATGCGGGCGCCGAGCGTCCAGGCGGGCGTGTACGACCTCGTCGTGGACCCCTCGAACCTGTGGCTGACCATCCACGAGTCCATCGGCCACGCCACCGAGCTGGACCGCGCGCTGGGCTACGAGGCCGCGTACGCCGGGACCTCCTTCGCCACCTTCGACCAGCTGGGCAAGCTGAGGTACGGCTCCGAGCTGATGAACGTCACCGGCGACCGCACCGCCGAGCACGGCCTCGCGACCATCGGGTACGACGACGAGGGCGTGGCGGGGCAGTCCTGGGACCTCGTCAAGGACGGCACGCTCGTCGGCTACCAGCTGGACCGGCGCATCGCGAAGCTCACCGGCTTCGAGCGCTCCAACGGCTGCGCGTATGCCGACTCCCCCGGGCATGTGCCCGTGCAGCGCATGGCCAATGTGTCACTGCAGCCGGATCCCGCCGGGATGTCGACGGAGGATCTGATCGGGAGCGTCGACCGGGGCATCTACGTCGTCGGTGATCGCTCCTGGTCCATCGACATGCAGCGCTACAACTTCCAGTTCACCGGGCAGCGCTTCTTCAAGATCGAGAACGGTCGGATCACGGGCCAGCTGCGCGATGTCGCGTACCAGGCGACGACCACCGACTTCTGGGGCTCGATGGCCGCGGTGGGCGGCCCGCAGACGTATGTCCTGGGCGGTGCCTTCAACTGCGGCAAGGCCCAGCCGGGCCAGGTCGCGGCGGTCTCGCACGGCTGCCCGTCCGCCCTCTTCAAGGGTGTCAACATCCTCAACACCACGCAGGAGGCCGGTCGATGAGCGCCCGTACGAACAAGCCGCACGAGGTCGTCGAGCGCGCCCTCGAACTGTCCCGCGCCGATGGCTGCATGGTGATCGCCGACGAGCACTCGACCGCGAACCTGCGCTGGGCGGGCAACGCGCTCACCACGAACGGGGTCACGCGCGGGCGCACCCTGACCGTGATCGCCACCGTCGACGGGCGTGAGGGCACGTCGTCCGGGGTCGTCTCGCGCTCGGCCGTGACCGCCGACGAGCTGGAGCCGCTGGTGCGGGCCGCCGAGGCCGCCGCACGTGGCGCCGGTCCCGCCGAGGACGCCCAGCCGCTGGTCATGGGCGTGCCGGAGTCCCCCGACTTCACGGACGCGCCCGCCGAGACCTCGTCCGCCGTCTTCGCGGACTTCGCGCCGGCGCTCGGTGAATCGTTCGCACGCGCGCGTGCGGGCGGCCGCGAGCTGTACGGGTTCGCCAACCACGAACTCGTCTCCAGCTATCTCGGTACGTCGACGGGGCTGCGCCTGCGGCACGACCAGCCCAACGGCACGCTGGAGCTCAACGCCAAGTCGCCGGACCGCACGCGGTCGGCGTGGGCGGGCCGGTCGACACGGGACTTCAAGGACGTCGACCCGGCGGCCCTGGACGCGGAGCTGGCCGTACGGCTGGGCTGGGCCGAGCGGCGCGTCGACCTGCCCGCGGGGCGCTACGAGACGCTGCTGCCGCCGACCGCCGTCGCGGACCTGCTGATCTACCAGATGTGGTCGGCGGCGGCCCGGGACGCGGCCGAGGGCCGGACCGTCTTCAGCAAGCCCGGTGGCGGCACCCGTGTCGGAGAGAAGCTCGCCGAGCTGCCGCTGACGCTGCGCAGCGACCCGAACGAGCCGGGCCTCGAGACCGCCCCCTTCGTCCTCGCGCACTCCTCCGGCGACGACGCGTCCGTGTTCGACAACGGGCTGCCCCTCACGGCCACCGAGTGGATCCGCGAGGGCGAGCTGACGCACCTGACCAGCACCCGGCACAGCGCGGGCCTGACCGGGCTCCCGGTGACGCCGTCGATCGGCAACCTCGTCCTGGACGGCGGCACGGACCGCTCCCTGGAGGAGATGGTCGCCGGCACCGAGCGCGGTCTGCTGCTGACCTGCCTCTGGTACATCCGCGAGGTCGACCCGGCGACGCTGCTGCTGACCGGGCTCACCCGTGACGGCGTCTACCTCGTCGAGAACGGCCAGGTCGTCGGTGAGGTGAACAACTTCCGGTTCAACGAGTCGCCGGTGGACCTGCTGGGGCGGGCGACGGAGGCGGGGCGGACGGAAAAGACGCTGCCCCGGGAGTGGAGCGACTGGTTCACTAGGGCTGCGATGCCCGCGCTGCGGGTGCCGGACTTCAATATGAGCTCTGTCAGTCAGGGCGTATAACCTCGTACCTGATTACGAGACCGATGAAGGAGATACGAGAACCGTGACGGACATCGTCGACGAGCTGAAGTGGCGGGGGCTGTTCGCCCTCTCCACTGACGAGGACGCTTTGCGCAAGGCGCTCGCGGACGGTCCCGTCACGTTCTATTGCGGCTTCGATCCGACGGCGGCCAGTCTGCACGTCGGTCACCTGGTGCAGGTCCTGACCATGCGCCGCCTCCAGCAGGCGGGGCTGCGTCCGCTGGCCCTGGTGGGCGGGGCGACCGGCCAGATCGGCGACCCGCGCCCGACGGCGGAGCGCACGCTGAACGACCCGGAGACGGTCGCGAACTGGGTGACCCGACTGCGCTCACAGATCGAGCCGTTCCTGTCCTTCGAGGGCGAGAACGCCGCGGTCATGGTGAACAACCTCGACTGGACGGCCGGCCTGTCGGCCATCGAGTTCCTGCGCGACATCGGCAAGCACTTCCGCGTCAACAAGATGCTGACGAAGGACTCGGTCGCCCGCCGCCTGGAGTCCGAGGAAGGCATCAGCTACACGGAGTTCAGCTACCAGCTGCTGCAGGGCATGGACTTCCTGGAGCTGTACCGACGCTACGGCTGCACGCTGCAGCAGGGCGGCAGCGACCAGTGGGGCAACCTCACCGCGGGCCTCGATCTGATCCATCGCCTGGAGCCGCACGCCAACGTGCACGCGCTGGCGACGCCGCTGATGACCAAGGCGGACGGCACCAAGTTCGGCAAGACCGAGGGCGGCGCCATCTGGCTCGACCCCGAGATGACGACGCCGTACGCGTTCTACCAGTTCTGGCTGAACGTGGACGACCGGGACGTCTCGACGTACATGCGGATCCTGTCCTTCAAGTCCCGTGAGGAACTCGAAGAGCTGGAGAAGCAGACCCAGGAGCGCCCCCAGGCCCGCGCAGCGCAGCGCGCGCTCGCCGAGGAGCTGACGACGCTGGTGCACGGCGCCGACCAGACGGCCGCTGTGATCGCCGCGTCCAAGGCGCTGTTCGGGCAGGGCGAGCTGGACGCGCTCGACGACAGGACACTGGCCGCGGCTCTCTCCGAGGTGCCGCACATCCAGGTCGCCGAGCTCGGCCTCGCCGTGGACCTCTTCGCGGAGGTCGGCCTGGTGGCGAGCAAGTCGGCCGCGCGCCGCACGGTCAAGGAGGGCGGGGCGTACGTGAACAACGTGAAGGTCGCCGCCGAGGACGCGGTCCCCGCCAAGGAGGACCTGCTGCACGGGCGCTGGCTGGTGCTGCGCCGCGGCAAGAAGAACCTGGCCGCGGTGGAGGTCACCGGCGGCTGAGCCCAGCATCCACGACGAAGGGGGCGGCTCCGTCACGGGCCGCCCCCTTCGCCGTACCGCCGCGCTCTCTCGCCGGACCGTCACGCTTTCCGGCCGGACCGTCAGGCCTTCACCTTGCTGCCCCGCAGTGCCATGTACGCCATGTCGCCGAGGTAGACGATGATGATCGCGGCCACGAGCTGGAACGCGTGCCGGCTCCAGTCGATGCCTCGGGTGGCGTCGACGCCGAGCGCACGGGCGATCGCGTTGCCCACGATGGCTCCGAGGATGCCGAAGATGGTGGTCAGCCAGAGCGGGCTGTGCTGCTTGCCCGGAATGATCGCCTTGGCGAGCAGGCCCAGCACGAAACCGACGATGATCGCCCACAACCAGCCCATGTCTGCCTCCTAGTACGGCTCCGCGTGAGCAGTAGGCCCAGTCTCGGCCGGTCCGCCATACGGCGCATGTCGGGCGGAGCCATACGCGGTACGGCGCATCATGTCCGGCCGGACGGGACATGACCCGGTCTCGAACGCGACGCAGCCGCGGCGTAACGTTGAACGTGTTCGGGCCTGCTTCCTTGACCGGGTTCGGACCGGGTACGGACGGACCGGGGAGCGTCCGACACAGGCGGGTGGTGGAACGTGATGCGGAAGCAGAGCAACGTCCAGGTCTTCCGGATCACCGGGGCCCGGCAGGGGCTCGACGAGGATGTACGGGGCAGGCAGCGCCGCTATGTCATCTCGATGTCCGTCCGCACGGTCTCCGTGATCCTCGCCGCCACGCTGTGGAACGTCGAGCGGCACGTCGCCATCGTCGCGCTGGTGCTCGGGCTGATTCTCCCCTATATCGCCGTGGTGATCGCCAACGCGGGCCGCGAGAACGCGCCGTCGCTCCCCTCTACGTTCGTCGACGTCCCCACCCGCCCGATGATCGCGCCGCCGCCGCAGGACGGCTCCGCGGAATCCGTCCCGGAGGACGTCGCGGCCGCCCCGGAGGACGTCGCGGCCGCCCCGGGGGACGCGCCCGCGGGGCACGCCGCGCGACCTGACGTGACCCCGACCTGACCACGGAGGATCCTCCGAAAACGGAATCCATCCGTGCACCAAGCTCAAGAAAAGCTCAGATCAATCATGTTGTTCCGGTGCCGAGCGACGGGTTACCCGTGACATACTTCGTACGCGCTCCGCATCCCCCGTCGGAGCGACGGACCGACGCCGGGCAGCTCCCCCCGTGGCTGCTCGGCGTCGCCTTGTTTGCGGCACCGGATTCGAAATGCCGCGAGGCGGCGGCCGCACTCCCCCAGCGCCGCATCCCCTGAGCGCCACATCCCCTGAGCGCCGCGATTCCTCAGCGCCGCACCCGTTAGCGCCGCACCCCTATAGCACAGAGCGTGCGCCAAGCTCAAGAAAAGCTCAGATCAATCATGTGGTTCCGGTGCAGGGCAGGCGTGTGTGCGTGACATACTCCGACCGCGCTCCGCATCCGCCGTCGGAGCGACGGACCGATGCCGGGGAGCGCCCCGCGACTGCTCTGCTGCGCCAGGAGGGTTTCCATGCTCACAATCTGGCAAAATGTCAGGTTTGTCACCGCACTGACCGTCCTCGTCCCCCTGGCCTTCGTCTGTCTGACGCTGCTCCTGATCGGACTGGCCGTGCTGGTCCTGCCGCAGTCGCGCCATCCGAGCGCGTTCCGGGCGATGGGGATCCTGCGGCAGGTCGTCGAGGTGCTGGTGTCCGGGCGTCAGGCGACGGCGCGGAATCGGTGACGTACGGCCTCGGCTAGGGTCGGGAGCGTGAACCTGAACGCCCCCGGCTCCGATCCCGCCTCCCCCATCTGCTCGGCCAAGGGCTGCCGTGCCGATGCCGAGTGGGTGCTCGCCTGGAACAACCCGAAGCTGCACACGCCGGAGCGCCGCAAGACGTGGCTCGCGTGTGAGGAGCACCGCGAGCATCTGTCCCAGTTCCTGGGTGTGCGCGGGTTCCTGAAGGACGTCGTGAAGCTCGACGAGTGGGAGGCCTCCCAGCCGTCGGAGCCGGGCGAGGGCTAGGTCAGCCGCCGATCGCCGACATCGGCCGTTCCGGCTGCAGGAACGACGGGTCGTCCAGGCCCGAGCCGGCCTTCTTGCCCCACATCGCGAGCCGCCATATGCGAGCGATCTCCTCGTCGGGGGCGTCCGAGCGCAGCGCGGCGCGCAGGTCGGTCTCCTCGGTGGCGAACAGGCAGGTGCGGACCTGACCGTCGGCCGTCAGGCGCGTACGGTCGCAGGCCGAGCAGAACGGGCGGGTGACCGAGGCGATGACGCCGACACGCTGCGGGCCGCCGTCGACGAGCCAGCGCTCGGCGGGGGCGGAACCCCGCTCGCCGGCACCCTCCTCGGTGAGCTCGAAGCGGGTGCGCAGGGAGGCGAGGATGTCCCCGGCGGTGACCATGCCCTCGCGCTTCCAGCCGTGCTGTGCGTCCAGGGGCATCTGCTCGATGAAGCGGAGCTCGTAGTCGTGCTCCACGGCCCAGGCCAGCAGGTCCGGGGCCTCGTCGTCGTTCAGTCCCGGCATCAGGACCGAGTTGACCTTGACCGGGGTCAGGCCGGCGGCGCGGGCGGCTTCGAGGCCCTCGATGACGTCCTTGTGGCGGTCGCGGCGGGTGAGGGTCTTGAAGACGTCGGGGCGCAGGGTGTCCAGCGAGACGTTCACCCGGTCCAGGCCCGCCGCTTTCAGGGCGGTCGCGGTGCGCTTGAGGCCGATGCCGTTGGTCGTCAGGGACATCTGGGGGCGGGGCTCCAGGGCCGCGACCCGCTCGACGATGCCCACCAGGCCGGGGCGCAGCAGGGGCTCGCCGCCGGTGAAGCGGACCTCGGTGATGCCCAGGCTGGTGACCGCGATGTCTATCAGGCGGACGATCTCGTCGTCCGTGAGCAGATCGGGCTTGGCCAGCCACTGCAGGCCCTCTTCGGGCATGCAGTACGTGCACCGGAGATTGCACCTGTCCGTCAGTGAGACGCGCAGGTCGGTTGCCACTCGGCCGTAGGTGTCAATGAGCACGTGGGCCCCCTCCCTCGATGCGGATCACTTCTACCAGACACGATCGAGCCTACGTGACGGGACTGACATCGACAGCGGCCGGATCCCACGAGGTACGGCGCGGCCCCGTCGTAGGGACCTACTAGTAGTGATCTACCAGCGGCTACGACGGGGCCGTCAGTGTGCGGTCTCAGTGCGCTCCGGTACCCGTGAGCGAGCGGACCTCCAGCTCGGCGTACTTGCCGGCGTCCGGCTCCTCCTTGGACAGGATCGTGCCGAGCCAGCCCAGCAGGAAGCCGATGGGGATCGAGATGATGCCCGGGTTCTCCAGCGCGAACCAGTGGAAGTCGGCGTCCGGGAACATCGACGTGGGCTTGCCGGAGACCACAGGCGAGAACAGCACCAGGCCGACCGCGGTGACCAGACCGCCGTAGATCGACCAGAGCGCGCCCTGCGTGGTGAACCGCTTCCAGAAGAGGCTGTAGAGGATCGTCGGCAGGTTCGCGGACGCGGCGACCGCGAAGGCGAGTGCGACCAGACCGGCGACGTTCAGGTCGCGGGCGAGGGCGCCCAGGCCGATGGATACGGCACCGATGGCGATCGTCGCGTAGCGCGCGGCGCTGACCTCCTGCTTCTCGGTGGCCTGCCCCTTCTTGATGACGTTCGCGTAGATGTCGTGCGCGAACGAGGAGGACGAGGCCAGCGTCAGTCCGGCGACGACCGCGAGGATCGTGGCGAAGGCGACGGCGGAGATGGAGGCGAGCAGCACGGCGCCCCAGTTGGAGTCGACGCCTCCCAGGTGCAGCGCCAGGAGGGGTGCCGCGGTATTGCCCGCCTTGTTGGAGGCGATGATCTCGTCCGGTTTGATCAGCGCGGCGGCGCCGAAGCCGAGCGCGAGGGTCATCAGGTAGAAGCCGCCGATGAGGCCGATCGCCCAGTTCACGGACTTCCGCGCGGTCTTGGCCGTGGGCACGGTGTAGAAGCGGATCAGGATGTGCGGCAGGCCCGCGGTGCCCAGGACAAGCGCCATGCCGAGCGAGATGAAGTCCAGCTTGGTCGTGGACGTGGCGCCGTACTTGAGGCCGGGCTCCAGGAAGGGTGTGCCCTTGCCGCTGTTGTCGGCCGCCTTGCCGAGCAGGTCGGAGATGTTGAAGTTGAACTTCAGCAGCACCAGGAAGGTGAGCAGCAGGGCGCCGACGATCAGCAGCACCGCCTTGACCATCTGTACCCAGGTGGTGCCCTTCATGCCGCCGATGGTGACGTACACGATCATCAGGACACCGACGAGGGCGACGATGCCGATCTTGCCGCCGTCGCTGGTGATGCCAAGGAGCAGCGAGACCAGGACGCCCGCGCCCGCCATCTGGGCCAGCAGATAGAAGATCGACACGACGATCGTGGAGGTGCCCGCGGCCGTACGGACCGGGCGCTGGCGCATGCGGTACGCGAGGACGTCGCCCATCGTGTACCGGCCGGAGTTGCGCAGCGGTTCGGCGACCAGGAGCAGGGCGACCAGCCAGGCGACCAGGAAGCCGATGGAGTACAGGAAACCGTCGTACCCGAAGAGGGCGATCGCGCCCGCGATGCCGAGGAAGGACGCGGCGGACATGTAGTCGCCGGAGACGGCGAGGCCGTTCTGGAAGCCGGTGAACTGGCGGCCTCCGGCGTAGAAGTCGGCGGCGTCCTTGGTCTGGCGGCCCGCCCAGACGGTGATGACGAGGGTCGCGGCGACGAACACCGCGAACAGGCTGATGATCAGCGGCCGGTGCTCGCTGGCCTCGCCGGCCGCCAGCAGGCTCTGCTGTGCGATGCTCATGCGCCGCCCTCCATCCGGGACTTGATGGCCTCGGCCTTGGGGTCGAGCTTCGCGGCGGCGTGCCGCGAGTACCACCAGGCGATGAGGAACGTGGTGAGGAACTGGGCGAGACCGAGCACCAGGGCGACGTTGATGTTGCCGAACAGCTTGGTGCCCATGAAGTCGCCCGCGTAGTTGGAGAGCAGGACGTACAGCAGGTACCAGGCGATGAAGGCGACGGTCAGCGGGAAGGCGAAGGAGCGGTAGGAGCTGCGCAGTTCACCGAACTCGGCGCTCTCCTGCACCTCGGTGAACTCCTCGGTGGAGGGGAGGGGGGAACCGGATTTCGAGGGTGGCGGTGCGTCGGTGGCCACGGTGTCTCCTCGCGTTGCGGATGCGGTTACGACGGTGGACGGGGGCGAGTCGGGGCTCGCGGACGGGGACGGCTCGGGTACGGACATGCGGCTTTGACCTCACAGTGACGTGGATCACGTAACCAGGAGCGACGATATTGCTCCTCCGCGTGATCCAACAGGGGGCTCGATCGTCCTCGGGCTCCCTGTTCAAGGTCACGGCGCCACGCGTGGACCGGTTCAACTCCCCTGGCTTCTTTCAGAAGTCATCCAGAAGTCATCGCGGGAAGTCATTGCTGGCCAGGTCGGAGGGGGGATAGCTTCGGCCTGCACCACTCCGTCATGTACCTGCCCGAGCACCACCTGTGTTCGGGCAGCTCCGTTTTCCGGATGATGTGGAGATCCCATGGCTCATCTGCGATCCAGACGCCGCCTCGCCCTGGCCGTACCGGTCGTCCTGTCGCTCACCGCCTCGCTCGGCTTCCTGCCGGGCGCCGCGTCGGCCGCCCCGCGCGCGGCGTCCACCGCGACGACCGCGGACGGCCCGAACCTCGCGTACGTGGTCAACACCAAGACGGACCACCGCACCATCGAGTCGGTGAAGAAGGCGATCGCGGCGGCCGGCGGCAGCGTCGTCATCGCCTACGAGAAGATCGGTGTGATCGTCGTCCACTCCGCCAACCCGGACTTCGGGAAGCAGATCCGGGCGGTCCGTGGAGTGCAGTCGGCGGGCGCGACGCGGACGGCGCCGCTGGCGCCCGCGGGGACGACGGACGAGGGCGCCGCGCAGGTGCTGTCGGCCGCCGAGGCCGCCAAGGTCGCGCAGAGCGCCACATCGGGCGAGGAGCCCCTCGAGGCCGACCAGTGGGACCTGCGCGCGATAGGGGCCGACAAGGCCGCGAAGGTCAACCCGGGCAGCAAGGACGTGACGGTCGCCGTGATCGACGTCGGCGTCGACGACACCCACCCGGACATCGCCCCGAACTTCTCCGCCTCGCAGTCCGCGAACTGCGTCGGCGGCAAGCCGGACACCACGTACGGTGCCTGGCGTCCCGTGGACGCCGACCACTACCACGGCACGCATGTCGCGGGTGAGATCGCCGCGGCCCGCAACGGCGTCGGTGTCGCGGGCGTCGCGCCCGGTGTGAAGGTCGCGGGCATCACGGTGGCCGAGCCGGACTCGACCCAGCTGTTCTTCCCGGAGAGCGTCGTCTGCGCCTTCGTCTTCGCCGCCGACCACGGCGTGGAGATCACCAACAACAGCTACTACGTGGACCCGTGGCTCTACAACTGCCTCGACGACCCCGACCAGAAGGCCATCGTCGACGCGGTCAACCGGGCCCAGCTGTACGCCCAGAAGAAGGGCACCCTCAACGTCGCGGCGGCCGGCAACTCCAACGACGACCTCGACGCGGACGCGATCGTCGACGACTCCAGCCCCGACGACACGACCCCGGTCACCCGCACGGTCGACCCGCACCAGTGCTTCGACGTGCCGACCCAGCTGCCGGGCGTCGTCACGGTCAGCTCGACCGGCGTCAAGGGCGCCAAGTCGTACTTCTCCAGCTACGGCGACGGCGTGATCGACGTCTCGGCGCCGGGCGGCGACAAGTACCAGATCCCGGACACGCCGTCGAAGAACGGCCGCATCCTCTCCACGATGCCGAACAACCAGTACGGCTTCCTGCAGGGCACCTCGATGGCGACGCCGCACGTCGCCGCCGTCGCCGCCCTGCTGAAGTCCAAGTACTCCTGGGCCACCCCGGACCAGCTCCAGGTGCTGCTCAAGGCCGAGGCGGACAACCCGGGTTGCCCGACCGCCCCGTACGACGGGGACGGCGACGGCGTCGTGGACGCCACCTGCGTGGGCGGCAAGCGCGTGAACGGCTTCTACGGGTTCGGGATCGTCAACGCGCTGCGGGCGGTCAAGTAGTCGCCAGTGAATGCCAGTTGAGCTACCGCACGGCTCGTACAGCTCGTCCCGCGAATTGAACTGGAGAATTCATGACAGCGCCCTACAAGCGCTCCCGCCGCGCCATAGCCATCCCGTTGGGGATGGCCACGGCGACGGCCCTCGCCTTCCTGCCGAACGTCACCGCGTCGGCCGCGGAGGCGTCGCAGCAGGTTGCCGCCGCCGACGCGACCTCGCTCAGCTATGTCGTCAACGTCCGGCCTGGGCACGGCACTTCCGCATCGGTGAAGAAGGCCATCGCCGAGGCGGGCGGCACGATCGTGACGTCGTACGACCAGATCGGCGTGATCGTCGTGCACTCGTCGAACGCCGACTTCGCCAAGACGATCCGTGGCGTACGCGGTGTGGAGTCGGCCGGGAACACGCGCAACGCGCCGCTGCCCGCGCAGTCGACCACCGACGTGGGCACGCCGCAGGCGCTCACCGCCCGGCAGGAGCAGGTCGCGAGGGCCGAAGCCGCCGACGGGCAGGACCCGTTGGAGCCCCTGCAGTGGGACCTGCCCGCCATCAAGGCGGACAAGGCGCACGAGAAGACGCTCGGCAGCAAGGACGTCACGGTCGCCGTGATCGACACCGGCGTCGACGACACCCACCCGGACATCGCGCCGAACTTCGACCGCGGCGCGTCGGCCAACTGCGTGACGGGCAAGCC
Organism: Streptomyces sp. NPDC001530; assembly: GCF_042894545.1. Taxonomy (NCBI): domain Bacteria; kingdom Bacillati; phylum Actinomycetota; class Actinomycetes; order Kitasatosporales; family Streptomycetaceae; genus Streptomyces; species Streptomyces sp. NPDC001530. The sequence goes on from NZ_JBIAVS010000017.1 coordinate 36,880, forward strand.
GGACACCACCGACGGGGCCTGGCGGCCCACCACCGGGGAGAGCCCGCACGGCACGCACGTGGCGGGTGAGATCGCGGGCGCCAAGAACGGCGTCGGCATCACCGGTGTCGCGCCGGGCGTGCAGGTCGCCGGCATCAAGGTGGCCACGACGGCCGGCTACTTCTACACGGAGGCCGTCGTCTGCGGCTTCGTGTGGGCGGCCGAGCACGGCGTCGACGTCACCAACAACAGCTATTACACCGACCCCTGGTACTTCAACTGCAAGGATGACCCGGACCAGAAGGCCCTCGTCGACGCGATCACCCGCGCCTCGCGGTACGCGGAGAAGAAGGGCGCGGTCAACGTCGCGGCGGCGGGCAACGAGAGCTACGACCTCGCGGCAGACTCGATCACCGACCCGGTCTCCCCGAACGACGGGACCCCCTCGGACCGGGTGATCGACCCTTCCAAGTGCTATGACATTCCGACCCAGTTGCCGGGTGTCGTCACGGTCGCGGCGACCGGCGCGAAGGGCATCAAGTCGTCCTTCTCCAACTACGGCCTGGGCGTCGTCGACATCGCCGCGCCCGGCGGCGACTCGACGCGTTACCAGACGCCGGCCCCGCCCGCGACGAGCGGTCTGATCCTCGGCCCGCTGCCCGGCGGCACTTGGGGCTACATGGCCGGTACGTCGATGGCGACCCCGCATGTCGCGGGCGTGGCCGCCCTCATCAAGTCGACGCACCCGCACGCCCCCGCCGCCGTGGTGAAGGCGCTGCTGTACGCGGAGGCCGACGCCACGCCGTGCACCGACCCGTACGACATCGACAGCGACGGCAAGGTCGACGCGGTGTGCGAGGGCACGAAGAACCGCAACGGCTTCTACGGCTGGGGCACCGCGGACGCGTTGGACGCGGTGACGAAGTAGCACTCACGCGCGCGTGATCGGGCCGGGCGGGGACCACCTGCCCGGCCCTTCCGCATGCTGCGGCAGGATCTCCGCCATGGATGTATACGAAGATCCCGCGACCTGGACTCCGGAGCCGGTCCGGCCCAAGTGGCAGTTGGTGCTCCGTTTTATTGCGACCATGGTGTACGTCCCGGTGCTGTGCGTGGTGTGGGTGGCGACGGCGCTCGCTTTCATCGCCATCGGTCTCCTGGTGGAGGTGGTCGCTGCGTTCAGTGAGCGCGTCGAGCACGACTTCGGAGAGTTCATGGAGCGGACACTGGACCGGCTCGGCGACCTGGCCTCCTGGTGCGTGTGGTGGCCTGAGATGCGGCACGAAGGCAACACCGAGTACTACAAGGCGCGGGTCGACAAGGCGGTCGCCCGGTGGACCGCGGCAGCCTCGGCACCGCCCAAGCCGAAGAAGGCGAAACCGCCGGTCGAGTGCGCGATACCGCTGCACATCTACCGGGGCGTCGGCGGGAGTTACGTCGCCGAGGTCGCCCTCACCCAAGGGTGGGAGCTGCGCCCGACGGACGTGCACAAGGAGGTGCGTCTGTGGTGGGCGGCAGCTTCCCATGTTGATTGAGTCAATACTGCATAGTGCAGTCATGACTGACATCAAGTTCGCATGGGCTGCAATGGGTGGCGATCCCGCTCTGCTCTCGCGTGTCTCGACTGTCGTACGCCGGGGCGCGCTGGAAGCACGTCTGCCTGTACGGGAGTTGGCGCGGACCTGCGCGGCGGCGTGTTCGCTCGCCGGCGCCGAGCTCGGAGCGCGGCGGGCCGGTCTCGCCGACGTGCCCGGGGTGACGGTGGACGACGGGGCCGTGGCCACGGCGTTCGTCAGCGAGCGGCACCTGTTGATCGACGGACGGGCGCCCGTCAACTTCGCGCCGATGTCGCGGTTCTGGCGGACCGCCGACGGCTGGGTGCGGACGCACGCGAACTATCCGCATCACCGGGCGCGGTTGCTGAGCGCCCTGGAGCTGCCCGAGGACGCGTCGGTGGACGCGGTCGCCGCTCATCTCGCGGAGCGGTCCGCCGTGGACGTGGAGGACGCCGTGTACGCAGCCGGGGGCCTCGCCGTCGCACTGCGCACGGCCAAGGAGTGGGCGGCGCACGAGCAGGGGGCGGCGGTGGCGCGCCGGCCGCTGCTGAGCCGGGAGCAGGTCGGCGAGGCGCCCGTACGCGCGCTGGCGCCGCTCGCCGGGGCACCGCTGCTGCCCGCGGCGGGCGTACGCGTCCTGGACCTCACCCGGGTCATCGCGGGCCCGGTCGCCACCCGCACGCTCGCCCTGCTGGGCGCCGATGTCCTGCGCGTGGACGCTCCGCAGCTGCCCGAACTCCCCGACCAGCACGCGGACACGGGCTTCGGGAAGCGGTCGACGACCCTGGATCTGGCGACCGACCGGCGCGCCTTCGAGGAGCTGCTCGCCGCCGCGGACGTCGTCGTCACCGGCTATCGGCCGGGTGCCCTGGACCGGTTCGGGCTCTCACCCGAGGCGTTGGCCGAGCGCGCGCCCGGGGTGGTCGTGGCGCAGCTGTCGGCGTGGGGCGACTACGGGTCGTGGGCCGGGCGGCGTGGCTTCGACAGCCTGGTGCAGGTCGCCACGGGCATCGCGGCGATCGAGGGGTCGCCGGAGCGGCCTGGCGCGCTGCCCGCGCAGGCGCTCGACCACGGCACGGGCTATCTGCTGGCCGCCGCCGTGCTCCGTTCGCTCACCGAGCGGACGGAGCGGGGCGGCACATGGCTCGTACGGCTGGCGCTCGCGCAGACGGCCGCGTGGCTGGTGAACGGACTCGCCTCGGATGAGAGGGCCGGGGATGCCTCGGTGAACGCGGACGAGGAGGGCGCGGGCGTCGCGTACGAACCGGGCCTCTGGCTCGCCGAGACCGACAGCGACCTGGGGCGGCTGCGGTACGCCCGGCCGCCGGTCTCCTTCGCGGGCGGGCCGGACGACTGGGCGCGGCCGCCGGGCCGCTGGGGAGCCGATTCCGCCCGGTGGCTCTGAGCCGCGGGTCGGCTGGAACCGTACCTATGGGCGGAATGCCGTACCGCCAGTTGTTTCACTGCACTTGCCCGGTTCTGTGACACCTGGTGAAGATCTTGAGGTGACGTTGATACGACCGACAGACGAGGTGGCGGACCCGGGCGAGCCGGCGCGGCGCCGGGCCACCGGACGGGCCGTCGCCGTGCTCGTCCTGGTGGCCGTCGCGGCCCTGATCCCGCTGCTCGGCCCGCGCACCGCGCTGCACGGTACGGGCGAGGCCGCGGCGCCCGGCGTCGGTGGCATCGCACTGCTGCGTACGGTTGTGTTCGCGGCGCTGTGCGTCCCGGCGGGGGAACTGTTCGCGGCGCGGCTGGCCCGCCGGGTGCCCGGCGCGCCCCTGGCGGACGCGCCCCGCAGCTGGGCGTCCTCCACCGCTGCCGCCGGGTTCGTCGCCGCGCTGGGGCTCGCCTCGGTCGTGGCGACCGGCAATCTGCTGCCGCACCATCTCTCCGACATGGACGTCGGCGGGCTGTACCAGACGCGGGACGGCAAGCTGGCGCTCCTGGAGGTCAACGCGTTCGCGGTGGCGTGGCTGTGCGCCCGCTCGCGCCGGCCGGCCACCCAAGTGTGGCCGCTGGCCGCGGTGGTGGTCGCGGAGGCGCTGCGCGCCCATCCCACGACGGAGCACGGCCCGCTGGTCGGCTCCGGCCTGACGCTCGTTCACCTGACGTGCGCGGCGCTGTGGGTGGGCGGTCTGCTGCACGTCCTGAGGATGCTGCGCAAGTGGCGTCCTTCGGAGGCGGGTGTCGCGGTTCTCGGCCTCTACGCGCGCGTGGCGGCCGTTCTGTTCGCGGCGCTCACGGCGACGGGCACATGGAGCGCGCTGCGCCGGATGCCTCCTGGCACGGTCCTGGACCAGCTGACGTCGACGGCGTACGGTCGCACGCTGCTCGCGAAGGTGCTCGTCGTGGCCGCCGTCGCCGTCCTCGCCGTGTGGGCGCGCCTGCGCCTGCGGCGGGCGGCGGACCCGCTCAGCGCCTGCACGCCCGCGCGTGCGGAGGTCGTGGCGCTGGGCGTGGTCGTCGCGGTGTCGGGCGTACTGACGGCGCTGCCCCTGCCGATCAGGTGGTGACCGTCAGTCGGAGAGCGTCAGTTGGTGACGAGCACGTGGCCGTCAGTTGGTGACGAGCACCTTGAGCGCGGTCCGCTCGTCCATCGCCTTGTAGCCCTCGGGCACGCCCTCCAGGCCGACGGTCATGTCGAAGACGGGCGACGGGTCGATGGTCCCGTCCAGGACGTCGGGCAGCAGCTCCGGGATGTACGCGCGCACGGGCGCGACACCGCCGCGCAGGGCGATGTTCCGGTCGAACATCACGCTCAGGTCCAGGCCCGTGCCGCTGCCGTGCGGGACCCCGACGAAGCCGATGGCGCCGCCGTCGCGGGTGATGTTCACGGCCGTCCTCATGGACTGCTCGGTGCCGACCGCCTCGACGACACAGTGCGCGCCCTGTCCCCGCGTCAGCTCGCGCACGGCCTCGACGGCCGCGTCGCCGCGCTCGGCGACGACGTCCGTGGCGCCGAAGCGGCGCGCGATGTCCGTACGCACCTGGTGGCGTCCGAGCGCGATGATCCGCTCGGCTCCGAGCCGCTTGGCGGCCAGCACGGCGCACAGTCCGACGGCCCCGTCCCCGACGACGGCGACGGTCGCGCCCTTGCGGGCCCCCGCGCCGAGGGCCGCGTGGTGGCCGGTGCCCATGACGTCGGAGAGCGTCAGCAGGGCGGACAGCAGGTGGTCGTCGGAGGCCGCGTCCTTGGGCAGTTGTACGAGGGTGCCGTCGGCGAACGGCACGCGCACGGCCTCGCCCTGCCCGCCGTCGTACCCGACGGAACCCCAGAAGCCGCCGTGCTCGCACGACGTGGTGAGCCCCTCGCGGCAGTAGTCGCACACGCCGTCGGACCACATGAAGGGCGCGACGACCAGGTCACCGCGCCGCACCCCGCTCACCTCGGAGCCGGTCTCCTCGACGATGCCGAGGAACTCGTGCCCGATCCGCTGCCCCGGCTGCCGGGCCGCCTCGCCGCGGTACGCCCACAGGTCGCTGCCGCAGATGCAGGAGCGCAGCACCCGAACGACCGCGTCCGTGGGCAACTGCACCACGGGCTCGGCCACGTCCTCCACACGCATGTCGTACGGGGCGTGGATGGTGGTGGCGCGCATGGCGAGGGTCCTTCTCGTGCGGGGCGTCGGTGGATGCGCTCAGGGGGTGGTTGAGCGCATCTCACCGTACGCCGCCGACGGCGCGGGGCGCGCGCCGAGGGTGCCCAGCACCCCGCGGACCAGAAGATACTGGGCCGCGGCATAGGTGAGCATGATCCAGAAGTCCGGCCTCGGGAGCTGCGGCCAGTCGGCGACTCCGGTGGCGATGAGCGTGTCCGAGAGCATGAAGAGAGCGCCGCCGAGACCGGCGACGGGCCCGAGCCCGGTGGCCCCGTACGCCATCGCGGTCAGCAGCAGGCTGTAGCCCGCGACGGGGATGCGGAGATCGGCGGGCAGGTCGGGCCACAGGAGGACGACGGTGGCGACGAGGGCGACGGCGTACGCACCGGCGATCCACCCTCCCCGCGCGCGTGACGTTTTCCGGAAGAGCACGAGGTAGCACACGTGCCCCGCCGCGAAGGAGGCCATCCCCACCAGGAAGGCCGGGTCGGCGTCGGACAGCAGCAGGACGTCGCCGCCCCAGCCGCAGAGCAGGGCGGCGACCAGGAGCCGCGGGCCGCCCCGGACACCCACGTGGGCGGCGAGCAGCGGCATCAGGAGCGGCTTGGCGATCCGGTGCCCGAGGTCGAACCCGGCGGCCAGGGAGACGAGGTCCACGACGGTCGCCAGAGCGAACGAGACGAGTAGCACGCGCGCGTGGCGTGGGTTCACGCGACGGGCTCCGTGACCGGCGTCTTCGTGTCGGCCGCCGACGGCGCGGGCTGCCAGCCGGGCCCGCGGAAGACCCGCCCCACCCGCTCACGCCAACTCGCCGCCGTTTTCAGGTCCCTGGCGATGGCGGCGTACTCATGGGTGGCCACGCGCAAGGGGTTGTACGTGGCGATGTTCTTGGTGAGCCCGTAGACGGGCCGCGCGGTCTCCAGGACGAACGATCCGAAGAGCCGGTCCCAGACGATGAGGATCCCTCCGAAGTTGCGGTCCAGATAGCCGCCCTGGGAGGCGTGGTGGACGCGGTGATGGGAGGGCGTGTTGAAGACGAACTCGAAGGGGCGGGGCAGCTTGTCGATGCGCTCGGTGTGGATCCAGAACTGGTAGACGAGGTTCGCGGACGAGCAGAAGGCGAGCGCCGCCGGGTGCACGCCGAGGGCGATGAGCGGGACGTAGAAGGGCCACACGGTGAGGGACGTCCACGGCTGGCGCAGGGCGGTGGTGAGGTTGAACTTCCGGCTGGAGTGGTGGACGACGTGGCAGGCCCAGAGGATGCGGATGACATGGTGCCCGCGGTGCGACCAGTAGTAGAAGAAGTCCTGCGCGAGCAGCATCAGCGGCACGGTCCACCACAGGACGGGCACCCGCAGCGGCGTCAGTTCGTAGATCGCCCCGTAGATCGCGACGATCGGGAACTTCCACAGGAAGTCGAAGAACAGACTGCCGAGCCCCATGCCGACGCTCGTGGCGGCGTCCTTCGTCTCGTACCCCGCCTCGTCGTCGTCGGGATGGAGGCGCACGCTCACAATCTCGATCACTGTGAGCAGCACGAAGGCGGGTATCGACCAGACCACGACATTGGGGAGGTTCGGCATGGGTGCACCGTAGAACCGCTGGTCGGCTGCGGCTAGACGTTGTTACCCACAAGTATTACCGGCGGTACGCGCTTGCTTCTTGGCGATCTCCGCCAACGGGCGCTGTCGCGTCGGCCGGTGCGTTCACACGCCCGCCGCTCCCAGCAGGGTTCCCGCCACGTACGTCACCGCCATCGCCAGCGCGCCCCCGGCCACGTTCCGCAGCACCGCCCGGCCCGCGTCCGCCGACCCCAGGCGCGCGCTGCTCCACCCGGTGAGGACGAGCGCGGCCAGCACCGACACGACCGTGACCCCCAGCCGCCAGTCCGCCGGCGGGAGCACGATCGCCAGCAGCGGCAGCAGCGCGCCCACGGTGAAGGCGAGGAAGCTCGCCCCTGCGGCGTGCCACGGGTTGGTGAGCTCGTCGGGGTCGATGCCGAGCTCCACGCGCGCGTGGGCCTTCAAGGCGTCCCGCTCGGTGAGTTGTTCCGCCGCCTCGCGGGCCACGTCCCGCGACAGGCCCCGCGCCTCCAACAGCTGGGTCAGCTCCTCCAGTTCGGCCTCCGGCTGCTCCTTGAGCTCCCGTTTCTCCATGGCCAGGGCGGCCAACTCCGAGTCCCGCTGGGTGGAGACGGACACGTACTCGCCCGCCGCCATCGACATGGAGCCGGCCAGCAGTCCCGCGAGCCCCGCCGTGAGCAGCGCGGAGTGGTCGTCGGTGGCGCCGGCCACGCCGACGACGAGGCCCGCGGTGGAGACGATGCCGTCATTGGCGCCCAGGACGGCGGCCCGCAACCAGTTCAGCCGCGAGCCGAGCGCGCCTCCATGGGCCTCGTCGTGCGTTGGTTCCGTCACACGGGGAGGATCGCACTCCGGGTGCCGTCAGCGACGTATCGACCCGGCGGGCTTCCGGGCCGTCCGTACGCCCCGGGGCTTCACCACACCCGTACCGAGCCCCCCTTCGCGAACACCGGGCTCGTGGCGTCCGCGGGCGGCTCCCCCAGCGGCTCCGCGAGCTCCTCGACCGTCGGTCCCACCTTCGCCGCGATCGGGTCGAGGAGATCGAGATCGAAGCCGTACACGCGGGCAGCGTTGCCGCCGACCATCGCCGCGATCTCCTCCCGGGGCAGGCCCGCGTACGCGGTGCGCAGGCCCTCCCGGGAGTACGGGTAGGTGCCCTCGTCGTGCGGGTAGTCGCTGCCCCACATGATCTTGTCGAGGCCGATGCGGTCGCGCAGCGGCACCTCGTGCGGGCGCATGAAGCTGGCGCCGACGAAGCAGTTGTCCCGCCAGACTTCCGAAGGGCCCTTGCCCATCGCCGCGGCCAGTCCCGTGCCGAACTTCGCCTCGGCCGTGGACGCCTTCGTGGCGGCCGCCACCAGCCGCCCGTGGTAGTAGTCCAGCATGTCGAGCACCCCGGGGATCCAGCCCGAGCCCTGCTCGGTCAACACCAGTTTCAGGTCCGGGTGACGGCGGAACGCGCCGCCGAACACCAGGTGCCACAGGGCCCGGTGCGAGAACCACGTCGTCTCCACCATGAAGACCGCCCGCGCGGCGGGCTCGTCGCCCAGCGGGGGCGAGGCGGAGCCCGCGTGGTGGTTCACGGGGACGCCCAGCTCCGCGCAGACCGCCCAGATCGGGTCGTACGCCGAGGAGTACAGCTCGGGCAGGCCCGAACCCGGTGGGGTGCCGGGCAGCAGGAGGCCGCCCTTGAGGCCCGCGGCGGCGGCCCAGCGGATCTCCTTCACGGCCTCGTCCACGTCGTTCAGGAGGATCTGGCACACCCCCGCCCGGCGGCCCGGCGCGGCCGCGCAGAAGTCCGCGAGCCAGCGGTTGTGGGCGCGCAGCCCGGCCCAGCGCTGCTCGAACTCCTCGGCTGTGGGCGCCGGCGCCATGAGGGAGGCCGACGGAAAGAACGGCGGGATGGTGTTGGGGAAGACGACCTCCGCGACGATCCCGTCCGCCTCCAGCTCCGCGAGGCGCCGCTCGGAGTTCCAGTTCTTGTCGGCCGTGTCGGCGAGCAGGTCCTCGTACGGGTTGACGTAGGTGGCCGCCCACGCGTCGAACGCCTCGTGGTGTTGCTGCGCCAGGTACGGCTTGTAGTCCAGGAGATCGGCGCCCGCATGGCAGTCGGCCGAGATGACGGTGTAGCGGTCCTCGGCGGTCATCGATCCATCCCCAGTAGTGGTCATCGATCCACCCCCAGTACAGGGAAGTCGTGGTCCGTGAGCCAGTGGCGGCCCACCTCGCGCGAGCGCGCCCAGGACGCCTCGACGGCCGCCTGGTCGGCGGACTGGCCGAGGTCGGCCGGGGTCGGACCGATGCGCCCGGCCAGCGGCGTCAGCTTCTCCACGTCGAAGCCGAAGACCTCCGCGGCCGCGAGTCCCAGCATCCGGCGTGTCTCCTCGACGGGGATGTCGTGGAAGGTTTTCGCCAGCCACGCACGCGTGTCGGGCCAAGTGCCCTCGGGATGCGGGAAGTCGCTGCCCCAGAGGATGTTGTCGACGCCGATCTCGTACCGCTGGGCCAGCTCGCGACGCTTGGTGTTCGTCGCGCAGATGAAGAGCTGCCGGTCGAGGTACTCGTGCGGGGGCCGCTTCAGCTCCGCGAAGGGCGACAGCTTCTTGCCGCCGTGCGCGCCGAGGTAGAGGCGGTCCATGAACCAGAGGAGATTCGGCAGCCACCAGCAACCGGACTCCGCGACACCGAACTTGAGGCCCGGGTGCCGCTCGAAGACCCCCGACCACAGCAGGAACCAGAGGGGGCGGGCGGGCCACCAGGTCACCTCGCTGACGTAAATGCCGAGGTGGTCGCCGTACTCGTGGCGCGGCGCCGCCCCGGAGTGGGTGACCACCGGCATCCCGCACTCGGCGGCCGCCGCCCACACGGAGTCGTAACGGCGGTCGTGGTACGGCTCCTTGTCGACCCACATGGAGGGGATCATCAGGGCGCCGAGCCCCGACTCCTTCGCCCGGTGCACCTCTTCGACGACGCGTGAGGGCTCGGCCGTGATCGGCAACAGAGCGACCCCGCAGTGCCGTTCGGGGTTCTCGGACACGAAGTCGGCCAGCCAGCGGTTGTGCGCCTGCGCGCCCGCCATGCCGAGCTCCGGGTCCTGGTCGCCTGAGAGGCCGAGGCCCACGCCGAAGGGGGCGGCCGTCTGGCTGTCGACGGCGTCGGCGTCCGGGAAGACCACCTCGGCCGCCACGCCGTCGCCGTCCAGCTCCTTGAGGCGCTGCGCGGTATCCCAACCGCCGCGCAGACCCTCCTCGTTGTCCTGGAACCACTTGTTCGCGAACGCCTCGTTGCGGATACCGAGCCGCGTCATCTCCTCGCGGCGCCGGTCGCGGCCCGCGAGGAACTCGTCGAAGTCCCGGTGGAAACGGGCGTCCAGATAGGGCTGGTACTCCTCGGTGGGAAGTCCGGCGTGGCAGTCGGAGGAGATGATCAGGTACGGGTCCTGGCCGGTCATCGCCTGCCTCCTCAGTCCAGAATGAAGTTCTCTAGGTACGACGGGTCGGAGCGGTCGAGCATCGACTGCGACCGCGCCCGGATCTGCCGGTCGCTGTGCTCGCTCTCGGGCAGCAGCCAGAAGCGGCCCGCACGGATCCCCTCGGCGACGAGGTCGGCGACCTCCTCGACGGGCGTGAACCGCACCTCGTGGCCCGCCTCCTTCATCGCGGCCTCCCACTGGTCGAGGCTGCGGTACGGGGTCTTCCTGGGCTTCTGCTTCGCGTACCGCGAGGGCCGGTTGCGGTGCGACTCCCACAGGCCCGTACGGAGCATGTGGGGCCCCGGAAAGAGCACGGACGCGCCCACGCACGCGTGCTCCGCCTTCAGATGGGCATACAGCGACTCGGTCATCGTCACGACGGCCGCCTTGGTGACGGCGTACACGGAGGCGGTGGGCAGCGGGGCGATCCCACCGTCTCCGGAGGAGGTGTTGACGACGTGGCCCGGCTCTCCCCCGGCGATCATCCGCGGGACGAACGCCTGGATGCCGTGGAAGACGCCCCAGACGTTGACGGCGAACGCCCACTTCCAGTCGTTCGGGTCGTGCTCCCACATGCGGCCCTCGGCGCCGGAGCCGACACCGGCGTTGTTGCACAGCACGTGCACGGCGCCGTACTTCTCGTACGCGTCCTCGGCCAGCGCGACGACCTCCGAGCGCTCCCCGACGTCCACCACGCGCGCGTGCACGTCGGCGCCGTCCTCTCGCAGCTCGGCGGCGGCCTTCTCCAGGGCGCCCTCCTCGACGTCCGCGAGGACGACCTTCAGACCGTCCGCCGCGAACCGCCGCGCCATCGCGAGCCCGATGCCGCTCGCCGCTCCGGTGACGACGGCGACCTGACCTTCACGGAGATGCATCAGACGCTCCCCTCCGGCGGTCCGTCGAGGATCTGCTGCGGATCGTCGTAGCGCTGGTGGATGTACGGCAACAGGGCCTGGGCGCTGACCCGTTCGACGACCTTGCCCTTCTGGTCGGTGGTCTTCTCGCCGAGGGTGATCTCGACGAGTTCGCGTACGGGCAGGTCGGCGACCGGGTCGTACATCGACTCGCGCAGGACGACGTCCCCGGTGACGCGCTCCAGCTTGCGCACCTTCTCGTTGCGCAGACAGTGCACGAGGACGGGGTCGGCGTCGAAGCCCGAACCGTCCACCGCGGGAAGGAACTTGAAGTAGAAGTCGGTCTTCTGCGCGGGCTCGGGCAGCGGCAGGTCGCCGCTCACCGCGCCGCGCACCTCGACGAACGCGATGCCGTGCCGGGCGAGTGCGGCGCGCACGACGAGACCGTCGCGCTCGACCGTCACCTCGCCGAGCTTCTTGGGCTCCCCGAAGACCTCGCGGCCGCCGATGAGGGCCCGCTCGTGGGTCATCGGCATGACGAGCGGGTACCACCCCTCGACACCGTCGTGCGCCGCGGCGACGGCGAACGAGCCCGCGCCCAGCGGATATCCGGGCAGGTCGACCTTGCTGATGTTCACCCGCACCAGCGGCCGCCCGGTGGGTTTCAGCGGAGGCGGCAGGACCGCCGCGACCGCGTCCGGATCGCTCTCCCAGACGGCCACCACGCCGGTGGACCAGATGTCGGGGAGCTGGGAACTCGCGGTGCGCGCGGCGGCGATCTCCGCCTCGGTCCGTGCGCCGTACCTCACTCGTGCCATGTCGTACCGCCCCTCACCGAAGGCATCGAAGGTTCGGGCTTCGAAGGTCTGGGCTTCGAAGGTTTCTGATGGTCCGTCACTGGCGCCTGTAACACAGTTACAGCAGACTGCGCTCAGGGTAAATACGTGTGCGGACACGGACCTGGGAGCACCATGGGGAGACCGGCACTCACACGCGACGAGGTCCTGGAGACCGCCGCCGGGCTCGTGAAGCAGCACGGCCCGGACGCCCTGACGATGCGCAAGCTCGCCGCCGAGCTGGGCACCGCGGTCACCTCGATCTACTGGCACGTCGGCAATCGCGAGTCCCTGCTCGACGCACTCGTGGAGCGGACCGTCGCGGACCTCGGCGTGATCCGCCCCACCGGGCGCACGCCGGCGCAGCGCATCCTCTCGGTGGCCCGCGCCCTGCGCCGGCAGCTGCGCGACCATCCGCACCTCGTCGCGATGGTGCACGAACGCGGCCTGACCGAGCGGATGTTCCTGCCCGCGCAGCGGGCGCTGGTGCACGAGGTGCACGCGGCGGGGCTGCGGGGGGCGCGGGCCGCCGAGGTCGTGCGCGCGGTGCAGTTCCAGGTGGTGGGCTTCGTCCTCGTCGAGCGCAACCGGGAGCGGGCGCCGGTGCAGCGGCCGGCCGAGCAGGAGCTGTGGGGTGCCGAGGCGGCGGAGGATGACCCCGGCCTCGCGCGGGCGCTCGCCGGGCCGGTGGACGAGGAGAGGCTGTTCGTCGCCTCCGTAGGGGCGTTGGTGGGGGCGCTGCTCGGGCGGTGACACGGTGACGGGGCCGGGGGGGAGGTTTTTCGCCCCCTCCGCCCCTACCCGTCCCGTACCTGGGGGGCTCCGCCCCCCAGACCCCCCGTATCGCGCTGACGCGCTCGTCCTCAAACGCCGGACGGGCTGAAAGATTCAACCCCTCCGGCGTTTGAGGAGCGGGGGTTTGGGGGCGGAGCCCGGGGGCGAAAAACCCGGGACCTCGTGGCCCGGGGCCGCCGGCGTCAACTCCTGGAAGGCGGCGGCCGGGCTGTCAGTCGTGGCCCGTATCCTCATGGACCATGCTCGAAGACCTCACGACCGCAGCGTCCCCAGCCTCCTGGCCGGCCGCGTATCCGCAGGGGTACGCGGTCGTTGACGTGGAGACCACAGGCCTGGCCCGCGACGACCGGATAATCTCGGCCGCCGTCTACCGGCTGGACGCGCGCGGTGAGGTCGAGGACCACTGGTACACGATGGTCAACCCGGAGCGGGACCCGGGCCCGGTCTGGATCCACGGCTTGACGAGCGAGATGCTCGAAGGGGCGCCGCTCTTCCAGGACATCGCCGAGGAGTTCGCCGCCCGGCTCGCCGACCGCGTGCTGGTCGCACACAACGCGGTCTTCGACTGGTCGATGATCGCGCGGGAGTACGCGCGCGTGGAGCGCGAGGCGCCGGTGCGCCAACGGCTGTGCACCATCGCGCTCTCCAAGGAGCTGGGGCTGCCGCTGCCCAACCACAAGCTGGAGTCGCTGGCCGCGCACTTCGGGGTCGTACAGCAGCGGGCGCACCACGCGCTGGACGACGCGCGCGTACTGGCCGAGGCGTTCCGGCCGAGCCTGCACACCGCCGCGCGCGGCGGGGTGCGGCTGCCGCTGCTGGAGTGCCGGCCGCTCAAGGAGTGGTCCGACAGCCCCGCCGCGCCGCGGATCGGGCGACAGTCCGGCGGCTACCCCTCCGGGGGCGGCTACCCGTCCGGGAGTTGGCGCCCCTCGCGCAAACGTCCCGCATGCCCCTATCCCAACCCAGGCCGGTACGAAGAGGGCAAACCGCTCAAGCAGGGCATGCGGGTCGCGTTCTCCGGGGACACCTCCGTCGACCGCGAACTGCTGGAGGACCGCGCCATCGAGGCCGGGCTGCATGTCGCGACGAGCCTGTCCCGGCTGACCAGCCTGCTCGTCACCAACGACCCGGACTCCAGTACGTCGAAGGTGGTCAAGGCCAAGCAGTTCGGGACCCCGGTCATCGACGAGGCGGCGTTCGGCCAGCTGCTGCGGGACGTGGAGCCGGCGTCGGCGAAGTGACAGGGGGCCGCTGACGGACGTACGGGTGATTGGCGGGCGACTCGCCCGGCGCCCACTCGCCCGCGCCGCGTCGGCGCCCCACCCTGTGGCGCATGGCGAGATGCGAAGTATGTGGCAATGACTACGGCATGACGTTCGAGGTGCACGCGCAGGGTGCGGTGCACGTCTTCGACTGCTTCTCCTGCGCGATCCACCGGATGGCCCCCATCTGCGAGCACTGTCGCGTCCAGATCATCGGCCAAGGGGTCGAGGTCGAGGGCCACTGGTTCTGCGGCGCGCACTGCGCCCGGGCGGAGGGGAAGGTGGGGATCATCGACAAGGTGTGACCCCCGGTCCCGAGCCCGGCATGGGACATCGTCCCGCACCCGGCACGGGGCATCGTCCGAACCGGCACGGGCATGGCCCCGAGGCCGACACGGCATCGCCCCGAGGCCGACACGGGCATCGTCCCAAGCCCGGCACAGCGCATCGGACGGCCCTCGGCGGGACCCTCCCGTCGAGGGCCGAATCGTGCCGAGTACCGTCAATGGGGTGTACCGCTTCCTGTTGTCCCGGCAGTGGGTGATCCTCACCCTTGTGACCCTCGCGCTCATCCCCACGATGATCCGACTGGGCTTCTGGCAGCTGCACCGCCATGAACACAAGGTCGCGCTGAACACGGTGATCTCCGAGTCCCTGGCCGCGAAGCCGGTGCCCGCCGAGTCGCTCACCGGGCCGGGGCAGCACGTCAAGCACGACGACCTGTACCGCCGGGTGACCGCGAAGGGTCACTTCGACACCGCGCACGAAGAGGTCGTACGCCGCCGCACCAACTCCGACGGCGAGGTCGGCTACCACGTCCTGACCCCGTTCGTCCTGGACGACGGCCGGGTCCTCGTCGTCAACCGGGGCTGGGTCCCGGCGGACGGCGCGCAGACCGCGTTCCCGAAGATCCCGGCGCCCGCGCAGGGCGAGATCACCGTCACCGGCCGGCTGATGGCCGACGAGACGACCGCCGACAGCGGCATCAAGAACGTCCAGGGTCTGCCCGACCGTCAGGTCATGCTGATCAGCAGCGAGCAGGAGGCACGGCGGCTCGGCAAGCCGGTCCTCGGCGGCTACATCGAGCAGACCGCGCCGGAGCCCAAGGGCGACTCCCCCGAGCTGATCCCCGACCCCGAGCACAGCGACATCGGTCCGCACATGGCGTATGCGATCCAGTGGTGGCTGTTCTCGGCGGGCGTCCCCGTCGGCTGGGTGATCCTGGTCCGCCGCGAGCGCCGCGACCGCGCGGAGGCGGCCGCGGCGGAGGCCACGCCGGAGACGGCCGCGGCGGCCGTCTGACGCCGGGGACCGGCCCCCACGGGCGACCGGCCGGCCTGAGCCATTCCGGCACCCCGCCCGCGGGCGAGCACCCCGCACCACCCCGGCAGTCCCACCCCACAGGCGAGCACCCCGCACCACCCCGGCAACCCCACCCCACCCAGCCACCGCCCCGCGCCACTCTGGCGGCCCGATTGGCCGCTGCCCCCCTCGGGAACCCGTCCAGCGTGCACCAACGCATCGAGGACTACGCGCTCATCGGGGACGAGCAGACCGCCGCTCTGGTGGGCCGCGACGGCTCAGTCGACTGGTTGTGTCTGCCCCGGTTCGACTCGGCGGCCTGCTTCGCGGCGCTGCTGGGCGACGAGGACAACGGGCACTGGCGCATCGCACCGAAGGGGGCGGGCCCCTGCACGCGGCGCGCGTACCGTCCCGACACGCTCGTGCTCGACACCGAGTGGGACACCGACGAGGGCTCGGTCCGGGTGACCGACCTGATGCCGCAGCGCGACCGCGCCCCCGATCTCGTACGGATCGTCGAAGGGCTGAGCGGCCGGGTGACGATGCGCGGCCTGCTGCGGCTGCGCTTCGACTACGGCTCGATCGTGCCGTGGATGCGCCGGTCGGACGGCCATCGCGTGGCGGTCGCGGGCCCGGACTCGGTCTGGCTGCGCAGCGAGCCGCCCGTGCACACCTGGGGCAAGGACTTCGGTACGCACTCGGAGTTCACGGTCGCGGCGGGCGAGAAGGTCGCCTTCGTACTGACCTGGCATCCCTCGCACGAGCCGCGCCCGCCGCTCGTCGACCCGCACGAGGCACTGCGCACCAGCGTCGAGGACTGGCAGGCGTGGGCGGCGCGCTGCCGCTACGACGGCCCGCACCGGGACATCGTCATGCGCTCCCTGATCACCCTCAAGGCCCTCACCTACGCGCCGACCGGCGGCATCGTGGCCGCCCCCACCACCTCCCTGCCCGAAGATCTCGGCGGCGTCCGCAACTGGGACTACCGCTACTGCTGGCTGCGCGACTCCACGCTCACGCTCGGCGCGCTCCTGGCGGCCGGCTACCACGAGGAGGCCGAGGCCTGGCGCGACTGGCTGCTGCGCGCGGTCGCCGGCGACCCGGCGGACCTGCAGATCATGTACGGCCTCGCCGGCGAGCGCCGCCTGTCCGAGTACGAGGTGCCGTGGCTGCGCGGCTACGCGGACTCGTACCCGGTCCGGGTCGGCAACGACGCCGTCAAGCAGCTGCAGCTCGACGTGTACGGCGAGGTCACCGACTCGCTTTCGCTGGCCCGGCGTTCGGGCCTGCCGTCCAAGCCGCACATGTGGCGGGTGCAGGTCGCCCTGATGGAGTTCCTGCGCACCGCGTGGCACCAGCCCGACGAGGGGATCTGGGAGGTGCGCGGCCCGCGCCGGCACTTCGTGTACTCGAAGGTGATGGCGTGGGTGGCCGCCGACCGCGCGGTACGCGCCGTGGAGAGCAACCCCAAGCTGGAAGGCAACCTTGAGGGCTGGCGCGCGATGCGCGACGAGGTGCACCGGGAGGTGTGCGAGCGCGGCTACGACCCCGAGCGGCACACCTTCACACAGTCCTACGGTTCACGCGAGCTGGACGCCTCACTGCTGCTGATCCCCCGCGTCGGCTTCCTGCCGCCCGACGATCCGCGGGTCCTCGGCACCATCGACGCGGTCCACCGGGAACTCGGCCGCAACGGCCTCCTGCGCCGCTACAGCACCGAGGGGCCCGACATCGACGGGGTCGCGGGCGGCGAAGGCACCTTCGTGGTCTGCTCGTTCTGGCTCGCGGAGGCGCTGCACATGACGGGCCGGACGCGGGAGGCCCGCGAGATGTTCGAGCGGCTGGTGGGGCTGGCCAACGACGTGGGCCTGCTCTCCGAGGAGTACGACCCCGGCTCCGGCCGCCAGCTCGGCAACTTCCCGCAGGCGTTCAGCCATATCGGCCTGGTGGGTACCGCCCTCGCCCTGTTCGGGGGCGAGCAGGCAGGATAGGGGCCATGGATCTTGGACTGAAGGACCGTGTGTACGTCGTCACGGGAGCCACCCGTGGCCTGGGCAACGCCGCCGCTCGCGAACTCGTCGCCGACGGAGCGAAGCTCGTGGTGACGGGGCGCGACGAGAAGAGCGTCGCC
This sequence comes from Streptomyces sp. NPDC001530, assembly GCF_042894545.1. Classification (NCBI taxonomy): domain Bacteria; kingdom Bacillati; phylum Actinomycetota; class Actinomycetes; order Kitasatosporales; family Streptomycetaceae; genus Streptomyces; species Streptomyces sp. NPDC001530. Next base: position 54,252 of record NZ_JBIAVS010000017.1, read on the forward strand.
GATGCCGCGTCCGCGCTCGGCCCGAACGCGGTCGGGGTCGCCGCCGACAACGCCGCCCCGGGGACCGCGCCCCGGCTGATCGCCGCCGCCCGTGAGCACTTCGGCGGCTTCGACGGCGTCCTGATCAGCGTCGGAGGCCCGCCGCCCGGGTTCGTCGCGGACAACACGGACGAGCAGTGGACGGCCGCGTTCGAATCGGTCTTCCTGGGCGCGGTGCGGCTGGCCCGCGCGGCCGCCGCGGAACTCGGCGAGGGCGGTGTCATCGGCTTCGTGCTCTCCGGTTCGGTGCACGAGCCGATCCCGGGACTCACCATCTCCAACGGTCTGCGCCCCGGCCTCGCGGGCTTCGCCAAGTCCCTCGCGGACGAGCTGGGCCCGCGCGGCATCCGTGTGATCGGCCTGCTCCCGTCCCGTATCGACACCGACCGCGTGCGCGAACTCGACAGCCTCTCCGCCGATCCGGAGGCCACCCGCGCGGCCAACGAGGCCCGCATTCCGCTGCGCCGCTACGGCACCCCGGAGGAGTTCGGCCGCGCGGCCGCGTTCCTGCTCTCACCGGCGGCGTCGTACCTCACGGGCATCATGCTGCCGGTGGACGGCGGGATGCGGAACGGGTTCTGACCTCTTGGACGGCCGTCTCCTTGGACGGCCGTCTCCTTGGGCAGGCGTCTCCTTGGGCAGGCGTCTCCTTGGGCAGGCGTCTCCTTGGGCAGGCGTGTCATTTACGGTCAAGTCACGCGCTCGGCCCGGTGCCTGACCCCGCGCAGGCGTACCTCCGCGGGGAGTGCGGCAAGGCCCGCCGAGTCCCGCGCGTGCGCGAGCGCCTCCGCCGTCAGCAGGTGCAGGGCGTCGCCGGGGTCCACATGAGGTTCCAGCAGGAGCCGCACCCGCGCCTCGGGCGCGCTGCGCCGCCCGGTCAGCAGGGTCTGTGCCTGTGCGACGCCGTCCAACTGCCCCGCCTCGGCGGCCAGTACGCCTTCCAGGGCCCGCCCGCGCAGCAGCGCGCCCTCGCCGTCGCCGGTGTCGACCAGCACTTCGGTGAGCCGGCGCCGGCGCAGCACGGCGGCCAGCCACCACAGGGCGAGCACCACGAGGACCGCGAGGCCGACGATGACGGCGGGCCACCACCAGCCGTGGTCGCGCCAGCGGGCCCGGTCGGCGTCACTGAGCAGCACATCGTGCTGTCCGTCGTGGATCCACCACGAGGGCGGGTTCAGTCCGAGGCCGATGGCCAGCACGGAACCGCCGAGGACGAGCAGCGCGAGACCGATGATCCCGATCAGGACGCGGTTGACGATCCGGAGCACCGCGCTCACCCCTTCCGTCCGGGCCGCGCGACATGCACCGACAGTGCGGGCGGCCGGGTGAGCCCGAGCCCCTTGATGCCGTCGGCGAGCGTGGCGTCCAAGTCGGCGCGTACGTCGTCCAGTTCACGGAAGTGCGAGACCGCGCGGACGTCGACCTTCGTACGTCCCATACGGACCCGGACCGACCGCACCCCGGCGACCTCCATGGCCCGGTCGCGCAGCGCCATCGCGGCGGCGCCCCGGTGCAGCCCTGCCCGGACGTCGGCGTGGGTGCGCCGCATCGGCAGGACGTCGCGCAGTCCGGGCGTGGCGGCGAGGACGATCAGCCAGATCCCGAGGGCGGCCGCGACTCCCGCGCCGACGAGCACCCAGGTGTCGTCGAGGGGCCGTTCGGCGAGCTGCCGGGCCAGCGACCTGCGCCAGTGCAGGGCGGGCCGGTGGGCGCGCACGGCCGCGATGTCGTACAGGAGAATGCCCGCGCCGACGAGGATCAGCACCGCGAGAATGCCGGCGGGGACGCGGCGCGCGGACCAGAAGCGGCCCTGGCCGCCGTCCTCGTCCTCGCGGGTCGGCGGCATCGGTTCGTAGGCGGCCGCGGAGGCGGACTGGCCGAGTTCCCGCTCGGTCGCCTTCTCCATGACGGGCATGCGTCGGGTGTCCTCGGAGCCCTGGGACTCGCTCATCGCGTCCTCCCCTGTGCCGCGCCGGGCGCCTGCGCCAGATGCAGCCGCTCCACCTGGACGGCCACCTCCGGCACTTCCATCCCCGCCAACGTCCTTACCCGCTGGGCGACATGGCGACGCACCGCATGGCACTGGCCACCGATGTCGGAGGGGTAGTCGAGTTCGACGCTGACGCGGACGCGGGCGCTGTCGTGGTGCACGACGACGCTCGCGTGCGGGGGCATGGCGTCCGGGGGCAGCGTCACGAGCGCCTCGCGCGCCGCCTGCGCGGCGATCTTCGCGACGACCCGGTCGGCGATCCGGGTCGCGCCCCGCTCGGCCGCCGCGACGGTCGTCACGGGCCGCCGTGGCTCACCGAGCCGGTCAACGTGACCTGGCACGCGTCACCGCCGCCGGCCGTCGCGGCTGCGGAAGAAGTCGCCGACGTCCAGGTCCCCCTCCAGGAACCGCCCGACGACGAACCCGATGGCCCCCAGGGCGGCCACCAGCAAGAAGGCCCCGAATCCGCCGAAGTACCCGGCGAAGGCCAGCGCCATTCCGGCGATCATGCCGATCACGGCCAAGCTCATGGTGTGCTCCTCAGCAGTTGGGTGGCCGAGTGATCACTAGCGGTTCGGTGGCCGGGCGGTCATCGGCCAGTCAGCGGGGCCGGGTGGTCACTGGAGCCGCGTCTCCGCCTCCTCCTCTTCTTCCTCGGGAAGCTTCACATCACTCACCGCGATGTTGACCTCCACGACCTCCAACCCTGTCATGCGCTCGACGGCCGCGATGACGTTCTCCCGTACGGCATGGGCGACATCACCGATCGACACGCCGTAGTCAACGACGATCTCCAGGTCGAGCGCGGTCTGCAGCTCGCCGACCTCGGCCTTCACACCCCGCGTGACGGACTTCGTACCGCCGGGCACACGATCGCGTACCGCCCCGAAGGTCCTGCTCAGTCCGCTGCCCATGGCATGCACGCCGACCACATCGCGGGCGGCGAGCCCGGCGATCTTCTCCACGACGCCGTCGGCGATCGTGGTCCGTCCCCGGGTGGCGGGATCACCCTCGCCGCGCTTGGTGACACTCGGCTTACGGGTCTGGGGCGCCCCCTTCTCGCCGGCGGGGGTCTCCGTCCGGTTCGGCTCCGTCATGTCGGTCATCGCCGTACGTCCCTTCCGGTCGTCCTCCTTTGCCCACAATAAGTGGGGTTGCGCGGTCGCGCCGGGGATGCGGCAGGCTGGAGCAATGACGGTGGACCGATGGACGCAGGTGGTACGGCATCAGCTCGGGCTCGGCAGACTGCTGCCCCTCGGCCTCCCGCGCGACGGCGCGTGGATCACGGAGGGGGCGGCCGAGTCGGTGCTGCGGCGCGCGGCGGAACCGGTGCGCGGCGTGCGCCTCGGCGTGCTCCGGATCGCACTCGCCGACCCTGACGAAGTGGACGACCCCGCCGTACCGCCGCCGCCCAGCGCGCTGCCGCCCGGTCCGCTGCGCATCAGCGCGGAGTTCGCGGCCCGGACGGATCCCACGGCCCCGGGCATCGAGCCGCTCCCGACGACCGCGGCCCGCCTGCGCCTGACCCTGGCCGCGGCGGCGACGGAACGCCTCGGCCTGTCGGTCACGGAGGTGGACCTACGGGTGACGGGGCTGCTCGAGGAGGACGAGCCCTCCGCCGCCGTAGGCCCCGACGAGGTGCGCGAGCCCTCCGCCGCCGTACGCACCGACGAGGTGCGCGAGGCCGCCGTTCCGACGGATCCCGAGGAGGCGCGGGTGGCGACCGCCGCCCTGTCGGTCCCGGGCGTGACCCACCTGACGGACGTCCTGGGCCGCCCCGTCCACATCACCGAAGTCACCGGCGAGGAGGCCACCCTGCCGCGTCGCCACGTCCGCGTGGAACTGGCGGTCTCGGCGCACGAGAGGACCGTAGACGTGGCAAGGGCCGTCAGAGCGGCGGTCATGGAGGCCCTGACGGACACCCCATCAGTGGCGGTACTGGTAACCGCCGTGCACTAGAGCGCTACTTCAGGGGCGCGGGGCTGTGACATGTGCGGCTCCGCCGCGTGGGCGCGACCAGCCCCCACCCACCCGCAGCACCCGACGGGCCTCAGTCACCCACACCCGCGAGGTCCCGGAGCCGTCGAGCCTGAGCGGCACGCTCAGCAACCCGCTGCTCCTCGTACGACCGCTCCTGCGCCCCACGCAACAACGCCTTCGTCTCGACGACAGCATCCCGCGGCGCGGCAAGCAGCGCCGCGACCAGGTCACGCACCGTGTCGTCGAGCTGGTCGACCGGCACCGCCAGGTTGGCGAGCCCGGTCCGCTCGGCCTCCTCGGCCGTCACAAAGCGGCCCGTCGCGCAGATTTCGAGCGCGCGGGCGTATCCCACCAGGCTCACCAGCGGATGCGTCCCCGTGAGATCGGGAACGAGCCCGAGACTGGTCTCGCGCATGGCGAACTGCACGTCGTCCGCGACGACGCGCAGATCGCAGGCGAGGGCGAGCTGGAACCCCGCACCGATGGCATGTCCCTGCACGGCGGCGATGGACACGATGTCGCTGCGCCGCCACCAGGTGAACGCCTCCTGGTATTCGGCGATGGTCGCGTCGAGCTCGGCATCGGAGCCGCGCGCGAGGTCGATGAACGACGGTTCCCCGTCGAAGCCCTCGGGCGTGAACGCCTGCCGGTCGAGCCCCGCGGAGAAGGACTGGCCCTCGGCGCGCAGGACGACCACCCGGACGGAGCCCGGCAGCGACCGCCCCGCCTGCGTCAACGCCCGCCACAGAGCAGGACTCTGGGCGTTGCGCTTGGCGGGATTGGTCAGTGTCACCGTGGCGATCGCGTCGTCGACGGTGAGCCGTACGCCGTCCTTGTCGAATACCGGGTCGAGCGAAGCCATGGGGCGCCTCCGATGGGTGCGGTCGGATCAGATGCGTACCCCACGAGGCACACACCTAAGTGACTGCACAGTAACCACCCGGTCGATCGCCCGACCGACCGGGTGGTCACCACCGAAGCCGATGGGTACGCCCGGCCTCAGGCCGAGGCGGCCTTCTTGCCCCGCGTCGCTCCGCCACGCCCTCGGAGCGTGACGCCCGACTCGCTGAGCATCCGGTGCACGAAGCCATACGAGCGGCCGGTCTCTTCGGCCAGCGCTCGGATGCTCGCACCGGAGTCGTACTTCTTCTTCAGGTCTGCCGCGAGCTTGTCGCGCGCGGCGCCGGTCACCCGGCTGCCCTTCTTCAGAGTCTCGGCCACCCGTGCCTCCTCATGGGAAGTGCGCTCTGGACTCTCATGATCACCCCTCCTGGGCCTCATGGCCACCCATTCGGCAAGGTCCGTAAGACAAGGTTTTGACGACAGGAGGCCATCCCCACGAGTGGAATTCTTGGTTCCGGCTGTCGTCGTCCGTACGGCCGAACGGGTTCTTCCGCGAAGTACCTGGTCAGCGACGCGAGACGGCCGAGCCCTTGGGAACAATGGGCTCGGCCGCGAAATCGATGTACGACACACCTCGGTACGAGGAGATCTCACACAGATGATGGATCACGGATCGGCCGAATGATCCATACGCAGTGGATCAGTCATTCGATCACGCGGGGCTGACCCCCGCCGTGGAGTGCGCGACAGCTAGGCGAGGGCCACCAGGTCCGCGTAGTCGGCGCCCCACAGGTCCTCGACGCCGTCCGGCAGCAGGATGATCCGCTCCGGCTGGAGCGCCTCGACGGCGCCCTCGTCGTGGGTGACGAGGACGACGGCGCCCTTGTAGGTGCGCAGCGCGCCGAGGATCTCCTCGCGGCTGGCCGGGTCGAGGTTGTTCGTCGGCTCGTCGAGGAGGAGGACGTTCGCGGAGGAGACCACGAGGGTCGCGAGCGCAAGGCGGGTCTTCTCGCCGCCGGACAGGACGCCGGCGGGCTTGTCGACGTCGTCGCCGGAGAACAGGAACGAGCCGAGCGTCTTGCGGACCTCGACCAGGTCCAGGTCGGGGGCGGCGGAGCGCATGTTCTCCAGGACCGTGCGCTCGGGGTCGAGGGTCTCGTGCTCCTGCGCGTAGTAGCCGAGCTTGAGGCCGTGGCCCTGCACGACCTCGCCGGTGTCGGGCTGCTCGACGCCGCCGAGGAGCCTGAGGAGGGTGGTCTTTCCGGCACCGTTCAGACCGAGGATGACGACGCGCGAGCCCTTGTCGATGGCCAGGTCGACGTCGGTGAAGATCTCCAGGGAGCCGTACGACTTCGACAGGCTCTCGGCGGTGAGCGGCGTCCTGCCGCAGGGCGCGGGCTCCGGGAAGCGCAGCTTGGCGACCTTGTCGGAGGCGCGTACCGCCTCGAGTCCGGCGAGCAGCCGGTCGGCGCGCTTGGCCATGTTCTGCGCGGCGACGGTCTTGGTCGCCTTGGCGCGCATCTTGTCGGCCTGCGCGTTCAGCGCGGCGGCCTTCTTCTCGGCGTTCTGCCGCTCGCGCTTGCGGCGCTTCTCGTCGGCCTCGCGCTGCTGCTGGTAGAGCTTCCAGCCCATGTTGTAGACGTCGATCTGGGCGCGGTTGGCGTCCAGGTAGAAGACCTTGTTGACGACCGTCTCGACGAGGTCGACGTCGTGGGAGATCACGATGAAGCCGCCGCGGTACGTCTTCAGGTAGTCGCGCAGCCAGACGATCGAGTCGGCGTCGAGGTGGTTGGTCGGCTCGTCGAGCAGGAGTGTGTCCGCGTCCGAGAAGAGGATCCGGGCGAGCTCGATACGGCGGCGCTGACCGCCGGAGAGCGTATGCAGGGGCTGGCCGAGCACACGGTCGGGCAGGTTGAGCGCGGCGGCGATGGTGGCGGCCTCGGCCTCGGCGGAGTACCCGCCCTTGGTGAGGAACTCCGTCTCCTGGCGCTCGTACTGCCGAAGGGCCTTCTCGCGGGTGGCGCCCGTGCCGTTGGCGATGCGCTGTTCGTTGTCGCGCATCTTGCGGATCAGGGTGTCCAGGCCGCGCGCGGAGAGGATGCGGTCGCTGGCGAGCACGTCGAGGTCGCCGGTGCGCGGGTCCTGCGGCAGATAGCCGACCTCGCCGGAGCGGGCGACGGTGCCGGCGGCGGGGATGCCCTCACCCGCGAGGACCTTGGTGAGCGTCGTCTTGCCGGCGCCATTGCGGCCGACCAGACCGATGCGGTCACCCTTGGTGATACGGAAGGTGGCGGACTCGATGAGGACGCGGGCGCCGGCGCGCAGCTCGATACCGGAGGCGGAGATCACGGACAGACTCCAGGGCAGGTCGTTGGCGGGGTGGACGGCTGAGGACGTTCCCGCCGTCTAATGCGCGAGGAGAATGGCCATGGGCCAAGTCTAACGGGGCGGTGCAACCACTTTTTCTGTGTGCGGGTGTTCGGCACTGTGATACTCGCCCCGCCGCTCGTTGCCCAGCGGCGCCCGGTTCCGGGTGATCCTGCCCAGCTCGTCCACGGCGATGATCTCGCCGGTCCAGAGGTCGGTCGTGGCGCAGGGCTGCGCGATCAGGAGCGCGCTGCCGTGGCGCACCGCGCGCGCGGGCTCGAAGGCGCAGCCGCTGTGGGCGGGCAGCACCCAGCGCAGGTCCCCGTCGGCGATGCGGTACGCGGCGATGCGCTGTGGGGTGACGACGGCGAGCATGCGGGCGCCCAGGGTCCGCAGCACGCCCGTTCCCCCGTGGGCGGCGAGCCAGGGTGCGGCCCCGGGCAGGGCCCGGTGCCAGCGGACCGCGCTGCCGTCACCGCGCACGGTGGCGGTGACCAGTCCGTCGTCCCAGAGCGCGATCGCGTCCCCGCGCGCGGGGAGCACCATCAGCGGACGCCTGCCCTCTCGCGTGTACGTCCACCGGGGGCGCCCGGTCGCCGCGTCATACGCCTCGACGGTGCCCCCTGTCGTACGCAGCGGGGGTCGCGTCCCGTACTCCACGCGCGCGTGGACGGCGCGGACGGTGAGGTGGTCTCCGTAGGGGGCGGTACGGGCCTGGTGGGCCGCCGCGAGGAGGGGGACCGCCAGCAGGAGGGCGAGGGTGGCGGGCAGGAAGGTACGAGGGGTACGGCGTCGGCCGACGGAAGGTGGCAGCTGCGGGGCCGAAGCCTCCGTGGCTGAGACGGTCGTCGGGACCGCCTCCGTCACCTTGGTCGCCAGAACGACCACCGCGCCCCCTTCCCCACCACAGCTTCGTCACCACGCCCACGGATCAGGCGCAGAGCGTAGACGCGGGTCGCTGGAGGGCCGTCGGGACACGACGGACGGGCGGAAGCGCGTCCCCCGTTCGGACCGCCGCCCGGGGCCGGGGACCGGGGCGCGTACGAGGATGGCGCCACGGAGCGACGTACGCAGAGGGTGGTGTGCCCATGCAGTTCGACGACGACGCCAGCCTGGACACCTCCGAGGTCCAGGATGTGCGCGGCAGTCGAAATCCCCGGCGGCAGGGCGACCGTCGGTGGCGGAATCGCCGGCCTGATCGCGCTGCTCTTCGGCCCGTTCTTCGGCCCGTTCTTCGGCCCGCTCTTCGGCCCGCTCTTCGGGATCGGTCCCGACCAGCTCCAACCCGCACGCTCCCCAACGGTCTTCTTCAGAAGCCGGGTCGGCACGGCCTGCGGTCCCGCCATGTCCGCCGTCGGGCCCTTCTACTGGCCCGGCGACCGCATGGTCTATCTGGACCTCGGCTTCTTCGACGAGCTGCGCGCCAAGTTCGGCTCCGGCGGCGGGCCGTTCGCGCAGGCGCACGTGGTCGCGCACGAGTACGGGCACCACGTGCAGGACCTGATGGCGCGGTGCAACGCGTTCCGCTGAGGCAGGACGGCACAGCGCACGCGGCTCGGCGGGGCGTTGTCAGTGGCCGGTGCAAGACTGGGCAACAGGTCGAAATCCGGCGGGACCAGAGGGAGTGATCGGCATGGCAGGCATGGACGGCGGGCGCCCGAGCATCTACCCGTCACTGCTGTACGCGGACGCGAAAGCGGCGATCAGGCAGCTCACGGAGGCCTTCGGCTTCACCGAACTGTCAGTGTACGAGGGGGAGGACGGCTCGGTGATGCACGCCGAGCTGGTGCAGGGCAATGGCGCGGTGATGCTCGGCTCCAAGGGCCGTGGCGGCCGTTTCGACGAAGCGATGAAGGGCGCGGGCCCCTGCGGGGTGTACATCGTCGTGGACGACGTGGACGGACACCACCAGCGGGCCGTGGACCACGGCGCCGAGATCCTCATGCCCCCGACGGACCAGGACTACGGCTCGCGTGACTACATGGCGCGGGACCGCGAGGGCAATATCTGGAGCTTCGGCACCTACGCCCCTGAGATAGGGGCGTAGGACACCCGCCGGCCCCAGGGGGCGCGGGGCACCGGCCGGTTCGGGTCGGATCCCCCGTCAGCTTCCTCCGGTGTGCACCTGGAAGGCGGCCCGGCGTACGGCCTTGGCGAGTGCCGGGTCCGGGTGCGCGGCGGCGAGCGCGACCAAGACCTGCACCGTGCGCGGATGCCCGACCGCGCGGACCTCGTCGAGCAGCGCGGGCACGGTGGGCTGGACCGCGGACTCCAAGTGCCGTACGAGGAGCGGGGCTTCACCGTGGTCGGCGACGGCGGCCGCGGTGTCGACCCACAGCCAGGTGGCCTCTTCGCGGGTGAGCACCTCGTGGGCGTCCTCGGGGTCGTGGCCGTCGTGCTCGGCGAGCCAGAGCAGGGCGTAGGGGCGCAGCGAGGTCTCCTCGGCCACGGCGCGCACGTCGGGCTCGGCGGGGGCGCCGACCACGCGCAGCGCCTCGAAGGCGAGGCCGCGGGTGAGGGCGTCCTCGCCACGGGCGGCGTCGAGGAGTTCAGTGACGGCGCTGCCGACGGGGCGTGCGGCGAGCCAGGCTCGGTACTCGGCGCGGGCCGCGTTCGGGCGCAGCTGGGCGCAGCCGCGGAGCATGTCCTCGGCGGACTGCTCGATGTTCCCGGCGGGGCTCTGCGCGGCGACGCAGATCTGCTCCAGCTTGACCCAGACCGCCCAGCTGCCGAGCGGGGTGAGGGTGGCCTGGCCGTCGGCGCAGGTGAGCGCGCCCACGGAGGCGAGGGCGTGCAGGGCCCAGTCGAGGAGGGGGGCGAGCGGGGTGTCCTGCGGGCTCGCCTCGGCGGCGGGCTCGGGCTGGGGCTGGGGGCCGTACGGGATTTCGCAGCGCTCGGTGCGCAGTTCCGTGACGCGCTGTTCGAGGAGGTCGAGGAGTTGCTCCACGGGGACGGGCCCCGCGGAGAGCTGGAGGAAGGAGAGCACCTGAGGCATCGCGGAGACGACCTCGGCGACGGCGGCGGGTTCGCGGTCCGCGGGCTCCGGATACGCGAGCGACCAGGCGTCGAAGAGGGCGACCCAGCCGCGCAGTACGGCGCTGTCGTCGCGGTTCCAGGCGCGCAGCCGCCAGCCCGGGCGGGCGCTGTCGCCGTGCACCTCGACGAGGCCCGCCAGGCGTGCGGTGTCCCAGTCGCCGCGGACCTGAGCCGGGGTCAGCCCCAGGTCCGCGGCGGCCCGTTCGGCGGTGGCGTCGGAGAGGGTGCCCTTGCCGTCGGGGCTCGCGCCGTCGCGCCCCGGGCGCAGGACGGCGTCGGCCCAGCGCGCGACACGGGCCGCGCCGGCCAGGCCGGTGCGCGCCATACGGGCCAGTTCCGCGGGCGGCGGTGTGCCCTCGGGCGGCCGCGGTGCGGGGCGGCGCGAGCGGCGCTGGGTCACCGCTCGGGGGGCGGCGGCCAGGGGCCGCGGGCTGACGAGTCGGAGCCTGGAGTCGCGCGGATTACGGGACGTCACGGGTGCAGTCTTCCGGTTGACGGTCCGAAAACCCAAACGGAATGTCACAGCAGGCGACGGGGGTGGTGGGTGCAGGGGGTTTTCGGGGCGCTCGGCACAGGGAACGAGGCCGCTCAAGAGTTGTCCGGGGCCGAACCGGAAGCGCGCCGTCGGGTTCGCCGGGGTGCTTCGCGGGGCCAGGCGGCCCGGCGGTGCCGGAGGGGTGGCGAGGCGCTTACATCAAGGGGGTGAGGAAGCGGCGCAGGGCCTCTTCGTAGCCTTCCGGGTCGGCGTTCCACATGGCGCCGTGCGGGGCGTTCGGGACCGTGTGCAGGGTGACGAGATTCGGCCGACGCTCGGCGAGGCGGCGTGAGGTGCCCCAGGGGGCGATGGTGTCGTCCGGGCCGTGCAGCAGGAGGGTGGGCACCATGAGGTGGCCGGGGTGCGCGGCGTTCTCGATGCGGTCGCCGTGCACGCCCGTGCGGCCCTGGGCGGCGCGCACCGCGAGGGGCAGCAGGGCGCTGGGGGTGCGGCGCGCCTTGGCGAGGGCGCGCAGCGTGGTCTCCCAGCTGAGGACGGGCGAGTCCAGGACGAGTCCGGAGATCCGCGCGCGCAGGGCGGAGTGCGCGGCGGCGCGCAGGGCCATGGTGGCGCCGATGGACCAGCCGTACAGGACCACCTGCTCGGCGCCGTACCGCACGGCGTAGCGGATGGCCGCGTCGAGGTCGCGCCACTCGGTCTCGCCGAGGTGGTTCAGGCCGTCCTGGGGGCGGGGTGCGCCGAGGTCGCCGCGGTAGGCGAGGTCGAGTACCGGGAAGTGGTGGCGGTTCAGGAACTCCATCACGTTCATCGGGTGTTCGCGGGTGGCGCCCAGGCCGTGCACGGTGATCACCCAGGTGTCGCGGACGGCGGGCACGAACCAGGCGGGCAGGGCGCCGAGTTCACCGGGAATGTCGACGTCGGCGTGGTCGAGGCCGAGGGCGGTGCTCGGGTTGCCGATGTGCAGGTTCGGGGTGAGCCACACCTTGTCGCCGGGTTTCAGGGAGCCGTGGGTGACGCGTTCGAGGCGGCGTACGACGGTGTCGGCGGAGTGGGGCGCGGCGTCCATGACCCGGCCGACGACCGCGTGGGAGCCGTCGCCGGTGAGGCCGTAGGTGCCCGGGCGCAGGGAGGCCAGGTCCCGGGTGAGGACGATCCCGCCCGCCGTCGTGGCGTGCACGGTGAGCCGGGGCTCGGTGGGCAGCGGCTTGCCGGGCGACGTCTTCAGCGCGGCGTCGCTGGCGTACCGGCCCGCCGCCACGGAGGCTGCGCCCGCGGCTATGGCTACGGTGACGGCTGCGGCCGTGGCTCTGATGGTGCGCACGGGTCCAGTCTCCCGGGGGAGCCCGCTATCGGCCAGCGGGAGCGGAGCCCGGGATGCGGTCTTTCGCCCCCGTCGGGGGCCTGTGTGCTCCCGTGGTGTCACTGGTGCCGGTGGTGCGGCGAGCATGCGGGCGCCGAGGTGGGGGAGAGAAGGACCCGCAGGCCGTCGGGGCGGAAGGCACCTCCGGGGGTGCGGTGGGTTCGGCACCGCCGGGTCGGTATGTCCTGGCTGAGCGCCGTCGCGGCGGGAGGACATGTCCGTCCCAGCGGACACGTCCGTCCCAGTTAGGGGACGCGCACGCCATCGAGGGTGGGAGACACCTCCGGGGTACGGGTGGTGCGGCACCGTCGGAGGCGTGTGTCTCGGCTGAGGGCCGTCGCGGCGGAGAGGAGTTTCCCCCTCGGCTCGGGGTTGGGGGCCGGGTCGTAGGAGCGTGGGCGGACCGGTGCGAGCTAGCTCTTCTGGCCGTAGCCCCGTAGGCGTTCCCCCGCCTCCTGCAGTTGGTGGGCCGACAGGAGTGTGGGGGTCAGGCCCGGGACGGCGGAGGCCAGGAGCCAGACCCGGCACATCCACTCCAGCTGGGCCGTGCGGTCGTACGCCTGGTTCAGGGAGGTGCCGTAGGCGATGGTGCCGTGGTTCTGGAGGAGACAGGCGGTGCGGTGGGCGAGGGCCTGGAGCATGTTCTCGGCCAACTCCGGGGTGCCGTATGTCGCATAGGGGGCAACACGGACCGGTCCGCCGAGGGCGCCCGCCATGTAGTGGATCAGCGGGAGCTCGGGGACGAGCGTCGAAACCGCCGTCGCGTGCGCGGCGTGGGTGTGGACGACGGCGCTCGCGTCGGTGGCGCGGTAGATCGCCAGGTGCATGGGCAGTTCGCTCGTCGGAAACAGCGAACCGAGCACCTGCCGGCCGTCGAGATCGACGCCGACGACATCGTCGGGTGTCAGCCGGTCGTACGGCACTCCCGTGGGCGTGACCAGGACGGTGCCGCCGACCCGTACCGACACATTGCCCGACGTACCGACGACCAGTCCGTCGGCCACCGTCCGGCGGGCCGTCGCGACGAGCTCGTCCCACGCCCGCTCCACCACGTCCCGCGCACCCCTCGCGCCCAACTCGCCCCGCTCAGGCGCATCCTGCGCGTCCTCCCGCACGTCCCGTGCGTCCCGCCGCTGCTCAGCCATGCCGCGATCCTGCCAGGCGCGGACGTCAACACGCCGTAGGCGAGGGCACTTTAAGGCGGAACCTGTGCATCCGAAAGGTCGCATATGGGCATACATCACCCTCTGTTGGTGATTGGCTTGTGATCGACCGGCATGCAGTGATCTTCCAGTAATCTCTGGGGGATTTGTCGTGCACGTCGCCATTCCGGGGGGAAATATGGCCCGTGATCACAAACCGTTACGTCGTCGCGCCCGCGCCGTCTCGGCAGCGGCCGTCGTGGCGGCGCTCACCGCCGGGGGGACCGTTCTCACCGCGCTTCCGGCCGACGCCGCGAGCAAACCCAAGGGGCACGACGTCTCCTCGCACCAGAAGAACGTCAACTGGCGGAGCGCGAAGGCGAAGGGCGCACGGTTCGTCTACGTCAAGGCGACCGAGTCCCACACGTACCGCAACCCGTACTTCAGTCAGCAGTACAACGGCGCGCGCAACGCGGGCATCATCCGCGGCGCCTATCACTTCGCGGTGCCGAACAAGTCGTCCGGCGCCGCCCAGGCCGCGTACTTCGTGCGCAATGGCGGCGCCTGGCGCGCGGACGGCTGGACGCTGCCGCCCGCGCTGGACATCGAGTACAACCCGTACAGCAGTCACAAGTGCTACGGCCTGAGCAAGGCCAGGATGGTGAACTGGATCAAGGCGTTCAGCGACGAGGTCAAGCGGGAGACGGGCCGCCGGCCGGTGATCTACACGACCGCGCACTGGTGGAACAACTGCACCGGGGGCAGTCGCGCCTTCGCCGCGAATCACGCTCTGTGGCTCGCCCGCTACGACTCGGCGGACGCGGGCACGCTGCCCGCCGGCTGGTCGTACTGGACGTTCTGGCAGTACGACAACAGCGGCAGCCTGCCGGGTGACCAGAATCTCTTCAACGGATCCATGGCTCAGCTCAAGAGGCTCACAAGGGGCTAGCGGACGGCACCGGAGCCCGATATTCCGCCTCCGTTCGAGTCGCCGGGCCGCTCCTCCGCCGCAAGCGGAGGGGCGGTCCACTGTTTGAGACACCCCACAGCCCGCCCCAGTTCATCTTCCGTTCACCCAGGTTGCCTACGGTCCACCTGCCACTGACGTCAAACAGAAGCCTGGGTAAATGGAACACATCACGCTCCTCCTCGGAATCGTGATCGTCACCGCTCTCGTGTTCGATTTCACGAACGGTTTCCACGACACTGCCAACGCGATGGCGACGACCATCTCGACCGGCGCTCTGAAGCCCAAGACGGCGGTGGCCATGGCCGCCGTGCTGAATCTCGTCGGTGCCTTCCTCTCCGTGGAGGTCGCCAAGACGATCTCCGGCGGCATCATCAATGAAGAGGGCATACGCACCGAAGTGATCTTCGCGGCGCTCGTCGGCGCCATCCTCTGGAATCTGCTGACCTGGCTTCTGGGTCTGCCCTCCAGCTCCTCCCACGCACTCTTCGGCGGCCTGATCGGCGCCGCGGTCATGTCGGCCGGCTGGTCGTCGGTGAACGGCTCGACCATCGTCACCAAGGTGCTGATCCCCGCGGTCGCCGCGCCCCTCGTGGCCGGACTCGCCGCGATGCTGGCCACCCGGCTGACGTACAAGATCGGCGGTCGCGCCGAGGAGAAGGCGACCGCCAAGGGCTACCGCGCGGGCCAGATCGCCTCCGCCGGCCTGGTCTCGCTGGCCCACGGCACGAACGACGCCCAGAAGACGATGGGCATCATCACCCTGGCCCTGGTCACCGGTGGCGTGATCGCGCCGGACTCGAACCCCCCGATGTGGGTCATCGTGTCGGCCGGTACGGCCATCGCGCTCGGCACCTACCTGGGTGGCTGGCGCATCATCCGCACCCTGGGCAAGGGGCTGACCGACCTCGCGCCGCCGCAGGGCTTCGCCGCCCAGACCAGCGCCGCGACGGCCATCCTGGCCTCCTCGCACATCGGCTTCTCGCTCTCCACCACCCAGGTCTGCTCCGGCGCCGTGCTGGGCTCGGGCCTCGGCCGCAAGGGCGGTGTGGTCCGCTGGTCGACCGCGACGCGGATGTTCGTCGCGTGGGGCCTGACGCTGCCGGCGGCCGGTCTGGCCGGTGCGAGCGCCGAGTTCCTGACCAAGCAGGGCACGTGGGGCATCGTCGCCACGGGCGTGCTGCTCGTCGCCGGTGCCGGTGTCATCTGGACGCTGTCCCGCCGCCAGCCGGTCACCGTCGACAACGTCAACGACGTCGCCGCCGAGCCGGCGGGCGTCGTCACCGCGGCGATCGCCGCGGTCACCCCGCCGCCGGCCGGTCCGATCGCCGACGACCTCAAGACCACCATCCCGTCCCCGGACGCGGAGCCCACCCGCCCGGCCACGGTGTAAGGAACGAACAGCATGCACATCGACTGGGCAGCCCTCGCCTCCGTCTTCGGAGTCAGCCTCCTCACCACCGTGGCCCTCGTCGGCCTCTTCACCCTCGGCATCGTCGGCCTCTCGAAGCGCGAGTCGGCGTCCGCCCAGGGGGGCTCTGCCGCCCTCGCGGTCACCGGTGCGTACGTGTGCTTCGCCGCCTGTGCGGCGGCGGTGGCGTACGGGATCTTCATCATCGTGTCCTGAGCGCCGCACGGCCGTAGGGCCTGAGCGTTGCCGTCCGCCCTGTCGGGGCCGCCCTATGGGTGGTCCGGGCAGGGCGGTCGCATGTGTGCCTCCGGGGGGACGACTGAGGCGGGGAGGGAGTCCCTACCTCTGGGGCGTGCGGACCCTGCCGCTCGCAGAGCCATGTGGTGGAGCCGTCAACGCGGCCGTCAAGACGGTAGTCAAGAGTGCCGGTGTCGGTCGCTCCGGACAGCAGAGGGCCGTTGAAGAACCACGCACCGACACTGGGGGAAGCACTGAGGACCGCCAGTCTCGTGGCATTGTCCTCATGCCATAACTCTCAGGTTTCTCGCCCGTGTACGAGGCAAGCACCAGCAGGCCCTTCTTGTCGTACGGCCCCCTCACCTGGAGATCCGTGCCGACCTTCCAGCGGCACGACCTGCCCGTCGTCCCGCATCATCTCGCCGATGTACACGCCACTGTTCGGCCCCTCCCCGTTCGCCTCACGCTGGTCCGGTCTCCGTAGTGCAGGCCATTGCAGGGCGTCACACAGCACGTCCGCAATGCTCTCCTGCGTCATCACCTCCTGGGAGTGAATGCGCGGCACGAGGGGCGCACGAGGGGATCCCGTGCCTCCCGATGTGGGCCTCAGCACACTCCCCCGTCGCAGGTCAACAGCAAGTTGACGGGTCTTCCAACCCCGTGGTGGACTGCCGGAGCCAAGTACGGCGACAGGAGAGGAAGCCGGTGTGAGTCCGGCGCGGTCCCGCCACTGTCACCGGGGAAGGAAGTCCCCGGGAGCCAGGAACTCTCACCGCCGGTCTCGTCGAACCAGGGCGTGGACACCCTGAGTGAGGACATATCGCCATGCGCGGCTGCCCAAGTGCTTTGCGAGCGACGCAAGCGACACCAGCCACACCCCTGACGCGGAGGACGCGGACCACCGTTGTGCCCGACCTGACGGTCGGCTGAACCGATGCGTGCCGATCGCGTCTTCGCGTACGGCGCCGCCGCCGGCCTCCTCGGCGACCTGCTGCTCGGCGACCCCCGCCGGGGGCATCCGGTCGCCGCGTTCGGGCGGGCCGCGGGAGCCGTGGAGCGGGTGTTGTGGCGGGACCACCGCGGGTGGGGCGCGCTGCACACCGCCGTGTGCGTGGGCGGCGCCACCGGGCTCGCGGCGCTGGCCAGTCATTCCGTACGTCGATCCCGTACCGCCTCCATCGCGCTGACCGCCGCCGCCACTTGGGCCGTCGTCGGAGGGACCTCCCTCGGGCGCGAGGCCCGGGCGATCGGCGACGCGCTCGCCGCCGGCGACGTCGAGGTCGCCCGGGAACGGCTGCCGCATCTGTGCGGGCGGGATCCGCAGGCGCTGGACTCCGACGGGATCGCGCGGGCGGTCGTCGAGTCCGTCGCCGAGAACACCTCCGACGCCGTGGTGGGGGCCCTGGTGTGGGGGGCCGTTGGCGGTGTGCCCGGGCTTGTCGCCTTTCGGGCCGTCAACACGCTCGATGCCATGGTCGGGCACAAGTCCCCCAAGTACCGGCGGTACGGCTGGGCTTCCGCGCGGCTCGACGATGTCGCGGGGTGGCCGGGGGCACGGCTGACCGCCGTCCTCGCGACCGTGGCCGGGGGCGATCCGCGGGGCGCCGTGCGCGCGTGGCGTGCGGACGCCCGTAAGCATCCGAGCCCCAACGCCGGGCCCGTGGAGGCTTCGTTCGCGGGGGCGCTGGGGGTGCGGCTCGGGGGGACGCTCTCGTACGGGGGGCGGGTTGAGCACCGGCCCGTCCTCAATGGCGCGGGGCGCGCCGTCCAAGTCGACGACATCCAGCGGGCCGTACGACTGTCGCGCCGCGTGAGTCTGCTCGCGCTCGGCGTCGGCGTCGCCGCACGGGCCCTGACACGACGGGGAGGCACGTCATGAGCGGCGCACTGCTCATCGCCGGCACCACCTCCGACGCCGGCAAGAGCGTCGTGACGGCGGGGATCTGCCGGTGGCTGGTGCGGCAGGGCGTCAAGGTCGCGCCCTTCAAGGCGCAGAACATGTCGCTGAATTCGTTCGTCACGCGCGAGGGAGCGGAGATCGGGCGGGCGCAGGCCATGCAGGCGCAGGCGGCGCGCGTGGAGCCGACCGCGCTCATGAATCCCGTGCTGCTCAAGCCGGGCAGCGACCGGAGCAGTCAGGTCGTCCTCATGGGCAAGCCCGTCGGGGAGCTCTCGGCGCGCGGCTACCACGGAGGACGGCAGGAGCAGCTCCTCGGGACCGTGCTGGACTGCCTCGCCGAGTTGCGGGGCACGTATGACGCGGTGATCTGTGAGGGAGCCGGCAGTCCCGCTGAGATCAATCTGCGGCGTACCGACATCGTGAACATGGGGATCGCCCGGAATGCCCGGCTCCCCGTGCTCGTCGTCGGTGACATCGACCGTGGGGGCGTGTTCGCCTCGTTCTTCGGGACGGTCGCGCTGCTCTCGCGCGAGGACCAGGAGCTCGTCGCCGGGTTCCTCGTCAACAAGTTCCGCGGGGACGTGTCCTTGTTGGAGCCGGGGCTCGACATGCTGCACGGCCTCACCGGGCGTCCCTCCTACGGCGTCCTGCCCTTCCAGCACGGCCTCGGCATCGACGAGGAGGACGGGCTGCGGGTCTCCTTGCGGGGAGCGGTCCGGGAGTCGGAGGTCTCCTCCCCCGTCGGCGAGGACATCCTGCGAGTCGCGGTCTGCGCCATCCCCCTCATGTCCAACTTCACGGACGTGGACGCGCTGGCCGCCGAGCCGGGTGTCGTCGTGCGGTTCGTGGACCGGGCCGAGGAGCTGGCCGACGCCGACCTCGTCGTCGTCCCGGGGACCCGGGGGACGGTGAAGGCGCTGGAGTGGCTGCGGGAGCGCGGACTCGCGGCCGCCATTTCCAGAAGGGCCTCGGAAGGCCGTCCCGTCCTCGGTGTCTGCGGTGGCTTCCAGATCCTCGGCGAGCACATCGAGGACGAGGTCGAGAGCCGCCGGGGCCATGTCGAGGGCCTCGGACTCCTGCCTGTACGCGTGCGGTTCGCGCGCGAGAAGACCCTCACCCGGCCCGTCGGCGCGGCGCTCGGCGAGCGGGTCGAGGGGTACGAGATCCATCACGGCGTCGCCGATGTCACCGGTGGCGATGCGTTCATCTCTGATGACAATGGACACAGCCTGGACGGCTGCCGGGTCGGCGCCGTCTGGGGTACGCACTGGCACGGCTCGCTGGAGTCGGACGGATTCCGGCGCGCCTTCCTGCGCGAGGTGGCGGCCGCCGCGGGCCGTCGTTTCGTGCCCGCCGCCGACACGTCGTTCGGGGCGCTGCGCGAGGAGCAGTTGGACCGGCTCGGCGATCTGATCGAGGAACACGCGGACACGGACGCGCTGTGGCGGCTCATCGAGTCGGGCGCGCCGCAAGGACTGCCCTTCATTCCACCGGGAGCACCCGCATGAGCACAGTGTTGTTGTTGTCGACCGCCGACACGGATCTGCTGGCGGCCCGTGCCTCCGGCGCCCCGTACCGGATCGGCAATCCGACCCGGGTGGACGTCTCGGAGGAGCTCCCGGGGCTCATCGAGGGCGCGGACATCGCCGTCGTACGGCTCCTGGGGGGCAAGCGCGCCTGGGAAGAGGGCCTGAGCACGCTGAAGGCCTCGGGCATCCCGACCGTGCTGCTCGGCGGAGAGGCCGTCCCGGACGCCGAGTTGATGGCCGAGTCGTCGGTGCCGGCCGGTGTGGTGGCCGAGGCGCTGCGCTATCTGGTGGAGGGCGGCCCGGAGAACCTCACCGAACTGGCCCGGTTCCTCTCCGACACCGTGCTGCTCACCGGTGAGGGCTTCGAAGAGCCGCAGAAGATGGCCGAGTACGGCATCCACGACGAGCGGGCCTTCGTCGAGGGCCGCCCGACGGTCGGCGTGCTCTTCTACCGGGCGCACGAGCTGTCCGGCAACACGGCGTTCGTCGACACGCTGTGCGACGCGATCGAGGCGCGTGGCGCCAACGCCCTTGCCGTGTACTGCGGTTCGCTGCGCGGCGCGGACGCGGGCCTGTACGAGATCCTCGCGAAGACCGACACGCTGGTCGCCACCGTGCTCGCGGCGGGCGGCACGCACGCCTCGCAGGCGTCCGCGGGCGGCGACGAGGAGGCGTGGGACATCGGCGCGCTCGCCGACCTGAACGTCCCTGTGCTGCAGGGGCTCTGCCTGACCTCGTCGAAGAGCGCCTGGGACGCGTCGGACGCCGCCCTCTCCCCCATGGACGCGGCGATGCAGGTCGCGATCCCGGAGTTCGACGGGCGGCTCATCACGGTCCCCTTCTCCTTCAAGGAGCAGGGTCCCGACGATGTGCCCGTGTACGTCGCCGACCCCGAGCGGGCGGCGCGTGTCGCCGGAATCGCCCTGCGCCACGCCCGGTTGAAGCACAAGCCGAACGCGGAGAAGAAGCTCGCGCTCGTCTTCACCGCCTACCCGACCAAGCACTCGCGGGTCGGCAACGCGGTGGGCCTCGACACGCCCGCCTCGGCGGTGCGGGTGCTGGACGCCCTGCGGGACGCCGGGTACGTGGTCGAGGGGCACCCGGACAACGGCGACGAGTTGATCCACCGGCTCATCAACGCCGGTGGCCACGACGTCGAATGGCTGACGGAGGAGCAGCTGGCCGCCGCCCCCGCGCGCGTGCCGCTCGCCGACTACCGGGCGTGGTTCGACCAGCTCGACCCCGAACTGCGGGACGGCATGCTGGAGGCATGGGGTGAGCCGCCGGGCAGCCTGTACGTCGACGGCGACGACATCGTCCTGGCCTCCCTCCAGTTCGGGAACGTCGTCGTGATGATCCAGCCGCCGCGCGGCTTCGGCGAGAACCCGATCGCGATCTACCACGACCCGGACATGCCGCCGTCGCACCACTACATGGCGGCGTACAGGTGGCTGGAGAACAGTTTCGGCGCCGACGCCGTCGTGCACATGGGCAAGCACGGCACGATGGAATGGCTGCCGGGCAAGGGACTTGGGCTCAGCAGCGGCTGCGCCCCCGACGCCGTCCTCGGCGAACTCCCGCTCGTCTACCCGTTCATCGTCAACGACCCCGGCGAGGGCACCCAGGCCAAGCGCCGCGGGCACGCCACCGTCGTCGACCACCTCGTACCGCCGATGGCGCGCGCGGACACGTACGGCGATCTGGCGAAGCTGGAGCAGCTCCTCGACGAGTACGCCCTGGTGTCCGACCTGGACCCGACCAAGGCCCCGGCGGTCCGCGCCCAGATCTGGACGCTCGTCAAGGCGGCGGAACTCCACCACGACCTGCATGTGGACGAGCAGCCGGACGACGCGGCGTTCGACGAGTTCGTCATGCACATCGACGGCTATCTGTGCGAGATCAAGGACGTGCAGATCAGGGATGGGCTGCACATTCTCGGCGGCGGGCCGGAGGCCGAGCCGCGCGTGAACCTCGTGCTGGCCGTGCTGCGCGCCTCGCAGGTGTGGGGTGGCGCGGCGAACGCGCTGCCAGGGCTGCGGGCAGCTCTCGCCGAGCACTTCGGCCTGGTCGAGAAGGAGTTGCTCGCCGAACCGGGCGCGCCGGTGAAGGTGCCGGTCGAACTGACGGATCTCGTCGAGGGTCCGGCCCGTTCGGCGGCCGACGCGATCGATCTCCTCGAGCAGCTGTGCCGCCGGATCGCGGAGGGCATGGAGGAGCGCGGCTGGGTGACCTCCGAGAGCACCGCTCTCGTCCGCGAGGTCCTCGGCGTCGAACTCCCGGACGCCATCGCGGTGTTGGAGTTCGCCTGCCGCGAGGTCGTGCCGCGGCTCGCCCGTACGACGGACGAGATCGACCACATCCTCAAGGCGCTTGACGGCGGTTACGTCCCGGCGGGCCCGTCGGGTTCGCCGACCCGCGGGCTCGTGAACGTCCTGCCGACCGGCCGCAACTTCTACTCCGTCGACCCCAAGGCCATCCCGTCCAGGCTGAGCTGGGAGGTCGGGCAGTCGCTCGCCGACTCGCTCGTGGCCCGCTATCTCCAGGACACCGGCGCGTACCCGACGTCCGTCGGTCTGACGGTCTGGGGTACGTCCGCGATGCGCACACAGGGAGACGACATCGCGGAGATCCTCGCGCTGCTCGGCTGTCGTCCGGTGTGGGACGACGCGTCGCGCCGCGTGACCGGCTTCGAGGTCGTGCCGCTCGCCGAACTCGGGCGCCCTCGCATCGACGTCACGGTCCGCATCTCCGGCTTCTTCCGGGACGCCTTCCCGCACGTCGTCGGGCTCATCGACGACGCGGTGCGGACGGTGGCCGAGCTGGACGAGCCCGCCGACCGGAACTATGTGCGCAAGCACGCCGACGAGGACACCGCCGAGCACGGCGACCGGCGCCGCGCGACGGCCCGTATCTTCGGCTCGAAGCCGGGCGCGTACGGGGCGGGGCTGCTGCCGTTGATCGACGCACGCAACTGGCGCTCGGACGCCGACCTCGCCGAGGTGTACGCGGTGTGGGGCGGCTACGCCTACGGGCGCGGGCTCGACGGGCGGGCGGCGCGCGGCGACATGGAGACGGCGTTCAAGCGCATCGCCGTCGCAGCGAAGAACGTCGACACCCGTGAGCACGACCTCGTCGACGCGGACGACTACTTCCAGTACCACGGCGGCATGGTCGCCATGGTGCGCCATCTGACGGGCGCGAGCCCGGAGGCGTACGTCGGTGACAGCGCCGTACCGGACCAGGTGAAGACCCGGACCCTCGGCGAGGAGACGCACCGCGTGTTCCGCGCGCGCGTCGTCAACCCGCGCTGGATGGCCGCGATGCGGCGCCACGGCTACAAGGGTGCCTTCGAGATGGCGGCGACCGTCGACTACCTCTTCGGGTACGACGCCACGGCAGGGGTCGTGGACGACTGGATGTACGAGAAGCTCAGCGCCGAGTACGTCTTCGACCCGGAGAACCGGGACTTCATGAAGAAGTCCAACCCATGGGCGCTGCGCGGCATCACCGAGCGCCTGCTGGAGGCCGCCGACCGCGGGCTGTGGGCCGAGCCGGACGCGGACACGCTGGAGCGGCTGCGCGCCACCTATCTGGAGCTCGAAGGCGACTTGGAGGGCGACGACCAGTGAGTACTCCGTTTCCGTTCACGGCGGTGGTCGGCCAGGACGACCTGCGGCTCGCGCTGCTGCTGAACGCCGTCTCGCCGGCCGTGGGCGGTGTGCTCGTCCGAGGCGAGAAGGGCACCGCCAAGTCCACTGCCGTACGCGCCCTTTCGGCCCTCATGCCGCAGGTGGACGTCGTCGCCGGGTGCCGCTTCTCGTGCGCTCCCGCCTCCCCCGATCCGGCGTGCCCGGACGGACCGCACGAGCCCGGGGCGGGCACCCGACGGCCAGCGCGCATGGTGGAGTTGCCGGTCGGCGCCTCCGAGGACCGGCTCGTCGGCGCGCTCGACATCGAGCGGGCGCTGGCCGAGGGCGTGAAGGCCTTCGAGCCCGGCCTGCTGGCCGACGCGCACCGCGGGATCCTCTACGTCGACGAGGTCAATCTCCTGCACGACCATCTCGTCGACCTGCTGCTCGACGCCGCCGCGATGGGCGCCTCGTACGTCGAGCGCGAGGGCGTCTCCGTACGGCATGCCGCCCGTTTCCTGCTCGTCGGGACCATGAACCCCGAAGAGGGCGAACTGCGGCCGCAGTTGCTGGACCGCTTCGGGCTCACCGTCGAGGTGGCGGCCTCGCGGGAGCCCGACCAGCGGGTGGAGGTCGTCCGGCGAAGGCTGGCGTACGACGACGATCCGGACGGGTTCGCTGCGCGCTGGGCCGACGAGGAGTCCGCCGTACGGGCGCGGATCGTGGCCGCGCGGGAGCTGTTGCCGTCCGTACGGCTCGGGGACGGGGCGCTGCGGCAGATCGCGGCGACCTGCGCGGCCTTCGAGGTGGACGGCATGCGGGCCGACATCGTCATGGCGCGGACCGCGACCGCACTCGCCGCGTGGGCGGGGCGGACCGAGGTGCTCGCCGAGGACGTACGGCAGGCGGCGCTGCTCGCGTTGCCGCACCGGCGGCGGCGGAATCCCTTCGACGCGCCAGGACTCGACGAGGACAAGCTCGACGAGACGCTGGAGGAGTTCGGATCGGACACGGACGGGGACGACGATCCCGATCCGGACGGGCCCGGCGGGGGCGGACAGCCGCCGCAGGACGGGCCCGACGACGGCTCCGCTCCCGAGGCGCCGGGTGAGAGCCCCGCGCGGGCCGAGTCCGGCGAGGGCGGGCAGCCTCAGGCGGGCGGCGAGCAGTCTCCCGTACGGGCCGCCGAACCCTTCCGTACGAAGGTGCTGAGCGTGCCCGGGCTCGGTGAGGGCGCGGCCGGGCGGCGTTCGCGGGCGCGGACCGAGCACGGGCGGACCACCGGGTCGCGGCGGCCCCAAGGGGCGCTCACCAAGCTGCACTTGGCGGCGACCGTGCAGGCGGCGGCGCCGCATCAGCGGGCGCGCGGGCGGTCGGGCCGCGGTCTCGTCGTACGGCGGGACGATCTGCGCCAGGCCACGCGGGAGGGGCGTGAGGGGAACCTCGTGCTCTTCGTCGTGGACGCCTCCGGGTCGATGGCGGCGCGGCAGCGGATGAGTGCCGTGAAGGGTGCGGTGCTGTCGCTGCTGCTCGACGCGTATCAGCGGCGGGACAAGGTGGGGCTCGTGACCTTCCGCGGATCCGCGGCCGAGGTCGCGCTGCCGCCGACTTCTTCGGTGGACGCGGCGGCGGCTCGGCTGGAGTCGCTGCCCACGGGTGGGCGTACGCCGCTGGCGGCCGGATTGCTGCGCGCGCATGAGGTGTTGCGGGTCGAGCGGCTGCGGGATGCCGCTCGGCGGCCCCTGGTCGTCGTCGTGACCGATGGGCGGGCCACGGGCGGTCCCGAGCCGGTCGCGCTCGCGGGGCGTGCGGCGCGGCTGTTCGCGGCCGACGGGGTCGCCTCCGTGGTCGTCGACTGCGAGGCGGGGCCCGTGCGACTCGGGCTCGCGGGGCAGCTCGCGGGTGAACTGGGCGGCACCGCGGTCACGTTGGACGAGCTGCGGGCCGATTCCATCGCCGGGCTCGTGCGGGATGTGCAGGGAACTTCGAGGAGGGCCGCGTAATGCCGCAGGGACAGCCGAGTGTCGTACCGGACGACGGTCTGACGACGCGCCAGCGTCGCAACCGGCCGCTCGTCGTCGTGCATACGGGGATCGGGAAGGGCAAGTCGACCGCCGCGTTCGGGCTCGCGCTGCGTGCCTGGAATCAGGGGTGGCCCATCGGGGTGTTCCAGTTCGTCAAGTCGGCGAAGTGGAAGGTCGGGGAGGAGAACGCGCTGCGTGTGCTCGGCGCCTCCGGTGAGGGCGGGTCCGTCGACTGGCACAAGATGGGCGAGGGCTGGTCCTGGGTCCAGCGCGACTCCCAGATGGACAACGAGGAGAAGGCCCGCGAAGGATGGGGGCAGGTCAAGCGTGACCTCGCCGCCGAGACGTATCGGCTGTACGTCCTCGACGAGTTCGCGTACCCCATGCACTGGGGGTGGGTGGATGTCGATGAGGTGGTGGCCGTGCTGCGGGATCGGCCGGGGACTCAGCATGTGATCATCACGGGGCGCAATGCCCCCGAGAAGCTTGTCGAGTTCGCCGATCTTGTGACCGACATGTCCAAGGTCAAGCACCCGATGGACGCCGGCCAGAAGGGGCAGAGGGGCATCGAGTGGTGACTTCTTCCGTTCCTCGGCTGGTCATTGCCGCGCCCTCGTCGGGCAGCGGCAAGACCACCGTTGCCACGGGGCTGATGGCGGCCTTCGCCTCGCGGGGGCTTGCCGTGTCCCCGCACAAGGTGGGGCCCGACTACATCGATCCCGGGTATCACGCGCTCGCCACCGGGCGTGTGGGGCGGAATCTCGACGCGTACCTGTGCGGGGCGGAGTTGATCGCGCCGTTGTTCGCGCATGGGGCGCGGGGGTGCGATCTGGCTGTGGTCGAGGGTGTCATGGGGCTGTTCGACGGGGCCGCGGGGCAGGGGGAGTTGGCCTCCACGGCTCATGTCGCGAAGTTGCTTCGGGCGCCTGTGGTGCTGGTCGTCGATGCGTCGTCGCAGTCGCGGTCCGTTGCCGCGCTGGTGCATGGGTTTGCCTCTTGGGATCCCGAGGTGCGGGTTGCGGGGGTGATCCTCAACAAGGTGGGGTCCTCTCGGCACGAGTCCCTCTTGCGGGAGGCGTTGGACGAATCCGGGGTGCCTGTTCTTGGGGTGCTTCGGCGGGTTCCGCAGGTGGACACGCCTTCTCGGCATCTTGGGCTGGTGCCGGTTGCCGAGCGGCGTGCGGAGGCTGTGGGGGCGATTGCCGCGATGGCCTCGCAGGTGCGGGAGGGGTGCGATCTCGACGCGCTCCTTGCGCTGGCGCGGAGTGCGCCTGAGTTGTCGGGTGCGGCTTGGGATGCGGCTGAGGTTGTTCTTTCTTCGCCCCCGCCGCCCCTTCCCGTTCCCGTCCCTGGGGGCTCCGCCCCCAGACCCCCGTATCGGCCTGAACGGCCTCGTCCTCAAACGCCGGACGGGCTGAAAGTGCCGCCCCCAGCCGGGTGGGTGGGGGATGGCGGACGGGATCGTCCTCAAACGCCGGACGGGCTGAAAGTGCCGGCCGGGGTGAAAAGGGTTGCCGTCGCCGGGGGACCCGCGTTCACCTTTTCCTACGCCGAGCATGCCGAGCTGCTTGCCGCTGCCGGGGCCGAAGTCGTCACCTTTGATCCGCTGCGGGATGAGCAACTGCCCGAGGGGACGGGTGGGTTGGTCATCGGGGGCGGGTTTCCCGAGGTGTACGCGCCGGAGCTGTCGGCCAATGAGGCGCTCCGTAAGGCCGTTGCCGAGCTGGCGCTCAGTGGCGCGCCCGTGGCCGCCGAATGTGCCGGGCTGCTCTATCTGTGCCGGGAGCTCGACGGGCAGCCCATGTGCGGGGTGCTCGACGCCACGGCCCGGATGAGCGAGCGGCTCACCCTGGGCTACCGGGACGCAGTCGCCGTGTCGGAGAGTGTGCTGGCGGAGGCGGGAGCGCGGATGCGCGGGCACGAGTTTCACCGGACCGTCGTCGAACCCGGCGCCGGGGCGGCTCCCGCCTGGGGAGTGCGCGCCCCTCAGCGGCGGGTCGAAGGTTTCGTACAACAAGGTGTGCACGCGAGTTATCTGCACACGCACTGGGCGTCCGAGCCCGGTGTCGCCCGTCGGTTCGTGGAGAGGTGCCTGACGTCATGAGCAGCAAGCTGATCGGAGTCGGGGTCGGGCCCGGCGACCCGGAGCTGGTGACCGTCAAGGGCGTCAACGCTCTGCGGACCGCCGAGGTCGTCGTGGTGCCCGTGATGGACACTGGCGAGCGGGGGCGGGCCGAGGCGACCGTCCTGCACTACGTCCCTGAGGACAAGGTCGTACGAGTCGTGTTCGCGCTCAACGAGCGGACCGACCGGGGGCGGCGCGAGGCGGCCTGGGATGCCGCCGGGGCGCGGGTCGCCGAACTGCTCACGAGGCATGACTCCGTCGCCTTCGCCACCATCGGCGATCCCAACGTGTACTCGACCTTCACCTATCTCGCGCAGACCATCGGGGAACTCGTTCCCGGAACGGTCGTCGAGACCGTGCCCGGTATCACCGCCATGCAGGATCTCGCCGCCCGGTCGGGGGCCGTCCTCACCGAGGGGACCGAGCCGCTCACCCTGGTGCCGGTGACCGCCGGGGCCGCCGTACTCAAGGACGCCCTCAACGGGCCCGGCACCGTGGTCGCGTACAAGTTCGGGCGGCAGGCTCAGGAGGTCGCCGAGGCACTGCGCGAGACCGGGCGGATCGACGACGCGGTGTGGGGGTCCGCGCTCGGGCTCGAGGACGAGTCGATCCGGCCCGCGGGCGAACTCGACGGTGGACCGCTGCCGTACCTCTCCACGCTCATCGCGCCCGCCCGGCGCGACGGCACGCGCGGCGGAAAGCTGTGAACCACGCCCGCTCACACCGCGATCCCCACCACCAGCCAGATGAAGCCCACGCCCGCGACCGTGCACAGCAGGGTCGAGCGGGCCGGGTGCTCGTGGTGTGCCTCGGGGAGGATCTCGGCGGCGGCGAGGTACAGGAGTACGCCCCCGAAGAGGCCGAGATAGCCGCCGAGCAGGTGCTCCGGGATCGTGAAGAAGAGCGTCGAGGTGGCGCCGACCACGGGGGCCGCGGCGTCCGCGAACAGCATCGCGATCGCCTTGCGGCGGGCGTTCCCGTACAGGCTCGTGATCGTGTACGTGTTGAAGCCGTCCGCGAAGTCGTGGGCGATCACGGCGAGCGCGACCGCCAGGCCCATACCGCCCCCGACCTGGAAGGCGGCGCCGATCGCGACGCCGTCCATCGCGCTGTGGCCGACCATCGCGGCGGCCGCCGTCAGGCCCACCTCGGGCGCGCGTCCGCCGTCCTCCTCGCCACCGTGCGCGGCCTGCCGGTGGGCCAACAGGCGTTCCACCAGATGAGCCAGCAGGAACCCGGCGACGAAAAGGAGGAGCGCGGCGGGTACGCCGAGGACCTCTTCGCCTGCCGCTTTCAGCGCCTCCGGCAGCAGGTCCAGGCCGACCACGCCGAGCATCAGTCCGCCGGCCAGGCCCAGCACCAGGTGGCGGCGGTCGGTCACGCGTTGTGCCGTCCAGCCGCCGGCCAGCGTCATCAGGAACGCGCCGAGCGCGACGAGGACCGCCATACGCCCTTGCTATCCGATCAACCCCCGTTCGCGCACGTCCGACAACGTCCGCGCGCGCACTGACTTTTCGCAGCACCCGAGTTTTCGTAGGAGAGGACCGATTCCCATGGCCGATGCCCCCACCGGCAAGGTGACCTTCGTCGGGGCAGGGCCCGGCGCCGCCGACCTGCTGACGTTCCGCGCCGCGCGCGCCATCGCCGAGGCCGACATCGTGATCTGGGCGGCCAGCCTGGTGCAGGCCGAGGTCCTCGACCACGCGCGCGAGGGCGCGGAGATCCTCGATTCGGCGACGATGTCGCTCGAGGACGTCGTCGCCGTGTACGAGCGAGCTCTTCGGCAGGGCCTGAAGGTGGCGCGGATCCACTCCGGCGACCCCGCCCTGTGGGGCGGTACGCAGGAGCAGGTCGACCGGTGCGCGGAGATCGGGATCGAGACCGAGATCGTGCCCGGCGTCTCCTCCTTCTCCGCGGTCGCCGCGCTCGCGCAGCGCGAGCTGACGATTCCCGAGGTCGCGCAGTCCGTCATCCTCACCCGGCTCGGCGGCGGCAAGACGCCGATGCCGCCCGGGGAGGAGGTCCGCGAGTTCGCCCGGCACGGCACCACCATGGCGCTGTTCCTGTCGGCCGCCCGCAGCGGCCAGCTCGTACGGGAGCTGCTGGAGGGCGGTTATCCGACCTCCACTCCGGTCGTGGTCGCCTATCAGGCGACCTGGCCGGAGGAGCTGATCGTGAAGTGCACGATCGAGACGCTCGAGGAGACCGTCAAGGAGCACAAGCTCTGGAAGCACACCCTCTTCCTGGTCGGCCCGGCGCTCGACGCGAGCGGCACCCGCTCGCACCTCTACCACCCCGGTCACTTCCACGGGTTCCGCAAGGCCGACCCGCAGGCGCGCGCGGAGCTGCGCGCGGCGCGGAAGGGCAGTCCCTCGTGATCCCGGAAGAGCAGTCCGGTGTGATCACCGTCGTCGGTACGGGGACGGGGGCGCCGCTGTCTCCGGATGCCACCTCCGCTCTCGCCGAGGCCGGACTCGTCGTGGGAGCCCGGCGGCATCTGGCGGCCGCGCGGCTGCCGGAGGGGGCCGAGCGGATCGTCCTCGGACCGCTCGCACCCGCCCTCGACACCATCGAGCGGTACGTGGAGAAGGACGGCCGGGTCGTCGTGCTCGCCTCCGGCGACCCCGGGTTCTTCGGGATCGTGCGGGCGCTGGCCGAGCGGTTCGGGGCGCAGCGGCTGGACGTACGCCCGGGCGTCTCGTCCGTCGCCACCGCCTTCGCGCGGCTCGGGCTGCCCTGGGACGACGCGGTGGTCGTGAGCGCGCACGGGCGTGATCTGCGCACGGCCGTCCAGATCTGCCGGTCCCGGCCGAAGGTGGCCGTGCTGACCGGTCCCGGCTCCGGACCCGCCGAGCTGGGCGCCGCCCTCGCGTACCGCTCCGACCGCGTCCTCGTCGTGGCGAGCGCCCTGGGCGACCCCGAGCACGAGCGCGTGGAGCGGGTCACGCCCGCCGAGGCCGCGGCCCGCGACTGGGGTACGGCGGTGAGCGTCGTCCTGTGCCTGGACGAGTCACGTGCCCTCGCCCCCGTACGCACCGTCGCCGGGCCGCCACCCGGACCTGCCCAATGGGCCCTGGACGAGAGCGAGTTCGCCCACCGCGACTCGATGATCAGCAAGTTCGAGGTACGGGCGCTCGCGCTGGCCCGGCTCGGTCCGCGGCTCGGCGAGCTGATCTGGGACGTCGGCGCGGGCTCCGGGTCCGTCGCCGTCGAGTGCGCGCGGTTCGGCGCCGCCGTCACCGCGATCGAGAAGACGCACGACGGGGTCGAGCGGATCCGCGCCAACGCCGCGGCGCACGGCGTGGACGTACGAGTGGTGCACGGTGCCGCGCCCACGGTCCTGTCCGACCTGGACGACCCGGACGCCGTCTTCATCGGCGGCGGCGGACGCGAACTGCCCGCCATCGTCACGGTCTGCGCGCGCCGTGCCCGGCGGGCCGTCGTGGTCGCCATGGCCGCGCTGGACCGGGTGCCGGCTGCCCGGGACGCGCTCATCGCCGCCGGGTTCGACTGCGACGGTGTCCTGCTGCAGTCGTCCCGGCTCGCGCCGCTGCCGGGTGGCGTAACCCGGCTCGCGGCCACCAATCCCGTTTTTCTGCTGTGGGGCGTCCGGCCTCCGGCCCGTACCGAAGGAGTCCCCCAGTGATCGGCCTGATTTCCGCCACGGCGGCGGGGGCGGTGGCCCGTGACCGGCTGGCCGCGGCTTGGCCCACACGTGTCCGTGTGTACGACGGGGCCGTCGGGGACGCCGTGCGGACCGCGTTCGCGGAGTGTGAGCAGTTGGTGTGTTTCCTTGCCACGGGGGCGACGGTGCGGCTCGTGGCGCCGCTGCTTTCCGACAAGGGAGTCGACCCCGGGGTCGTGTGCGTCGACGAGGCGGGGCGGTTTGCCGTGTCCCTTGTCGGAGGGCACGGCGGCGGCGCCAATGAACTCGCCCTGGAGGTCGGGGAGTTGCTCGGGGCCGAGCCGGTGGTGACCACCGCGACTGACTCCGTCGGGGTGCCGGGGCTGGATACGCTCGGGTTCCCCGTGGAGGGAGATGTCGCGGGGGTTTCCCGGGCCATGTTGGATGGGGAACCCGTTGCGCTGGAGGCGGAGTTGAGCTGGCCCCTGCCCGCGTTGCCGTCGAATGTGGGGAGCCCGGCGCTGGACGCTGCGCCCACCCTCCCCCAAGCTCTCGGCTCCGCTCGAGCAGGGGGGACCCCCATCGCCCCGAGGGACGACGGCCCACAGCAGTACCGGATCCGCCTCACCGATCGTGCCCTAGAACCCGAAGAGCGGCAGGTCGTGCTTCGGCCGCCCTCCCTCGTCGTCGGTGTCGGGGCCTCGAAGGGTGCCCCTGCCGATGAGGTGCTCGGGCTCATCGAAGGCGTTCTCCGTGACGCGGGGCTCTCCGCGAAGTCCGTCGCCGAGATCGCCACCGTCGAGGCCAAGGCCGGCGAGCCCGGCATTGTCGAGGCGGCCGAGCGGCTCGGGGTGCCTGTGGTGACGTACGGCGCCGAGGAGTTGGCGGAGGTGAGCGTGCCGAATCCTTCGGACGCGCCGCTCACCGCCGTGGGGACACCCTCGGTGGCGGAGGCGGCCGCCCTCGTGCAAGGGGGTGAACTCCTCGTCCCCAAGCGGAAGTCGGAGCGTGCGGACGGGCAGCCGGCGATGGTGACATGTGCCGTCGTACGTCGGCCGGGGCGCGGGCGGCTCGCCGTCGTCGGGCTCGGGCCCGGCGCGCGCGATCTGCTCACCCCCCGTGCCAAGGCCGAACTCCGCCGCGCCTCCGTGCTCGTCGGGCTCGACCAGTACGTCGACCAGATCCGCGATCTGCTGCGGCCCGGGACGCGGGTCCTGGAGTCGGGGCTCGGCGCCGAGGAGGAGCGGGCGCGGACGGCCGTGGCGGAGGCCCGGCACGGGCAGGCCGTCGCGCTGATCGGCAGCGGCGACGCGGGCGTGTACGCGATGGCGTCGCCCGCGCTGGCCGAGGCGTCCGACGACATCGACGTGGTCGGGGTGCCCGGGGTGACCGCGGCCCTCGCGGCCGGGGCGATCCTGGGCGCGCCGCTCGGCCACGACCATGTGTCGATCAGCCTCTCCGACCTGCACACTCCCTGGGAGGTCATCGAGCGCCGGGTACGGGCGGCGGCCGAGGCGGACATCGTGGTGACGTTCTACAACCCGCGCAGCCGGGGCCGGGACTGGCAGCTGCCGAAGGCGCTCGCGATCCTCGCCGAGCACCGGGAGCCGACGACGCCGGTGGGTGTCGTACGCAACGCCTCCCGCCCGGACGAATCCAGCCGTCTCAGCACCCTCGCGGGTCTCGATCCGGCGACGGTGGACATGATGACCGTCGTGACCGTGGGCAACACGGCGACCCGTGAGATCGCCGGGCGCATGGTGACGCCGCGCGGCTACCGCTGGCAGGAGGAGCCCAAGTGAGCCGAGTGAGCAGGGTGTTCCCGGAGCCCCGGGTCGTGCACCCCATCGAGCAGGAGTCCTTCCGGCGGCTGCGCGCCCGTCTGGACACCTCGCACTTCCCGCCGCTGACGCGCGCGGTGGTGGAGCGGGTCATCCACTCCGCCGCCGACCTCGAGTACGCGGACGATCTCGTCACCGACGAGGGCGCGCTGGAGAAGGCGCATGCCGCGCTGCACGCCGGGGCGCCCGTCGTGGTGGACGTCGAGATGGTCGCGGCGGGCATCACACGTCGTGACACCGTCTGCCGCCTCAAGGACGCCAAGTCCGGTCCTGGGCTGACCCGTTCGGCGCACGCCATCCGCCTCGCGTACGAGGACGTCGGTCCCGGTGCGCTCTGGGTGATCGGCTGCGCGCCGACCGCTCTGGAGGAGTTGCTGAGGCTGGACGCCGATCCGGCGCTCGTCATCGGTCTGCCCGTCGGTTTCGTCGGCGCGGCCGAGTCCAAGGCCGCGTTGCGCGAGAGCGGGCTGCCCGCGGTCAGCAACGTGTCCGAGAAGGGCGGTTCGGCGGTCGCCGCGGCCGCGCTCAACGCCCTGCTGTACCACCCCGTTTCCAAGGCTTCCGAGCCCGCTAAGGAGAAATCGTGACCACCCCGCCCCCCGCCCTGCTCATCGCCGGACACGGCACCCGGGACGAGGCCGGAGCCGAGGCCTTCCGCGACTTCGTACGGGAGTTGGGGCGCCGTCACCCCGAACTGCCCGTCGCGGGCGGGTTCATCGAGCTGTCCCCGCCGCCGCTGGGTGACGCCGTGACCGAGCTGGTCGAGCAGGGGGTACGGCGTTTCGCCGCCGTACCGCTGATGCTGGTGTCCGCCGGGCACGCCAAGGGGGACATCCCGGCGGCGCTGGCCCGTGAGAAGGAGCGGCATCCCGGGATCTCGTACACGTACGGGCGTCCGCTGGGCCCGCACCCGTCGCTCCTCGCCGTCCTGGAGCGGCGGCTCGACGACGCCCTCGGCGGTACGGCCCGTACGCCCGAGGACCGGGCCGATGTGACCGTGCTGCTGGTCGGCCGCGGCTCCACCGATCCGGACGCCAACGCCGAGGTGCACAAGGCGGCGCGGCTGCTGTGGGAGGGCCGGGGGTACGCGGGCGTCGAGACGGCGTTCGTGTCGCTGGCGGCGCCGGACGTGCCGTCGGGCCTGGACCGCTGTGTGAAGCTGGGTGCCCGCCGCATCGTCGTGCTCCCCTACTTCCTCTTCACGGGCATCCTCCCCGACCGGGTGGTGCAGCAGACCGAGGGCTGGGCCGCCGCGCACCCCGACGTCGAGGTGCGGTCCGCCGATGTCATCGGCCCCGAGCCGGAGCTGCTCGACCTCGTCATGGAGCGGTACGAGGAGGCCGTCAAGGGTGACCTGCGGATGAACTGCGACTCCTGCGTGTACCGGATCGCCCTGCCCGGCTTCGAGGACAAGGTGGGGCTTCCCCAGCAGCCGCACTTCCACCCGGACGACGACGGTCACCACCATCACGGGCACCACCACGGGCACCACCACGGCGGCCCTGCGCACTCGCACTCCCATGCGCACTGAGGACGCCGCCGAGGGCGGGCACGACCTGCGTCACCACGGTGACGCCGAGGTCCGTGACGACGGCTCGGCACTCGTCGACCTGGCCGTGAACGTCCGCGCGGACACGCCCCCGGTCTGGCTGCGCGAGCACATCGCCGGGTCGCTCGGCGGGCTGGCCGCCTACCCGGACGGGCGGGCCGCGCGGGCGGCGGTCGCGGCGCGGCACGGGCTCCCGGTGGAACGGGTGCTGCTGACGGCGGGCGCCGCTGAGGCCTTCGTGCTGCTCGCCCGCGCTCTGAAGGTCCGTCAACCGGTCATCGTGCACCCGCAGTTCACCGAGCCGGAGGCGGCGCTGCGGGACGCGGGCCACACGGTCGACCGGGTCCTGCTGCGGGAGGAGGACGGTTTCCGGCTGGACCCGGCTGCCGTCCCCGAGGACGCGGACCTGGTGGTGATCGGCAACCCGACGAACCCCACGTCCGTCCTGCACCCGGCCGCCACCATTGCCCAACTCGCCCGCCCCGGGCGGACGTTGGTGGTGGACGAGGCGTTCATGGACGCGGTGCCGGGCGAGCGGGAGGCACTGGCCGGGCGGACGGATGTGCCCGGGCTCGTGGTCCTGCGCAGCCTCACCAAGACGTGGGGGCTGGCGGGGCTTCGTATCGGCTACGTCCTCGCCTCCCCCGAGACGATCGCCGAGCTGGAGCGCGCCCAGCCGTTGTGGCCCGTGTCCACGCCCGCCCTCGCCGCGGCGGAGGCCTGTGTGTCCTCCCAGGCGCTGGCGGAGGCCGCGCATGCGGCGCACCGGATCGCGGCGGACCGGGCTCATCTCGTGGCGGGGCTCAGGGAGTTCGGGGCGGATGGGCTGCGGGTGGTGGAGCCTGCGGAGGGGCCGTTCGTCCTGGTCCGCCTTCCGCACGCGGCCGCCGTGCGGCGGCGTCTTCGGGGGCTTGGGTTCGCCGTGCGGCGTGGGGATACGTTTCCCGGGCTCGGTGAGGAGTGGTTGCGGTTGGCGGTTCGGGACCGGGGGACGGTGAACCGGTTTCTGCAGGCGTTGGATCGGGCGGTGACGGTGGGTGGGGGCTGAGGTGGGGTGGTTCTCGCCCCCGCCGCCCCTGCCCTGCCCGTCCCTGGGGGCTGCCGCCCCCAGACCCCCGGCTCGCCGCGGGGAAACCGAGGCGATGGTGCGGTACAACCCCCACCCCTGGTCCCGTGTCTAACGGGTGATCGAAAAACACGACCGCAGGGACGACGACGTCACCGGCACCTTCACCGGCGCCTTCACCAGCGCCTTCTCCGCCGTCCCTGATCAGCACTGATTCCACTGCCCCGAAGGGTCACTTCCGCATGCGCTCGTTAAGAATCCTCGCCGCCACCTCCTCCCTCGCCCTCGCCCTGGGTGGAGCCGTGCTCGCGGCGCCCGCCGTTCAGGCGGCCACGACGACCACCGCCTCCCTCGTCCACGCGGACGGCGAGCTCTGGTACAAGGCCGGTGCCGGACAGCAGAACAACCTGACGGTCTCCGCGAAGGTCATCGACGTCGACCCCTCGCAGTTCGGAGAGGACTACCTCCTCACCTTCCGCGACCGGGTGAACATCACCATCGCCACGGACGAGTGCACGTACCCCTCGGCGACCGATCACACCGTCGCCCAGTGCACGGTCGCCATCCCCCTGGGCTCCGACGACTCGGACATCTACGACGTCGACCTCGGTGACGGCGAGGACACCGCGACGATCGACGCCGACAACTCCGCGTACGCCTCGATCTACGGCGGCAAGGGCAACGACGTCATCAAGGGCAACGGCTCGGACGTGCTCTACGGTCAGGACGGCAACGACCGCATCAGCGGCGGCGGTGGCGTGTGGTCCGTCGGCGCGTTCGGCGGTGCGGGCAACGACACGCTCACCGGCTGCGCGTACGAGTGCCACGGCGGCGCCGGAAACGACAGCCTCACCGGCACCGCCTCAGGCCAGGAGTTCGGCCTGTACGGGGACGACGGCAACGACGTCCTGCACGGCAAGGCCGGCGCCGACCTCCTCTACGGCGGCAAGGGCAACGACAAGCTGTACGGCGACAGCGGCAACGACAAGATCTACGGCAACAGCGGCGACGACCTGCTGCACGGCGGCCAGGGCACCGACACCCTCTCCGGCGGCCCCGGCACCGACCGCGTCTACCAGAACTAAGGGCCCACCCCACACTCGAGCCCCGCATCCCCTGCCCCGTCTCCCGTATCCGGCCGACCAGTTCGCCACCCGCACACACAGCCGCCCGGTACGGGAGCAACGGGGCCCAGGAGCGCAACGCTGCCGCCCTGGACCCCGCGGGCGTACCTCCAACGGGGGCCAGGGGCGTGAGCCCCGGGCAGGGGTGCAGGGGCACACCCCCAGCGGGATCCAGGGGCGCAGCCCCGGGCAGGGGTCCAGAGGGCACACCCCCAGCGGGGTCAGGGGCGGAGCCCCGGGCAAGGGTCCAGGGGGCGCAGCCCCCGGCGGGGTCTGGGGCGGAGCCCCAGGGGACGGGAATGGGTAGGGGCGGAGGGGGCGAAGAAAGCCCTCCCGGGTCAGCCCCGGCGGCGGCGCGTCAGGGCGACCGCTCCGGCGCCCGCCGCCAGCAAGGCAACCGCACCCCCGCCGATGTACGGCGTCGCCGAACTCCCCCCGGTCTCCGCGAGGTCCGCCTCCGCGGGAGCCCCCTGGGGCTTCACGCCGGACGCGGGATCGGCGGGCTTGCCCTCCGCGACCGGCGCCGCCGGAGCCTCGCACGTCGCCCCGGCCAGGGTCACCGTACCCTCGACCTCGGCCACGTTCAGCTTCAACGGGTTGAGGGACACCTTGAGTTGGAGCGCGGTCGCGGCCGCCGTACGGGACGTGGTCTCGGTGCGGGAGAGGTCGAGCCGGACGTCACCGACCCCCGGCACCTTCACCTCCGTCGGCCCGCCCACCGACAGCGTCACCCTCTTGCCGAGGACCGTGACCCCGCCGAGAAGGTTCGCGGTGGCCACGGGCTTCTCCCCCGCCACGCACGTCGCCCTCGACGTCACTTGCCCGACCTCGATGAGCGACAGCAGCGGCAGCCCGGGCACATGGACCGTCGCATGCGCGAGGTTCGCGTGGCCCTCGGCCTTCCCGGAGGACACCGTGGCCTTCGCGGTGGCGACGTCCGCGCGCAGCACGCTGAACGCACGCCCGCCGTCGACACCGTCCAACCGCGCGGTGAGCGCGCTCTGTTGGGCGCTCTGCGGTGCCCGCACCTCGTTGAGGGAGACCGTGAGCGGAACGTCCACGGTCTTGTTGAGCAGGGACACGTCGAGCCCGGTGCGGAGCACGACGGCACTCGCGCGACCGTGGTCGGCGGTCGCGTGAGCGGAGCCCGCGCCGGCCAGCGCCGCGGGACCGGCGGCGAGGACGGTGGCTGCCGCCGTGGCGGCGCAACGGCGTACGGGCATGCGGAAGTTGTTGCTGTTCAAGGGTGAGACCCCCAGAGAGGGAAAGCTTGGGACCCGGCAAGAATTACGCACCGAGAGTGAACGGTCAGCAACCTGACGCGACTTCACTCCAACGTGGGGTTTCCGCGAATCAATTCGAATGTCGCGGCACCGGTGTTCCTCCTGTCACCCACTCAACTCCCCTTGCGCGATGACGCCGGTCGACGCTCCGGCGCACGGGCAAGACCGCCCAGCGAGTCAGCCCGACGCCTCGTCACGCTCCGTCGATCGACTGACGGCAGCGGGTGAGGAGCGACCCCGCCCTTGACGGCAGCCCGTGAAGGGGCGACCCGTCCGACAGGCGGTGGGGCAATGGCGCTCCTATGCTGGTCTGGCGGGATCCTGCGCCCCATATCCAACGGTCCGCGACGCTCGCGGCTCCGTCTTCAGGTGCTTGGAGTCAGCCCATGACGCATTCGTCCAGACGACTGCGCAGGGGAGCCGTCACCGCCGTAGCGGTGGGGACGCTCATAGTGCCGATCGCGGGTGGCACCGCCTTCGGCGCGCCCGCGGTCATCGGCAGCGCCGCAACCTCCACCGAACCACCCTCCCCGTCCGCCTCGCCCTCGGGCGGCGTCCGCGCGCTCACCCCTGACGTGACGCGGCAGCTCGACGTGACCGTGCAGCAGGTCATGCGGCAGGCGAACATACCCGGGGTGACCGTGGGCATATGGACGCCCGACAAGGGCAGCTACGTACGGTCGTTCGGGGTCGCCGACAAGGGCAACGGTCAGAGGATGTCGCCGGATCTGTACATGCGGATCGGCAGCGAGACCAAGACCTTCACCGTGACGGCGCTGCTGAAGCTGGTCGACGAGGGCAAGGTGAGCCTGGACGACACCATCGGCGAGTACGTCGACGGTGTGCCCAACGGCGACAAGATCACGCTGCGCGAGCTGGCCGGCATGCGCAGCGGGCTCTTCAACTACTCCGAGGACCCCGGCTTCTTCACGGCACTGACGTCCGATCCTCAGCGGCCCTTCACCCCACAACAACTGCTCGACTACTCCTTCAAGCACCCCGTGCTGTTCCCGCCGGGCGAGAAGTTCTACTACTGCAACACCAATCTCATCCTGCTCGGCCTGGTCGTCGAGAAGGAGAGCGGCCGGCCGATAGGGGACTACATCCAGAAGAACGTCCTCGCACCGGCCGGAATGGACCAGACGATCTTCCCGACCGGCGCGGCGTTCCCGAACCCGCACGCGCAGGGGTACACCAACCAGACCGCGAACGGCGAGGTCGCGGACACGGCCGACTGGAACCCCTCCTGGGCCTGGGCGGCCGGCGCGATGATCTCCACTCTGAATGATCTGCGCATCTGGGCGCCCACGGTGGCCACGGGTGTGTATCCCGACGGCACCCGCATGATCAGCCCCGCCACACAGAAGCAGCGGCTCACCACGCCCCCCACCACGATCCCGGGCGCGGGGTACGGCCTCGGTATCTTCAACGTCCAGGGCTGGATCGGGCACAACGGCTCGCTGCCGGGCTACGAGTCCCTGACGATCTACCTACCGTCGGCGAAGGCAACCCTCGTCGTACTGCTGAACACCGACATCAACTATCAAGGCTCGGAGCCCAGCACAGTCGTCGGTGAGGCGATCACGAAGATCGTCAGTCCGCAGCACGTCTTCAACCTGCCCGCGCAGCCCGCGGCCCATTGACCGTCGCGCCCATGGGCGTGCCCACCAGGCCCTAGCCGACCGTCCGCCCGTTCAGCACCACCCGCCGCGGAGCCGCGAGGACCCGTACGTCCTCACGGGGGTCGCTCTCGTACACCACGAGGTCGGCGGGCGCTCCCTCGTCGAGGCCGGGCCGTCCCAGCCACCGCCGCGCACCCCAGGTGGTGGCGGACAGCGCCTCGACGGGCGGGATACCGGCGGTGACGAGCTCGGCGACCTCGGCGCCGGCCAGTCCGTGGGCGAGTGAGCCACCGGCGTCCGTGCCGACGTAGACGGGGATTCCGGCGTCGTACGCGGCGCGCACGGTGTCGTAGCGGCGTTCGTGCAGCCGTCGCATGTGTGCCGACCAGCGCGGGAACTTCTGCTCCCCGCCGGCCGCGAGCCGTGGGAAGGTCGCGATGTTCACGAGCGTGGGGACGATCGCGACCCCGCGCTCGGCGAACAGCGGGATGGTGTCCTCCGTCAGGCCCGTCGCGTGCTCGATGCAGTCGATGCCCGCCTCGACCAGGTCCCGGAGGGAGTCCTCGGCGAAGCAGTGCGCGGTGACGCGGGCGCCCAGGCGGTGGGCCTCGGCGATCGCGGCTTCTACGGCGTCGCGGGGCCAGCAGGCGCCCAGGTCGCCGGTGCCGCGGTCGAGCCAGTCGCCCACCAGCTTGACCCAGCCGTCGCCGCGCCGGGCCTCCTGGGCGACGTACGCGACGAGGTCCTCCGGCTCGATCTCGTGCGCGTAATTACGGATGTAGCGGCGCGTGCGGGCGATGTGCCGGCCCGCGCGGATGATCTTCGGGAGGTCGTCGCGGTCGTCGATCCAGCGGGTGTCGGAGGGGGAGCCCGCGTCCCGGATCAGCAGGGTGCCCGCGTCGCGGTCGGTCAGCGCCTGCTTCTCGGAGACGTCGTCTGTGACCGGACCGTGGGCGTCGAGCCCGACGTGGCAGTGCGCGTCGACGAGGCCGGGCAGCGCCCAGCCCTCGACGGCACGGATGTCACGGGCGCCGGCGGGACGCTCGTACGAGATCCTCCCGCCGACGACCCAGAGTTCGTCACGGACGTCGTCGGGTCCGACGAGGACCCGTCCCTTCACGTGCAGCACCGCGCGATCGCTCATGACCGCACCTTAATTCGTACCGAAGGGTGCGGCGCTACTGCCCCTTTTCGGCCTCTTCCTCCACGTCCGCCATCGCCGGGTCGAGGAGTCGGGACAGGAAGTGGCGGGTGCGCTCGTGGCTCGGGTTGCCGATCACCTGCGCGGGCGTGCCGTCCTCGACGATCATGCCGCCGTCCATGAAGACGACCCGGTCGGCGACCTCGCGCGCGAAGGTCATCTCGTGGGTGACGACCATCATCGTCATGCCCTCGTTCGCGAGCATCCGCATGACGGCGAGCACGTCGCCCACGAGCTCGGGGTCGAGCGCCGAGGTCGGCTCGTCGAAGAGCATCACCTCGGGGCCCATCGAGAGCGAGCGGGCGATGGCGACGCGCTGCTGCTGACCGCCGGAGAGGGAGGCGGGGTACGCGTCCGCCTTCTCCGACAGCCCCACCCGCTCCAGGTTCTCGGCGGCCACCCTCGCGGCCGTCGCCTTGTCGCGGCGCAGCACCCGGCGCTGCGGCAGCGTGAGGTTCTCGGTGACCGTGAGGTGCGGGAAGAGGTTGAACTGCTGGAAGACCATGCCGATACGGCGGCGTACGGCGTCGATGTCGACGTCCGGGTCGGTCAGTTCGGTGGGCCCGACGAAGACCTGCCCCTTGGTGGGCTCCTCGAGGAGGTTCACACAGCGCAGCAGCGTCGACTTGCCCGAGCCGGACGGGCCGATGACGCAGACGACCTCGCCCTGGCCGATCTCCAGGTCGATGCCGCGCAGCACGTCGTTGTCGCCGAACGACTTGTGCAGGTCCCTGACCTGGATCTCCGGTCGGCTCATTTCACGGCCTCCTGGGCCTTCGCTTCCATGCGGCGTACGACGAAGCCCAGCGGGATCGTGACCAGCAGGTAGCACAGGCCCGCGACCAGGATCGGCGTGGAGTTGGCGGTCGTGCTGGCCAGGTCACGGCCGTACTTGGACAGTTCGCGCTCCTCCAGCGTGACGCCGAGGAACAGCACCAGCGAGGAGTCCTTGAAGAGGAGCACCAACTCGTTGGTCAGCGGCGGGAGGATGATCCGGAACGCCTGCGGGATGATGATCGAGATCATCGCGCGGGCGGGCGAGAAGCCCAGCGAACGGGCCGCCTCCATCTGCCCCTTGGGCACGGCCTGGATGCCCGCGCGGATCGTCTCGGCCATGTAGGCCGCGGCCACCAGGCCGAGCGCGAGGGCGACCTTGCCGTAGGTGCCGCCGACGATCTCCGTGCCCGGGAAGGCGAGCGGGATCGCCACGCCGATGAAGATGAAGATCAGCAGGGCGGGCAGGCCGCGGAAGATCTCGATGTAGATGCCAGCGAGCCAGCGGTAGGGGCCCACGGACGACAGCCGCATCAGCGCGATGACCATGCCCAGCGCCAGCCCGACGGCGAAGCCGGACACGGTGTACAGGACGGTGTTCTTCAGCGCCAGCGTGATGACGTCCGGGAACATCTGCCGGGCGATGTCCGCCTGCGCGAACTGGTTCTGCAGCCGGTCCCAGTCGGCCGTGACCGCGAAGGCGATCACGGCGGCGACGAAGACGGCGTACTGGATGCCGCGTGACAGTCTGCGCTTCTGACGACGGGTCAGGCCCTTTTTCCGGGGCTGGACTTGTACGTCCGTGCTGGTCATGAGGCGGAGGGCGAGGCCGCGGACTCGTCGTACGGGCCGATCCACTTCTCGTACAGCTTCTTGTACGTGCCGTCGGCCTTGGCGTCGGCGATCGCCTTGTTGATGGCGGCGAGCAGCTTGGTGTTGCCCTTCTTCACCGTGACGCCGTACTGCTCACCGGTGTTGAGGTTGTCGACGACCTTGAAGGCGTCCGCGTTGGCCTTGTCCTTGAGCCAGCCCTGGACGACCGGGTAGTCGATGACGACGGCCTTGACCTGGCCGGTGCGCAGACCGTTGAGGACGGCGTCGGAGGACTCGAAGGAGACCGGGTCGAAGCCCTGCTTCTGGACGTACTCCTCGCCCGTGGTCTGCGCCTGGGCGCCGAGCTTCGCGCCCTTGGCCTTCACGTCGGCGAGCGAGTCGAGGCCGCTCTTCTTGTCGACCAGGACGGCCTGGGTGGCGTTGAAGTACGGGTCCGAGAAGTCGACGTTCTTCTTGCGCTCCTCGGTGATGGTCATGCCGGCCGCGGCCAGGTCGCACTCGCCCGAGTTGAGGAACGCGCCGGTCTTGAAGGTCTCGAACGGCGTGTCGAGGATCACCTGCTTCACGCCCAGGTCCTTGGCGACCAGGTCGATGAGGGAGACGTCGAAGCCCTGCTCCTTGCCGTCGATCTCCGACTGGAAGGGCGGGTACGGCATGTGCGTGCAGGTGGTGAGCTGGCCCGCCTTGACGAGCTCCACCCCGCCGGCGGCGGTCTTCGAGCCGCTGCCTCCGTTGTCGCTGGAGGTACAGGCGGCCACGAGCATCAGCCCGGCCGTCGCGGTGGTGGCGGCCAGGATGCGGGTGCGGCGCCCGGGGAGCGTGTTCACGGGGTGGAGCCTCCTGTGGGTGAACTGTGGGTTCCGATTATAAGGAAAAGTTTGAGCCTCTCAAATCAAACCGATGGTTACGAGGCCGTCCCCCCTAAGAGTCGACGGTCGGATGGGCGCCATATCTGCCGGTTACGCTCGTCTGCGTCATCCCACCGCGAGCGAAGAGAGCACCGTCGTGACCCACCCCCTCCTCGACTTGGCCCCGCTGAGCGCCGCGCACTTCGCCTCGATCGAGGACCGCGTGGCGCGGCTGCTGAGCACCGAGCAGGACGTCGTGATCATGCAGGGCGAGGCGCTGCTCCCGCTGGAGGGCGCCATACGCGCGACGGCCGGGCCCGGCACGACCGCGCTCAACGTCATCACCGGTCCGTACGGGCAGACTTTCGGGGACTGGCTGCGGGACTGCGGGGCGACCGTGATCGATCTGGCGGTGCCCTTCCACACCGCCGTCACCGCCGCGCAGATCCGCGCGGCCTTCGCCGAGCACCCGGCGATCGACTTCGTGTCGCTGGTGCACGCGGAGGCGGCCACCGGGAACACCAACCCGGTCGCGGAGATCGGCGAGGTCGTACGCGAGCACGGCGCCCTCTTCTACCTGGACGCGGTCGCCTCGATCGGCGCCGAGCCGGTGCTGCCGGACGCGTGGGGTGTCGACCTGTGCGTGATCGGGGCGCAGAAGGCGATGGGCGGGCCCGCCGGGGTGTCGGCGGTCTCGGTGAGCGAGCGGGCGTGGGCGCGGATGGCCGCGAATCCGGCGGCGCCGCGTCGGTCGTACCTGTCGCTGCTGGACTGGAAGGAGCGATGGGTCGACGGCGGCCGCAAGGCGTTGCTGCACGCGCCGGCGCAGTTGGAGATGCTGGCGTTGGAGGCGTGTGTCGAGCGCATCGAGGGTGAGGGGCTCGATGCGGTGATGGCGCGGCATGCCTCGGCCGCGGCGGCCACGCGGGCGGGGGCCGTCGCTCTGGGCGGGGGGCTGGAGCCCTATGTGCACGCCGCCCCGGATGCGGCGCCTGTCGCTACGACTTTGCGGGTGCCGGTGGGGGTGGATGCGGGCTCGGTGGTGGCGAAGGCGTTGGCTGCGGATCCGGTGCTTCCGGTGGTGGCGGGTGGGGGTGCGCTCGCGGGCGAGATGGTCCGGGTGAACCACTACGGGCCCGACGCGACGCCGGATGCCGTGCACTCCAGCCTTGCGGGGCTGGGGGCCGCGCTGGCCGAGTTCGGGGTCCCGGTGGACCTGGAGGCAGCACGCCGAGCCGTCACGCGGACCTGGGGCTGAGCTCCGAGAGTTCTTCGCCCCCTCCGCCCCTACCCGTCCCATACCTGGGGGGCTCCGCCCCCCAGACCCCCCGTATCGCGCTGACGCGCTCGTCCTCAAACGCCGGACAGGCTGAAACCCCCTCCGGGGGTTTGGGGGCGAAGCCCCCAAGGGAAACTTCGGCGGGAATCCGGGTGGAATGGAGGGGATTCCCCAGGCGCCTATCCAGGTAGTAATTGAGTGCAGCTTCCCGTATTCTTCTGCCCGCTTTCCCGGAAGCTAAACGCGAAGATTTCGCGAACGCCAGACGGCATAATTCGGGCAGATCTCGTGGCCATTACGTGGCTGTGACGTACTCCACAGGAGGTCCGTTTTGTCGGCAATTTACCGGTCAAAACGGTAGTTAACGTCGACCG
This sequence comes from Streptomyces sp. NPDC001530, assembly GCF_042894545.1. Taxonomy (NCBI): domain Bacteria; kingdom Bacillati; phylum Actinomycetota; class Actinomycetes; order Kitasatosporales; family Streptomycetaceae; genus Streptomyces; species Streptomyces sp. NPDC001530. The sequence goes on from NZ_JBIAVS010000017.1 coordinate 98,747, forward strand.
CTCGCGCGATCACACGCGGGCGCGTGATAACACATGGACGCGCCGCACGAAACCCCGAGCGACGATGCAATTTGCATTTTCGCTCGGTAAATTCAATCCGCATGACCGCCGCACACGCAGACCTGCAAGCGGAATTCCTGGAAATGCCGGAGGGCCTTCGGATCGACCGTCCGGAGGTGGCCGACGGAGCCGCGCTCTGGCGTATCGCCAAGGACTCCAGAACCCTCGACCTGAACTCCTCGTACAGCTATCTGCTCTGGTGCCGTGACTTCGCCGGCACCTCGGCGGTGGCGCGCGACGCGGACGGCGCACCCGTCGGCTTCGTCACGGGGTACGTCCGGCCCGAGCGCCCGAGCGCCCTGCTCGTGTGGCAGGTGGCCGTCGACAACGCGTACCGCGGACGCGGGCTCGCTGCCGCGATGCTCGACGGGCTGACCGCACGGGTCGCCGCGGCGAGCGAGGCCGCGCTGACCACCGTCGAGACCACGATCACGCCCGGCAACACCGCCTCCGAGCGCCTGTTCACGTCGTACGCACGACGCCACGGCGCGCCCGTCGAGCGCGAAGTTCTGTTCCAGTCCGGGCAGTTCCCCGAGGGAGACGGGCCGCACGATCCCGAGGTGCTGTACCGCATCGGTCCGCTCTCCCTCCCCCGCTGACCTCCCCCCTCCCCCCGATCTTCTTCCTTCCCCCCACACACGCTTCGAGGAGCGATTCGTTGTGACCATCACCCAGCCCGACCTGAGCGTCTTCGAGACCCTGGAGTCGGAGGTGCGCAGCTACTGCCGTGGCTGGCCCACCGTCTTCGACCGGGCGCGGGGCAGCCGGATGTACGACGAGGACGGGCACGAGTACCTCGACTTCTTCGCCGGCGCGGGATCCCTGAACTACGGGCACAACAACCCCGTACTCAAACGCGCCCTCATCGACTACCTGGTACGCGACGGCGTCACCCACGGGCTCGACATGTCGACGAGCGCCAAGCGCGCCTTCCTGGAGGCCTTCCAGAACCTCGTCCTGCGACCGCGCGATCTGCCGTACAAGGTCATGTTCCCCGGGCCGACCGGCACCAACGCCGTCGAGTCCGCGCTGAAGCTGGCGCGGAAGGTGAAGGGGCGCGAGGCCATCGTGTCGTTCACCAACGCCTTCCACGGGATGTCGCTCGGGTCACTCGCCGTGACCGGCAACGCCTTCAAGCGGGCCGGTGCCGGGATCCCGCTCGTGCACGGCACTCCGATGCCGTTCGACAACTACTTCGACGGAAAGGTCCCCGACTTCCTCTGGTTCGAGCGGCTGCTCGAGGACCAGGGCTCGGGGCTCAATCAGCCCGCCGCCGTCATCGTCGAGACCGTGCAGGGGGAGGGCGGCATCAACGTCGCGCGGCCCGAGTGGCTGCGGGCCCTGGCCGACCTGTGCGCGCGGCGCGACATGCTGCTGATCGTCGACGACATCCAGATGGGCTGCGGACGGACGGGCGCGTTCTTCTCCTTCGAGGAAGCGGGCATCGTGCCCGACATCGTGACCGTCTCCAAGTCCATCAGCGGATACGGGCTGCCCATGTCCCTGTGCCTGTTCAAGCCCGAGCTGGACATCTGGGAGCCGGGCGAGCACAACGGCACCTTCCGCGGCAACAACCCGGCGTTCGTCACGGCCGCCGCCGCCCTGGAGATGTACTGGGCCGACGGCTCCGCCATGGAGAAGCAGACCCGTGCCCGCGGCGAGCAGATCGAGCAGGCGCTGATCGCCCTCACCGAGGAGAACCTCGCCGACGTCAAGGACTACCGGGGACGAGGTCTCGTCTGGGGCGTCGAGTTCAAGGACAAGGAGCGTGCGGGACGTATCGCGCAACGCGCCTTCGAACTCGGGCTGCTCATCGAGACATCCGGTCCGGAGAGCGAGGTCGTGAAGCTCCTCCCGGCGCTCACCATCACCCCCGACGAGCTCGACGAGGGACTGCGCACCCTCGCCCGCGCCGTCCGCGAAACCGCCTGAGAAGCAAGAGAGAGGCACCTCACCACCGTGATAGTCCGTTCCTTCAAGGACATCGAAGGCACCGACCGGCACGTCAAGTCGGCATCGGGCACCTGGGAGAGCAAGCGCATCGTCCTCGCCAAGGAGAGGGTCGGCTTCTCGCTCCACGAGACGATCCTGTACGCGGGTACGGAGACGTCCATGTGGTACGCGAACCACATCGAGGCCGTCGTCTGCGTCGAGGGCGAGGCCGAGCTCACCGACGACGAGACCGGGCGGAAGTACACGATCACGCCCGGCACCATGTACCTCCTCGACGGGCACGAGCGGCACACGATGCGGATCAAGGAGGACTTCCGCTGCGTCTGCGTATTCAATCCGCCCGTGACCGGACGGGAGGACCACGACGAGAACGGCGTCTATCCGCTGCTCACCGAACCCGAGGAGGTCTGAGGCCCCATGACCACGATCACCGACCTCTATCCCAGCCGCGGCGCCACCGAGGTGTCCGCGCCCCGACAGGACCCGGTCGTGTGGAGCGCGCCGGGCGAGCCCGGCCCGATCTCGGTGGCCGAGCTCCAGACGTACGAGCGGGACGGCTTCCTCGCCGTCGAGGAGCTCATCACCGAGGACGAAGTCGCCGTGTACCGGCAGGAGTTGGAGCGGCTCGTCGGCGATCCGGCGATCCGGGCCGACGAGCGCTCGATCGTCGAGCCGAAGTCGCAGGAGATCCGGTCCGTCTTCGAGGTGCACCGGATCAGTGAGGTGTTCGCGAGGCTCGTCCGCGACGAGCGCGTCGTCGGTCACGCCCGGCAGATCCTCGGCTCGGACGTGTACGTCCACCAGTCCCGGATCAATGTGAAGCCGGGCTTCGGGGCCAGTGGCTTCTACTGGCACTCGGACTTCGAGACCTGGCACGCCGAGGACGGTCTGCCGAACATGCGGACGGTGTCCGTCTCGATCGCGCTGACCGAGAACTACGACACCAACGGCGGCCTCATGATCATGCCGGGGTCGCACAAGACGTTCCTCGGGTGTGCGGGAGCCACACCGAAGGACAACTACAAGAAGTCGCTGCAGATGCAGGACGCGGGTACGCCCTCCGATGAGGCGCTCACCCGCTTCGCCACCCGGCACGGCATCAAGCTCTTCACGGGCAGGGCCGGTTCGGCGACCTGGTTCGACTGCAACTGTATGCACGGCTCGGGGGACAACATCACCCCGTTCCCGCGCAGCAATGTCTTCATCGTGTTCAACAGCGTGGAGAACGCGGCGGTGGAGCCGTTCGCGGCACCGGTGCGCAGGCCCGAGTTCATCGGGGCCAGGGACTTTACTCCGGTGCGGTGATTCTGTTCCGGTCGGCGGAGCCGACCCGCGGCGAAGCCGCAATCAGACACAGCATGGGGGCCAGGGACTTCACTCCGGTGAAGTAACAGGAAACGCAGGCCAGTTGGCCCGGCACTGCTTTACGCACGTGCCGGGCCTACAGCCACGCCAGTGACGCGGCCCGCTCCAGTACGGCGCCGATCACGGCGTCGTCGCCCGCCGCGCCCCTCGGCACCTCGTCGGGTGCGTACCGTCCGCCCACCAGCAGGCAGAAGTCGACCGGATCCAGGACGAGTTCGGCCCGTACGGGCTCGTCCTCGGAACCGAGCACCCACTCGGCGTCGCGCTCTCCCCCGGTCACCGCGAACAGCACCGGCGGTGCCGTGGGGCCCAGGGCCATGCCGAGGATGCGGACGGCCAGGCGGACGAGTTGCCACAGGTGCGGATCCAGGGGTGGGGGCACGGCGAGCCCGAGGGCCCGCCCGACGTCGTCGGTGTGGATCCACGCCTCGAAGGCCCGCACGACGAAGTGGTCCGCGACGGGCAGCCGTACGCCCATCAACGTCGTGGCGTGCGTGGCCCGTTCGGGATCCCGCGCCTCCGGCGTGGCCAGCAGCGCTCCGGCCTGCGCGGTCCACGCGGCGACGGTCTCCTCGGGGGTACGGCCCCGCTCGTAGGCGATCACGGCGGCGGTCCGCGCGGCCCAGGCGTCCTGCCATCCCGTCCCCTCCGCGACCCGGGACTCCGGCACCCGCGCCGCAAGGCCCAGCCGGCGCGCCAACGGCTCGTCGGCCGCGATCAGATGGGCGACGGTGGCCTGCACGTCCCAGTCGTGCACGACCGGTGTGCTCCAGGCGTCCTGACCGTCCACCTCCCGCAGCAGCGCCTGGAGTCCGGCGACCGCGGCGGCGTACGGGGCGGCGTGCGGGGCCACGCGGGGTGCCGCGGGACGCGCGCGCAGGGCGACGGTGAGGACGCCGTGGGTGTCGACGGAGGCGCCGTTCGCGAGGGGCGGCCGTGGGGCGCCGTCCAGCAGCCGTACCGTCTCCCGCAGCCGTTCGGCCTCTGTCGCGCAGGACTCGCACGCGGCCAGGTGGAGGGGGACCGTCTTCTCGTCGGCGGGGGTCAGTGCGCCGACGGCCCAGGCCGCCAGCAGGTCCCGTACCTCGTCGTGGTCGGTGCTCATCACGTGCCGTCCTTCCGGGCCATGGCCGGCAGGGTGGCCGCACCTCGCCCCGCTATGGCCACCCTACGCACGCCCGGTCCGACCGGAGTCACCCTGCCGACACCCGGCCCGACCGGGGCCACCCTACGCACGCCCGGCCGCACCTGGACCACCCTGCCCACGCCCGGCCGCACCTGGACCACGCTGCCCACGCCCGGCCCCAGCTGGACCACGCTGCCCACACCTGCCCCGATCTGGGCCACCCGCATCGCCATCACGCGCCCCTCTCCAGTGCCGGATCCGGTGGGTCGGCCAGGGATTCGGCGAGTTTGCGCAGGGCGGAGCGGAGCCGGGTCTTGGCCGTGCCCTCGGGGATCCCCAGTTCCACGGCGGCCTGCCGGTAGGTGCGGCCGGCGAAGTAGGCGAGGTGGACGACTTCCCGCTGCGGCTGCGGGAGTTCGGCGAGGGCGGTGTGCAGCAGCCGTGAGCGTTCGCGGTCGACGACTGTCTCGTCGGGGCCGGGCGCGGCGTCGGGGATGGCGTGCAGCGCCGAGTCGTCGGCGCGGGCGTCCTTGCGGTGCCGGGCCTCGCTGCGCACCCAGTCCACGGCCCGCCGGTGGGCGAGCATGGACAGCCAGGTGCGCAGCGAGCCGCGGCGTGCGTCGAAGGCGTACGGCCTGCTCCACAGCTGTGCGAAGACCTCCTGTGCCACGTCCTCGGCGGCGGCCGGGCTGCGGGTGACCCGGACGGCGACGTGCCGGACCAGCCGCCCGTAGGCGGCGTACGCCTCGGTCAGCGCGGTCTCGTCGCCGTACACCAGCCGCCGATGCAACTCCGCGTCCGCGGCGGGTTTTCCGAGCGTCGGATCCACCGGCACCACCACCTCGTGGTGTCTTCCTAGCGCCCTCCCGCACCCCGCGCCAGAGGGCGATCCCCTCAGCCGGACAGGACGTCCAGCAGCCGGTCGACGTCTGCAGGCGTGTTGTACAGGTGGAAGGCGGCCCGCAGATTGCCCGCCCGGTCGGAGACCTCGACTCCTGCGCGGCTCAAGTCGGGCTGGCGGTGGCCGAGTTCGGGCACGGAGACGATCGGTGAGCCGGGGGCGGGGATCGGTTCGTGGCCGACCGCGTGCAGGCCCGCGCGGAAGCGGTCGGCGAGGGCCAGGTCGTGGGCGCGTACGTTCGCCACGCCCAACTCCTCGAGGAGCTCCAGCGAATGCCGGGCGCCCGCGTACGAGAAGAGGCTGGGGCTCTCGTCGAACCGCCGTGCGGAGTGGGCGAGTTCCTCGACCGGGCCGTAGCAGCTGTCCCAGGGGGCCTCTCCCGCGACCCAGCCCGCGAAGAGCGGGGTGAGCCCGCCGAGGTCCTCCGGGACGACCAGGAAGGCCACGCCCCGCGGGCAGACGAGCCACTTGAAGGCGACGGAGGAGACGTAGTCGTACGCGTCCGCGTCCAGGGGCAGCCATCCGGCGGCCTGGGACGCGTCGATGTACGTACGCGCCCCGTGCGCCCGCGCGGCGTCGCGAATGCCCGCCAGATCGGCGATCCGCCCGTCCGCGGACTGCGCGGCGCTGACGGCGACGAGCGCCGTGTCCGGGCGTACCGATTCGGCCATCCGCTCCAGCGGTACGGCGCGGACCTTGAGGTCGCCGCGGACGTGGAAAGGGTTCACGACGGAGCTGAAGTCCGCCTCGGCGGTGAGGACTTCGGCGCCCTGCGGCAGCGATGCGGCGATCAGTCCGCTGTAGACGGCGACCGAGGCCCCGGCCGCCACCCGACGTCCGGGAACCCCGACCAGCCGCGCGAACGAGGCGCGCGCGGCCTCGACGTCCGCGAACATGTCGGACGGCTGACCGGCGGCGACGGACTCGACGGCGCCGCGCATGGCAGCCACCGTGCGGGCCGGTACGAGGCCGGTGCTCGCGGTGTTCAGATAGGTGTTCTTCGGGGCGAACTCGGCACGGACGAGGCTCTCGAAGGTCTCCATGGGACCACTCTGCGGCCCCAGGAACCCCCCGTCCATTGCGGATTTTTACGTGAATCCCCTAAGGAGCGCTTATACGTGGGCTCCGACCTGGGGTTTTCAGTTCTGCGGTACGGCGCATCCGTCCGGACCGCAGGCCTCCGCGTCGGCGGAAGCGTCCTGGATCAGCTTCAGCGGCGGACGCTCGCCCCATGCCTGGGTCAGCGCCTGCGCGAAGACCTCGGCGGGCTGGGCGCCGGAGACGCCGTACTTGCGGTCGAGGACGAAGAACGGCACACCGTTCGCACCCAGCTCGGCGGCCTCGCGCTCGTCGGCGCGGACGTCGTCGGCGTACGCGGTCGGGTCGGCGAGCACCTCGCGGGCCGCGTCGGCGTCGAGTCCGGCGGCGACGGCCAGCTCCACGAGCCGCTCGTCGTCGTCGAAGACGGTCCGCTCCTCGGCGAAGTTCGCCTTGTACAGCAGGCTGATCAGCTCGTCCTGCCTGCCCTGCTCCTTGGCGAAGTGCAGCAGGCGGTGCATGTCGAAGGTGTTGCCGTGGTCGCGGTCCCGGGTGCGGTACTCCAGGCCCTCGGCGGCGGCCTGCGAGCCCAGGTTCTCCTCGCCGGCCTGCGCCTGCGCCTCGCTCATGCCGTACTTCTTGGTGAGCATCTTGATGACCGGCTGGATGTCGCCCTTGGCGCGGCCCGGGTCGAGCTCGAACGAACGGTGCACGACCTCGACCTCGTCGCGGTGCGGGAAGGCGTCGAGCGCCTTCTCGAAGCGGGCCTTGCCCACGTAGCACCAGGGGCAGGCGATGTCGCTCCAGATCTCGACGCGCATGTCTTCGGCTCTCTCCAGGTCGTACGGGTACGGAGACGGTCTCCGACCAGTACATGAACGTTCAAGCGCCTCGGTTCATTCCCCGGCGACCGCGTACCGCAGGTACAGATGGTGATCACCCTCGGACGGCGGGTTCTCCGGGTCCGGGACCCAGCCCAGGCGGGTGTAGAAGGCCTGGGCGCGACGGTTGTCGACGTGCACGTCGAGGGTGGCCGTCCGCTTCCCGTCGGCCTGCCACTCCTCGACGCAGGCCGCGTGCAGCCGCGTACCGATCCCGGCCCGCCAGTGGTCGGGGTCGACGTGGAACTGGAAGAGCTTCACGGTGTCGGCGGGGGCGCCCTCGGCGGTGCGGAAGGAGGCGATGCCGGTGATCCGGCCGTCCTCGACCGCGCACAGCACATGCCCGTCCGGCCGCTCGATGGCGCCCCGCCAGGCCGCGAGCCAGTCCGTGCCGTCCTGCGGGATCCCGTCCGGGTAGTACGTGGCCCGGGCCCGGGCGTGCAGGGCGGCGACGGCGGCGGCCTCGGCGGGCAGGGCGGTTCTGATCACACGGCCCACAAGGTTCACACGCTCTTGGATCATGCGACGGAGGACGTCATGGGCGGCTGTGCGGTTCCCAGTCGGCTGAACTGCGTGCGGTACGCGCTCGGAGTGAGGCCGGTGCGGCGGACCAGATGGCCGCGCAGCGAGTCGGCCGTGCCGAGACCGCAGGCGCGGGCCACCTGGTCCATGGGGAGGCTGGTCGTCTCCAGGAGTTCCTTGGCCCGCTCGACACGCTGGTGGAGGAGCCACTGGAGGGGGCTGACCCCGCTCTCGGCGTGGAAACGGCGGGTGAGCGTGCGCACGCTGACGCCCGCGTGCCGGGCGAGGTCGGTGAGCGTGAGCGGCTTGTCGAGGTTGCGCATGGCCCAGCCGCGGGTGTCGGCGCAGGCCTCGCCCCGCTCGGGCGGCAGCGGGGTCTGGGCGAACTGGGTCTGGCCGCCCGGCCGTACGGGGGCGACGAGGGCGAGCCGGGCCACCCGGCCCGCGACCGCGGCGCCGTAGTCGGTCCGGATGATGTGCAGGCAGAGGTCGATTCCGGCGGCGTACCCAGCCTTTCGGCTGTGGGTGGATGCGGGCTTGTCGCGCAGTTCCCCGCGCCCCTGAGGGGCGCGGGGAACTCCGCGATCTTTTAGCGGGGGTCTGGGGGCGCAGCCCCCAGGGACGATGGGGGTCCCCCCTGCTCGAGCGAAGTCGAGAGCTTGGGGGAGGGTAGGGGCGGAGGGGGCGATCAGCTGCCGTCCCTCAAGTCGCGTGGCCAGCTCGGGCGGAACTCGATGCCGTCGTAGGTCACCACGCAGCCCTCCCCCATGGGCGACTGAGCCATGAAGCCCACCAGGGCCGCCCCGGTCTCCTTCTCGTCGCCGAGTGTGAAGAGCCGGACGAAGATCCAGCGCTCACCGTCGCGGGAGGCGTGGAAGGCGAAGGCGCGCCCCGTACGGCTCACCCGGAGCCAGACGGAACTGCCGTCCACGGTGAAGGAGTTGGCATCGTCGGAGTGCCCCCGGGTGACCACCGTGCAGACGGTGGGCACATCCGGGGAGTACTCCAGGCAGAACTTCGCCCAGGCCCGCTCCCCCACATGGACGTACAACACCCCCGCGTCGAAGGCCGCCCCGAAGCCCACCGTGACACGGGCGATCAGCTGGAAGTCCCCCTCGGGCGCCCAGAGCAGCCGGGGCGCGTCGGAGGCGGGGTCCAGGGCCTCACCGGTGGGCGGCACGAAGCGGTCCTGGCGGGGACCCGCCCAGCCGGTGAGCACTCCGTCCTCGTACGACCAATGGCCGTCGGGGCCGTAGGTGCGGAGAGGGAAAGGGAGTTCGGGGAGTTCGACGTCCATTGCGTGAGTCTCTCAGGTCCGGCCCCGCACCCCGAAGGGGCGCGGGGCAGTGACATAGGCGGCTCCGCCGCGTGGGCGCGACAAGCCACAGACAGCCCGCAGCTCAGCCCGCAGCTCACGAGCAACCGAAGGCCCAACGGTGCACCCGGCGGAGCGCTACCGCTCCAGACGCCCGTCGTAGCGACGCGGCAACCCCAGCGGATTGTCATCGCGCAGCTCCGGCGGCAGCAGCGCCTCCGGCGCGTTCTGGTACGCCACCGGCCGCAGCCAGCGCTCGATCGCCGTACCGCCGACCGAGGTCGAGGTCGAGGTCGTCGCCGGGTACGGGCCGCCGTGGTGCTGGGCGGGGGCGACCGCGACACCCGTCGGCCAGCCGTTCACGAGCACGCGCCCCGCGAGCGGCGTCAGCTCGGCGAGGATCTCGGCGCCGCGGCCCTCGCCGGCGGCCTCCTCGGCGGAGAGCTGGACGGTCGCGGTGAGGTTGCCGGGAAGGCGGGAGAGGACCGCGCGGGCCTCGGACTCGTCCTCGTAGCGCGCGACCACGGTGAGCGGGCCGAAGCACTCCTCCAGGAGCAGGTCGTGCTCGCCCTCGACGGCGAGCTTCTGCGCGGGCACGGTCAGGAAGCCGGGGCTCACCGTGTGCTCGCCGCCCGCGCCGGGGGTCACCGGGGACTCCACGTCGGGGAGTTCGGCGCGCTCGGCGACACCGGCGATGAAGTTGTCCCGCATGCGGTGGTCCAACAGGACGCCCGCGTCGGTGTCGCTGACGGCGTCCGTCAGCGACTTCACCAGGCGGTCGCCCGCCGCGCCCGCCGGCGCGAGGACCAGGCCCGGCTTCACGCAGAACTGGCCGACGCCCAGCGTCATCGAGCCCGCGAGCCCGGCACCGATCGCCTCGGCCCGCTCGGCGGCGGCGGCCTCGGTGATCACCACGGGGTTGAGGGAGCCCAGCTCGCCGTGGAAGGGGATCGGCACGGGGCGGGCGGCCGCCGCGTCGAAGAGGGCACGGCCGCCGCGTACCGAACCGGTGAACCCGGCGGCCGCGATCAGCGGGTGCTTGACCAGCTCGACGCCCGCCTCGAAGCCGTGGACGAGGCCGACGACGCCCTCGGGGATGTCGTGCTGGGCGGCGGCCCGGCGCAGTACGGCCGCGACCAGCTCCGACAGCGCCGGGTGGTCGGGGTGCGCCTTGACCACGACCGGGCACCCGGCGGCCAGCGCGCTCGCGGTGTCGCCGCCCGCGACCGAGAAGGCGAAGGGGAAGTTCGAGGCGGAGTAGACGGCGACGACGCCCAGCGGCACCTTGTAGCGGCGCAGGTCCGGGATCGGCGGGGTCGCGGTGTCGTCGGGGTGGTTGATCACGACGTCGAGGTAGGCGCCCTCGTCGACGATGTCCCCGAAGGCGCGCAACTGGTAGCAGGTGCGGGCGAGTTCCCCGGTGAGCCGGACCGGGCCGAGCGCGGTCTCCGCGTCGGCGGCCTCGACGAGCTGGTCCTTGGCGCCTTCGAGCAGGTCGGCGGCGGTGCGCAGGAACGCGGCGCGGACGGTGCGGTCGGCGAGCGCGGGGCGCGCGGCGCGCGCGGCGCGCACTGCATCGTCCACCTCCTGGGCTGTGGCCTCCACCGCAACCTGTTCACGCTGCTTCCCGGTACGGGGGTCGACACTCCAGACTGGTGCTGCTGCCACCGCGGATCCCTCCAGATGTGTTGCCGCAGTTCTTCACCGCAGTTCTTATGCCATCCACCAGGGGCGTTCGATATACTGAACGCCGTCTCTGATGGTGAATATGATGCGGAGACTATTTCCCGTCCAACGAAGGGGTCAAGGGCGATGTCGGCAGGCGAGACAGGCGGCGGGGCGCAGGTCAAGTCCGCGGTGCGGACCGTGGAATTGCTCGAGTACTTCGCCGGCCGGCCCGGAATGCACTCCCTGGCGGCGGTCCAGGAGGCCGTCGGATACCCGAAGTCCAGCCTGTACATGCTGCTGCGTACGCTCGTGGAGCTCGGCTGGGTCGAGACGGACGCGACGGGTACGCGGTACGGGATCGGTGTACGGGCGCTGCTGGTCGGCACGTCGTACATCGACGGCGACGAGGTGGTCGCCGCGGCCCGGCCCACCCTTGACCGGCTCTCCGACGACACCACGGAGACGATCCACCTGGCGCGTCTGGACGGCACGAACGTCGTGTACCTGGCCACGCGCCAGTCCCAGCACTACCTGCGCCCCTTCACGCGCGTCGGGCGCCGGCTGCCCGCGCACTCGACGTCCCTCGGCAAGGCGCTGCTGGCCACCCACACCGACGAGCAGGTCCGCAAAATGCTCCCCGAGACGCTGCCCGCGCTCACCGAGCACACGATCACCGACCGGGAGAAACTCATCGAGGAGCTGCACCAGGTGCGGGAGCAGGGGTTCGCGGTGGACCGCGAGGAGAACACGCTGGGGCTGCGCTGCTTCGGTGTGGCGATCCCGTACCGTACGCCGGCGCGCGACGCGATCAGCTGCTCGGTGCCGGTGGCTCGGCTGACGCCCGCACACGAGCAGATGGTCAAGGACGCGCTGTTCGACGCCCGCGACCGCCTCACCCTGGCGACGCGCCGCCTCTGAGCGGGAGGGTTTTTGGCCGCAGTTCCCCGCGCCCCTGAAGGGGCGCGGGGAACTGCGCGACAAGCCCCCACCCACCCGCAGCCGAAAGGCTGGTTCGGGACGGGCAGGGGCGGAGGGGGCGAAAACCTTCTCCCCCGCGCGGCGGACCCGCATCGTCGTCGCGCACGACGTGCATCGAGGGCCCGCCACGCGAGCGTGGAGGCATGACGCAGACAGCAGCCCCCTCCACTCCGGCGGAAACGCCCGCCACAGGCAACGCCCGGCTCCGCCGCATCCTCCGCACCGTCGCCATCGTCTCCTGCACCCCGTATCTCTCCCTCAAGATCGCCTGGATCGCCGGGAGTCACATCGGTATCCCCGAGGGAAGCTCGCTGCTGGAGCACCGCACCGGCATGGCCGTGGCGAACAGCATCACCGTGCTGATGGACGGCGCCGTCATCGTGATCGCGCTGCTGCTCACCCGGCCGTGGGGACTGCGGGTCCCCGCGTGGCTGCTGGCCTTCCCGATGTGGGTGGCCACCGGCCTGCTCGCACCGATCATGGCCGGGTTCCCCCTGCAGCTCGCGGTCAAGGCCCTCGGCGGAAGCACGAACCACGGCTCCGGACGGGAACCCTTCCTCGACGAGTGGGTGTTCGGGGTCGTGTACAGCGGATTCATCGTGCAGGGGCTCGCCCTCGGGGCGCTGTTCGTGCTCTACGCCCGGGACCGCTGGGGCCATCTGTGGCGCGGGCGGGTGTGGGAACTGCCGGTCGGTGCCATCGGCGCGGCGATGGGGGTCCCCCCTGCTCGAGCGAAGCCGAGAGCTTGGGGGAGGGCCACCGCCGTCGCCGCCGCCCTCCTCGCGCTGTTCCCGCTCACCACGCATCTGCTGTGGGCCTGCGGCGCCACGGCCGGACTCAGCGAGGGCCGAGTGGCGGACCGGACCAGTGACTTCTACGTCCTGGAGGCCATGTACGTCGGCTTCCTCGTCGCCGCCGTCGCGGGCGGCTGGCTGCTCGCCTTCCGGCGCGGCGCGGTGCTCCCCGTCAAGGTCCCGCTCGCCCTCGCCTGGGTCGGCTCGGGTGCCGTCGCCTGCTGGGGCGGCTGGCTGTCGCTGGCCTCCCTCGGCGGCGTGGACGACATCGCGGACCGCCCGACACAGCTGATGAACCTCGCCTACGCTGGCCAGATGATCGTCGGCATCCTCGTCGCCACCGTCGGCGCCTACTTCTTCGCGGAGCGGTCGGCCGGGCGGCCGCAGGCTTCACAGCGGTCGGCGTGAGCCAGTACGCCCGGTTCCTGTTCGGACGGCGGGCGCGTCGGCGGTGGATCCATCTGATCCTCGGCGGCGCCCTCGCCATGCCGTACGTCTTCGTCGGCGAGATCGTCATCGGGCCGGCCACCGATTCGCGCTACGTCTTCAACGACCTGCCCCTCCAACTGATCTCCTTCGCCGTCGGGTTGCCCCTCGCCGCTCTGACCTCGCTGTTCCCGCTGACCCGGCCGCTGGAGTCCGGTGCCGTGCGGTGGCTGTGCGGCGTCGACGCGGACCGGCTCGCGTACGGCCCCGCCCGGACGCGGGCCGCGAAGGGGCGTACGGCGGCCTGGTTCACGCTGCACCTCGGGTTCGGCGGGGTCATCTCCGGGATGTCGCTGGCGGTGCCGCCGTTCGCCGTCGTGCTGATCGCGCTGCCCGTCGTCGTCTGGCTGGGCGACACCCGGCTCGGGCTGCCCGAAGTCCTCGACCACGCCTGGGCGTTGGCGCTCGCGCCGGTCGCGGGCGTCGCGGCGCTCGTCGCCCTGGCCGGATGCGCCGCCGGCTGCGGCGCGCTGCTCGCCCGCTGGGCGCCCGAGCTCCTGGGCCCCACGCCGGAGGACCGGCTCGCGGCCGCCGAGGCCCGCGCCGCCGACCTCGCCGTACGCAACCGGCTCGCCCGCGAGCTGCACGACTCCGTCGGCCATGCCCTCAGCGCGGTCACCCTCCAGGCGAGCGCCGCCCGCCGTGTCCTCGACACCGACCCGGACTTCGTCCGCGAGGCCCTCACCGCGATCGAGGAGACGACCCGCCGGACGGTGGGTGAACTGGACGCGGTGCTGGGCGTGTTGAGGGAGGGCGATGAGCGGTCCACCGCCCCGGCGCCCACTCTCGCCGCCGACCTCGACGGCCTCCTGCGCCGCACCCGTACCGGTGGCCTCCAGGTGACGGCCGCCGTGGAGGTGGGACCGGAAGACCTGCCCCCGCTCGTCTCCCGCGAGGCGTACCGCATCGTGCAGGAGGCCTTGAGCAACGCGCTGAGGCACACGGGGCCGGGAACACCGGTGACCCTGCGGCTCGCTCTGCACGACAAGGACCTGGAGATCACCGCCGAGAACCCCGCCCCGCGGGCCACTGCTCCCCGCCCCGGCGGCGGCCATGGCTTGCGCGGCATCGCCGACCGTGCCCGGCTCCTGGGCGGCACGGCCGAAGCGGGCCCCGCCGACGGCGTGTGGCGCCTGACCGTACGACTGCCCGTCGAGAGAAACGAAGGACCCGTATGACCCTCCGTATCGTCCTCGCCGACGACGAACGCATGGTGCGCACCGCGCTGCGTGTGATCCTCGCCGCCGAGCCCGACCTGGAGGTCGTCGGTGAGGCGGCAACCGGTGCCGAGGCGGTGTCCGTCGTCCGGGAGCTGAAGCCGGACGTCGTCCTCATGGACGTCCGCATGCCCGAGATCGACGGCATCCGGGCCACCGAGCAGATCCTGGCGACGCTCCCCGATCCCCCGCGCATCGTCGTCGTGACCACCTTCGAGAACGACGCCTATGTATACGAGGCGCTGCGCGCCGGAGCCTCGGGCTTCCTGCTCAAGCGCGCCGACGCGGACGCGCTCGTCCAGGCCGTACGGCTGGTCGCGTGCAGCGACACGCTGCTGTTCCCGTCGGCGGTGCGGGCGCTGGCCGCCGAGCACGCGCGGTCACGGCCTGCCGCGCCGCCGTGGGTGGCGAAGCTCACCGCACGGGAGGGCGACGTCCTGCGGCTGATGGCCACGGGCCTCACGAACGCCGAGATCGCCGGGCGCATGGGCGTCGGCACCGCGACGGTGAAGACCCACGTCGCCGCTGTCCTGGCGAAGACGGGCACCCGGGACCGCACCCAGGCGGTGATCGCGGCCTACGAAGCGGGCTTCATGAAGGAGTCATGAGAAATCCGGGCGGAAGGGAACGATCCGCACCTCTTCCCTCGTCTTCCTGAGCGGGATGAACAAGACGATCAGGCGTGCCGCCGTCTTCACTCTGCTGCTCGTGCTCGCCCTGTTGGTCAGGGCGACCTGGGTGCAGTTCTACGACGGCCAGGCGCTCGCGGACGACAAGGACAACCGGCGGAACGCGATCTCGCTGTACGCGAACCCGCTCGGGGACATCATCGTGGCCGGAGACGCGATCACCGGTTCCGCGAAGACGACAGGAAGCGACCTCAAGTACAAGCGCACGTACAAGGACGGCAGTCTGTACGCGGCGGTCACGGGCTACAGCTCGCAGGTGTACGGGGCGACCCAGCTGGAGGGCATCTACCAGGATCTGCTGGACGGCACCGACAGCCAGCTGAAGAACCCGCTCGACGCGATCACCAACAAGCGCGCCGACCCCGGTGACGTGATCACGACGATCGACCCGGAGGTGCAGAAGGCGGCGTACGACGCGCTCGGTGACAAGAAGGGCGCGGCCGTCGCGATCGACCCGAAGACGGGCAAGATCCTCGCGGTCGTCTCGACACCGTCGTACGACCCCACGACGATCAGCGCGGGCAACGACAGCGTCTGGAAGAAGCTGAAGAACGACCCCGACAAGCCGCTGGTGAACCGCGCGCTGCGGCAGCCGCTGCCGCCCGGCTCGACGTTCAAGCTGGTCGTCGCGGCGGCCGCACTGGAGGACGGGCTGTACTCGGACGTGGACGAGAAGACGGCCAGCCCGGACCCGTACACACTGCCGGGCACCACCCGGGTGCTGTCGAACGAGAACCCGAACGCGCCCTGCAAGAACGCGTCGATCCGCGTCGCGCTCCAGTACTCCTGCAACAACGTCTTCGCGAAAATGGCCGTCGACCTGGGCCAGGACAAGGTCAAGGCGATGGCCGAGAAGTTCGGCTTCAACGACGAGACGCAGGACGTACCGGTCCGGGCGTACGCCAGCGTGTACCCCTCGGACATGGAGAAGTCGTCCACGGCGCAGACCGGCATCGGCCAGTTCGATGTGACCGCGACCCCGCTCCAGATGGCCATGGTGTCGGCGGCCATAGCCAACGACGGCAAGCTGGTCTCGCCGCATATGGTGTCGCAGACCAGTGACGCCGACGGCAATGTGCTGAAGAACTACGACGACAAAACGGACACCAAGGAGATCGTCAGCTCGTCCACAGCCGAGCAGCTCCAGTCCGCGATGCAGACGGTCGTCGAGGAGGGCACGGGCACCAACGCGAAGATCTCCGGCGCCACCGTGGGCGGCAAGACCGGTACGGCTCAGCACGGCGAGAACAACAGCAAGACGCCGTACGCCTGGTTCACGTCGTACGCCAAGTCCGACTCCAACGGCAAGGAAGTCGCCGTCGCGGTCATCGTCGAACAGTCCGACGCGGCCCGCTCCGAGGTCAGCGGCAACGGCCTGGCGGCCCCGGTGGCCAAGGCGATGATGCAGGCAGCACTGAAGAACTGAGGGCCCACCCCCGCGCCCCGTTCTTCAGGGGCGCGGGGCTGTGACACTGTGCGGCTCCGCCGCGTGGGCGCGACCAGCCACATACGGCCCGCAGTCGTCCGACCGGCTACTTCACTCCGAACAACTGCTCCACGGGATCGATCGCGAAGTACACCAGGAACAGCGCCGAGGCCCCCCACAGCAGCCAGTGGACGTCCTTGGCCTTCCCCAGCACGGTCTTGATCAGGACATACGCGAGGAACCCGGCGCCAATGCCGTTGGTGATCGAGTACGTGAACGGCATCACCGCGATGGTCAAAAACGCCGGGATGGCGATCTCGTACTTGTCCCAGTCGATGTGCTTGACCTGAGTCATCATCAGGAACCCGACCGCGACGAGGGCGGGCGCGGCGGCCTGCAGCGGGACGATCGTGAGCAGCGGGGTCAGGAAGAGCGCAAGCGCGAACAACCCACCGGTGACCAGGTTGGCGAACCCGGTACGCGCCCCCTCACCGACCCCTGCCGCCGACTCGATGTACGACGTCGATGAGGAGGCCGACGCCGCACCGCCGGCGACAGCCGCCGCACCGTCGATGAGCAGCACCCTGCCGAGGTTGGGCACCTTGCCCTCCTCGTCGAGGAGGCCCGCTTCCGCGCTGATGCCGACGACCGTGCCCATGGTGTCGAAGAAGTCGGACAGGATCAGCGTGAAGACCAGCAGGACGACCGTGATCGCGCTGGTCTCGCCGAAGGCGCCGAACAGGCTGAAGTGACCGAGGAGTCCGAAGTCCGGTGAGGCGACCACGTCGTCGGGGACCTTCGGGGTGGTCAGGCCCCAACTCTTGATGTCCGCGGTGGAGTTGATGATGATCGCCACGATCGTCATGGTGACGATGCTGATGAGGATCGCGCCCTTGACCTTGCGCGCGAGCAGCCCGATGGTCAGCAGAACGCCGAGGCAGAAAACGAGAATCGGCCAGCCGGCCAGCGCGCCCGTGCCGCCGAGCTGCACCGGAACCGTCGTGTGCGCGACGTCCGGGATACGGGTGACGAACCCGGCGTCGACGAAGCCGATGAAGGCGATGAAGAGGCCGATGCCGACGCTGATGGCCTGCTTCAGCGGCTGCGGTATCGCGTGCATGACGGCTTCGCGCAGGCCCGTCACCACCAACACGCAGATGAGCAGGCCTTCCAGGACGATCAGGCCCATCGCGTCGTCCCAGCTCATCAGCGGGGCGATCTGGAAGGCGACGACGGCGTTGAGGCCGAGACCGGCAGCGAGGGCGAGCGGGAGGTTGCCGCCGACGCCCATGATGATCGTCATGACCGCGGCCACCAGGGCGGTGGCGGTGGTGAGTTGGACGGCGTCGAGCTGGTGCCCGAACTTGTCCTTGGCGCTGCCCAGGATGATCGGATTCAGGACAAGGATGTAGGCCATGGTGAAGAACGTGGCGAAGCCGCCGCGTATCTCCCGGCCGAAGGTGGAGCCCCGGGAGGAGATCTTGAAGAACCGGTCGACGCTGTTCGCCGCGGGTGGCGCGGCACTTGGCCGGTCGGTCACCTTCTGTGTGTCGGGCATGGTGTTACTCCTCGTTACCTGCGTGCTGGGTGTGCGGATGCTGGCTGGATTGTTCCCGCGTTGAACCGCTTTCAGGTTTTCTCCGTGTTACGGAATCGAGTTCGGCCCGCCATACGACGTTCGAAGTCCTGTACGGAACGCTGGTACGCTCTCGCATCTCGCCCGCATGATCACCATTCCTTCACAGGTGACACGCAGGGTTGATCAACGCACGCAGCCCGTCCCCGTCCGAAAGCCACAGCGAGGAGAGGTCGCCCGTGGGCACTGTCGTCGACGACGCCGCCTCCGTGGAGTTCCACGCCTTCTTCGAACGGCACTATGCCGAACTGGCCCGCCTGGCCAACCTGTTGACGGGTGAGCCGGACGCCGCCGACGATCTGGCGGCGGACGCGCTGCTCGCGCTGTGGCACCGCTGGGACCGGGTCCGAGCGGCGGACCATCCGGTGGCGTACGCGCGCGGGGTGGTCGCCAACCTCGCCCGCACGCGCATCCGCAGCGCCGTACGGGAGCGCCGACGGATCACGTTGTTCTGGTCGCAGCGTGAGGACAAGACCGAGAACCCCGACATACCGGGCAAGATCGATGTCCAGGAAGCGCTGCGCAGGCTACCGTTCCGCAAGCGCGCGTGTGTCGTTCTGCGGCATGCTTTCGACCTCTCGGAGAAGGACACGGCTCTCGCCCTCGGTGTTTCCGTGGGTACGGTGAAGAGTCAGACGTCGAAGGGCATGGCGGAATTGAAGCGGCTTCTCGGCACCGACGAGGCCCCGATGCGGGTGCACGCGGGGGTGCTGCCCACGGGCGGAGCCGGAGGTAGGGACCGATGAGGAAGGCGCAGGACGTGCACGACGAGCTGCGCGCCGCGCTACGTGAGGCGGCCGAGGCGCACGAGCCCGACCGCGCGCACATCCTGGCCCGGGTGGAGCGCGGGATGGCGGGCGCCGACGAGCGGCGGCCCTCGCGGCGCGCGGCGCGTCCGCCGCTGCTCGGCTGGGCCCGCGTCGTGGGCGCCACGGCCGCGGTCGCGAGCGTTCTCGCGGTGGGCGGCTACGCGGTCGCCTCGGCGGTGAAGGAGGACACCCCGCCGCAGCAAACCGTCGCGGTCTCGCCGACCCCCGAGGGGTCGCCGGACGCGACCAGCCGGGCGCCGATCGCCCCGGACCCCACCCACCGTTCCGGTACGTCGAAGCACTCCGAGAAGCCGAGTTCGCCGCCCTCGGGGTCCCCGACGCCCGGGAGTTCCGCCTCCGCCACGGCCCAGCCGCCCGCCACGGGCAACACGGACGGCCCGCTCTGGTCCGACGGCTCGGTCGACCCGCACAGCAACGACTTCTGGGCGCAGAGCAATGTGACCCTGAAGACGAGCAAGCAACTCACCTCACTCACCGTCGAGTTGAAGATCAAGCAGACCGGCGGGGTGAGCGACGCGGGTGCCTGGCGTTCGCTGCCCGAGGACGACTTCACGACGACGGTCGAGGAGAAGGACGGCTTCCTCGTCTACACCTGGGTGCTCAAGCCGGATCACACGGTCTGGCCGGGCGAGTGGGTGTTCGCGGGCCAGTACGACCACGACCGCGGCGGCCGGGACGCGAAGGACGACAGCTACTCGATCACGGCCACCGCCAAGGACGGCGAACAGTCCGCACCGACCGGTGACTTCGCGGCCCAGAACACCGACGAAGGTGACTCGTAAGAAAGTTCCGCGGACGCGGCAACCCTTTCCTCCGCAGTGGCGACCAGGAGACGCAACGATCTCCTCCCACTCAAGGAACTCGGTTCATGACTGCACGAGTTGAACAGTCTGCACGCCACCGCCGTCGGGTCACCAAGCGGCGCGCGATCATCGGCGGTGCGGCCGCTCTCGGCCTCACCGGTGCGGCGATCGTCACGACCTCGATGCTGGGCTCGGCGGGCGCGGCGACGGCGTGGCCGGACGCCAAGGGCAGCAAGGCCGTGTCGAAGACGATCCCGGTCTCGGGCACGTACGACGGCAAGCTGACGAAGTTCTACGGCAGCGGCGACCTCGGCGGCAGCGGTCAGGACGAGGGCCAGGACCCGATCTTCGAGCTGGCGGACGGTGCCGTCCTGAAGAATGTGATCATCGGCAGCCCGGCCGCCGACGGCGTGCACTGCCTGGGCAGCTGCACGCTGCAGAACGTGTGGTGGCTGGACGTCGGCGAGGACGCGGCGAGCTTCAAGGGCAAGTCGTCGTCGGCCGTGTACAAGGTCTACGGCGGTGGCGCCAAGGGGGCCGACGACAAGGTCCTCCAGTTCAACGGCGCGGGCAAGCTGGTCGTCAGCAAGTTCCAGGTCGAGAACTCCGGCAAGCTGGTGCGCTCCTGCGGCAACTGCAAGACGCAGTACAAGCGCACGATCATCATCAACGACGTGGACGTGACGGCGCCGCTCAAGGCGATCGTCGGCGTCAACGCGAACTACGGCGACACCGCCTCCCTGCGCAACGTCCGCATCCACGGCGACAGCAAGAAGAAGATCAAGACCTGCGTGCGCTTCCAGGGCAACAACACCGGCAAGGAGCCCACGGAGCTGGGCACCGGCCCGGATGGAACCACGTGCAAGTTCTCGTCATCTGACATCACCTACAACTAAGTGAACCTTCAAGTATGACGGAGCACGTTCCTTGAGCACGCACAAGAAGCACCTCACGCGCAGACGTGTGCTCGGGGCCTCCGCGATCGGCGTCACCGCCACCGGCGCCGCCGTAGCGGGAGGCGCCGGCCTCCTCTCGTCCGCCTCCGCCGCCACCTTCGGTTACACGGACGACGGGTCGAACTACGTCGTCGACACCGGCGCCTCCCTCGTCTTCAAGGTCTCCAAGTCCACGGGCGACATCACGTCTTTGGCCTACAAGGGCAAGGAGTACGAGGGCTACGGCGGCAAGCACTCGCACGTCGAGTCGGGGCTCGGCGCCTCCACCGTCACCGTCAAGAAGTCCGGGTCGACGATCCTGGTAAAGGTGGCGCACGGCGCGATCACCCAGTGGTACGCGGCCCGCAGCGGCCAGAACAGCGTCTACCTGTGGACCAACAAGGCCGACGCGTCCTTCACCGCGACCCGCTACATCGTCCGCCTCAAGCCCGGGGTCTTCCCCAACGAGGGCTCGGACTCCTGGATCGAGGCCTCCGACACGATCATCGAGGCCGGTGACGTCTGGAAGCGCGCGGACGGCACGACGCACTCCAAGCACTACTCGGGCAAGCGCACCCTCGACTACGACTACATCGGCTTCACCACCGGTTCGGCCGCCCTGTGGCTGGTGCGCTCCCACCACGAGAAGGCGTCCGGCGGCCCCTTCTACCGCTCGCTGCTGCGGCACTCGAACGACAAGGGCGCGGGGCTGTACGAGATCCTGCACTACAACGAAGCGCAGACGGAGGCCGAGCGCTTCGGGCTCCAGGGCCCGTACGTGCTGAACTTCACCGACGGCGGCGCCCCCTCATCCTCGCTGTTCCACGCGAACCTCGACACCTCCTGGGTGGACGGGCTCGGCATCACCGGCTGGGTGGGCAAGGCGGGGCGCGGCAAGGCCGCGGGCGTCGGGCTCAAGGGCATGGACGCGAAGTACGCCTACACGGTGGGCTTCGCCAACAAGGACGCCCAGTACTGGGCGAAGGCCGCGTCGGTCACCGGCGCCTTCTCCTGCCCGGGGATGCTGCCGGGGACGTACACGCTGACCGTCTACAAGGGCGAACTCGCCGTACACACGAGCGAGGTGAAGGTGACGGCCGGCGCGACGACCTCGCTCCACAGCATCACCGTCACCGGCGACCCGTCCGCCGCGAAGACGATCTGGCGGCTCGGCGACTGGGACGGTACGCCCGGCGAGTTCAAGAACGCCAAGCTGATGACGTACGCGCATCCCTCCGACGCCCGTGCGTCGAAGTGGACCGGCAACGTCACCATCGGCAGTGGCAGCGAGGCCGCGTCCTTCCCGGCGTACATGTGGAAGGGCGTCAACGACGGCATTCTCGTCTACTTCAGGCTGACCGCCGCGCAGGCCGCCGCCGCGCACACCCTGCGCGTCGGTGTGACCGACGCGTTCCTGAACGGGCGTCCGCGGGTATCTGTCAATGACTGGGTGTCGGCGGTCCCGTCGGCGCCCACGCAGCCCTCGACGCGCTCGCTCACCACGGGTTCGTACCGGGGAAACAACCACGTCTTCACTTTCAACGTCCCTAACAGTGCGTGGAAGTCGGACGTCAGTCAGTACAACGTGCTCAAGCTCAATATCGTCAGTGGTTCGACCGGCTCGGCCTACCTCAGCCCGGGCACGTCGTTCGACTGCATTGACCTGCTGACCTGAGCCCCCCTCGGTCAGCAGAAGAACGCCCCCGCCGGTGACGACCGGCGGGGGCGTTGCCCCCCTTTTTTTGGCTCGGTTCGCCTCCGGGGCGCTACAGCCGGTGTCGAGACCGGCGCGCCCCTTCGGCTCACTCGCCGGGTTGCAGAGGGCGTCAGTTCATCGTCGAGCCGATCGTCGTGGAGCCCGTCGTCAGGAACGTCGTCGAGGGCAGCGAACCGCTCGACGAGCGGGCCCCGTACGCGGTCGTCGCGTCCGTGGACTTGAACGACGGCGTGGAGACCCCGCTGTCCCAGTTGTTGGCCGCGGAGACCGTCGAGGAGCCGAGCTTGGCCAGGCCGCCCTTGTTGCTCACCGCGAGGTTCCCGGCGAGCCGCGCCTTGCCCGTGGCGAAGTAGAAGCCCGCCTCGGTGTTGGCGTACGCGGTGTTGCGGTTGAGCGCGATGGCACCGGTGTTGGAGTTCTCGGTGAAGCCGTTGAGGGTGTTGTCCCAGGCCGCGTTGTTGTTCACGACGTGCGCGACCGCGACGCCTCCGCCACCGAGCTTGAAGCCGTTGCCGTTGCCCTCGAAGGCCGAGTCGTTCCAGCGGTTCTTGCCGTTGCCGAAGGCCCAGGAGTGCTCGATGGTGACGGGCGAGGAGAACTGCCAGAGGTCGAGGCCGTCGTCCGAATTGTTGAAGAGGCGGGCGCCGGTGATCTTGTTGCCGGTGCCGGAGCCGAACTTGACGGCGATGCCGTCGGCGTTCTGGCCGTGGCCCGCCGCGTCGTAGTTGCCGTAACTGTCCAGGTTCTGCACGAGGTTGCTGGTCGTGCCGTCGCCGCGCAGGGTGAAGCCCGAGTCACCGTTGTTCGCGGTGACCAGGTTCTTGAAGATGCCGCCGACGGACGAGGTGGCGACGAAGCCCTGGGCGGGCGAGTTCTGCCAGGTGATGTTCTGGACGGTCCAGTAGTCGCCGTAGATCCCGGCCAGCCAGGAGCCGTCGGCGAGCTTGGAGCCGTCGATCTTCACCTTCTCGCTGCCGTACGCGGTCAGCGTGATGCGCGTGGAACTGGTGCCGTTCGCCGTGGACTTGAGCGTGGCCGTCGGGTAGTAGGTGCCGCCGCGCACCTGGATGGTCGTACCGGCGGCGGCATTGGCGACGGCCGACTGCAGCTGGGCGGCGGTGGAGACGGTGACCGTGGTGGCGGCGGCCTGCGCCGAACCGTTGTCCGAGAGGCCGAGGTAGACGCCACCCGCCCCCGCGGCGACGGCCACCGCGGCGGCGATCGAGAGCGTGCGGGTCCTGCGGTGGCGTCCGATGCTCTGAAGCACGGGGCGTTCCTTTCCTAGGGAAATGAGGCTGCCGCTCCTGGGGAATCGGAGCTGCCGCGAAGCGGGCCGGAGGGGCCACCCCGGCCCGCTTCTGATTCCTGGTCGCCGCCGCGGCCGAGAAGGTTGCCAGCGTCCGTACGAAAGCGATCGAAATTTTTCGCCACGCTCACCCCGCCCGCATCGATTGACGCACCGTCCCCAACTGGTGACACTCCGAGGGCAGTTCAGCCAACAGAATCCATCAGACTCCGACAGGATGTGTCATGCGACGCCGCACCGCCCGCACGCTCCTGATCCCCCTCCTCGCCCTGCTGCTGGGCCTGCTCGCGGCACCGCCCAGCCCCGCCGCGCAACCCGGAGCACCTCACGTGAACCAACAGAAGTACGCCGGCTACCTCTTCGCCTACTTCACCGGCGAGGGCACGGCCGACGGCGAGCAGATCCGCTACGCCCTCAGCCGCGGCAACGACCCCTTGCACTGGCGGGAGTTGAACGCCGGAAAGCCCGTCCTCACCTCGGACCTGGGTGAGAAGGGGCTGCGCGATCCGTTCGTGATCCGCTCCCCCGAGGGCGACAAGTTCTATCTCATCGCCACCGACCTGAAGATGTACAAGAACTCCAGCGGCAGCTGGGACTACGTCCAGCGGCACGGCAGCAGGTCCATCATGATCTGGGAGTCCACCGACCTGGTCCACTGGACCGACCAGCGGCTGGTGAAGGTCGCCCCCGACAACGCGGGCAACACCTGGGCCCCGGAGGCCTATTGGGACGACACACTCGGCGAGTACGTCGTCTTCTGGGCGTCCAAGCTCTACGCCGACGACGATCCCGACCACACCGGATCGACGTACAACAAGATGCTGCACGCCACCACGAAGGACTTCCGCACCTTCAGCGAGCCGAAGGTCTGGGACGACCCCGGCTACTCGGTGATCGACTCAACGGTCATCAAGAACAAGGGCAGTTACTACCGCTACACCAAGGACGAGCGCGATCCCACCTCGTCCAGCCCCTGCTCGAAGTTCATCACCGCGGAGAAGTCGACGTCGCTCACGGACACGTCGTACGACTTCGTCTCCGACTGCATCGGCAGCGGCTCGATCGACCGCGGCGAGGGCCCGACGGTCTTCAAGTCGAACACCGAGAACAAGTGGTACCTGTTCATCGACGAGTACGGCGGCCGCGGCTACGTCCCCTTAGAGACGACCGACCTCGACTCCGGCAAGTGGACCATGTCCACCGACTACCAGCTGCCCGCCAGCCCGCGGCACGGCACCGTGATGCCGGTGACGCAGGCGGAGTACGACCGGCTGCTCGCCGCGTATCCGGCCACCGGGACCTCGGTCGTGGACGCGACGGCGCACGGGCAGAGGGGGTACGCCGTCGTCACCGAGCCCTCCTCGAAGGTCGTGCTGCCGATGGAGCCCGGCATCGATCTCTCGCGGCTCGCGCCGCAGCTGTGGCTCGGCGCGGGCGCCGAGTCGAGCCCCAGGTCCGGCACGCGTCGCGACTTCCGCAAGCCGCAGACGTACACGGTGACGGCGGCGGACGGAGCCACCCGCACCTGGACGGTCGAGGCGGTGCCGACCCGCAGTCCGGTCCTCCCGGGCCTCAACGCCGACCCCGACGTCCACTACCTGGACGGCCAGTACTGGATCTACCCGACGACGGACGGCTACTCGGGCTGGAGCGGAACCAGCTTCAAGGCGTACTCGTCGAAGGACCTGGTGCACTGGAAGGACCACGGCGTGATCCTCGGCCTGGGGCCTGATGTGTCCTGGGCGGACAAGAACGCCTGGGCCCCGGCCATCGCCGAGCGGGACGGCAGGTACTACTTCTACTTCTGCGCCGAGCAGCAGATCGGCGTAGCCGTCGCGGACTCCCCCGCAGGTCCCTTCAAGGACGCGCTCGGCAAACCCCTGGTCGCCAAGGGGCAGTTCACGGGCCAGATGATCGACCCGGCGGTCTTCACGGACGACGACGGCCAGTCGTATCTCTACTGGGGCAACGGGCACGGGTACGTCGTGCCGCTGAACGACGACATGGTGTCGTTCGACGCGACGAAGGTGAAGGACATCACCCCGGCCGGCTTCCGCGAGGGATCCTTCGTGGTCAAGCGGCAGGGCACGTACTACTTCATGTGGTCCGAGGACGACACCCGCAGCGAGAACTACCACGTCGCCTACGCGACGGGACCGTCCCCGCTCGGTCCCTGGACCAAGCGGGGCACGATCCTGTCCAAGCGCCCGGAGTACGGCATCAAGGGCACCGGTCACCACTCCGTGGTGAACGTCCCCGGCACCGACGACTGGTACATCGTCTACCACCGGTTCGCCCTGAACGGCCCCGGCAAGCCCGGCGGGGACGGCACGCACCGGGAGACCACCGTCGACCGCCTGGAATTCGCGGACGACGGCACGATCAAGCCGGTGGTGCCGACCCTGGAGTCGATCCGCCCCGTACGGATCGGCTCCACGAATTAGCTGACGAAGTACGTCGGGTTCGGGACCTTGAACGTCTTGTCGGCGTAGCCGCCTTCGAGGTCGGAGTACTGGTCGCCGAAGTTGGCGACGATGTCGTACCCGAGGGACTCGATGTGCTTGCGGGTGCCGGACTTGTACTGCACCGTGGTGCAGTTCCAGGCGGCGGCGGTGGCGCAGTCGCTCAGGTACGCGGGCGGGTTGGCCGCGTCCTTGAGGAACATGTGGTCGGCGTCGAGGTTGATGTCGACGCCGACCTTCTTCAGGTTCTCGACCGCGGAGGCGCGCTGCGACTCCTTCAGACCCGAGTTGTAGAAGACCTCGACACCCTTGGACTCGGCGTACTCGACGAGTTCGGGGGTGCCGAAGACGGCGGGACGGTCGGCCTGGGCCACGTAGGCGGCCCAAGAAGCCGAGTTGTACGTGTAGTTGGTCTTCTTCTCGTAGTCGAGGGAGAGCAGCAGCGTGTCGTCGATGTCGAAGACGACCGCGGGGTTCTCGCCCCGGTGGTGCGCCTTGCGCGCCGCCTTGTCTATGTACTTCTTGGCGTCGGTGTCGAGACGCGCCAGGTCCTTGGCGTACGGGCTGTCCGAGGACGCCTGGTACACGCCGTTGCTGTCGAGCGTGGTGCCGTAGTAGGTGTCGATGTCCTTGACCAACTGCCCGATGTTGTAGGGCTCGTGGGTCGAGTTCGCCGTCGACTGACCGGCGGTTGCGACGCCGGTGCCGTACAGGGCGGCACCGGCGACGGCACAGGTGGCGGCGATGGCCGCGATACGAAGTGGCTTATGCATGACAGGTTTCTACGCGCGTCACCCCCTTGAACGCGAGGCCCGTTGCCTGATCGATACATAGTCCACAGACAACTTGGCCTCGCGCCCCGGCGGGATCAGTTCATGGTGGCGCCGATCGTCGTGCTGCCCGTCGTCAGGAACGTGGTCGCGGGCAGGGAGCCGTCGGACTTGCGGGAGTTGTACGTGGTGCTCGCGTCCGTGGAGACGAAGGACGGGGTGGAGATGCCGGAGTCCCAGTTGTTGCCGGCGGAGGTCACCTTGGAGCCCTTGGAGACCGCCGCGGAGCCGTTGCTCACCGCGAGGTTCTTGCCGAGCTTCGCGGAGCTGGTCGCGAAGTAGTAGCCGTACTTGCCGTTGGCGTACGCGGTGGTGCGGTTGATGACGATCGCGCCGGTGTTGGAGTTCTCGGTGAAGCCGTTGCCCGCGTCGTCCCAGGCGGCGGAGTTGTTGACGACGTGTGCGACGACCTCGCCGTCGCCGCCCAGCTTGTAGCCGTTGCCGTCGCCCGCGAAGGCGGAGTCGCCCCAGCGGTTCTTGCCGTTGCCGAAGGACCAGGTGTGTTCGACGGTGACGGGCGAGGAGAAGGACCAGAAGTCGATCCCGTCGTCGGAATTGTTGTAGAGGCGGGCGCCGGTGATCAGGTTGCCGGTGCCGGAGCCGAACTTCACGGCCACGCCGTCCGCGTTCTCGCCGTGGTTGACGGGGTCGTAATTCCCGTACGAGTCGATGTTCTTGACCGTGTTGTTGACGGTGCCGTCGCCGGTGAGCGTGAAGCCGGAGTCGCCGCCGTTGATGGTCTTGATGTTGTTCCAGTTCGTGCCGGTGCAGGACTGGCAGACGACGGCGCTGTCCGGGGAGTTCTGGAAGGTGATGCCCGAGACGTTCCAGTAGTCGGCGGTCAGCTTGAAGATCCAGTCGCCGGACGGCAGCGACGAGCCGTCGATCTTCACTGTCTCCGAGCCGTACGCCGTGAGCGTGACCGGGCTGGACGACGTGCCGTTGGCCGTGGACTGCAGGGTGGCCGTCGGGTAGTACGTGCCGCCGCGCACCTGGATGACGGTGCCGGCGGTGGCGTTCTTGATGGCGTTGGCCAGATCGGTCGAGTTGCTGACCACGACGGTCGCGGCCTGGGCCTGGGTGGGGAGGCCGGCGAGGCCGGAGCCCAGCGCCAGGGCGGCGCCGAGGGTGAGAGCGGTACGACGAGACATAGGAGTGCGGTCCTTTCGTCGATTTCTTGGGGGGATTCAGGAACTCAGGGGCACCAGTCGCCGAGGTATGTGGCACGGGTGTGCGACTCGGCGTCCGCGTCCGTGAGCTGGGGACGGTTCTCCGGCACGGTGATCTCTGCGCCGGGGCCCGTGTTGCGGTACTCGCGAAAGCGCATGGACTGCCAGGGGTAGGCCTCGCGCATGTTGATGTACGGCGCCACCGCGTCGATGCCCGGGCCGAGTTCGGTCTCGCGTACGACGAGCGAGGGCCAGGCCGTGGTCTCGTACGACGGGACCCACGGCCGGGCGATCTTGTACGCCCCGTCCTCGGCGCCGGAGGTGATCCGGCTGCGTACCGCCAGGAAGCCGTACGGGTTGGCGCGGGCCGTGGCGGGCGCGAAGACCATGCCCTCGGGCGTGAAGGTGACGTCCCGGTCGAGGGTGTGGAAGTGACAGCGCTCGAAGACGGCGGTGGCCCGGCCGAAGACGAAGTCGACGTCGCCCTCGATGTAGCAGTCGCGGTAGTAGTGGCGGTCGAAGGCGGTGAGCGCCGTCGTGTCGGCGAACAGGGTGTCCTGGTGGGCCAGCAGGCGTACGCGCGAGAAGTGCGAGCGGTCGCCGGTGACGTACGCCGCCACCGCCTGCGTTCCGGTGATCTCCAGGTGGTCGGCGCGCAGCCAGTCGTTGGCGATGGTCAGCCCGTGCACGGTCAGCCCGGGCGCCGCCGAGGTGAAGGTGGCGGAGCCCGCGGTGCCGTACGTGCCGGAACCGTCGGGCTTCTGCGTCCCGTTGGCGTGGTCGTAGACGATGACGGCGTCACGCGGGTTGCGCGTGGCGCCGCACAGGGTCAAGTCCGCTGTGTCGGCCGGTATGTTGACGACTTCGCGGTACGTGCCGGGGTGCACGACGATCGTCCGGCCGGGGCCGTCCACCGCGTCCACGGCGGCCTGGACGGAGTCGCCGGGGCGGACGTGGATCACCCGTTGTCCGCCGGCGAAGGCGGGTGTCGCGCCCAGAGCCGTCAGCGCCCCTGCCACGAGGAATGAGCGTCGGCGCATCTCAGCACCCCTTCCACGGGGTCCAGTCCCCCAGGTACACCTCGCGCGTCGCCGATTCGGCTTCCGCGTCGGTGAGTTGGGGCCGGTTCTCCGGGACGCTGATCACCGCGCCCGGACCCGTGTTGCGGTACTCGGCGAACCGCTGGCTCTGCCACGGGTAGGTGGCCGACATGTTGGTGTAGGGCGCGACCGCGTCGATCCCGGCGTCCAGGCGGGTGTCGCGGACGGTCAGCATCGGCCGGGCGGTCGTGTCCGAGCCGGGCACCCAGGGGCGGGCCAGCTTGTAGTACGCGTCCGGGGCCTCGCTGGTGATCCGGCTCCGGGTGACGAGGTAGCCGCGCGGGTTGGCGACGGCTGTGGACGGCGCGAAGACGAAGCCGTACGGGGCCGCGGCCAGGTCCGTGCGGTTCAGGGTGTGGAGGTGGCAGTGCTCGTACACCGCCGTCGCCCGGCCGAAGACGAAGTCGACGTCACCCTCGACGTAGCAGTCGCGGTAGTACTGGCGGGCGAAGGTGCCGAGCGCGATCGAGTCGGCGTACAGCGTGTCCTGGTGCCCCAGGAACCTGCAGTGCTCGAAGGCCGAGCGGTCGCCCCGGACCTTGATGGCGACGGCCTGGGTGCCGCTGATGTCGGGGTGGTCGGCGCGCAGCCAGTCGTTGGCGAAGGTGATCCAGCGGGCGGTGAACCCGTCGGTGCGTACGAGGGTCGTGGCCGACCCCGTGGTGCCGTACGTGCCCGAACCGTCCGGCTTCCGCGTGCCGTTGGCGTTGTCGTACACGACGACGACATCGCGCGGATCCTCGGAGGCGCCGATCCAGGTCATCTCGGTCCCCGCGACACCGGGCAGACCCGTGGCCGGGTCGATCACTCCGACGGAGACCGTCTCGCGGTACACACCGGGCGCGATGACCAGGGTGTATCCGGCGCCGGTCGCGGCGGTCACGGCGGCCTGGACGGTGGTGTGGTCACCGGCACCGGCCGCATCCACGTACAGCGTCCGCTCGGTGAGACGCGCGGACGGCGAACCGTATCGTCCGAAGGGGGCACGCCGCGTGGCGCGGGCAGGGGCCGCGAGCCCCAGAGCCAGCGCGGCTCCGCCGCTCGCGACGAGGAACGCCCTTCTGCTGAGCGGGAGGTGGGCCGTCATGGTCAGCAGATCTTTCCGGCGCCGGCGCGGTGGTCGACGATGCCCGGCACGGCCTTCGGCACGTCGACATGGGTCCGCAGGGTCGGCGTCCAACCGGCGCCCGACTGAAGCGTCTCGGCCGGGATCTCCGCGTTGTGCACGGCGATCAGATCGGTCGCCGTGCCGTTGACGTAGTTGTCGTCGGCGGTGACCGGCGCCTCCTTCCACTTCTTCAGGATCTTCGCGGCGCTGGTCCCCTCGGGCAGCGTGAACGCGTTGTGCTCGGCGACGAGCTGGGACTCCATGCCGATGCCGAAGCTGTAGGAGTAGGTGTCGTCGGCGACGAAGTGGTTGTTGTACGAGTCCACTTGGCCGAAGCGGACGCGCGGCGCGCGCTCGACGAGGCCGGTGAACAGGTTGTGGTGGAAGGTGACCTTCAGATGGCCCCGGTCGACGGCGGCGGTCGACGCGCTGTCGCTGTTCCCGATCAGGATCGTCTTGTCGTGGTCGGCGAAGACGTTCCAGGAGGCGGTCACGTGGTCCGCGCCCTTGACGATGTCGAGCTCGCCGTCGTGCTGCTCGTAGATCCGGCCGTAGTACGTCGGCAGCGTGCTGTCCGGGTGGTCCCCGTCGGTGAACGTGTTGTGGTCGAGCCAGATGTGCGTGGCCCCGTACACCACCGTGCTGTCGTACTCGGAGTTCCAGTTCCCGGTGTCGCCGTCGGTCGGGTCCCACTGCGGGAAGCAGTCGAGGGGGCTCTCGAAGGCGAGGTTGCGGACGATGACGTTGTCGACGGCCTTGATCTGCAGGCTCGCGCCCTTGAAGCCCGCGTTCTCACCGATGCCGACGATGGTGGTGTTGGCGGGGACGAACGCCTTGATGGCCGTGTCCTGGTGGGCGGCGGAGGCGGCGCGCAGATCCTCCTGTTCGCCGCTGACCACCTTGTCGTATCCCCACACCGCCGGGTCGTAGTCGGCCAGGTACTGGGCGAAGTCGTAGCCGTCGGCGGCGAAGGAGTCACAGCCGAGGGCGTTGGCGTCGATCGTGCCCTTGACCTTGATGATCTTCGCGGCGCTGCCGCCGTCCGCCAGCGCGGCCTTGAACTCGGCCCAGTCGGTGACGGTGTAGACGTGCGCGGCGTCGGCGGCCGCACCGCCGGTGGTGCCGGTGCCGTCGGAGGCCCAGCCGTCGCCGGCGGCGAGCGTCTGGCGGCCGAGGTCGCGGGGCTGGGCCTGGGCGGTGGTGCCGGTGACGGCGAGCACGAGGGCGGTGCAGCCGATCAGCGCGGTCAGGCTTCCTATGGCATGCCCATGCCATATCTGTGTGTTCATGGTGCGGCTCTCTCTTTCCATCGGCTCAGGGGGTCGGGGTCAGGCGGTGGGCCAGGTGATCCACGACTCGGGGATCTCGTCGTCGAGCCGGCGTACGTCCCGGGGCGCGAGCACCCGGCGACGCAGCAGCTCGGCCGCGACGAGACGGGCCACGGCGATCGCGCCGGGCGGGTTGAAGTGCGTGTTGTCCTGCTCGGTCTCGGTCCAGTTGAAGTACTTCTTCGTCTCCTCGACGCCGAGCTTCTGCCACAGGGCGATCGACAGCGCCTGGATGTCGAGCAGCGCGACGTGCTCGTCCTCGGCGAGGGCGCGCATCGACGCCGGGTAGTCGCCGTGGGTCGGCACCGCGTTGCCGTCCGCGTCGAACTTTCTGCGCTCGACGGGGGTGGCGAGCACCGGCCGCGCGCCCCGGGCCCGCGCCCCGTCGACGTACTGACGGAGATAGTCCTGGTACGTCGTCCAGGGCTCGGTGTAGCGGGTGGGGTCGGCGCTCTTCTCGTCGTTGTGGCCGAACTGGATGAGCAGGAAGTCGCCGGGGGCGATCACTTCGAGGATGGCGGCAAGACGCCCCTCGTCGATGAAGCTCTTCGAACTACGCCCGTTCACGGCGTGGTTGGCGATGACGAGGTCGTCGTGCAGGAAGAACGGGAGCGCCATGCCCCACCCGGTCTCGGGCGCGGCATCGGCGTACTTCTGGGCGGCGGTGGAATCCCCTGCGATGTACAGGGTGCGCTGCCTTCTGGGCGACGCCACCGCGAACGCGGGCGCCGACGCGGCGACGGCGACGGCGAGGGGAACGGCGGCGAGGGCCGCCGTGGTGACCTGTCTGCGGGTAAGGGACACGGGGGGTGTGCCTTTCAACAGGGGGGTGGGACCCGCGCCCCAAAGGGGCGCGGGCCTGTATCGATGTGCGGCTCCGCCGCGTGGGCGCGCCCAGTCACGACGGCCCCGCAGCCACGAATCAACCGAACGACCCGAGCTCTCAGTGGTTCTGCTTCCAGTCGGCCTGCGCCTTGTTCAACTGGTCGGCAAGCGTGTCCAGGAACGACTTCGCGGACATCTTCCCGAGCAGCAGCTTCTGAAAGTTCGGCTCGTTGTCGGCCTTGGAGATGGTGTTCCAGTCGGGCAGGTAGTACGGCAGCTGCACGATCTTCGTGTCAGCGCCGTTCAGCGCCTCCGCGGCCAACTTGGTGGGCTCCGCCTGCTGAATCCAGGCGGCCTGCGCGGCCTCGGTGTTCGCCGGGACCTGACCCGCGGACTCGTTGAACTTGGAGTTCTCCGCGGAGGAGACGGCGAACTCGATGAACTTCCAGGCGGCCGCCTTGTTCTTGCTGGACTTGAACAGGCTCAGCCCGTCGACCGGGTTGGAGATCTGCACGCGTGTGCCGTCGTCCATCGTCGGGTTGGGGATGCCCTTGAACTTGTCCGCGCCCAGCGCCTTCAGGTGGTCCTGGTAGGAGCCGAGGTTGTGGCTCAGCATGCCGATGGTGCCGCTGTCCCACTGGGCGACCATCTTGGTGAAGTCGTTGTTGAGGTCGGCGGACGGGGTGTCCTTCTTGTACAGGGCGATGTACTTCTCGAGGGCGGCCACGTTCTTCGGGTCGTTGACGGTGGTCTTGTCGCCGTCCCAGAACGAGGTGATGCCGGTCTGGCCGTACACCGCGTCCAGGGCCGGCGCGATGGACCCCTCGCCGCCTCGGATGGTGAATCCGAACTTGTTCTTGCCCTTGTCGGTGAGCTTGTCGGCGGCCTCGTAGAACTTCGACCAGGTGGTCGGTGCGTCCAGGCCCGCGCTCTTGAACAGGTCGGTGCGGTACCAGAGCGTGCCGTTGTTGGCGGAGGTCGGCACCTGGTACAGCTTGTCCCCGCCGCCCGCGGCCCGGCTGCTGTCGAGCAGGTTGTGGTTCAGCTTGCCGTTCAGCGAGCTCTTCTCGAGCCGGCTGTCCAGCGGCTCCAGCGCGCCCTGGACCCCGATCTCGGCGAGCATCGCGGTCCCCACGCCGCCGACGTCGGGCAGGCCGCCGCCCTGAATGGCGGTGTCGTACTTGGACTGGGCGCTCGCCGCGGGTACTCCGACGTAGTTGACCTTGATGTTGGGGTACTTCTTCTCGAAGTCGGCGATGATCTGCTTCCAGATGTCGGTGCGGACACCGCCGTTGTTGTCCCAGAAGGTGATCTCGCCCTTGCCGGAGCCCTCGTTGCCCTTGTCCCCGGCCGAGCCGCTGCCGTCGTCGCCGCAGGCGGTGGCGGTGAGCGCGAGCACGGAGCCCAGGGCGACGGCCATGGCGGCACGCCTGCTTCTACGGATGCTGATCTTCATTGGTCGGCTCTCTTCTTCTGGATCCAACGGGGTGGTGAGGTTGTGGGGGTCAGTGACGGGCATAGCGAGCCCAGTCGTCCTTGCCGTTCAGGTGGTGACGACGGCCCGGACGGTCGGGTAGTCGGCGGGCACGCTCAGCACGGTGCCGATCCGCTTCTGCGGACCCGAGAACGTGCGCACCAGCGCGGGCACGGCGGACGCGGGGTCCAGGCGGTAGCTGTAGAAGTCCCGCGGGTCGAAGGCCGTGCCCCACGCGTCATGGCGCCCGCTGGTGTTCTTCAGGATCGACCCGCGCTGCACCAACTCGGCCGTGGCATCGGCCTGATAGGGATGCTGGACACCGTCGTAGTAACTGTTCTCGATGACCATCCTGGTATGACCGCGCGACCAGTTGCCGTACGTCCAGACCGGATCACCGTCCGCCACCTGGGCCGACAGGTAGTTGTTGTAGAGGTGCGCGTAGGCGCAGTTGTCGGCGGACGGATTGCGCTGCTTCGTGCCGCTGAACCAGTTGTGGTCGATGGTGATCTGCGTCTTGACGTTGGCGGTCCAGCCGATGCCGAACGCCTTGTTGTGGTGGGTGAACTGGTTGTAGGAGACGGTGATGTACTGGCTGTCCTTGCGGATGTCGAGCAGTCCGTCGCCCATGTGCGTGAACCTGTTGTGGTCGATCCACACGTGGTCGACGGTGTCCATCTGGATCGCGTCGAAGTCCTGCGTCTTGCCGTCCCAGTCGCCCTCGACGTAGGAGTCCCGGATCGTCAGATTGCGGATGATCACGTTGTGCGTACCGGGGTTGAGGTGCAGCTCCCCGTGGACGATCTCGCCGGTGTCGCCGACGCCGGTGATCGTCTTGTTCGAGGCCACGACGATGTCGGAGCCGAAGGGTTCCACGGCGAGAGCTCCGGAGACCCGGATGACGTACGGCTCCTCGGCGGCCGCGTACCGCGCGAGCGAGGCCTGGTCGGTGACGGTGACGACCTCGCCGCCCGCGCCTCCGGTGGTGCCGCCGTCGAGGGAGGCGAAGCCGTGGGGCCGGTCGCTCCAGCGGTCGGCGGCGATCGGCGTGGGCACTTCGGACGCCGTGGTGGCCGGCGTAAGGGCTTGCGGAGCGGTGACCGCCTTCGCCTGGCCGATCGCCCCGAGCCCCAGGGCCGCGATCATGCCCACGACGGCGGCCGCGGTTCTCCCGGGACCTGGCCT
This sequence comes from Streptomyces sp. NPDC001530, assembly GCF_042894545.1. Taxonomy (NCBI): domain Bacteria; kingdom Bacillati; phylum Actinomycetota; class Actinomycetes; order Kitasatosporales; family Streptomycetaceae; genus Streptomyces; species Streptomyces sp. NPDC001530. The sequence continues at coordinate 133,874 of NZ_JBIAVS010000017.1, forward strand.
CGACAAGCGCTTGCTATGGAGGTGCGTCATTGCGGCTCCCAACAGGCGTACGAATGGCAGGACGTCACCCTCAGCGGGTCGGTGAAGCGGTGATACGGAACTGCGTGAACGAGGCCGCGCCGGCGTGTCCCCCGCCGACGGGCGCGAGCGCGAAGAGTCCGAGCAGGGCGCCGACCCAGCGCCAGGGGGTGGCGGCGAAGACCTGGCCGGAGGGCTGCCGGCCGCCGCCGACGTCGTAGGAGAAACGGCAGCGCGCCCCCGGGCCGATCTCGATCCACAGCCGGGCCCGTCCCCCGGGCGCCTCCCGCGGATGCGCGGCGTCGCGTTCCCTCCCCCACTGCCCTGAAGGCGTGGGAGGTGCCCCCATGGCGACGGACTCGGCGAACCGGTGCACGAGCCGCACCGATCCATCGGCCTCCCGCTGCAGCCCGATCCAGCTGAACGCGTCCCCGAGCACGGCGAGCCCCGCCCGCGCCCCCGGCTCCTCGCTGTCGAGCCGCAGCTCCACCTCGACGGTGGCGGCGATGCCGGGCAGCCGCTGGGTGAGCACGTTCGGCAGTTTGCGCAGGTCGTGCGCGTCGGCCGTCCGTACGCAGCTCAACCGCAGCCCGTCCCCGGAGTGCTGGGTGGCCCAGCCGTCCTGCGGGTTGGCGGTCCACTGCCACTGGCGCCCGAACCGGCCGCCGGGGAAGTCGTCGTCGGTGGCGGGCGCGGATGGCGGCTGAGCGGGAAGATCCGGCTTCTTGTGCACGGCGACGGGGGTGCCCTCGTTCCCGAGCACCGGCCAGCCGTCCGGGCCCCACCGCATCGGCTGGAGGTGGACGACCCGCCCGTACGAGCCGCGCTGCTGGAAGTGCGCGAACCAGTCCTCGCCGCTCGCCGTGCGGACCCAGCCGCCCTGGTGGGGGCCGTTGACCTCGGTGTCGCCCTGCTCCAGGACGATCCGCTCCTCGTACGGCCCGAAGAATCCACGCGAGCGGAAGGCGCCCTGCCAGCCGGTCTCCACTCCCCCGGCGGGAGCGAAAATCCAGAACCAGCCGTCGTGCCGGTAGGCCTTGGGCCCTTCGAGGGTGAACCAGCCGGGGATCCGGTCGGCGTCGACGATCACCTTGCCCTCGTCGAGCAGTCCGGTGCCGTCGGGGCGCATACGGTGCCCGGTGAGCCGGTTCTTCACGCCCGCGCGGGACTTGGCCCAGGCGTGCACGAGATACGCCTCGCCGGTCTCCTCGTCCCACAGCGGGCAGGCGTCGATGAGCCCCTTGCCCTCCTTGACCAGGTGCGGACGGGTCCAAGGGCCCCTGATCTCGGGGGCGTTGACCTGGAAGATGCCGTGGTCGGGGTCGCCCCAGAAGATCCAGAAGCGGTCGTCGTGGTGGCGGAGGGAGGGAGCCCAGACCCCGCAGTCGTGCCGCGGTTTCCTGAACTCGCCCGCGGGTTCCAGGCGTGGGAGTGCGTGCCCGACCAGTGTCCAGTTGACCAGGTCGCGGGAGTGCAGCAGGGGCAGGCCGGGGGCGCGGCCGAAGCTGGAGGCGGTGAGGTAGAAGTCGTCGCCCACGCGGAGGAGGTCGGGGTCGGACCAGTCGGCGTCGAGGACGGGGTTGCGGTAGGTGCCGTCGCCGAGGTCGGCGCTGAACGCGCTGTTCACGGGCTCACCGCCTTCCGTACGAGGGCCGCGGCCGCGCCCCGGTCGAGGGCGCCGTCCGCGACGACGGTGACGACCCGGCGTACCACCGTCTCCCCGGCGGGGATCGGCAGCCGTGCGTCGTGCGCGAGGGAGGAGCCCACGCCCGGGTACTCGGCGGTGCGCACGAACCACGGGTCGCGGCGCGTCGCTTCGGTGGCCCCGGCGAAGACGAGCGTCCAGGTGGCGCCCGCGAGGGCCAGCCAGTCGGCGCGGCTGCCGTGGACCGCCTCCTCGCCCTCGGTGCCGGCGGTGAACACGCGCGGCGCCTCGGCCTCCTTGCGGGCGCGCCAGAAGAAGCCGCCGTAGGCCGCGCCGGGCCGCCCGTTGGTGGCGGGACTGCCGATGGACAGCTCGTGCTCCGTCGTGTTCGTGAGCGAGAACGTGAAGTCCAACGCCCAGGCGGAGTCGGCGAGTTCGGCCGCCGCGACCGTACGGCGCTCGCGCAGCAGCTCGCCGCCCGCGGCCACCCAGCGCAGCTCCTCCACGAAGCCGTCGGGGTCGCGCAGCTGGAAGGCGGTGTGCCGCTGGGCGCCGTGGTTGGCGAGCTCGGTGGGCCCCTGGTCGCGTACGTAGGTGCGCCCGCCCCAGAAGTTGTGCCCCTCGACGTCGGGAACGGCGACACCGACGCCGAGGTGGTGTGCGTGGTCGGCGGGGCTGAGCTCGGTGACGGCCGTGCCTGCCAGGGTGGTGACGGGATGCAGATACGGACGCGGGGAGAGCCGGGTCGGCAGTTCGGGCCGGGTGATGTAGCGGGCGACGGGGCGGCCCGCGCTGCGCAGGACGAGTGACTCGGTGTTCATCGGGCGCTCACCTCGTTCAGGGCCGCCCAGGGGGCGCCCAGCTCGGAGTAGAGGGCGAGGGTGTCGGCGGCGGCCGCGACGAGTCCGTCGATACCGCGGACCACCCGGCGGTTCTCGCCGGGCAGCCGGTCCCAGGCGTCGTCGGGCAGCGCGATGGGATCGGGCGCCTGCCGGATCGCTTCGACGACCTTCATGAAGGCGCCCGTCGAATCGGGCGTGACCAGCAGTTCGGCGCCGTCCGTCAGATGCGCGACCAGGTTCTCCAGCAGGTCCGTCCGGCCGTACTCGATCTCCTCCGGGCCGCGCCCGGACCGCTGCACGAGCACGCGGTCCTGCTTGTACCAGAAGGTGATCCGTCCATGGGCGCCGTGCACCAGCACGTACGGCTCGTCGGGGCGCTCGGCGCAGAGCGTCGCGGCGACGGTGATCCGGCTCGTCACGGTGGCGATGCGCACGCAGGAGGTGTCGTCGGACTCGATGTCGTTGACGCGCAGCAGCTCGGTCTCGATCGCCGTGACGTCCTCGGTGCGGGTGGACCCGTCCAGGGCAAGGGCCGTGGCGACGGCGTGGGCAAGGGGGTTCGTCAGCACACCGTCGACCACGTCCACGCCGTTCAGGCGGCGCTTGCCCGCCCACGGCGCACGCCGGTAGTACGCCTCGTCGCGCGCCCAGGCCCCCGCCCCGCCGATCCCGATCACCGAGCCGAGCGCGCCCTGGGCGATCAGCTCCCGGATCGCGGGCACCGCGTGCGAGCCGAGCGACTGGAAGCCGATCTGGCAGACGACCCCGGCCGCGGCGACCCCGTCGGCCATCCTGCGGAACTCGGCGTACGACGGCGCGGGCGGCTTCTCCAGGAGCAGGTGGACGCCCTTCGCGGCGGCGATCAGCGCCAGGTCGGTGTGGGTGGGGATGGGCGTGCAGATCACGGCGATCGCGGCGCCGGTGGAGTCGAGGAGGGCGCCGAAGTCGGCCGACTGGAGCGGTGAGCCGATCCCGTCGAGCTCCTCCTCGGTGAGCGGCGTCAGCTCGCAGATGCCCGCGAGCCGTATGAGCCCCTTGTCCTGGAGGCGACGGATGTTTTTCAGATGCCAGCGGCCGTGACCGCGCGCGCCCGCGAGGACGACCGGCACAGGCGTGCTCATCGCACCCTCCCCGCACCCGCGCCCCGCGCCACGTCGTGGTCGGCCTGCCGGGCGCTGTCGATCGTCCCGTGCAGCGTGGGCGTCCAGCCGACGTCGGCGGTCAGGTCGCGCTCGCTGCCGGAGTTGTACGCGTTGTAGATGGCCAGCAGATCGACGGGGAAGCCGTTGAAGAGCGTCCCGGTCTGGTGCAGGGCCGTGCCGTTCCAGCTCTTCACGAGGTCGGCGACCTCGACATGGCTGGGAGTGGTGAAGGCGTTGTTCTCGGCGTAGATCGCGGACTCGGTGGAGACACCCAGCGAGTAGCGGTACTCGGAGCGTTCGGGCACGACGTACCGGTTGTCGTAGACGTGCACCTGCCCGAAGCGGACGCGCGGCGCGCGCTGGACGACCCCCTCGAACTCGTTGTGGTGCAGGGTGACGCGGAGCTTGCCCCGGTCCCCGGTCGCCGAGTCGCTGTTGCCGATGAGCATCGCCTTGTCGTGGTCGGCGAACCGGCTCCAGGAGACGGTGACGAGGTCGGAGCCGGTGGTGATGTCCAACAGACCGTCGTGACGAAGGTAGTTGCGGCCGAAGTAGGTGGGCTCGTCCGCGTCGGGGTGGCCCTTGTCGCTCGCGGTGATGTGGTCGACCCACACATGCGTGGCGCCGCTCAGCCACAGGGTGTCGTACGCGGTCTTCCAGTCGCCGAGGCCGCCGGTGTTGGGCTGCCAGACGGGGAAGCAGTCGTAGGCGTCGCGGAGTTCGAGGTTGCGGACGATCACGTTGTCCGCGTTCTTGATCTGGAGGCTGGCCCCCTTGAGCACGGCTCCGGAGCCGAGGCCGACGATGGTGGTGTTCGAGCCGACGAGCAGCTCGACGCGCTCGGCCTGCCGGGCGGCGGACGCCTGGCGGGCCTCCTCCTGCGCACCGCTGGGCCTGGCCGGCCCCCAGGTGCGCGGGTCGTACGCGGCCAGATACCGCTTCAGGCTGTACCCGTCCCTCGCGTAGTCGTCGCAGTCCAGGTGGTTGCCCTCGTCGTCGGTGTTGGCGTCGATCGTCCCCACGACCTTGATGATCTTCGGGGTGGCGCTGCCGCCGTCGAGGGCGCGAACGAGCTCGGCCCGGCTGCGTACGGTGAAGACGTGGGCGTCGTCCGCCGCCGCACCGCCGGTGGTGCCGCCGTCCGCCGCCGCCCAGCCGTCGTCCGGGGCCAGGGTGTCGCGGCTGATGTCACGGGCGTCGGCGCCGGCCGGAGTGCTGAGCACCGCACCCAACAGGGCGACCACGGCCGCCACTTGAAGAACGCGCCTCACCCCTTCACCGCCCCCGCGCTGAAGCCGGTGATCAGCCACTTCTGGATGAACGCGAAGACGATGACGACCGGTACGGCGGCGATGATGCCGCCCGCGGCGAGCGCGCCCAGGTCGACGCTGTCGGAGCTCATCAGGGTGTTGAGGCCGACCGGGATGGTCTGCTTGCTCTGGTCGCTGAGGAACATCAGGGCGAACAGGAAGTGGTTCCAGGCGTGCACGAAGGCGAAGGAGCCGACGGCGATCAACCCGGGCCGCAGCAGCGGGAGTACGACGATCCGGAAGGCGGTGAAGCGGTTGCAGCCGTCGACCCAGGCGGCCTCTTCCAGCGAGTACGGGACGTTCCTGATGAACCCGCTGATGAGGATCATCGACAGCGGCAGCTGGAAGACCGTCTCGGCGATGATGACGCTGCCGAGCGAGTTGATCATCTGGAGCTTGGCGAAGATCTGGAAGAGCGGGACCAACAGCAGTGCGCCCGGCACGAATTGGGAGCAGAGCAGCGCGAGCAAGAAGCCGCGCTTGATCCTGAAGTCGAAGCGGGCGAGCGCGTAGCCGCCGGCCAGTGCGACGACGGTCGTCATCACCAGCGTGGCGACGGCGATGAGCACGCTGTTCTGGAAGTAGGTGCCGAAGCTTCGCTCGGTCCACACCTTGTCGAAGTGCTCGAAGGTCATCGGCCACGGCACGAGCGAGGTCGATCCCGCCGGGCGCAGCGCGAAGAGCAGGATCCAGTAGAAGGGGATCAGGGTGAAGAGCAGATAGATCGACAGGGGGAGGTAGATCTGCCAGCGCGGGACCTCGTCCCAGGCCCGGCGGTTCTTCCTCGCACGTGGTGGAGGCTCTTCGGCCACCGGTTCGGGCGCGGCCGGGGCAACGGCCTCGGCGTCCTTGGTGATCACTTGTCCCCACCTCCGAACTTGCTCAGTCGCAGGTAGACGATCGAGCAGAACAGCAGAATCACGAACGCGACCGTGGTCAGGGCCGACGCGTAGCCGAAGTTGTGCGCGTCGACGCTGGTGTTGGCGATGTAGAGCGGGAGTGTCGTCGTCTCGCCCGCGGGGCCTCCGCCGGTCAGCGTGTAGAGCAGGTCGACGTTGTTGAACTCCCACACCGCGCGCAACAGCGTGGACAGGACGATCGCGTCCTTCAGATGCGGCAGCGTGATGTGCAGGAACTGCCGGAAGCGGCTGGCGCCGTCGACCTCGGCGGCCTCGTACAGATCCTTGGAGACGGACTGGAGGTCGGCGAGGATCAGGATCGCGAAGAAGGGGACACCGCGCCACAGGTCGGCGACCACGGCCGCCGGGAAGACGGTGGAGGTGTCCGACAGCCAGCTGGTGCCGTACTGCCCGATGCCCGCGTCGGCGAGGTAACGGGTGATGCCCGTCTGGGAGTTGTAGAGCAGCACCCAGATCGCGGAGGTCAGCACACCGGAGACGGCCCACGGTGAGAAGACCAGCGCGCGGCCGACCGCCCGCCCCACGAAGGTCTGGTTGACGATCAGCGCCAGCGCCAGTCCGAACAGCAGCTGCAGTCCGACCTCGACGACGACCCACTTGGCGCTGAAGGTCAGCGTGTCCCAGAACTGCGGGTCGTCGGTGAAGGCGTGCACGAAGTTGTCGAAGCCCGCGTAGCCGTTGCGCCACGGCTTGGTCGGGTTGTAGTTCTGCAGGCTGTAGTAGAAGACGCTGATGACGGGGTAGGCGATGAAGCCGAGCATCAGCAGGCCCGCCGGGGCGATCAGCAGATACGGCAGTTTGCGCGGCGTCGCCGAGCCACGGCGCCGCCGGGGTGGCGCGGGCTGTTTCGCCACGGCTGCGGCTTGGGCCATGACTGTTCTCCGTTCGTACGGGTGCCGTGGAACGTTTGCTGTCGGTCGCACAGGAAGCGCTTGCTACATTCACATGGGTGAAGCGCTTCGCAGATGTTGTTCGGGATATCGGCCAGAAGAGAGCAGTCCTCGCGGGCCGCTCTCACCCGGCGTAGGGGTCTGGCACCTTGCCCGGCCGGGCCAGGAACGCGAAGTCGCAGCCGGTGTCCGCCTGGGTGATCTGCTCGTTGTAGAGCGCTCCATAGCCGCGCTCGTACCGCTCGGGCGGCGGCGTCCACTCCGCCCTGCGGCGCGCCAACTCCTCGTCGTCCACGTTGAGTTGAAGCGACCGCGCCTCGACGTCGAGGGTGATCGTGTCGCCGGTCCGCACCAGCGCGAGCGGCCCGCCGACGTACGACTCGGGCGCCACGTGCAGCACACACGCGCCGTAACTCGTGCCGCTCATCCGGGCGTCGGAGATCCGCACCATGTCCCGTACACCCTGTTTCAGCAGGTGGTCGGGGATGGGCAGCATCCCGTACTCGGGCATGCCGGGCCCGCCCTTGGGGCCGGAGCCCCGCAGCACGAGCACGCTGTCCGCGGTGATACCGAGGGAGGGGTCGTTGATGGTGCGCTGCATGGTCTTGTAGTCGTCGAAGACGACGGCGGGACCGGTGTGCCCCAGCAGCTGCGGCTCGGCGGCGATGTGCTTGATGACCGCGCCGTCCGGACACAGGTTGCCGCGCAGCACAGCGACACCGCCCTCGGCCGCGACCGGGTTCTCCCGGGTGCGGATGACATCGTCGTTGTGCACCTGGGCAGTCGACAGTTGCTCGCGCAGGCTGTCGTACGACACCGTCGGCCGGTCCAGATGCAGCAGATCGGTGATCCGTGACAGGAACCCCGGCAGGCCGCCGGCGAAGTGGAAGTCCTCCATGAGGTACTTCTGGCCACCGGGCCGGACGTTGGCTAGCACCGGCACGGTCCGCGCGATGCGGTCGAAGTCGTCGAGCGTGAGCGTGACACCGGCCCGCCCGGCCATGGCGATCAGATGGATCACGGCGTTGGTGGAGCCGCCGAGTCCGAGGACGGTCGTCACGGCGTCCTCGAAGGCCTCGGCGCTGAGGATGTCCGACAACTTCCGGTCTTTCAGGACGAGTTCGACGATCCTGAGTCCCGCCGCGGCGGCCATCCGGTCATGCCCGGAGTCGACGGCGGGAATGCTCGACGCACCGGGCACGGTGACGCCGAGCGCCTCGGCCGCCGCGGTGAGCGTGGACGCCGTCCCCATGGTCATGCAGTGACCGGGCGAGCGGGCGAGTCCGCTCTCCAGCTCGGTCATCTCGCAGTCCCCGATGAGCCCGGCGCGCTTGTCGTCCCAGTACTTCCACATGTCGGTGCCGGAGCCGAGGACTTCGTTGCGCCAGTGGCCCGGAAGCATGGGTCCGGCGGGCACGAAGACGGCCGGCAGGTCGACCGAGGCGGCCCCCATGAGCAGCGCGGGCGTGGACTTGTCACAGCCGCCCATCAGCACGGCCCCGTCCACCGGATAGGACCGCAGCAGCTCCTCGGTCTCCATCGCGAGCAGATTGCGATAGAGCATCGGGGTGGGCTTCTGGAAGGTCTCGCTCAGCGTGGACACCGGGAATTCGAGCGGGAAACCCCCGGCCTGCCACACCCCCCGCTTCACGGCCTGCGCACGGTCGCGCAGATGCACATGGCAGGGATTGATGTCGGACCAGGTGTTGAGGATCGCGATGACCGGCTTGCCCAGGTGCTCCTCGGGCAGATAGCCGAGTTGCCGCGTCCGCGCCCGGTGGCTGAAGGAGCGCAGCCCGTCGGTCCCGTACCACTGGTGGCTTCTGAGGTCCTCCGGGCGCTTCATAGGGACCACCCCGCGGCGATGGCGGCGACTTCCACCCGCTCGGACTCGGGCAACTGCTTGCTCGGGGGCCGTACTTCACGGCTGCACAGCCCGAGCGAGGCCAGGGCCTCCTTGACCACGGTCACGTTGTTGGCGGAGCCGTTGGCGGCGCGCAGTTCCTCGAACCGGCGGATCTGCTCCCACACCTTCATCGCCCCCGGATAGTCCCCCGATCGAAGCGCTTCGATCATGTTCAGCGAAACGGCCGGGGCGACGTTCACAAGTCCCGAGGTGAAGCCGGTGGCACCCGCCGAGAAGTACGAGGGCGCGTACGGCTCGGCGAGACCGGCCACCCACACGAACCGTTCGAGCCCGGCGTCCCGCGCGAAGGCGGCAAAACGCGCGGCGTCCGGAACGGCGTACTTCACCCCGATGACGTTCGGGCAGACATCGGCGAACTCGGCGAGCCGCTCCCCCGCGAGCAGCGGATTGCGGATGTACGGAACGACGCCGAGCTCGGGCACGGACTCGGCGATGGCCCGGTGGTAGTCGACCCAGCCGCCCTCCGACACATACGGATGGATGGGCTGATGGACCATCACCATCTGCGCCCCCAGCTCCCGCGCGTGCCGCGCCGAGGCGACGGCGGTCGGCACGTCGTGCCCGACGCCGACGAGAATGACCGCCCGGTCCCCGGTCTCCTCGACGGTCAACTCGGTGACGAGCTGCCGCTCTTCGGGAGTCAGCGCATAGAACTCACCCGTATTGCCGTTGGGCGTAAGGGTTTTCACCCCACCATCCAGCAGCCGACGCAGCAGAGCCCGGTGGGTGTCGCGATCGATCGACCCGTCCTCCGCGAACGGGGTCACGGGGATCGCCACGACCTCGGCGAGCGCCGCCCGCTGGGTCTCGTACGTCGCTGTCATTCCTGTCCATCCTCTTCCTGGCCCTGGGGGAAGGCCCGTTGCACGAACGAGGCGATATGGGCGTGCAGCGCACCGGCCGCGCCGTCGGCGTCACCGTCGAGGGCGAGTCGCAGAATCTCCCGGTGCTCGCCCGCCTCACGTTCCCAGGACGGGTCGGCGGCCCAGGCGACCGCCGAGACCAGAGCGGCCTGGTCCCGCACTTCGTCGAGCATCCGGCCGAGCAGCGGATTGCCGCAGGGCACGTACAGGGCGCGGTGGAACTCCCGGTTGGCGAGGGAGCGTTCGGCGGTGTCGGTGGCCTCGTCGGCGCGGGTCAGCGCGTCCCGCGCGGCATCGAGCGAGGCCCCGCGCCGCACCGCCCGCCGCAGCGCCTCCGGCTCCAGCAGCAGCCGCACGTCGTACACCTCGCGCGCCATGTCCGCGTCCACCATGCGCACCGTGACGCCCTTGTACTGGCTCATCACGACGAGCCCGGTACCGGCCAGGGTCTTGAGCGCCTCGCGCACGGGCGTCTTGGACACCCCGAACTGCGCCGCGAGTTCGGTCTCGACCAGGGCCTGCCCCGGGGTCAACTGCCCGGTGAGGATGCGGTGTTTGATCCCCTCCAGCACGAACTGCGTGCGGGACGGGATCGGGGTGGGCACAGAGGTCATGCGCGCCTCTCGGGTCTCACGTGGTCGGATCGCGCAAATCAGCTGCATCGGATGCATCTGATCTCGCATATCGCGTCTCATATATGACGTACGAAGTACGACGCGATGAAGGTAGGAGCGTGACCGTGTTTCGTCAACGCTTCTGACAAAAGAAGGTGGAGTGACCGATGGTTGGGCCCGCTCCTCAGCAGGTGGGGAAGTCCGGTCCTCAGAGATCGGCGCTGTTGCCCTCGCGAGCGGTGGTGGTCCGCCCGCCGAAAACGGCCGCGGCACGCTCGGTCGCCGCCTCCGGCGTGAGCGTCGGCCCTACGTGAGTGACGATCAACTCCCCCACGCCCGCCCGCGCGGCGACCGCGCCGGCGTCCTCGGGCGTGAGATGCACCTGGCGTTCGCTTCCGCGATGCCGGTCGATGTCGGCCTCGCAGAGGAACAGGTCGGCGCCGGCGGCGAGTTCGCCCAGCGCGGGGCACGGCCCGCTGTCCCCCGAGTACGCGAGGACGCTCCCGTCGCACTCGGCCCGCAGCCCGTACGCCTCGGTGTCGTGCACCACGGCACGCGTACGAAGCCGCAGTGCGCCCACGTGCGTGTCGTGCCCGTCGTACAGGGCCCGGAAGTCGAAGATCCCGCTCAAGAACCCCGGATCCGGCTGCCCGAAGAACCCGGCGAGCCGCTGCCCGAGCTCCGGTGGCCCGTACACGGGAAGAGGAGCGGACGGGGTGAGCCCGCCGTACGCGAGCCCGTACACGGCGGCCAGCAGATCGGCGCAGTGATCCGCGTGCAGATGCGAGATCCAGATCGCGTCCAGCCGCGCAGGATCCGTATGCCTCTGCAATGCGGCGAAGCTTCCCGGCCCGGCGTCGACCCACACCTCGGCGCCCCCACCGCGCAGCAGATACCCGGAACAGGGACGGTCGGGCTGCGGATGCGGGGAGGCGGTGCCGAGGACGGTAAGGGCGAGAGACATAGGGGGAGCGTACGAAACGGCAAGCCGGTGGGCGCCCCCGTTGTTACCTCTTACACCTACGGCTTCCACCCCGGATCGCGGCCACTGAGCCCGATGACCCGGTCGAGCAGCGGCGCGTCGTCGGGCACCGGCACCACGGGCCCGAAGGCGCCCCCGCGCTGGCTCGGGTCCTCGGCCGCGGCGGCGAGGAATTCGTACGACGCCTGCAGGGCGGCGGCATCCGGCTCGTACGCCTGGCCGGTGGCCCGGGCGAGATCCCACCCGTGCACCACCAGCTCGTCGGCGGCGACCGCGGCCGCCACCGCACCCGGCAGCGTCACCCCGCCCGCCCGGGTCTCTCCGGTCCAGGCGGCCGGGTCGCGCCAGGCCTCGGCGAGCTCGTCGAGCGCCTTGGGCAGGGTCTCGCGCCAGCCCGGCTCGATGTCGGGCACGACGGCATCCGGGCTGGTGTCCGTCGTAGGGCCCAGGTCCTTGCGCCCCGCGTCGCGGAAGGCGGTGGCCAGCCCGACCAGATGCCCCAGCATGTTGCGCACCGCGCGCCCCGGGCAGGGGGTCACACCGTCGAGCTGCTCCTCCGTCACGCCCTCCGCGAGGCGCGCCACGATCAGGGCCTGCGGCCACAGATCGAAAGTCCGGCCGGTCATCCGCTTTCCTCAGCGTTCGTCTCCACTCATGAGGCAGACCGAGGCCGCGCCGGAAACTCATCGCTCGGCGCCGAGAACGTCGCCGTCGAGGCCGGCTTTAGGGCTTAGCACCACGATCACCTGCCATGACATCGACGGTGGCGCGTGTCCTCAGTGATCGCAACGCGGGTTTGTATCTGACCGGAACGGTGGTCTCCGGCGTCGGATCGTCGGCGATGTGGCGCCCACGCTCATCGCCCCCTCCTGGACACCCTGGCGGACCGCACCGGCCACCGCCCCCTCCTGATCACCACCAACCTGGCTCTGGCCCGCCTCCTGACCCTGCCCCAAACCAAAAGCGCTTTTCGCCCCCTCCGCCCCTACCCGTCCCCTACCTGGGGACTGCCGCCCCCAGACCCTCGCATCGGCCTTGCCGGCCTCGTCCTCAAACGCCGGACGGGCTGAAGATGCCCGGCCGGGTGGAAGGGCCGCACGGGGTTGGTTGGGGAAGTCGGGCTCGTTAGCAGGAGTTGGCCTTGGTCGAAGGAGCTGGCGTTGGTGGCAGAAGCTGGGGTTGGTGCGCGGATTGAGGCCGATGGGGGGATTGGTCTGGGTGGGGTGCAGCGCTTCGCGCGGGCCTCACGCCGGACGGGCTGATTGGTGCCGGGCGGGAGAGAGGCGCAACCGGATGGTTGTGGGGGAGCTGGAGGCGGCGGCTCGTTGTCTGGGCCGTGGGCGAGAGAGCGGCTGATGTTGCTCGCTGGGGTGAGGGGACGTACCCGCAGTCGTCGACGCGCGGGAGGGGCCGTGCCGGTACATCAAATGTCCCGTCGCTTACGTGGTTGCCGACAGGCAGTCCTTGGGACCCAACCGATCTGCAGCCGGCGACGGGGCGGATGTACCGGCACGGCCCCGACCCACCCACCGGCCTGAGGCGGCGATACACCCCAGGCCGCAGCCCTGCCCTCAGCCCAGACCCGCCACCACTGACCGCACAGCCTCCAGATCCCCGTCGGACGCCAACCCGGCGTGATACAGCCGAAGTTCCGTCGCGCCAAGCGAAGCCGCACGCTCCACATCAGCCGCCAGCGCGCCCGGCCGACCCCCCATCCCCGTCACCACGGTGAAGTTGGCCGCCAGGACACCCCCCGCCCGACCCTCCCGTCCCGCCTCCGCGAACGGAGTCAGCAGCCCCGCACCGCCCCCCGTACACGGCACCACGACACCATCCGCCACGGACAGCACGTGCCCAGGGTCGACACCGGCGTTCGCACCACAGTGGTACGACACCGGATCCGCGTGCAGCAGCACCTGGAACCCGGCCGGCGCGGCAGCGCGAACCGCCGACACCGCCGCCTCCTGGAGCGTACGAGCCACCCCGTCACGCCACCCCCGCGTAGCCCCCGCGCGCTCCGCCCCGAGCAGCTTCTCGACCCCCGCCCAGCCACCGTCCGACGGCGCCCCCCGCCACACCGGCTCAAGAGCCTCCCGTACAGCGACCGCCAACTCACCACCGTCTACGCCGTGTTCGGCGTAACCGTCGAGGCACACCGCACAGAAGCACAGCGACATCAGATACTGCCCGGCATCCCCGAGCCCCACCCCGCCGATCTTGTCGTGCGCGTGCAGATGGGCCAGCCCGTACCACCCGAGCGACTCCAGCTCCGTACCGCGAGCCCCGGGCCGCACCGCCGCCTCCGCCGCGAGGTCGACCAGGTAGGCCCGCGTCCCGGGCTGCGCGATGCACGGCGCCCAGGGATACCGGTCCCCGTACGCGTTGACGACGGAGGTCGACGGATGCTCCTCCCCCATAAGGGAGTTGTGCGCGAGGACCACCCAGGTGTGGACCTCGAGCCCGACCTCCGCGAGCGACGCGGCCGCCGCCCCGTACGCGTCCCCGGGCGCCCACTCCCCGGCCGCGTACGGCCGAAGCGCGCGCCCCTCCCACCGCGTGTCCTGCACCGGATACAGCACGGCCGCGTGCGAGGCGGTGACGATCCGGTGCCGAGGATGCCGAGGCGTCAACGCCCGCGTGGAGTGGTACGCGGACGCGAGCGTCACCTGCGGCACCCCGAGCCCGGCGATCCGCGAGGCGGCCTCCGGATCACCGTTGACGTCCCACGGATAGACAAAAGCGGACGCTTTCACGCACCCTCCCCAAGAAGCCCCACCCGCACCGTCACACACCCTCCTCAAGCAACCCGTACCCCCGCTCGATCAACTGCGCGAGCTGCTTCACATGGTCCTCGGCCGGCTCGTGCAGCGGCGGCCGCACCTCCCCCACATCCAGCCCCCGCAACCGCACCCCCGCCTTGACGAGCGAGACAGCGTACCCACGCCCCTGCGCCCGCAGATCGACGAACGGCCGGTAGAACCCGTCGAGCAGCCGGTTCACGACGTCATCGTCCCCGGCGTTCAGCGCCCTATGGAAGGCCAGCGCGATCTCGGGAGCGAAACAGAACACCGCGGACGAGTACAGCGTGATCCCCACGCCCCGGTACGCGAGCGCGGTCAGCTCAGCGGTCGGCAGTCCGTTGAAGTACAGGAAATCCCCGGGGACTTCACTCCGCACCGCGCTCACGATCCGCTGCATCAGGTCCAGATCGCCGAGCCCGTCCTTGAACCCGATGATCCCGTCGGTGCGCGCCAGCTCGACCACGGTCTCGGGCGTGAACACGGCGTTGTCGCGCTGATAGACGATGACGTCCAGCGAGGTGGCCGCGGCGATCTCGCGGTAGTGCCGCAGCAGACCCTCCTGCCCGGCCACGACGAGATACGGCGGCATGGCGAGCAGCCCGTCGGCCCCGGCCCCCTCCGCGAGCCGCGCGAACCGCACGGCGAGCGCGGTCCCGTACCCGGCGCCGGCGACGACCGGCACGCGCCCCTCCGCCGCTTCCACGGCCACCCGTACACACGCCTCGAACTCCTCGGGCGTAAGCGCGTGGAACTCCCCGGTGCCGCAGCAGGCGAAGACCGCCGCGGCGCCGGCCCGGACGCCGCGCCGCACGTGCTCCCGGTAGACGTCGAGGTCGACGGAGCCGTCGGGGCCGTACGCGGTGACGGGGAAGAACAACGGCCCGCTGGGGATGCTGAGCCGAGCGGCGAGAGGGGCTGACGTCACGGACTCTCCCTAAGCAGGTGCCCACCGGCCCTGAACGCATGCCCACCGGTGCACGTTTCTGATCCACGTCTATATTTCTGAACGCGCCCACGCTAAGCCGCGACCTCGGGGCCGGTCAAGCACGCAAACCCGCAACACGGAGGCGGATTCCCCACCTCCGCGCGACACTTGACGGAGCGCGTCAGCGATCCTTAGCGTGTCCACGAATGTGAATGTCATACACAAATACGTCCGCCGCCGTAGCGCAGAGCCCCGCACCCCTGCCGTAGCGCAGAGCCCCACACCGAGGAGAGACACCGCATGCCCGCTCCCCGCACCGTTCTGCTCACCGGCGCCGCCGGCGGACTCGGCACCCTGATGCGGGGACTGCTGCCGAAGTACGGCTACGAGCTGCGCCTCCTCGACCTGCTCCCCATCGAGGGCGAGCCGGACGCGATCACCGCGGACCTCGCCGACAAGGCGGCACTGCGCGAGGCGGTACGGGGCGTCGACGCGATCGTCCACCTCGCGGGCATCTCCCTGGAAGCCTCCTTCGACAAGATCCTCAAGGCGAACATCGAGGGGACGTACAACCTGTACGAGGCGGCGCGCGAGGAGGGCGTACGCCGGATCGTCTTCGCCTCCTCCAACCACGCGGTGGGCTTCACCCCGCGCCCGCGGGGAGACGCCCCGTTCGACGACAGCGCGCTGATCCCGATCGACACCCCGCACCGCCCGGACACCTTCTACGGCCTGTCCAAGTCCTTCGGCGAGGACCTGGCCCAGTTCTACTGGGACAAGCACGGCCTGGAGACGGTCTCGGTGCGCATCGGCTCCTGTTTCGCGGAGCCCACCAGCGTGCGCATGCTCTCGGTCTGGATGAGCCCCGAGGACGGCACCCGCCTCTTCCACGCGGCCCTGACCGCCGAGGACGTACGGCACACGGTCGTCTACGGATCCTCCGCGAACACCCGCCTGTGGTGGGACCTGTCGACCGCTCGGGCGCTCGGCTACGAACCGCAGGACGACTCCGAGCCGTACGCCGAGAAGCTCATCGCCGAGCAGGGCGAGCTGGACCCGGAGAACGTGGCCCATGCCTACCTGGGCGGACACTTCGTGAGCGACCCGCCGGTCTGGCCGTACTGATCCGGCCGACACGGCGGAAAACAGACGTTCACGGAGCGGGCGGGCACCGAACGGGCCCGCCCGCTCCCGCATTCGGGCATCCGTGCTGCCCGATCCCACGCCCCGACGCGCGGCTCCGCAGGTCCGAGACGGGCGCCCACCGAGCCAAACGGGCACAAACGGGCAGCATCGAATCTGCAACAGACCTGTTCAGTCGCGAACCCCCGCTGTAGAACTTCCCCCATGGGCCGCACCGGGCCCGAACGGGCAACACCGGCTTGAACGCCTCCGAGGCGGACGGGCCACGAAACACAGCAGGAAGCGGGTGTCGGCGATGACGACGGCGAAGACGGCGGGGACCGCCGAGGAGCGCCAGCGTGAGATCGTGCGGGTCGCACGCGCCACCGGCTCGGTCGATGTCACCGCGCTCGCCGCCGAACTGGGCGTGGCCAAGGAGACCGTACGGCGGGACCTGCGCGTCCTGGAGGACCACGGCCTGCTCCGCCGCACCCACGGCGGCGCCTACCCCGTGGAGAGCGCCGGCTTCGAGACCACGCTCTCCTTCCGCGCCACCAGCCACGTACCCGAGAAGCGCCGGATCGCGGCTGCCGCGGCCGAGCTGCTCGGGGACGCCGAGACCGTCTTCGTCGACGAGGGCTTCACCCCGCAGCTCATCGCCGAGGCACTGCCCAGGGACCGACCGCTGACCGTGGTCACCGCGTCCCTGCCGGTCGCGGGCGCGCTCGCCGAGGCCGACGCCATCTCCGTCCTGCTGCTCGGCGGCCGGGTCCGCCCCGGTACGCTCGCGACCGTCGACCACTGGACGACGAAGATGCTCTCCGGCTTCGTCATCGACCTGGCCTACATCGGCGCCAACGGCATCTCCCGCGAACACGGCCTCACCACCCCCGACCCGGCCGTCAGCGAGGTCAAGGCGCAGGCGATCCGGGCCGCACGCCGCACGGTGTTCGCGGGCGTGCACACCAAGTTCGGGGCGGTCAGCTTCTGCCGGTTCGCGGAGATCGGCGCACTGGAGGCGATCGTCACCAGCACACTGCTGCCCACGGCCGAGGCCCACCGCTACTCGCTACTGGGGCCCCAGGTCATCCGCGTCTGACGTCAGAACCCACTGCCCGGTATCGCGTAGTACCGCATCCGAAAACCCAAGCCATCGTCCTCCACAGGGCACCCCCAACCCAGTCATAGCCCCCTTTATCCCCATAAATCCAGGAGCACCGCATGCGAACCCAGAGCCGACGAACGCCACGCACCCTGATCGCCGTGGCGGCCGTAGGGACGCTGATCACTCCACTCCTCGCCGCCTGCTCGGGTGCCGGCGGCTCCGGATCCTCCGGCGGCCACTCCATCAACGTCCTGATGGTGAACAACCCGCAGATGGTGGAGCTGCAGAAGCTCACCGCCGACCACTTCACCAAGGACACCGGGATCAAGGTGAACTTCACCGTCCTCCCGGAGAACGACGTCCGCGACAAGATCAGCCAGGACTTCGCCAACCAGGCGGGCCAGTACGACGTCGCCACGCTCAGCAACTACGAGATCCCGATCTACGCCAAGAACGGCTGGCTCCATTCGCTGGACTCGTACGTCAAGAGCGACCAGGCCTTCGACCAGGACGACATCCTCGCCCCGATGACACAGGCCCTCACCGCCAAGGACGGCAAGCTCTACGGCGAGCCCTTCTACGGCGAGTCGTCCTTCCTGATGTACCGCAAGGACGTCTTCGACAAGGACGGGCTGACCATGCCCGACAAGCCCACCTGGAAGCAGGTCGCTGACCTCGCCGCCAAGGTGGACACCGCCGAGTCCGGCATGAAGGGCATCTGCCTGCGCGGCCTGCCCGGGTGGGGCGAGATGCTCGCGCCCCTGACCACGGTCGTCAACACCTTCGGCGGCACCTGGTTCGACAAGGACTGGCAGGCCCGGCTGGACTCCACGGAGTTCAAGCAGGCCACGCAGTTCTACATCGACCTGGTGCGCAAGCACGGCGAGTCCGGCGCCGCGCAGTCCGGCTACGCCGAGTGCCTGAACAACATGACCCAGGGCAAGACGGCCATGTGGTACGACGCCACGGCCGGCGCCGGCTCCCTGGAGGCCTCCGGCTCCCCGGTCAAGGGCAAGATCGGCTACGTCCCGGCACCGGTCGAGAAGACCGAGAGCTCGGGCTGGCTCTACACCTGGGCGTGGGGCATCCAGAAGGCGTCCAAGAACGCCGAGGACGCCTGGAAGTTCATCTCGTGGGCGTCCGGCAAGGACTACGAGAAGCTCGTCGGCAAGACCATCGGCTGGGCCAACGTGCCGGCCGGCAAGCGGACGTCGACCTATGACATCCCGGAGTACCGCAAGGAGGCGGCCGCGTTCGCGGACGTCACCCGGGACGCCATCGCGAACGCCAAGCCCGACGACCCGGGCGTGCAGCCCCGGCCCGCGCCCGGCATCCAGTTCGTCGGCATCCCCGAGTTCACCGACCTGGGCACCAAGGTCTCCCAGGAGATCAGCTCCGCCGTCGCCGGCAAGCAGTCCGTGGACAGCGCGCTGAAGAAGTCGCAGGAACTCGCCGAGGCCGTCGGAAAGAAGTACCAGGGATCATGACCGTCACCACTCCCCCCACCCGGGTCGCCGCCGCCTCCGCGCGGCCGGCGGCCCGGCGGCCGAACCGTATGCGCGCCTGGGCCACCCGGGCCCCCCTGCTGCCCGCGCTGATCTTCATGATCATCGTGACGCAGCTGCCCTTCGTGGCGACGCTGGTGATCTCGTTCTTCGACTGGAACGCGCTCTATCCGGACGACCGCCACTTCGCCGGCCTCGCCAACTACTCCGAGGTGCTGAGCACACCCGACCTGCGCAAATCGGTGTGGACGACCGTCCTGCTGACCGTCACCGTGGTGCTCGTCAGCCTGGTGCTCGGGCTGGTGCTGGCGCTCCTGCTGGACCGCCGCTTCCGCGGCCGGGCCGCCGTGCGCACGATGCTCATCGCCCCTTTCCTGCTGGTGCCGATCGCGGCCGCGCTGCTGTGGAAGCACGTGCTGTTCAATCCCGAGTACGGCCTGTTCAACGGCATCCTGAACGCGATCGGAGGGAGCGGGGCAGCCCAGCCGGACTGGATCTCCGAGATGCCTCTGATGGCGGTCGAGGCATCGCTGATCTGGCAGTGGACCCCGTTCATGATGCTGATCCTGCTCGCCGGACTGCAGAGCCGCGACCCGCAGCTGGTCGAGGCGGCCCGCATGGACGGCGCGAACGACTGGCAGATGTTCGTCCACATCACGCTGCCGCACATGCGCCGCTACCTCGAACTGGGCGTACTGCTCGGCTCGATCTACATCGTGCAGAACTTCGACGCGGTGTACACCATCACCTCCGGCGGCCTGGGCACCGCGAACCTGCCGTACACCATCTACCAGACCTTCTACCAGGCACACGAGAACGGCCTCGCCTCCGCGGCCGGCGTCCTCGTCGTCATCGGCTCGATCATCCTCGCGACATTCGCCCTGCGCGTCGTGTCGTCCCTGTTCCGTGAGGAGGCGTCCCGCGCATGACCACCATCACCACAGCCGCCCCGCGGCGAACCCGGTCCGGCGGCCGGCTCCGGGGTAGCGCCCTTGGGGTCGCCGCATGGCTGGCCGGCATCCTGTTCGTGCTGCCCATCCTCTGGATGGCCCTGACGTCCTTCCACTCCGAGGCGGACGCGGCGACCAATCCGCCCTCTCTCGCCGCCTCGCTCACTCTGGACAGCTACCGCGAGTTCTTCGGCGCGGGCAGCGGCGCCAGCCCCTGGCCCGCGCTGATCAACTCGATGACGGCCTCGGTGGCCTCCACACTGCTGACGCTGCTCCTCGCGCTGCCCGCCGCGTACGCGCTGTCCATCCGGCCGGTGAAGAAGTGGACCGACGTCCTGTTCTTCTTCCTGTCCACCAAGATGCTGCCGCTGGTGGCGGGGCTGCTGCCGATCTACCTGTTCGCGAAGAACACCGGCCTGCTCGACAACATCTGGGCGCTGGTCATCCTCTACACAGCCATGAACCTGCCGATCGCGGTGTGGATGATGCAGTCCTTCCTCTCCGAGGTCCCGACCGCGATCATCGAGGCGGCGCAGATCGACGGCGCGCGGCTGCCGACCATCCTCGCGCGCGTGGTGGCCCCGATCGCCCTCCCCGGGATCGCGGCAACGGCCCTGATCTGCTTCATCTTCAGCTGGAACGAGCTGCTGTTCGCCCGCGTACTGACGGGCGTGGTGGCGGAGACCGCCCCCGTCTTCCTGACCGGTTTCATCACCAGCCAGGGCCTGTTCCTGGCGAAGGTGTGCGCCGCGTCGCTCGTCATCTCCCTGCCGGTGCTCGCCGCGGGGTTCGCCGCCCAGGACAAGCTGGTCCAGGGCCTGTCATTGGGAGCCGTGAAATGAAGGCCGCCGTCATCGAGTCCGTGGGCCGCGCCGTCGTCACCGAGGTCCCGGACCCGACGCCAGGGCCCCGCGAGGTCGTCGTCGAGGTCGCGGCCTGCGGCCTGTGCGGCACGGACCTGCACATCCTCCAGGGAGAGTTCGCGCCCAAGCTGCCGATCGTGCCGGGGCACGAGTTCGCGGGCGAGGTGGTCGGGGTCGGCACCCAGGTCACCGAGATAGCGGTGGGCGACAGGGTGGCAGTGGACCCCTCCCTGTACTGCTACGAGTGCCGGTACTGCCGGACGGGCCACAACAACCTCTGCGAACGCTGGGCGGCGATCGGCGTGACGACGGCGGGAGGTGCCGCCCAGTACGCGACCGCCCCCGTGGCCAACTGCGTGAAGCTCCCGGAGCACGTACGCACCCAGGACGCGGCCCTGGTGGAACCCCTCTCCTGCGCGGTGCGCGGCTACGACGTCCTGAACTCCCGACTCGGTGCCCACGTCCTCATCTACGGCTCGGGAACGATGGGCCTGATGATGCTGGAGCTGGCGAAGCGCACGGGGGCGGCGAGCGTGGACATAGTGGACGTGAACCCGCAGCGGCTGGCCACGGCCCAACAGCTCGGCGTGTCCGCGTCCGCGGCGAGCGCCGATGAACTCGACCGGCCCCAGGGGTGGGACGTGGTCGTCGACGCGACGGGCAACGCGGCGGCGATCCAGGACGGTCTGGGCCGGGTCGCCAAGGCGGGCACCTTCCTCCAGTTCGGCGTCGCCGAGTACGCGACCCGCGTCACGATCGACCCCTACCGCATCTACAACCAGGAGATCACCATCACGGGCTCGATGGCGGTCCTGCACAGCTTCGAACGAGCGGCGGAGCTCTTCGCGACGGGCGTCCTCGACCCCTCCGTATTCATCAGCGACCGCCTCCCCCTGACGAGCTATCCCCAGGCCTTGGACCAGTTCGCGTCGGGCGTGGGACGAAAGATCGTGGTGGTGCCGTAGAGGTATTTCGCCCCCTCCGCCCCTGCCCATTCCCGTCGGTAGGGGCGGAGGGGTGAACAACTCCTTCGGTAAGGGAACGGTAAAGCGGGCCCGCTCGTTACCTCTGGCATGACAGCTATGACCCCCGGCTCGAACATCCCTCTCCCCGTCACCCGCGTGACGGTGGACGTCGCCGCCCCGGTGCGGCTCGACGTATCGGGCCTGCTGCTCACCGCCGACGGCAAGGTGCGCTCCGACGACGACTTCATCTTCTACAACCAGCCCAGCGGCCCGGGCGTGACGTACCGCTCGGGCGGCGGCACGTCCCCGGACGCGATCACGGTCGACACGACCTCGGTCCCCCCAGGCATCGAGAAGATCGTCGTCACCGCGAGCCCGGACGCGGCGGGCCAGACGTTCCAGGGCATCGAACCCACGGCCACCATCCGCAACGCGGACGACAACACGGTCCTCGCGACCTTCACCCCGCCCCAGCTGGGCACCGAGACGGCCCTGGTGATCGTCGAGATCTACCTCCGCAACGGCGCGTGGAAGGCCCGAGCGGTCGGCCAGGGCTACGCGAACGGCCTGGCGGGCATCGCCACGGACTTCGGCGTGACGGTGGAAGAACCGACACCGACACCGGCCCCCACCCCCACCCCCGCACAGCCGATCACCCCGCCCACCCCCACCACGCAGCCCCCGGTCATCCCGCCGACCCCGCCCCTGGACCCCCGACTCGCCGCTGCCCCGCCGTCCCCGCCGGTTCCCCCCGCTACGCCCCCCTCCCCCGGAAAGATCAACCTCGACAAGGGCCGGGTCAGCCTCCAGAAGAACCAGACCGTCTCCCTGGTCAAGGGCGGCCGCCCGCTCCTCTCCCAGGTCAAGATGGGCCTCGGCTGGGAGCCCGCGTACCGCGGCAAGGACATCGACCTGGACGCCTCGGTCATCGCGTACGGCCCGCAGCGCAACCACATCGACAGCTGCTACTTCGGCAAGCTGTCCATCGTGAACGGCGCGATCAAGCACTCCGGCGACAACCTCACGGGCGAGGGCGGAGGCGACGACGAGGTGATCGTCGTGGACCTCGGCCGCCTCCCCCAGGACGTCACGGGCCTGGTCTTCACGGTCAACTCCTTCTCCGGCCAGAAGTTCACCGAGGTGGCCAAGGCCTACTGCCGCCTCCTCGACGCCGCCACCGGCGAGGAACTGGTCCGCTTCGACCTCACCAACGCCGAACCCCAGACCGGCGTCATGATGGCCAAGCTCATCAAGCAGTTCTCCGGCGAGTGGGAGATGACGGCCATGGGCGACTTCGTCAAGTCCCGCACGGTCCGCGGCATGGTGAAGCCCGCAGCCCAGTCCCTCTAGCCACACCACCGCACCCGACGCCCGGCCCCCACACACCCGCAGCCGCCGACGAACGGAAGGGGCCGCGCCGGTACATCAAACGCCCCGTCGCTACGTGGCCGCACCCGACGCCCCGCCCCCACGACCCACACCCGACGACGCACGGAAGGGCCCGCGCCGGTACATCAAACGCCCCGTCGCTACGTGGCCGCACCCGACGCCCCGCCCCCACGACCCACACCCGACGACGCACGGAAGGGGCCGTGCCGGTACATCAAATGCCCCGTCGCCTCGTGATGGTCACCAGGCCGAGCAACGGCACCACGCCAAGCTGCAACCGCCGACGGGGCGGATGTACTGGCACGGCCCCGCCCCGCCCACCGGACCGGGCGCGCACGAAGGCGGCGTCAGAGGCGCCGACGGGGCGGATGTACTGGCACGGCCCCGCCCCACCCACCTGCGGAACGCGGGGCGGCGCAGAGCAAACCCCCGCTAAGGCCGCAGCCCCTCCGTCAGCAGCGACAGATACCGACGGATGTACTTCCCCTGTCCGTTCGCCAACTCCGACGCGGTGGCCACCCCATGCGCGAGCCGCAGCACCTCGATCGGCTCCACATCCGCCCGCAGCGTCCCCTCCCGCTGCGCCGCCTCGACCAGCCGCGTGGCCGCCCCCTTCACCGAGTTCCCGCACGCGGTCAGCACCGCGGAGCTCCCGTCCGCGACGGCCGACCCGAGCAGCGTCTTGAGCCCGCGGACCTGGATCATCCCCTCGCTCAGCTCATTGAGCCACTCCACCAGCGCCTCGCCGGGCGACAACTCCGCCGCGATCTCGTCCGCCCGCGCGGCGATCGCCTCGATGGTGTCGACGTACACGGCCTCCAACAACGCCTGCCGCGTGGGGAAGTGCCGGTACAGCGTGCCGGACCCCACCCCGGCCCGTTTGGCGATGTCGTCGAGGGACGCACCCTCCCCGTGCTCGGCGAACGCGACCGCCGCCTCCTTGAGCAGTCGCTCATAGTTCCGCCGTGCATCCGCCCGCATCGGCTTGACCTGCGCCATTCAGATACTCCTTGCCAACCGGGGACTCTCTCCGTATCTTACGAGCACTAAACGGAGACAGTCCCCGCTTATCGCCGCGGGCAGTCCGCGCTGCCCGCACGCATCCACCGGGGACCCAAGACAGGGAGCATTCCATGTCCACCCCGTCCGTGCCCTCCACCAGCACCAGCCCACCCGAAGCCGCACCCGACCAGTCGGCCAGGCTCGGCACAGCCCTCCTCGTCATCGTCACCGCCTACCTGATGGTCGGCGTCGACTCCACGGTCGTCAACGTCGCGCTGCCCGCCATCCAGAACGACCTCGCCTTCACCCCCACCGGCCTCTCCTGGGTCCTCAACGCCTACACGCTCGCCTTCGGCGGCCTGCTGCTCCTCGGCGGGCGCGTCGGCGACATCGTCGGCCGCCGCCGCACGCTCACCATCGGCGTCCTGCTCTTCGCCACGTCCTCCCTCCTCGGCGGACTCGCCACCGAGAACGCCTGGCTGCTCACGGCCCGCGCGCTGCAAGGCGTGGGCGCCGCGCTCACCGCGCCCAGCACCCTCGCCCTGATCACCACCAACTTCCCGGAGGGCCCGCGCCGCCACCACGCCCTCGGCGTCTACTCCTCCATGGCGGGCATCGGCGCCTCCATCGGGCTGGTCCTCGGCGGCATGCTCACGTCGTGGGCGTCCTGGCGCTGGGCCCTGCTGATCAACGTGCCGATCGGCATCGCGGTCGCGGCCGCCCTCCCCCGCTTCGTCACCGAAACCCCGCGCCACGCGGGCCGGTTCGACGCGGCGGGCGCGCTCACCGGCACGGCCGGGATGACCTCGCTGGTGTACGCGTTCATCCAGGTTTCGGAGGGCGGCTGGGGCGACATCCAGGCACAGCTGGGATTCAGCGCGGCGGCGGCCCTGCTCGCCGGCTTCACCCTGATCGAGTCCCGCGCGGGCCAGCCGATCATGCCGCTGCGCCTGTTCGCCGACCGCAATCGCGCGGGCGGCTACGCGGGCGTCCTGCTGCTGCCCGCGGGCATGTTCGGCGCGTTCTACTTCCTCACCCTGATCTGCCAGCAGGTCCTGGAATACAGCCCGCTCCGCGCGGGCTTCGCCTTCCTTCCGATGACCCTGGCGATGTTCACGACCGTGCGCTTCGTGCCGCGGCTGCTGGCCCGCTTCGGCGCCAAGCCGGTCCTGCTCACCGGCATGGGCCTGCTCGTCGCCGCGGCCGCGTGGCTGTGGCGGCTCCAGCCCGGCGACGGCTATCTGAGCGGCCTGTTCGGTCCGCTGCTGCTGATGGGCCTGGGCGTGGGCCTGAGCTTCATGCCGCTCAACGCGACGATCCTCGCGGGCGTCGAGCCGCGTGAGGCGGGCGCCGGGTCCGGTCTGCTGCAGACCCTCCAGTGGCTCGGCGGCACGCTCGGACTGTCCATCCTGGTCACGGTGTTCGGCACGGCGACCCGGCACGCGGCCGGGTCACCGTCCGAGATCCTCACCCATGGCGCGGCCCGCGCGTTCGGCGTCGGCTCACTGATCGCGCTCACCGCACTGCTGGTGTCGGCGTTCGTGATCACCGGTACCAAGCCGAAGGCCGCCGCCTAGAAACGGATGCCTAAAAGAGCGCGCTGTAGGCATTCAGCGCAGGCTGGCCGCCGAGGTGGGCGTAGAGCACGGTGGAGTCGCGCCCGATCTCCCCGCGCGCCACCAGATCCACCATCCCGGCCATCGACTTCCCCTCGTAGACGGGGTCGGTGACCATCCCCTCGGTGCGCGCCGCGAGCCGCATCGCCTCCAGCGTGGCCTCGTCCGGAATCCCGTACGTGCCCGCGTGATAGCGCTCGTCCAGCTCGACGTCCGCCTCGGTCAACTCCTTCTGTACGCCGATGAGTTGCCCCGTGCGGTGGGCGATCCGCGCGATCTGCTCACGGGTCCGGGCGGGCTCCGCCGACGCGTCGATGCCAAGGACGCGCCGCGGCCGCCCGCCCGCCTCCTCCAGCGCCGCGAACCCGGCGACCATGCCCGCCTGGGTCGACCCGGTCACGGAGCACACCACCACCGTGTCGAAGAAGACCCCCAACTCCCGCTCCTGCTCGGCTACTTCGTACGCCCAACCGGCGAACCCCAGGCCGCCCAGCGGATGGTCGGAGGCACCCGCGGGGATGGCGTACGGCTTGCCGCCCGCCTCCTCGACCTCCCGCAGCGCCTGTTCCCAGCTCTCCTTGAACCCGATCCCGAACCCGGCCCGTACGAGCCGGACGTCCGCGCCGGCGAGCCGGCTGATGAGGATGTTGCCGACCTTGTCGTACACGGAGTCGGGCCACTCCACCCAACTCTCCTGAATCAGCACGCACTTGAGCCCGGCGCGGGCGGCGCAAGCCGCGACCTGGCGGGTGTGGTTGGACTGCACTCCGCCGATCGAGACGAGCGTGTCGCAGCCCTGGGCGAGCGCGTCGGCGACGAGGTACTCCAGCTTGCGGGTCTTGTTCCCGCCGTACGCGACACCGGAGTTGCAGTCCTCCCGCTTGGCCCACAGGGCGACGCCGCCGAGGTGCCCGGTCAGCCGCTCCAGCGGGTGCACAGGAGAGGGCCCGAAGAGCAGGGGATAACGGGCGTACGAGGAAAGGGACATGGTTCCTCCCGGATCAGGGAACGTCGGCGAGCTCCTCCAGAGCGCGCCAGATCTCCGCCGTGACACGGACCGCCTCGTCCACGTCACCGTCCGCGCAGGCCTCGATCAGCTGCTCGTGCAGCCCGGCCGAACGGCAGTTGCCGCCCTCCCCGAAGCGCCGTCGCTCCAGTCGGCGGATGAGCGGGGTGTAACGGGCGACGGTGGCGGCGGCGGCACGGTTGCCGCTCACCCGGACCAGGACGTCGTGCAGCTCGTCGTCGGCGTGCAGGGCGGCGTCCACGTCGCCGTCCCGTACGGCCGCGGCGAACCGCACGTTGGCCTCCCGCATGGCACCGACATGGTCCTCAAGAAGGCGAGGCACCGCCGCTCGCGTGACCAGTTCGTGCATGGCGCCGACCACGGCCGCCGCGTCCCGCACATCGGCGGCCACCACCGGCGTCACCCGGGTGTAGCTCTGCGGCTTGGACTCCAGGAGCCCCTCGTCGACCAGCCGTGAGAAGGCCTCGCGGACCGGCGCCCGGGACAGCCCGAGCCGTTCGGCCAGCTCGGCGTCCCGCACCACCGCGCCCGGCGCGATGTCGCCGGCCACGATGGCGTCCCGTATCGCCTCGTACGCGCGGTCCCTGAGCAGGGTCCGGCGCACGGGCCGTATCGCCTCCACAACTGAAATGTTAGATATCAGCACCGGACACGCACAAGAGTGCGGCCCGCACCGAAGTACGGGCCGCAGCCGAACTCACTCACGGGCTCCAGGGCCAGTCGGAGTACCGCTCACTTCCAGGGCCAGTCCGCGTCCCGCGCCGACTCGAGAAGGGGCACCATCCGGAAAGCCGCGTCCGAGAGCCCCCCGAACGTGTGCCTGTTGCCCTTCCCGGACGGGCCGTGGCCCGCGCGGTAACCGGCCAGGTTCCACGTGTAGACCGGTACGTGCGCCGGGACCTGCTCGGTCGGGTCGCCGTAGTGGCTGTACGTGGCCTGCTCGTCGGTGACGATGAGCACCCGGTCGTGCTTCTTGTAGTGCTTGCGGACCGCCTCGCTGGTGTTGGTGCCGCCGAGGTCGCCGAAGCGCTCCAGCACCTTGAGCACCGACTCGCCCTTGCGGAACTTCACGCGGTTGCTGCTGGTGCCGAACTCGACGAGATCCGCGTCCGCCGCCCGCAGCGCGAGCGCCGTGCCGAAGATCGCCGCCGCGTCCGCCCGGTTGAGCTCGGAGCGGTCGGACAGCCGCGAGTAGAACATCGAGCCGGACCGGTCGACGAGCACCAGCGTCCGCCCCGGCAGCGCGGGCACATTGGCCAGCGAGTGGCCGAGCGCCTGCTCCAGCAGGTACGACCAGCGCAGCGAGGGCGCGTGCTGGTACGCGGCGAGGTAGCGGAACGGGAACTGCCGCGAGCGCGCCACCTCCGCCGGGTCGCTGATCTTGGCGGCGACCTGGGCCGCCACCTCGTCGGAGACCCCCGCCTCGTCGAAGTTCCGCAGGTTCCGTACGAGCGCCATCGCGCCCATGGACGGGATGACGGCCTCCCAGGCCGCCTTGTCCATCGGGCCCTGCAGCCAGCCGGCCAGCGCCTCCCAGGTCATGCCCGCCTCCGCCAGGCGCTGCGCACCGTGCGCTCCGGTCACGACCTTGCGCCGCTTGGCGGGCCGCAGCGCCATCAGGTCACGGTGGGCCACGAGTACGGGCAGCGACTTGGGCACCACGGCCGTGTCCGGGTTGTGGCGCCGGTCCAGCGCGTACTGGAACAGGTCGCCCTGCCACGGCTTGTCGGGGTCCGGCGCCGCGTGCACCAGGTTGAGGATGTCGCCGAAGCGGTAGCCCTTGGACGCGGTGTCGTACTTCAGCAGCGCCTTGCCGTTGTAGAGCCGCCGTACGGCGTCGGCGATGCCCCGCTTGACGGGCTTCGGTACGTTGCGGCCGTACTGCGAGGTCCAGTACGCGAGCAGCTCGCCGGGCTCGTCCGGGCGGCGCAGTACGGAGGCGATGACCTGGCGGTTGGCCGGACCGTCGGTGGCGCCCGCGTCCAGACGTGCCTTCACGTACTCGGCGGCGCCCACGATCGAGGCCGTACGGAGGTTGCCCTCGCCGCGCAGCCAGCCGAGCAGGGCGGCCGTCCACGACGGGTCGGCGACGGCGAGCTCGCGCACGAGCTCGGCGAACCGGTCGTCGCGGGCCGCGCCGGTCTCGTAAAAGGTGTTCTGCGAAACGAAGTTGGCGATCGCGAGCAGGAAGAGCTCGGAGCGCGCGTCGCGCTCCTGGCCCCGGCCGCCCTCGTAGGTACGAAGGACACGGCCGGTCGAGGTGACCCGCGAAGTGGGCTGCGCCTTGGCCGCCTTGGTGTTGAATCGCGCCATGATGAATTCCCCCGAATTCGGCTACGACGATGACGTCGTGTTTCGGAGGGAGGCGCAGCAAATGGAGCGTGCCCGAGATCAGGAGTCGGCGACGGACTCAGCCAGATGCTCTACCCAATTGAGCTACACCGACCCGAAGTCGATGACGGGATTTGAACCCGCAGCCGTCCGATCCAATGAAGTAACCGTTGCCTGCGCACCGGGCACACACCATGTGCTGCGCCTCCCGAGATCAAATCGGCGGCGGCGTGGATTCTTTGAGAGAGAAGTAGCCGCAGCCTGCGCACCGGGAGGTGCATGAAGTTGTGGTGTCCAGAGTTCAGGTCGGCGGAACCGACGTAGGTGCTCTAACCCCTGAGCTACACCGGCGCGTTGTACCGGTGGCGGGACTCGAACCCGCGGCCGCCCCATTATCAGTGGAAGTAGGTCCTGCCTTCGCACCTGGACGTGCATTACTTTAGGAGGACGGCCGCGGGTCGAGCGAGCGAATTAATTCAGCCGCGCTGCTGGCGCTTCCAGGGGCCGGTGATGGCGAGCATGATGCCCGGCTCCTGGATGTTGGCGAAGAGGGTCGTGCCGTCGGGCGAGAAGGTGACGCCGGTGAACTCGCTGTACTCGGGCGCCGCTTCGGTGCCGTTGTTCAGCTCGTTGCGGGCGATCGGGTACGTACGGCCGCTGTCGGTGGCGCCGAACAGGTGCTGGATGCCTTCGCCGTCCTCGGCGATGACGAGGCCGCCGTACGGGGAGACGGTGATGTTGTCGGGGCCGTCGAAGGCGCCGTCGACCGACGGGTCGGGGTTCACGCCGATGAGGACCTTCAGCGTCAGGGTGCGGCGCTTGGGGTCGTAGAACCAGACGGCGCCGTCATGCTGCACGGGGCTCTCCTCACGGGCGAACGAGGAGACGATGTACGCGCCGCCGTCGCCCCACCACATGCCTTCGAGCTTGCGGGCGCGGGTGACCTGGCCGGCGGCGAACTGCTTGCGCACGGACGTGGTCTTGGCGTCGCGGTCCGGGACGTCGACCCAGTCGACGCCGTACACGGTGCCGATCTTGGTGGCGCGGGAGAGATCGTCGACGAACTGGCCGCCGGAGTCGAAGCACTTGAAGGCCTGGAGCGCGCCGGCGTCGTCGGCGAGGGTGGCGAGCTGTCCGTGGCCGTGCTCGAAGCCCTGCGGCGGGGTCCAGCGGTAGAGGAGGCCGTTGGGGCCGGAGGCGTCCTCGGTGAGGTAGAGGCGGCCGCGCTTGGGGTCGACGACGACAGCCTCGTGGGCGTAGCGGCCCAGGGCCTTGATGGGCTTGGGGTTCTGGTTGCGGCGGCGGTCCTCGGGGTCGACCTCGAAGACGTAGCCGTGGTCCTTGGTCATGCCGTTGACGCCGGCCTTGTCCTCGGTCTCCTCGCAGGTGAGCCAGGTGCCCCAAGGAGTGTTGCCGCCCGCGCAGTTGGTGGAGGTGCCCGCGATACCGACCCACTCGGCGACCTTGTCGCCCCGGACCTCGACGACCGTGCAGCCGCCGGACGCGGCCGGGTCGTAGACCAGGCCCTCGGTGAGGGGTACGGGGTACTTCCAGTTGGCGCGCGGGCCCCTGAGCTCGTGGTTGTTGACCAGGAGGGTGGCGCCGCGCGGGCCGCAGAAGGTGGACGTGCCGTCGTGGTTGGAGGGCGTGAACTCGCCGGACTCCAGCTTGGTCTTGCCGCTGTAGGTGATGACGCGGTACGAGAACCCGGCGGGCAGCGCGAGGATGCCGTTCGGGTCGGGGAGCAGCGGCCCGTAGCCGACACCGCCGTAACCGGCCGCCGACTCCTCGCCCGTGCTCTCGACGTCCGTCTCCGTGGACGCGAGGGCGTTCGGAGCGGTGGCGAGGGCCCCGACACTGCCGGCCAGGGCGACACCGGCACCGGTGATCGCGGATTTTCTGGCGAAGTCCCTGCGGGTGAGCGACATGGGTGTGTCTCCTGTGACGGTGGAGTGGGACTGTCGTGGGGGGCGGGTGGCGACCTCGGTTGCGGCCACACGGTCCCGCCCGTGCCTGAACGGGAGTTGAACACCCGGCGACTTCACCGGCCCCGCTTCCATGAATCCGTAAGGCCTCGCCCACAGGAATCACAAGTCCCTCCGGCCCGAGGAATGCGGCGGACGTATCTTCGTAAAGAAGGTCATCGGGCGCGGATCGGTCATCAACCCATGATTCAGCGCGGAACACCTTGACCGCCGATGTGCGCGGCAATAGACACCGCACTACCGCATCACCCGTGGGAGGCGAGCCGGGGTGGACGCACGTCGGGCGCGAAGCCTCCATGAGGGCCGGTTGTTGAAGCTGGCCCATGTGACGGGGGTCGGGACCGGGAGGGACGAGCGGACGGGCCAGGACGTGATCGTCGTCTTCGTGACCCGCAAGGTGCCCCGGGACCGGCTCCGGGACGAGGACGTGGTTCCGGACGAGCTCGACGGCGTTCCCGTACGGGTGCTCGCGATCGGCGAGGCCCGCGCGCAGGAGTAGTCGCGGCGGCCGGAACCCCGAGGTACACCGGGGAAGAGGTGGTCTGGCCGTGACGAGCCGGCCCGAGTTGATGCGAGGACCTACTGGCGGTCAGCTGAGCGACAGCTCGCGCCGGCAGGCACAGTCCGACTTCCTGCGGCGCGAGGCGCCGCTGGCGAACGTCGTCGGCTTCGGCCACGGCGTGAAGTGGTCCGACGGGCAGCCGACCGGCCAGGAGGCCGTGCTGGTGTTCGTGACCCAGAAGGTTCCCGAGTCGATGCTGCCGGAACGGGATGTGGTGCCGCGCCAGATGGACGACGGCACCCCCACCGACGTGATCGCGGTCGGCCATGTCGCCGCGCAGCGCCAGCAGCGCAGGGCGGGGGCGCGGGCCGAGGAGCGGCGCGGGGCGGTGTACGGCGCCGACGGCAGGGTGGAGGACCAACTCGCGCTGCTGTCACCGCCGTTGCTCGAGGAGTTCGGCGGTCCCGGGGCGTTCGAACCGCAGATCCTCAAGCGCCGTATGCGGCCGTGTCCTTCGGGGTTCTCGGTCGGCAACGTACGGGTGACGGCAGGCACGTTGGGGAGTGTCGTGTACGACTTCCTGCCGGGCGCGACGGTCGACCCGCCGGGCCCGGGGCTCGGCGTCCCCGCCAAGTTCTACATCCTGTCCAACAACCATGTGCTCGCCGACTCCAACCGGGCGCAGCTGGGCAGTCCGATCGTGCAGCCGGGTGTCTTCGACGGCGGCACGGATCCCGCCGACCGGATCGCGACGCTCGAGCGCTTCGTCACGATCCAGTTCGCGCCGCAGATCCCCCTGGAACGCCACAACAACGTGGTGGACTGCGCGCTCGGCTCGGTGGAGTTCCAGGACGCCACGCGCGAGCAGTACTTCAGCGGGGCGCCGCGGGCCTGGCGGCGCAAGGCCAATGGGGCGGTCGGCGACCTGGTGAAGAAGTCCGGGCGGACGACGAACATCAGCTTCGGGCGGATCATCGCGGTCGACGCGACGATCGACGTCAACTACGGCACGGCGGGGACGGCCCGGTTCAAGGACCAGATCCTCACCACGAACATCTCGGCGGGCGGCGACTCGGGTTCGCTGGTCATGTCCTTCGACAACGTCGCGGTGGGGCTGCTGTTCGCGGGGTCCTCCGTGGTGACCGTCGCCAATCACATCGAGAACGTGCGTGCCCTGCTGCGCGTCGAGGTCGCCGAGCAGCTCGCCTGACGCGGACTCAATTCCCGTACGGGAGGAGGACTTTCACCATGACCACACAGGCGCGCAGGCAGAAGGGCCGGGCCGGCGTCGAGCACCGCTTCCACAATCCGCAGGGTGCGGAGGTCAAGACGCGGGACGAGGCGTTCGCCGCACAGCAGGACGTGTCCGCCGAGGCGGTCTCCACGTCCGCGCAGCTGGAGCTGCACAACGGGGCGGTCACCTTCGCCATCGAGGTGAAATACAACCCCAACACCCACCCGCATGTGGTGACCGGCGGCCAGATCACCGCCGGCATCTGCGGCGCCCCCTGGGACATCACCGGCGGCTTCGTCGGCGAGACGATCCGCCTCGACGCCCAGCGCGCGGGCCAGGGCTCCTGCGCCACCACCCTCACCATCGTCGGCGAATACCAGAACCCACCGGCATACCGCGGCACCTACGGCTTCAACGGCGCGACGTCGTCGTTCAAGCACACGACGCGCTACCACTGCTGACGTGGGGTCCCCGCGCCCCATAGGGGCGCGGGGCTGTGACATATGCGGCTCCGCCGCGTGGGCGCGACCAGCCACACACGAGCCCAGTCGCCGTCCGGCTGAGTGGACCGAGCCCGCAGGCGCTCAGAAGCCACGCCCCGCGCTCACCCCCCTTGCTGCGACCGTGCCTTGAACGCCGCCTTGCGGGCCTGCTTGGCGACCTTCTTGTCGGGGTGGAGGCGTCCCATGGCTTCCAGGACGTCGGGGGTGGCCGGGTGGTCGACGCGCCAGGCGGTGGCGAAGAAGCCGCTGTGCTGCTGGGCCAGGCCCTCCACGAGGGCTTGGAGCTCGACGGAGTTGCCCTCGGCGGCGAGCTGCGCGGCCACCGTGTCGATGGTGAGCCAGAAGACCATCGCCTCGGAGGGAGCGGGCACGTCGGACGCGCCGTGCTCGGAGAGCCAGACGCGGGCGAGTCCGCCCAGCTCCGCGTCGTCGAGGACTTCGCGCAGCGCGGGCTCGACCTCCAGGCCGACGAGGGAGAGCGCCTGCTGACAGCGCAGGCGGCGCAGCGGAGCCCCGGCATCGCCACCGCGCGCCGCGGCGAGCAACTCCCGTGCGGCGGGGAGGGGTTCACGCCGGGCGAGCCACTGCTCGGTCTCGGCCTGGGCCGCGGCCGGAGGGAACCCGGAGGTGCCGTCCAGCAGCGCGTCCGCCCCCTTGTCCGCCAGGTCACCCACCGCGGGAGCGGACACGCCGGCTTCGAGGAGGCGCGTCCGGATCCCGTACAGGCCGAGCGGAGTGAGCCGCACCATCCCGTACCGCGAGACGTCCGTGTCGTCGACGGCCGCCGCCGGCTCCTCGTCGGCGTCCGCCATCAACGCCTCGTCGACCGGCTGGAAGTCGACGAGCCCGACGGGTTCGAGCAGCCGGAACTGGTCGTCGAGCCGCATCATCGCGTCCGACACCTGCTCCAGGACGTCGTTGGTGGGCTCCCCCATGTCGTCGGGCACGATCATCGACGCGGCGAGCGCGGGCAGCGGCACCGGCCCTTCACCGGGCCCGCCCTCGCTCACGGTCAGCAGATACAGATTGCCGAGCACCCCGTCGAGGAACTCGGCCTCCGCCTCCGGATCCCAGTCGAGGGAGGTGAGGTCGATCTCGTCGCCCTCGCCCATCGCGCCGACGAGATCGTCCAGGTCGGGCACGCTGGCGTCGTCCAGCACCGTCTCCAGCGCGCCGAGCCACACGCCCAGCACGTCCTGCGGCCCGCCGGAGGTGAGCAGCGAGAGGTCCTCGCCCGCGGCGACGGTGCCCTCCTCCTCGTCCACGATCTCCACGAGCCCGGTGTCGAGGGCCACCCGCCAGGCCTCACTGGCGAAGGCGGCCGCGTCGTCACCGGACAGCCCGAGCTCAAGGGCGGCCTGCGGCAGCTGTTCCTCGACAAGTTCGCCCCCCGCGCCGACGCGCGTGTCCGGACCCGCCCAGCGGGCCAGCCGCGCGGCGCGGGAGAGCAGCGGTGTGGCGAGCGCGTCCCGCGCCAGTTCCGCTTCGGAGTGCAACCGCACCGGCGGCAGGGGGGAGCTGTCTGACATCGGCTCGTTCTCCTAGGACGCCTCGAAGGCCGTACGACCACCTGGATGCCGTACGACCGCCCGAAAGCACCGTACGGCGTGCCGCACGACCGCCGGATGGCTGTCGTACGACTCAGCCGCTCAGCCTAGACGGATTTCCACCCATGCCGCCCGGTTCATGTCCCTGACAGCAGCCATACACCCCCGAAACCTTGACAACTCCCCTGCCCACACACGAGATTGACGCGCGTAGAAGTTGAACGGCACTCTGCTCACCGGCCTCTACGCGCGTCACTGGCCCGCACGCAGGTCGCGCTCCCCCCACTGCTCCACCCTCGTCCCGGCGCTCACGCACGTCCCCGGAGGGATTCCCTTGCCGAGCAAGAGAACCGCGCGCATAGGCGCGCTGACCGTCGCCGCGGTCTGTTCCACCCTTTCCGCCGTGGTGCTCACCACACCCGCCCACGCGGACACCGTCCACATCCACGACATCCAGGGCACCACCCGGACCTCCCCGCTCGCGGGCACGAAGGTCACGGACGTGGCGGGCATCGTCACCGGTGTGCGGACCTACGGTTCGTCGAAGGGCTTCTGGTTCCAGGACCCGAACGCGGACGACAACCCGGCCACCAGTGAGGGCGTCTTCGTCTTCACCAGCTCCGCCCCGAAGGTCGCCGTCGGTGACTCGGTCACGGTGTCGGGCACGGTCTCGGAGTACGTTCCGGGCGGCGCCTCCTCCGGCAACCAGTCGCTCACCGAGATCACCAAGCCGACGGTGACCGTGGTCTCCAGCGGCAACGCCGTCCCGGCCGCGACGGTCGTCGACGCCGACTCCGTACCGGAGGACTACACCCCGGCGGGCGACACCGCCGCGGGCGGTTCGATCAACGGCCTGACCCTGGAGCCGTCGACGTACGCGCTGGACTACTACGAGTCCCTCGAGGGCATGAACGTCCAGGTCGAGGACGCCCGCGTGGTCACGGCCACCGACCCGTACAGCGAGCTGTGGGTCACTGTGAAGCCGCACGAGCACGCCAACCGCCGCGGCGGCTCGGTGTACGGCTCGTACACCTCGCAGAACACCGGCCGGATCCAGATCCAGTCCCTCGGCTCGACCGCGGACTTCCCGGTCGCGAACGTGGGCGACGAGCTCACGGGCACCACCGCGGGCCCGCTCGACTTCAACCAGTACGGCGGCTACACCCTCGTGGCCAGCCGGCTGGGCACCCTGGAGAAGGGCGGCCTGGAGCGCGAGACGACGCGGAAGCAGTCGCGCGGCGAGCTGGCGGTGGCGACGTACAACGTCGAGAACCTGGACCCGGGCGACGCCACCTTCGACGCCCACGCGTCCGCGATCGTGAACAACCTGCAGTCGCCCGACATCGTGTCCCTGGAGGAGATCCAGGACAACAACGGTGCGACGGACGACGGCACGGTCGCCGCCGACCAGACGGTGCGGAAGCTGATCGACGCGATCGTGGCCGCGGGCGGCCCGACGTACGACTGGCGCTCCATCGACCCGGTGAACGACAAGGACGGCGGCGAGCCCGGCGGCAACATCCGCCAGGTCTTCCTCTTCAACCCCGAGCGGGTCTCGTTCACCGACCGCGCGGGCGGCGACTCGACGACCGCCGTGGGCGTCACGAAGGTCAACGGCAAGGCGCAGCTGACCGCGTCCCCCGGCCGTGTCGACCCGGCCAACGCGGCCTGGACCTCCAGCCGCAAGCCGCTCGCGGGCGAGTTCGTCTTCCGCGGCAAGACGGTCTTCGTGATCGCCAACCACCTCAACTCCAAGGGCGGCGACCAGGGGCTGACCTCGCAGTACCAGCCGCCGGTGCGCAGCTCGGAGATCCAGCGGCACGCCCAGGCGACCGCGGTGAACTCCTTCGTGAACGAGATCCTGAAGACGCAGAAGAACGCCGACGTCATCACCCTCGGCGACATCAACGACTTCGACTTCTCGGACACCACCAAGATCCTGGAGGGCGACGGCGAGCTCTGGTCGGCGATCAAGTCGCTGCCGAAGAGCGAGCGTTACACCTACGACTACCAGGGCAACAGCCAGGTCCTGGACCAGATCCTGGTCAGCCCCTCGATCCGCAGGGGCTGCGACTTCGATTACGACAGCGTGCACATCAACTCGGAGTTCTCCGACCAGATCAGCGACCACGACCCGCAGGTGCTGCGGTTCCGGCCGTAACCCTGCGCAGCGAAGAGCCCGGCCCCGTCGTCCGGGGGGCCGGGCTCTTCCCATGGCCGCCTTGCCGCCGCTAGGCGCTGAACAGGCCGTTCAGCCAGCCCTGCCAAGCGGTCTCGTTCCGCTTCGCGTCGGCGTCGGCCGCGAAGTCGTGGACGCTGATGCCGACCGGGGCGCCCCAGTGGTTGCGCCCGAAGAAGCGGATGAGGGCGTTGTCGGTGCGCAGTCCGATGAAATACGGGTTGCGGTAGTCGATCAGGGCGTCGAGGACCTGCCCCTCGGGCCCCTGGGCCTGGACCCGCGCTCCCTCAGCGGTGTCGTCCGCGAGGCCGAGCGCCCGCCCGACGGCGGTGAAGGCGTCGGACGTCACAGACGCCCCGGGTCCGTCGAACGTCGAGAAGGCGACGGGGCGGCCCGCGAAGTGGGTCAGGTACTCGCGCAGGGTGTGCAGATAGAAGTCCGTGTGCTTGCTCGCGCCGTCGTACTGGTTGTCCCAGTCCTCGACGAAGATCCCGCTGTGCACGTAGCGCACCCAGGACCGGCGGCCGTCGTCGCGCGGCTCGATGGTCTCGTCGATCTGGTTGCGGGTCTGCTGGGAGATGCCCTCGACGTCCTCGACCAGGCTGGTGAGGCGATGCGGCGGGTCCCAGTTGGTGAGCGTGGAGCCGAAGGGCCCCGCGCCGCCCTGGCGTGGCTCGAACTCCATCGGCCACAGCCAGCCGCCGATGCCGCTGGTGATCGCGTCCCACACCTCCTGCGGCGTGGCGTCGACCTCGAACTCACGGGCGATCTCGAATTCCTTGGACATGGTGGTGGCTCCTGAGTGATCAGTGGGCGGCTTCTACGGCTTCGGGGGCCGCTACGGCTTCGGGTTTGACCGTGGGGTGGACGGCGACGACGATCCGGTGCGGGCGGCCGCCCTCCGCGTCCCCGTCGTGGTACTTGCGGATCAGCGCACCGACCCCGGCCGTCAGCTCCTCGATGAACGCGGCCCGGTCGGCGGCGGAGGCGAAGGTTACCTCGCCGTCGAGCGCGTAGGTCGCGAGCCGCTTGCGGGCCTTCGTCGCGCCGGTGATCAGCGCACCGACGTCCCGTACGAGCCGGGCGCCGAGCGCGAGCAGCCAGCGGGCGGACAGCTGGTCCCGGAAGCGGTCGGGGTCGGGCTGTACGGCGGCCAGCGCGAGCGGCGAGATCACGTACGACGCGGCGGTCGCGCGCATCAGCCGCTCGGTGACATTGCCCTTGCGGCGCTCGCCCGCGAGCTCGACCAGGCCGTGCCGCTCCAGCGCCTTCAGGTGGTAGTTCACCTTCTGCCGGGGCAGGCCGACCTTGCCGGCCAGCATGGCGGCCGACGCGGGCCCGGCGGCCAGCTCGGCCAGCAGCCGGGCCCGTATGGGGTCCAGTGAGACGGCGGCGGCCTCTGCGTCCTCGATCACGGTCACGTCCAACATGACTCCACCGTCCCACCGAAAACTTTTTTTGTCCAGACGGTTGGAGTTGTCGGACGGGAAGCGCAAGGAGTCCCTCAGGGCACCAGCCCGAGCGCATACGTGTACCGACTCCCCTTGAACCCCGTCAGCCCCGATACGTCCGCACGCGCTCCCACGGCGGGGGGCCACCTTTCAACCTCGACCGTGATTCAGGTCAAGTACGCGCCGACCAGACCGTCACTTCGCCGGCTTCCCGCCCCCGTCGAAGCGTGCCAACTGGGTCTGGAACCAGTCGAGTCGGGCCTGCAGCAGGGCCGCCTCGGCGACCAGCTCGGACACGCCGAGGTCGGCGGGCACGGGCACGACACCGCCGGCGGCCCGGACCCGTAGCCCCTCCCCCGCCAGCCGCGCGAAGGAGGCGAGCGACAGGGACGCACGACCGCGTACGCATCCCGCGCACGCCGCCGTCAGCGCGCGCCAACCCGGCCTGCCCCAGCCCGCGTCGGCGAGGGCCCCGGCCACGGCGCCGCACGCGCACGGGCCGACGGTCGCGGTCCGCACCCGCTGCCGGGCGTACCGGAAGCCCTGTTCGAAGCGGATGTAGGCGCCGAGGACGGAGACTTCGAGGAGGACGGCCGCCCGATGTTCGGCGGTACAGAGCATCGCCTCGGCGGCGGTGGAGTCGTGTACGCAGTGGTAGCCGCAGTCGCAGCGGCGGTGCGGCGCCCGGTGCCGTCGCCCGTAGACACAGCGCGCCTCGTCCAGCACTCCGTACGGCAGCGCGCCACCCAGCGATACGCCGGTGAACCCGGCCCGGGTGCCGTCCTGGGACAGCACCGGGTGGGCGATCTTGTATCCGGTCGGCGGCTCCGTCGGTCGTTCCTCGGGGAGCCGCAGCCTCATCGGCCGGCCGAGACCTCTTCGGGCACGGACGCCTCCAACTCCTCGACCGCCTCGGGGAGTTCCTCTTCTTCGGTGTGAGCCCGCTCTTCCGCAACTCCGGTGGCGAGTGCCTTGCCGAGCCTCATGACGCCTCCCGTGATCTGCCGCCGTCTTCCGCCTTCGCCATGGTGACCCATAACGGGCCGATTTGGCACTAGGGCCTCGCCTCGCAGAAGTTCGCACCTCGTAGCGTTCGTTACCCCTATCTCGTAGAAGAATTAAGTGGAGCTTCACGATCGGGGTGCCGACACTACTCCCATGAACACCACGACCTCACCCGACGCCACTCCCCCCTTCGGCCGCGCCCTCTGCGCCATGGTCACCCCCTTCACCGAGGCGGGCGCGCTCGATCTCGACGGGGCGCAGCGGCTGGCCGACCGGCTGGTGGCCGAGGGCTGTGACGGGCTGGTCCTGTCCGGCACGACGGGTGAGTCGCCGACCACGACGGACGCGGAGAAGGCCGCGCTGGTGCGGGCGGTGCGGGAGGCGGTCGGGGAGCGGGCGTCGATCGTGGCGGGGGTGGGGACGGCCGACACGCGACACACCGTGGAGCTGGCCCTGGAGGCCGAAAAGGCAGGCGCGGACGGGCTGTTGGTGGTCGCGCCGTACTACAGCAGGCCTCCGCAGGACGCGGTCGAGGCGCACTTCCGTGCGATCGCGGACGCCTCCGGGCTGCCGATCGCGCTGTACGACATCCCGGGACGCACCGGCACACGCATCGAGCCGGACACGATGATCCGGCTCGCCGAGCACCCGAGGATCGTGGCGGTCAAGGACTGCGCGTACGACCTGCTGGGCACCCAGAAGGTGCTGGCCCGCACGGAGTTGGCGTACTACGCGGGTTGCGACGAGTACGTCCTCGCGCTGTACGCGATCGGCGCGAGCGGGTACATCAGCACCGTCGCGAATGTGGTGCCCCGTCAGTTCCGGGCGATCCTGGACGC
Source organism: Streptomyces sp. NPDC001530 (assembly GCF_042894545.1). NCBI lineage: Bacteria > Bacillati > Actinomycetota > Actinomycetes > Kitasatosporales > Streptomycetaceae > Streptomyces > Streptomyces sp. NPDC001530. Next base: position 173,873 of record NZ_JBIAVS010000017.1, read on the forward strand.
GTTCGACGCGGGGGACACCGCCGGGGCGGCCCGCCATCAGCGGCACGCCGTCCCCCTGGTCGAGTCGATGATGGGGGCGGGCCTGCCCGGCACGGTCACGGCCAAGGCGCTGCTCGGCGCGCTCGGGCTGCCCGCGGGTCCGGTCAGGCCGCCGCTGCGGCCCGCCGACCCGGCGAGGGTCGACGGGCTGCTGGCGGCGTACGAGCGGCTCGTGGCCGCCTGACGTCAGGCCGTCGGGGCCGCGGTCACCGCTCGGCGAAGACCGGCTGCCAGTCCTGCCGGGAGAAGTCCGTGGTGGGCGCGTGGGGACCGCTCAGCTGGACGAATGTGTCGCTGCCGATCGTGACCAGGACGAGCATGGGCCGGTACTCCCCCGGGCCCGGAGCCCGCTCATAGGCGATGAGCCGCTTGTCGTCCACCCAGGCGAGCAGCTCCGCGCCGCGCACCAGGGTGATCCGCTTGCCGGTACGGGGATCGACGATCTCGGAGTACGACGTGTCGGGGCGCTCCTTGGTCAGGCCGACCGCGGCGAGCCTGCCGTCCGGGGACAGCCGTGCGGCGACGTCCGACCGCAGGTGCTTCTCGTTCGCGGGCGCGGCGACCTCGTGGCCCGCGAGGTCGTAGAACTGCTGCATGCCGTCCCGGCCTCCGACGACGGCCGAATACACCAGCCTGCCGTCGCGGTTGAAGGCGAAGTCCTGGCGCGCGTTGATGTTGCGGTCGGCCGGGACGCTGCTCCAGGAACCCTTGCCGGAGGCCACGTCGAGGACGACGAAGCCGGTCCTGCTCGGCTTGTGGAAGCGTGGGATCCAGATGACGTCGGAGGGACCCTTCTGCTTGTCGCGCAGATCGGGGTTCTCGTCGTACGTCGTCGCGACGAGCTTCCTCCCGTCGCGCGAGAAGGCGAGCCCGCCGACCCCGTGGTCGACCGGGATCCACCGCTCGACCCTCCCGGTGGCGAGGTCGAGCAGCCCGATCCGCCGGGCGGGCAGACCCTGTTCCAGGACCGCGGCGGTCCGCATGCCGGGGGCGACGGCCACGTAGGACCACTTGGTGGTCTTCCGGTACCTGCCTGTCTCGGGGTCGAGCAGCCAGTAGGTGCGGACGGCGACGCCGACGTCGTCCGTCTTCTTGACGGTCTTCGCCGTGTAGTACGCGGCCAGCGCCACGTTCCCGGCCGAGATCAGGTCGCGCGGCGGCGACTGGTCGGGGTGCGCGTGGACCTCCTTGGAGTCCAGTACGCCCGACGGGCGCACGTCGTCCTTGCCGGAGCCCAGCAGCGGCACCGCCACCGCCATCGCGACCACGGCGGCCGTGGCGGCGGCGATGGACGCGATCCTGCGGGTGCGGCGGCGCCGGCGGACCGCCAGTACCCGGTCGGCGAATCCCGGTCCCACCGACGGCTCTTCGGCGGCCTGCTGCCGCAGGGAGTCGCGCACGAGTTCCTCGACGTTCACGAACGTACCTCCACGGGCGAGTAGTCACGGGACGGCTGCTCGGGGCCGACCATCCGGAGGGCGGCCAGTTCGGGCGCGAGGGTGCGCAGCCGGGCCAGGGAGCGGTGGGTGGTGGACCGTACGGTGCCGACCGAGCAGCCCAGCACGCGGGCCACGTCGGCCTCCGGCAGATCCTCGAAGTAGCGCAGCACGAGCACGGTGCGCTGCCGTGCCGTCAGCCGTGCGAGCGCGCCGCGCATCACGACGCGCAGTTCGGCGGCGGACAGGGCGTCCGCGCCGGGCGACGCCTCGGGCGGCTCGGCGACGCTCAGTTCCCGCCGGGGCCACTTCAGCCGCCAGCGGCTCACCTGCTGCCGGTACAGGATCTGCCGTACGTACGCCTCGGGCTCGTCGATGCGGTGCCATCGCCCCGCGGCCTTGATCAGGGCGTTCTGCAGCAGGTCCTCGGCGGCGTGCCGGTCCCCGCCGCTGAGCAGCACAGCCGTCTTCAGCAGCGCGGACGACCGGTTCGCCACGAACTCCCGAAAGCTCTCCTGCGCTTCGGCATCCATCGTCACCTTCTCTTCCCCGGCGGCCCCGGTGGCCCGCCCTGTGCCCCTTGTGACGCGCGTGCCCGCCCGCCGCTATGCCCCCGAGCCGGAACAAATTCCCGGCCTCCGCCACTCGGCCTCGCTTACGGTGGCCTGGTGAGCCGACCGCTGCTGTTCCTCGACGTCGACGGCCCCCTCAACCCGTGGGCCGCCCAGCCGGAGCGCCGGCCCGAGGGCTATACGACGATCCGGGTGGCCCTGATGCCCGGCAGGCCTCTGCGCGTCTGGCTCCACCCCGACCACGGCCGGGCACTCCTCGGCCTCGGCTACGACCTGTGCTGGGCCTCCACCTGGATGGACGCCGCAAACCGCTGGATCGCCCCCGTCATCGGCCTGCCCGAGCTGCCGTACGTCGACTTCACGGGCGCCCTGTTCGCCTACCGGCCCGACGGGGTGCACTGGAAGACGGAACGGATCGTGGCGTACGCGGAGGGCCGGCCCTTCGCCTGGGTGGACGACGAACAGAGTCCGGCCGACGACGCGTACGTGCGGGCCCACCATCCCGCGCCCGCGCTGCTCCATCACGTCAATCCCCGACTCGGCCTGCGCGAGGACGACTTCGAGCGGCTGGCGGAGTTCGCGGCGGCTCAGGTGGCGGAGCGGTAGCGCACTCCACGGAGCAGACGTGGTTGCAGCGGGCCCTCGGTCTGTGGGTGCACTGCGACGCCGCCGGGGTTGGCACGCGGTGGGGCGTTGTCGTCGGGAGGTGTGTCGCCCGGCGGTGCGTCAGCCGGAAGGGACGCTCCGGGGGCCGCCCCGGCCACCGGTGGGTGCCCGCAAGCCGAGCGCCCGCGCCCCTTGAGGGACGCGGGCGCTGTCACCGATCCGGCTCCGGCTGGGGAACCGCCTAGTTGTGGCTGTGCAGGACCTCGTTGAGGCCGCCCCAGACCGCGTTGTTCGGCCGTGCCTCCACCGCGCCGGTGACCGAGTTGCGGCGGAAGAGGATGTTCGAGGCGCCGGAGAGTTCGCGGGCCTTGACGATCTGCCCGTCGGGCATGGTCACGCGCGTACCGGCGGTGACGTACAGACCGGCTTCCACCACGCACTCGTCTCCGAGCGCGATGCCGACGCCCGCCTCGGCGCCGATGAGGCAGCGCTCGCCGACGGTGATGCGGACGTTGCCACCGCCGGAGAGGGTGCCCATGGTGGAGGCGCCGCCGCCGATGTCGGAACCGTCACCGACCACGACACCTGCGGAGATACGGCCCTCGATCATCGAGGTGCCGAGCGTGCCCGCGTTGAAGTTCACAAAGCCCTCGTGCATGACCGTCGTGCCCTCGGCGAGGTGCGCGCCGAGGCGGACCCGGTCGGCGTCGGCGATACGGACGCCCTTGGGCGCGACGTAGTCCGTCATGCGCGGGAACTTGTCGATGGACGTCACCTGGAGGTGCAGACCCTCCGCGCGGGCGTTCAGCCGGACCTTCTCGACGTCGTCGACGGCGACCGGGCCGAGCGAGGTCCAGGCGACGTTGGCGAGGTGGCCGAAGATGCCGTCCAGGCTCTGGCCGTGCGGCTTCACCAGCCGGTGCGAGAGCAGGTGCAGACGCAGATAGGTGTCGTGCGCGTCCAGCGGCTTGTCGTCGAGCGAGGCGATGACCGTACGGACCGCGACCACCTCGACGCCACGACGGGCGTCCGGGCCGAGGGCCTTCGCCGCGCCCTCGCCGAGCAGTTCCACGGCCCGCTCGGCGGACAGCCGCTCGGTACCGGCCGGACCGGGCTCGGCGGACAGCTCGGGAGCGGGGAACCAGGTGTCGAGAACAGTGCCGTCGGCGGTGAGGGTGGCAAGCCCGGCGGCGACGGCGCCGGTGGTACGAGAAGCAGTCGTGTCGGTCATGGGTGAAACCTAACTTGGCGGGGGCCGCCCGGGCGAACCGGTGCGCCGGCGTCTCACGTGCCGGGCGCACCGTACGGCTCCTGGCGGCGCCCCCTCCGAAAAGGTGCGGCTCAGGGCCGCTCGCCCTGCTTGGCTCAGGGCCGCTCGCCCTCCTTGTCGACGACCGCGGTCTCCAGGACGGCCTCGTTGTTCACGGCCTGCACCGACTTCCAGATACCGCCGCCGCGCCGCATGGTCCCCCAGCCGCTGAAGTGGTACGTCCGCGGGTCGAGGAGCAGCAGGTTCGGCATCCCGGACCGCGCCTGACCGGGCAGGTAGATGCCGATGGCCTCGCGGCCCGCGGCGTCCCTCGTCTCGACGGCGCGCAGGCCGGGAATGGTGGCCATGGTCCGGTACACCGTGGCCAGCCCGGTGGGCTCGATCACGGTGGCACGGGAGACGAGGCTGCTCAGCCCCGCGTAGTCGTGCGCGTCGCCCGGCTCGGCGCCCTTGTCCTCCACGAAGAAGGCGTCGACCTTCTTCTTCACCTGTTCCGGTGCCTCGGGCAGCTGGGCGAGGAAGGTGAAGGTCTCGCGCGGCGAGCGGTCGTCACCGGAGCGTCCGTTCTCGAACAGCGGGTCCACGTACTTGGCCCAGTGCTCCACCACGCGGGGCCCGCCCTTCTCCTCCCCCGGACCGTCCTCCTGCGCGTAGATCCGCAGAAGCTTCTGGTAGGTCCACTCGTTCGCGTGGACGCTCGGCACCGGGTCGTCCGCCACCGCGCCGGCGGCCTCGACGAGGATGTCCTTGGCGCTGCCCAGTTCGTATGTGTACGGGGGTCGTCCACCGGGGCTCGCGGCCCCGTCGTCGCCCGTGCCGAAGACCTGGCTGCCGATCACCGATGCCGCGGCGATCGCGGCCGCGGCTCCCACGGCGGCGAGTCGCCAGTCGGCTCGCGGTCGGCCGGGGCGGCGGCCGCGCGGGCGTCCACCGCGTGCCGCCTCGCGCAGCAGTCGGTCGCGTCCGGCGCCGAGGCGTGCCCGGGGCGGTGCGGGGGCGTCCGCGCGCAGTTCACGGAGCAGGGTCAGGTCGTCCATGGCTGGGCCACCTCCGTGGCGTCGAGGGTGAATGCGGGGTCGGCGCCGAGTGCCGAGCGGACCTTGCGGCGGGCGCGGTTGAGCCGGGAGCGGACCGTGCCGACGGGGATGCGGAGCGCCTCGGCGACCTCCGCGTACGTCAGATCGGCCCAGGCCACGAGCAGCAGGACGTGCCGGTCGCCCGCGGGCAGCGCGGCCAGTGCTCCGGCGAGCGGGGCGTGCGCCGACTGTGCGGTGACCCTGTCGTCGGCGAGGTCGGTCCAGGATTCGGCGACGGTGTCGTGCCCGGTGCGCGCGAGGGCGCGCAGCGCCCGTACCTCGGCACGGCGCTGCTTGCCGATGAGGTTGCCCGCGATGCCGTACAGCCACGGGCGGGCGTTGGGCCGGTCCGTGTCGTAGCGGGCCCGGGTGCGGAAGGCGATCAGGAACGTCTCCGCGGTGATGTCGTCCGCCGCCCCCGTACCGAGGCGGCGCGCCGCGTAGCGGTGGATGTCGGACGCGTAGCGGTCGTAGAGGCGCGCGAACAGTTCCGGCTGCTCCAACGACTGGGCGACGACCTCGGCGTCCCCTTCCGGGGAGGTCGAGGGTTCGGGGCGTGGCGGTGGTCCGGTCACGTGGTCTCCGTCGGCGTGGTCGGGGTGAGCATGTCACCCGCTGTTCCCCGATGGGGGCATGGAGGTTCACGGCCGACGGAGGCGTACGGGTCCGAGGCGTACGGGTCTGCGGCGCACGGGTCCGGTGACGTATAGGTCCACGGCGTAGGGGTCCGCCGCGCACTGCCGGCGGCCGTCGCCTTGAGCTCGTCGATCCGGCCGCAGCCGATCACCTCGCCGCAGTTGACGGCCTCGCCGCCATCGACGACCTCGCCGCGGTCGACGGCCTCGCCGCCATCGAGGACCGTCGGCTCCCAGGGCGACCCGCCCGGCACCGAGGCCGTGCTCAGCCGATGATCCGCGCCAGCGCCTCCCGCGCGTACGCCTCGTCGTACGGAGCGTCGGTGAGCAGCACCTGGAGGCAGATGCCGTCCATGAGGGCGACCAGGGCCCGCGCGGTGACCGGATCCGTGCGGTGGGACAGCAACTCGGCGAGGCCCTGGGCCCACTCGGCGGCGACGGGCCGCAGGGCGGGGCGGCGCAGGGCGGCGAGGTAGAGCTCGTATTCCAGCTCGACCCCGGTGCGGTCCCCCGCGAGCCACTCGCCCATCCAGTCGGCGAGTTCCTCGGCCAGGTCGGTTCGCGTGTCCTCCAGCCCGCCGCGCGCGGCGATCACCTTGGCGAAGCCCTCGTTCGCCTGGCGCAGGGCGGCGACCATCAGCTCGTCGAGGGTCGTGAAGTGGTACGTCGTGGAGCCGAGCGGGACGTCGGCCTCGGCGGCGACGGAGCGGTGGCTCAGCCCGGCGAGCCCCTTGGCGCCCACGACCCGGATCGCCGCGTCGATGATCCGCTGGCGCCGCTCGGGGTCGTACCGGCGCGGCATCAGTGCGCACCGCCCAGGTTCAGCAGCACGACCCCGCCGATGATCAGCGCGATCCCGGCGGCCTTCGCGACGGTGAGTCCCTCCCCGAGGAACACCATGCCGATCGCGGCGATGACGGCGGTGCCGACCCCGGCCCAGATCGCGTAGGCCGTGCCGACCGAGACGGTCTTGAGGGTCTGCGCGAGGAGCACGAAGGCGATCACGTATCCGAGCACGGTCAGCAGCGACGGCCACAGCCTGCTGAAGCCGTCGCTGTACTTCATGGAGGTGGTGGCCGCCACCTCCGCGGCGATGGCTCCGGCGAGCAGTACGTATCCCATGCGTACGAGTGTACACATCGATGTGTACGCCCGTACACAACACCGTCTCGCCCTCCCCATAGGCACCACTGGCCTCACCGGATATCGTTCGCGATCACAGTGGGGGCAGGAGTCGCAGGACTCCCTGAGCATCGGAGCGCAAGAGCGATGTCGGACAGGTCGGGGTGGGGACCATCGGGGCCGTACGGCGGCCCTCCCGGCGGCTGGGGCTGGGTGCCGGCACCCCCTCCGCCCAAGCCGGGTGTCATACCCCTGGCCCCGCTCGGCGTGGACACGGTCTTCGGCGGCGCCTTCGCCACGATGCGCCGGTACGCGAAGCCGCTGTTCGGGCTGGCCGTACTCACCTACCTCGTACTGGGCGTCCTGCTCGCGGGCGCGGCGGGCGTCGCGTACGCCGTCGTGGGCGACCATCTGCGCACCCTCTCCGAGGCACCCCGTGACGTGCGCTGGACCGACGCCCGGCCCGTCGTGGTGGCGTTCGTCGCCGTGTGGGCCTTCGGCATGGTGGCCATGCTGGTGGCCAACGCCCTCGTCCAGGCGTCCTGCGTGGCGACCCTGCACGACGCGGTGCTCGGCCGTCGGGCCACGCTCGCCCAGGTCTGGCGGCGCACCTGGCGACGCACCCCCTCGGTGCTCGGGGTGACGGTGCTGCTGAGCCTGATCGTGCTGGTGCCGATGCTGCTGTTCGCGCTGGTGTTCTTCGCGATGTTCCTGGCGCTGATCTCCCAGACGACCTCGGCGCCCTTGGGACTCATCTTCCTGCTCGCGCTGGTCATGGTGCCGTTGACGGTCTGGCTCTACGTCCTGTTCGGCTTCGCCCCGGCCGCCGCCGTACTGGAGGCGGCGCGCCCCATCCAGGCGATGCGGCGTTCGGTGCGGCTGGTGCGGGGCGCGTGGTGGCGCACGTTCGGCATCACGCTGCTCGGCGCGCTGGCCGTGCTGATCGTGTCGCTCGCGATCCGGTTGCCGCTCACCTTCGCCATGCCCAGTCCGCAGCCGTACGACCCGTCGGCGCCGCCGCCCACGGACATGGCGGACGCCTTCGCCCAAACCATGCCGGACCTGGGCGCCTACGCGGTGCTCTCGATGGCCGGAAGTTTCGTCGCCCAGCTGTTCGCGGTGGTGTTCCTGCCGCTGATCACGACCCTGCTCTACATCGACCAGCGCATCCGCAGGGAGGGGCTCGCGGACGTACTGCTGCGGGCGTCGGGATCGTCAGGATCGTCGGGGTCAGTCAACGAGTGACTTCTTGGGCCGCAGCACACAGAACTCGTTGCCCTCGGGGTCGGCGAGGACGACCCAGCTGACGTCCTCGCCCTGCCCCACCTCGGCCCGGCGCGCCCCGAGGGCGACGATGCTCCCCAAGCCTTCGGCCGGGGGGACCCCCATCTCGCTCCGCTCGCCTCGGCGGCCTGGTTGTCCGGCGTGAGGTCGATGTGGAGCCGGTTCTTGACGGTCTTGCGCTCGGCGACGGGCACGAAGCAGAGCCCGGGCAGGGCGTACTCGTCGGAACCGATGATGATCTCGTCCTCGGCCTCGAACAGCACGCGCCAGTCGAGGACTTGACACCAGAAGCGGGCCTGCGCGGGCAGGTCGTGCGCGTCGACGACGAGGTGGTAGAGGGAGACAGCCATGGACGGCAGTCTCCTCCGGGGCCCGCGGTCCCGCCACCGCTCGCCCGGCACAGGGAGTCCACTCTCCCGGCACAGCCGAAGAATTCCAGCGTGCCGTGCGTGTGCCGGTGCTCCCCCAAGTAGCCGCACACAGTGCGCAGTTGACCCTCGGGGTCGGCCACCAGATCTTCGAAGCGCAGCTCCGGTCCCGGAGCGGGTACAGCCGAGGACGAAGACAGATCGCACAGAATCAGACACGCCGCCGCGCTGCCGCGACCCGATGCGCCGGATCTGGGATCGCGCCGAGAACGCCGTGTGAACCTGCCCGTGCCCGACGTCGGGCGGCATGCACGGCCGCCGAGGGCGAGTTCCCTTGGATCACTGAGGGAAACGGTGCTCAGAACTCACCATGTCCACTACTGTTTCACCAGTCGCGCACATGGCGTCCACGGCCACCGCCGTTCCATGTGCCTGCGCCTCCCCCCTTTTCTCTTGTGCGAGGAACGCGCATGCCAGAAACAACGCCCGAGTCCGGGCCCGAGCACGACCAGCCCTCCCCCTCCACGGAGATGGTGCCTTGGCGCCCGCGCCCGCACGGCACTCCCTACCCCGTGCAGACGGACTTCGCCCCGGAACCACCGGCGCCGTGGGAGGCCGGCCCGGTCACGGACGAGGGTCGGCTGCCCGGCACACGGCGGCTCTGGCTGGCCGGCGGGCTCGCGGTGGCGGTACTCATCGCCGCCGCGACCGCAATCGCCGTACAGAACAACGATACTGACGCCTCATCACGAAATCAGGCGAACGAGACCACCTCCGACACGGGCATCCTGTTCCCGCCCGATCCGTCCGCCGCGGCCACCGACACGACCGTGGCCCCGACGGGCAAGAGCGCGCTGTCCTCGCCGCAGTCGTCCCCCTCTGCCGCGCAGGGGTCCGCCTCGCCCAACCCCTCGGGTCAGGGTTCCGACGACCGGCCCCTCCCCGGTCCGTCGAAGTCCGCCTCGGCCGGCAAGTCCCCCTCGTCCAAGCCGGCTTCCTCACGGAAGTCGATCCAGTCGGTCAACTACCCCGACCGCTACTGGCACGTGAGCGACGGCTTCGTCCGGCTCGACCCGGTGGCTTCGGGCAGCTCGACCACGACCCGGCAGGGTGCCAGCTTCACCGTGGTCAAGGGACTCGCGGACTCCTCCTGTTACTCCTTCACCACCGCCGATGGCGGCTACCTCCGTCACCGCAACTTCTTCCTGCGCGCCGACCGCGACGACGGCTCCGGCCTCTTCGAGAAGGACGCCACCTTCTGCCCCCGGACGTCCTCGTACTCCGGCGCCGTCATGCTGGAGTCGGTCAACTACCCGGGCCGCTATCTGCGCCACCGCAACTTCCAGCTCCGCCTGGACCCGTACGACAACAGCCAGTTGTACCGGGCGGACTCGGCGTTCCGTGTGGTGAAGGGCTGGGCCTGAGCCCGGACACAGAAGTGGGCGACACCCCTGGGGTGTCGCCCACTTCGAAGTACAGAGGACTCAGACGTTGAACCCGAGGGCCCGAAGCTGCTCGCGCCCATCGTCCGTGATCTTGTCCGGGCCCCACGGCGGCATCCAGACCCAGTTGATGCGGAGCTCGCTCACGAGGCCGTCCGTGGCGGACTTGGCCTGGTCCTCGATGACGTCGGTGAGCGGACAGGCCGCGGACGTCAGGGTCATGTCGATCGTCGCGATGTTCGCGTCGTCGATGTGAATGCCGTAGATCAGGCCGAGGTTGACGACGTCGATGCCCAGCTCGGGGTCGACGACGTCGTACAGCGCCTCACGGATCTCCTCCTCCGAGGCCGGCTTCGTCAGGGTCTCGTTCTCGCTCATGCCGTCTTCCTCTCGGCGCTCTCGCCCAGAGCCTGGGCCGTCGCGTCCTTCCACGCCATCCAGCTCAGGAGGGCGCACTTGACCCGGGCCGGGTACTTGGAGACACCGGCGAACGCGACCGCGTCCTCCAGCACCTCCTCCATCGCGTCGTCCGGCTCGATCCGGCCCTTGGACTGCATCAGCTCCAGGAAGGCCTCCTGGATCTTCTGCGCCTCGGCCAGCTCCTTGCCGACCAGGAGGTCGTTCAGCACGGAGGCGCTCGCCTGGCTGATCGAGCAGCCCTGGCCCTCGTACGAGATGTCCGCGATCTGCTCGCCGTCGTACTTCACGCGCAGCGTGATCTCGTCGCCGCACGTCGGGTTGACGTGGTGCACCTCGGCATCGCCATCCCGCAAGCCCCGCCCGTGCGGGTGCTTGTAGTGGTCCAGGATGACTTCCTGGTACATCGAATCAAGCTTCACGTCTCAGCCAGCCCCTCAGCCGAAGAAGTTCCGGACGTGCTCCAAGCCGTCGATCAGCGCGTCGATCTCGGCCGGCGTGGAGTACAGATAGAACGACGCTCGCGTGGTCGCAGGAATTCCGTAGCGGAGGCAGACCGGACGGGCGCAGTGGTGGCCGACCCGGACCGCGATGCCCTGCTCGTCGAGCACCTGGCCCACGTCGTGCGGGTGGATGTCACCCAGCGTGAACGAGATCGCGGCGCCGCGGTCCTCGGCCGTGGTCGGGCCGATGATCCTGAGGTCGGGGACCTCCGCGAGCCGCTTCACCGCGTACTCGGTGAGCGCGTGCTCATGGGCGAGGATCTTGTCCATGCCGATCGCGCTCAGGTAGTCGATCGCCGCGCCCAGGCCGACCGCCTGCGCGATCGGGGGCGTACCGGCCTCGAACTTGTGCGGCGCGGGAGCGTACGTCGACGAGTGCATCGACACGGTCTCGATCATCTCGCCGCCGCCGAGGAACGGAGGCAGGTCCTCCAGCAGCTCCTGACGGCCCCAGAGGACGCCGATGCCGGTCGGGCCGCACATCTTGTGGCCGGTGAAGGCCACGAAGTCGGCCTGGAGGGCCTGGACGTCCAGCGGCATGTGCGGCGCGGCCTGCGAGGCGTCGATGCAGACCAGCGCACCGACCTCCTGCGCGCGGCGCACTATCGCCTCGACCGGGTTGACCGTGCCCAGGATGTTCGACACCAGCACGAAGGAGACGATCTTCGTCTTCTCGGTGATGATCTCGTCGATGTTGGACAGGTCGAGGCGGCCGTCGTCGGTCAGGCCGAACCACTTCAGCTTCGCGCCGGTGCGCTGCGACAGCAGCTGCCACGGAACGATGTTGGAGTGGTGCTCCATCTCCGTGATGACGATCTCGGTCTCGTGGTCGACCCGGTAGGGCTCGTCGGCCCAGCCCAGCATGTTGGCCACGAGGTTGAGCGATTCGGAGGCGTTCTTGGTGAAGATCACCTCGTCGCGGCTGGGCGCGTTGATGAACGCGGCGACCTTGTCGCGCGCGCCCTCGTACATCGCCGTGGCCTCCTCGGCGAGCACATGCACACCGCGGTGGACGTTGGCGTTGTAGCGCTCGTAGTACTCACTGAGGGCGTCCAGCACCTGGCGCGGCTTCTGCGAGGTCGCCGCATTGTCCAGGTACACAAGCTTCTTGCCGTCGTGGACCAGCCGGTCCAGTACGGGGAAGTCCTTGCGGATCGCCTCGGTGTCGAGGAGGCCCGGCAGCTGTGTCACGCGGATACGCCACCCTTCGTGTCGACTTCGTCGAGCTTCGCATAAGCCTCGTAGCCCTCGTCCTCCAGCTTGTCGGCGAGCTCGGCGCCGCCGGACTCCACGATCCGACCAGCGGAGAAGACGTGGACGAAGTCGGGCTTGATGTAGCGCAGGATGCGCGTGTAGTGGGTGATGAGCAGGGTGCCCACCTCGCCGGTCTCGCGGACGCGGTTGACGCCCTCGGAGACGATGCGCAGGGCGTCGACGTCCAGACCGGAGTCCGTCTCGTCGAGGATCGCGACCTTCGGCTTGAGGAGCTCCAGCTGGAGGATCTCGTGGCGCTTCTTCTCACCGCCGGAGAAGCCCTCGTTCACATTGCGCTCGGCGAAGGCCGGGTCCATGTTGAGGCGCTCCATGGCCTCCTTGACCTCCTTCACCCAGGTACGCAGCTTGGGGGCCTCGCCGCGGATGGCCGTGGCGGACGTACGGAGGAAGTTGGAGACCGAGACGCCGGGGACCTCGACCGGGTACTGCATCGCCAGGAACAGGCCCGCGCGGGCGCGCTCGTCGACGGACATCTCCAGGACGTCCTCGCCGTCGAGGGTGACGGTGCCGCCGGTGATCGTGTACTTCGGGTGGCCCGCGAGCGAGTAGGCGAGGGTCGACTTGCCGGAGCCGTTGGGGCCCATGATGGCGTGCGTCTCGCCCTGCTTCACGGTCAGGTCGACGCCCTTGAGGATCTCCTTCGTGGCGTTGTCGGCCTCGACGGTGACGTGCAGGTCGTGGATTTCAAGCGTTGCCATGGGTTCCTCAGGACTCCTGGGTGAGGGAGACGAGCACGTCGTCCCCTTCGATCTTTACGGGGTAAACGGGGACGGGGCGCGTCGCGGGAAGGCCGGACGGCTTGCCGGTGCGGAGGTCGAAGCTGGAGCCGTGCAGCCAGCACTCGATCTGGCAGTCCTCCACCTCGCCCTCGGAGAGCGAGACGTTCGCGTGGGAGCAGATGTCGTAGATGGCGAACACCTCGCCCTCGGTCTTCACGACCGAGACCGGCGTGCCGTCGAGTTCCACCCGCTTCGGGGTGTCCTCCTCCAGCTCGCTCAGCCCACAGACGCGTACGAAGGTGGTCATCAGACCGACGCCTCCAGCTCCTCGTCGATCTTCACGAGAAGGCGCTCTTCGATGTCGTCCACGCCGATCTGCTGGACCAGCTCGGCGAAGAAGCCGCGGACCACCAGACGGCGGGCCTCGTCGGCCGGGATGCCGCGGGCCATCAGGTAGAAGAGCTGCTCGTCGTCGAAGCGGCCGGTCGCCGAGGCGTGACCCGCGCCGACGATCTCGCCGGTCTCGATCTCCAGGTTCGGCACGGAGTCGACCCGGGCGCCGTCGGTCAGAACCAGGTTCCGGTTCATCTCGTAGGTGTCCGTGCCCTCGGCCTTGGCCTCGATGAGGACGTCGCCGATCCACACCGCGTGCGCGTCCTGGCCCTGCAGCGCGCCCTTGTAGGCGACGTTGGACTTGCAGTGCGGGGTGTTGTGGTCGACGAAGAGGCGGTGCTCCTGGTGCTGAGCCGCGTCCGTGAAGTACAGGCCGAAGAGCTCGGCCTCGCCACCGGTGCCGGCGTAGGAGACGCGCGGGTGGAGGCGTACCAGGTCGCCGCCGAAGGTGACCACGAACGACTTGAAGGTGGCGTCCCGGCCGATCTGCGCGTTGTGCTGGCCCACGTGCACGGCCTTGTCGTCCCAGTCCTGGACGGAGACGACGGTGAGCTTGGCGCCGTCGCCCAAGATGTAGTCGACGTTGGCGGCGAGCACGGCGTCACCGGTGTGGTCGATGACGACGACGGCCTCGGCGAAGGCTCCGAGCTCCACGACCTGGTGGCCGTAGGCGACCCCGCCCTCGCCGTGCACGGCGATGCGGATCGGCTCGGTGAGCACCGCCTCCTTGGGGACGGTGACGACACCGGCCTTCTCGAACGCCGAGTAGGCCTGGGCGGCGATGCGGTCCACCGGGGTGCCGGCCTTGCCCAGCCGGGCGTCGTCGCGGCCGACGGTCTCGACGATGACGCCCTCGGGCGCCTCGATCTCGACCTTCACGCCGTCGCCGGTGGCGACCGCGGTGCCGTCGTGCAGCCCGCGCAGGCGCTCCAGCGGGGTGAACCGCCACTCCTCCTCGCGGCCGTGGGGGACGGGGAAGTCCGCCACGTCGAAGGACGGGGGCGCGCTCATGCGCGTGGCGACGGTCGACTCGGCGGCCACCGCGATCTGGCCGGCGGTGGTGGACCCCACCGGGATGTTCTGAGCCTCAGCCATGGCTGTCGGTCTGCTCTCTTTCCTACGTCAGGCGGTGAAATCCGGGGGACTCCCCCGGACCCCCGGTGCTAGCTGGTTCCGGAAGGCGGGTCTTAACCGACCGCGCCTTCCATCTGCAGCTCGATCAGCCGGTTGAGCTCAAGGGCGTACTCCATGGGCAGTTCCTTGGCGATCGGCTCGACGAAGCCGCGCACGATCATCGCCATCGCCTCGAACTCGGTCATGCCCCGGCTCATCAGGTAGAAGAGCTGGTCGTCGCTGACCTTGGAGACGGTCGCCTCGTGGCCCATGGACACGTCGTCCTCGCGGACGTCGACGTACGGGTACGTGTCGGAGCGGGAGATGGTGTCGACGAGCAGCGCGTCGCACAGCACGTTCGACTTGGATCCGGCAGCGCCTTCGCCGATCTCGACCAGACCGCGGTAGGACGTACGGCCGCCGCCACGCGCCACGGACTTCGACACGATGTTCGAGGACGTGTTCGGCGCCATGTGGACCATCTTGGAGCCGGCGTCCTGGTGCTGGCCCTCGCCCGCGAAGGCGATGGACAGGGTCTCGCCCTTGGCGTGCTCGCCCATCAGGTAGACGGCCGGGTACTTCATGGTGACCTTGGAGCCGATGTTGCCGTCGATCCACTCCATGGTCGCGCCCTCGTACGCCACGGCGCGCTTGGTGACCAGGTTGTAGACGTTGTTCGACCAGTTCTGGATGGTCGTGTAACGGCAGCGGGCGCCCTTCTTCACGATGATCTCGACGACCGCGGAGTGCAGGGAGTCCGACTTGTAGATCGGGGCCGTACAACCCTCGACGTAGTGGACGTAGGCGTCCTCGTCGACGATGATCAGCGTCCGCTCGAACTGGCCCATGTTCTCCGTGTTGATGCGGAAGTAGGCCTGGAGCGGGATCTCGACGTGCACGCCCTTCGGCACGTAGATGAACGAGCCACCGGACCACACGGCGGTGTTCAGCGAGGCGAACTTGTTGTCACCGACCGGGATGACGGTGCCGAAGTACTCCTTGAAGAGCTCCGGGTGCTCCTTCAGAGCGGTGTCGGTGTCCAGGAAGATGACGCCCTGCTCCTCCAGGTCCTCGCGGATCTGGTGGTAGACGACCTCGGACTCGTACTGGGCCGCGACACCGGCGACGAGGCGCTGCTTCTCCGCCTCGGGGATGCCGAGCTTGTCGTACGTGTTCTTGATGTCCTCGGGCAGGTCCTCCCAGGACTCCGCCTGCTTCTCCGTGGAGCGTACGAAGTACTTGATGTTGTCGAAGTCGATGCCCGACAGGTCCGAGCCCCAGTTCGGCATGGGCTTCTTCTCGAACAGGCGCAGGCCCTTGAGGCGGAGCTTGGTCATCCACTCCGGCTCGCTCTTCTTCGCGGAGATGTCCCGGACGACGTCCTCGTTGATGCCGCGCTTGGCAGAGGCACCGGCCACGTCGGAGTCGGCCCAGCCGTATTCGTAATTGCCCAGACCCTCGAGCTCGGGGTGGGCAGTCTCCTCGATGGGGAGCGTCATGCGGGGTTCCTCCCGGCGGTACTTGCAGATGCGTTATGGGTGGTCTTGGGGATAAACGTGGTGCATACGCCGTCGCCGTGGGCGATGGTGGCCAGCCGCTGGACATGGGTGCCGAGGAGCTGGGAGAAGATCTCGGTCTCCGCCTCGCACAGCTGCGGGAACTGCTCGGCGACATGGGCGACCGGGCAGTGGTGCTGGCAGAGCTGCTCGCCGACCGGTGCGCTACGCGCCGTAGCAGCGTACCCGTCCGTACTCAAGGCCTTGGCCAGGGCTTCGGTGCGCTTCTCGGGGGCGGCGGCCTCGACGGCCCTGCGGTACGCCTCGGCCTGGGCGGCCATCCTGGCGCGGGCGAAGGCGACGACGGCCTCGTCCCCGCCCTCGTGCGAGGCGATCCAGCGCAGGGCGTCGGCGGCGAGCTTGTCGTAGGACTGGTCGAAGGCGTCCCGGCCGCAGTCGGTCAGGGCGAACACCTTGGCGGGACGGCCGCGCGTACGCGCTCCGTAGACCCGCTGCTCCCGCGCCTCCACGACATCGTCGGCGACGAGCGCGTCCAGGTGTCGACGTACGGCGGCCTGCGTCAGTCCCAGCCGCCCGGCGAGGTCGGAAACGGTCGAGGGGCCGTGGTCCAGGATGGACCGCGCGACCCGGTTGCGCGTCGAGCGCTCCCCGGTCGCGAGTTCCTCCTGCGGAGCCTCGCCAACGTTTTTCACAACGCCATTGTTGCGTAATTCCTCAGGGCCTGACAAGCGGCGTCCTGAGGGGTGGACGGTGCGGTGCATCACTTAGGTATGCCTAAGATGACCTGCGGAAACGACTTTGATCGATCAATTCAGTGGCGCCCGGCCAGCCTCTCGGGGAGACTGCCGAACCATGCCCACACCCCCTCCGACCGGCCCACTCGTCACTCGGGAGGCCCTCGCCGAGCAGCTCCTCTCGCTGGGCGTACGGCCAGGAGAAACGCTTCTCGTGCACTCCTCCCTCAGCGCCCTCGGCTGGGTCAACGGCGGCCCCGTCGCCGTCGTCCAGGGACTGCTCGACGCACTCGGTCCCGACGGCACCCTGGTGGTCCCGACGCAGTCCGGCGACCTCTCCGATCCGGCCTTGTGGAACAACCCGCCGGTACCCGAGGAGTGGTGGTCGACCATTCGGGCGACGATGCCGGCGTACGACCCCCGTGTGACGCCCTCGCGGGGCGTCGGCGTGATCCCGGAGACCGTACGGAACTGGCCCGGCGCCCTGCGCAGCGCGCACCCGCAGACCTCGTTCGCGGCGCTCGGCCCGCGCGCGGCGTTGATCGTCGAGGGCCACGCGGTCGACTGCCGCCTCGGTGAGCGCAGCCCGCTCGCCCGTCTGGAGGCGGACGGCGCCCGGATCCTGCTGCTCGGCGCGGGCTACGACACCTGCACCAGCTTCCACCTGGCCGAGTACCGCATACCGTCGCCCGTCGTGGACGTCGGACGCCCGTCCCCGACCGGCTGGGAAGTGGTGCGGGAGGTGTCGATCACCTCCGAGCTGTTCGCGGAGCTGGGCTCCGACTTCGAACGGGACCGTCCCGTCGTCCGGGGCACGGTGGGCGCGGCCGACGCACGGCTGTTCCCGGTGGCCGACGCGGTGGCGTACGCGGAGCGCTGGCTCGCGCTGCACCGGCCACGGGACCTGTACGTGGATGCGGGACCCGGCGCCCGCGAGCCGCGACGGCGTCCTTAGACTTGCGCCTCATGCGAAGCGAGCCCGTGGTCCAGGTCCAGGCCCTGGTGAAGCGGTACGGCACGAAGACCGCGGTGAACGGCCTCGACCTGGTGGCCAAGGTGGGCATCACCGCCGTACTCGGACCCAATGGCGCGGGCAAGACGACCACGGTCGAGACCTGCGAGGGCTACCGGAGACCGGACGCGGGCACGGTGCGCGTCCTGGGCCTCGACCCGGTCCGCGAGGCCGCCGCGCTGCGCCCCCGCATCGGTGTGATGCTCCAGTCCGGAGGCGTCTACTCGGGCGCGCGGGCGGACGAAATGCTCCGCCATGTCGCCAAGCTCCACGCCCACCCGCTGGACGTGGACACGCTCATCGAACGGCTCGGCCTCGACAGCTGCGGCCGGACGACCTACCGGCGCCTGTCCGGCGGCCAGCAGCAGCGCCTCGCGCTGGCGATGGCCGTGGTCGGCCGCCCCGAACTGGTCTTCCTCGACGAGCCGACCGCCGGACTCGACCCGCAGGCCCGCCGCGCCACCTGGGACCTGGTCCGCGATCTGCGCACCGACGGCGTCTCCGTCATCCTCACCACGCACTACATGGACGAGGCCGAGCAGCTCGCCGACGACGTCGCGATCATCGACGCGGGCAAGGTCATCGCCCAGGGCTCCCCCGAGGAGCTGTGCCGCGGCGGCGCCGAGAACACCCTGCGGTTCACCGGGCGCCCGGGCCTCGATGTGGGATCCCTGCTGAAGGCCCTGCCGGCCGACTGCACGGCGGCCGAGCTGACGCCGGGCGCCTACCGGGTGGGCGGCAAGGTCGACCCGCAGCTGCTGGCGACGGTCACGTCCTGGTGCGCGCAGCACGGCGTGATGCCGGAGAAGATCTCGGTCGAACGCCACACACTCGAAGACGTCTTCCTGGAACTCACGGGCAAGGAGCTGCGTTCGTGACCACCGCCGCCGCCACGTACACCCCGAAGCCGGGTGCGGCCCCGCTGTCCCGCATGATCGGCGCGCAGGCCGCCCTCGAAACGAAGATGCTGCTCCGCAACGGCGAGCAGCTCTTGTTGACGGTCGTCATCCCGACCCTGCTGCTGGTGCTGTTCAGCTCCGTCGACATCATCGACACCGGTGCGGGCAAGACGGTCGACTTCCTGGCCCCCGGCATCCTCGCGCTCGCCGTGATGTCGACGGCGTTCACGGGCCAGGCGATCGCGACGGGCTTCGAGCGGCGGTACGGCGTCCTGAAGCGGCTGGCCGCCTCCCCGCTCCCCCGCTGGGGCCTGATGACCGCGAAGACGGCGTCCGTGCTGGTCACGGAGGCCCTCCAGGTCGTCCTGCTGACAGTGATCGCCTTCGCGCTGGGCTGGTCTCCGCAGGGCAACCCGCTGGCCGTGCTGCTGTTGCTGGTTCTGGGGACGGCCACGTTCTCGGGCCTCGGCCTGCTGATGGCGGGCACGCTCAAGGCGGAGGCCACACTGGCCGCCGCCAACCTGGTCTTCCTGCTGCTCCTGGTCGGCGGCGGCGTGATCGTCCCGATGGACAAGTTCCCCTCCGGCGCCCAGGACGTCCTCGGCCTGCTGCCCATCTCGGCGCTCTCGGACGGGCTGCGGGATGTCCTCCAGCACGGCGCAGGGATGCCGTGGGGCGACCTCGGGATCCTGGCCGTGTGGGCGGTCGTGGGGCTGGCGGCCGCGGGACGGTTCTTCCGCTGGGAGTAGCGATGTGCCGAGGTGCGGGGGCCTCGTGAAGGCGTGCACAAGCGGCCCCCTACGATGGTGGGCGTGCCAAACGTGACCCCAGCCGACGCCCTGCGCGCGGTGCGCAACCCGCTCGTCTTCATCGCCGAACGCTGGACCCCGACTCCCCGGACGGTGCAGCGCGCGGCCCTCGCCGCGCTCGTCATGTCGGTGGTCATCGTGGTCACCGGCGGCGCCGTGCGGCTGACCGGCTCGGGTCTCGGCTGCCCGACCTGGCCCGAGTGCACCGACGGCTCGCTCACCCCCACCAGCGCGATGGACTTCCACGGCGCCATCGAGTTCGGCAACCGCATGCTGACGTACGTGCTGTGCGCGGCGGTCGGCTGGGCGATCATCGCCGCGCGCTCGGAGAAGCCCCGGCGACGGAGCCTCACCCGGCTGGGCTGGGCCCAGTTCTGGATCGTCATGAGCAACGCGATCCTCGGCGGCATCGTCGTCCTGGTCGGCCTCAACCCGTACACGGTCGCCGCGCACTTCCTGCTCTCCACCGCGCTCATCACCGTCGCGACGCTCATGTGGCAGCGCACCCGCGAGGGCGACACCCAGCCGCGTCCGCTGGTCGGCACGTCGGTGCAGCAGCTGGTCTGGTTCCTGGTCTCCGCCGCGGTCCTGCTGATCGCGGTCGGCACGGTCGTCACCGGCTCGGGCCCGCACGCGGGCGACTCGAGCAAGGTCGAACGCATGCCGCTGGACTGGGAGACCGTCAGTAAGCTGCACGCCGTGCTCGCCTGGATCGTGGTGACGCTGACCTTCGCCCTGTGGTTCGTCCTCAAGGCGGTCGACGCCCCCAAGGGTCCGCTGGACCGCACCCGCGACCTGTTCCTGGTCCTCCTCTCCCAGGGCGTCATCGGCTACGTCCAGTACTTCACGGACCTCCCCGAGGCCCTGGTCGGCCTCCACATGTTCGGATCCTGCCTGGTGTGGATCGCGGTCCTCCGCGTCCTGCTGGCACTGCGCGAACGCCCGGACGTCGTGGCGGATCTGCCGGGCCCTTCGACGGAATCGACGCTCACGCGCGCGTGAGGCTTTTCGTGGACCACGCGCGCGTGCCTCATGCGTACGTGTTCGTGCGCCACGCGCGTGTGCCTCATGCGTACGTGGTCACCAGGGCGTCGATCGCGGGGCCCAGGTAGTTCCGCGTCAGCTCGGCCCGACGCGCCGTCCACTCCGCCGTCGGCGGCTGCGGTTCCTCGTACCGTCGTCGCCGTATGTCCTCGACCACGTCTATGGGCGCGCCGAGTTCCGGCAGCACGTCCAGGGCCTCCCTCTTGGAGATCAGGCGGCCCTCCCGCAGGGTGACGGTCGCCCGGGCGAAGGTGATCGTCCCGAGGTCGACCCACACGTCCTGCTTCCAGAGCCCGGCCTTGTCCACGGCGGGCCGCCAGAACTCCTTCTGGTCCCGTACGACGAACTCGCCGAGCTCACGGTCCGGGACGGGCGGCAGCAGGTCCTCGGGCGGTTTGCCGTGCAGGACGAGGCCGAAGGCGTGCAGTTCGCGGCGGGTGACCGGGGTGACCGGGCGTTTCATCAGCCGGTTGTGGGCCCAGGTGAGGTACGAGCGCTCGGCGCCGGCCATGGAGTCGGGGGTCAGGTAGCTGCAGTGCAGCTTCGCGGCGAGCGGCTCGGCGCGCAGCCGTCGATGCAGCCGGACCACCTTCCGCACGGTGGCGAGCGAGACGGGGTCCTCCAGGACGGCGATCAGGTCGAGATCGCTGCGCCCCTGCTGATAGTCGCCGCCGGCGAGCGAACCGTGCGCCCACAGGGCCACCGGGGCGAAGGCGCGCAGATCGGTGAGGAAGCGGTCGAGGAGGCGAGCCGTGGCGTCGTCGGTCATGGGGGCAGAGTCTGGCGGCCTCACTCCACCCCGTACACCCGGCGCGCGTTCCCCGCCGCGATCAGCCCGGCCACCCGCTGTGCGTCGGCCAGTGACCAGGCCCCCTCGGCGACCCAGGCGCCGAGTACGCGGGCGAGCGCCTCACGGAAGAGGCGTGCCCCGACCACATGAAGTTCGGGCAGCCCATGTGCGCCGCTGGAGAACAGGAGCTTGCCGAAGGGCGCCAGCTCCAGGATCTCGGCGAGGACGGCCGCCGCCCGAGCCCCCGTACGGACCAGGGCCGCGCCCAAGTCGGCGTACACATGCGGGAAGACCCCGGCGAGATAGGCCGCGTGCCGGTGGTACGGGTAGCCGTGCAGGAGGACGAGGTCGGTACCGAGGCCGGCCGTGGCGCGGGCGAAGTCGGTGAGCAGGACGGGGTCGGTGCGGTCGATGCGCAGGCCGGGTTCGCCGAGTCCGGCGTGGAGTTGCAGGGGCCGCCCCGAGGCGACCGCGATCCACAGCAGGTGGCGGAGGAGGACGGGGTCGCTGAGCGGCCCGCCCACCCGGCGGTCCGCCAGCCAGCGCCCTGCCGCACCTCGGACCTCCCCGGGTCCGGGCGGCTCGGGCGCGAGCGCCAGACCGTGCCGTACGCCCGCCACGGAGGTGAAGGCGACAGCGTTCGCGGCGGCCCCGTGGACGGACTCGGCGAGATTGGCGAGAAAGGACTCGACGGTGCCGGAGGTGTCGGCGACCTGTTCGGCGAGCAGCTCCAGGCGGACGATCTCATGCGCGTGTGCGGCCCCGGCGGAGGCCATCTCACCGGGCCCGGTCAGGTCGCCGGGCAGCCCGGTGTCGACGAGATACGTCGTGATGCCGCTGCCGCGCAGCAGCCTGCGGCCCGATTCCAGTACGCCCAGTTCACGACGCCGGGCCAGATAGCGCGCGGGGGGACAGTGCGGCTCCAGACCGAGCAGCGGCGGGCACCAGCGGCGTACGGCGAACCCGGCCTGGGTGTCGAAGAAGGTGGTGCCGGGGGCGGGCGGGCCCTCGGTTCTGGCGAGGTGGGCCTCGAAAGTGCCGAGGCCCAGCTCCGTCCTCAGTACGCCGTGGCAGTACTGGTCCACCAGGGACGGCGTTTCGATCATCCGGACTCCCCGAGACTGGACCGTGCCTTCTCAGGTCCTAACGGGTGAACCGGTCGTCAGGTGTTGCTTGCGCACACGCCGTGTGAAAAGCCGACAGTTGTCAGCCGTTACTCGGGCCGCCGAGCTGGATTCCCGCCATCCGCTTCCACTCGTAGGGCCCCGTCGTCACTTTGGCCGCGAACTCGCCGTCGAACTCCTCGTGAACAGTGATGCCGGACTTCTTCACGGCCTCTTCGGCGATGGCGTACGTGGGCGCCACGAGGTCGCCCCAGCCGCCGTCCTCGCCGACGAGCACGATCCGGGCACCCTTCTGCCCGATGTACGCGACCTGTCCCTCGGCCCCGCCGTGCGCCTTGGAGAAGGCGGAAATCCGCTGGGCGAGCTTGGCGGCCTTGCGTTCGGCCTTGGCGTCCTGGGAGGCGCCGGTGCTCTCGTCAACCTGCTGGGTGTCTGCCATGGTCAGGATGCTACCGACGGGTAGATCAAACGGCGACCGGCGGGGTGCGTGGCCTTGACCACGCACCCCGCCCGTGCAACGTACGAAGAACGACTACCGGAGGAAGGGGTCCACCGCGACCGCGACGAACAGGATCGACACGTAGGTGATCGACCAGTGGAACAGCCGCATCTCCTTGAGCTTGCCGCCCGTCACCTCGGCCTTGGCGCGGTTTTGCAGACCGTGCGCCTCCCACAGCCAGTACCCGCCGGCGGCGAGCGCGACCGCCGTGTAGAACCAGCCCGTGTAGCCGAGCGGGGTGAGCAGCAGGGAGACCGCGACCATCACCCAGCTGTAGATGACGATCTGGCGGGCGACCACCTTGTTGGAGGCGACGACCGGGAGCATCGGCACGCCCACGCGCGCGTAGTCGTCCTTTACCTTCATGGACAGCGGCCAGTAGTGCGGCGGCGTCCAGAAGAACATGACGAGGAAAAGGACGATCGGCGCCCACGACATGGAGTTCGTGACGGCCGACCAGCCGATGAGGACCGGGAGGCAGCCCGCGATGCCGCCCCACACGATGTTCTGCGACGTACGCCGCTTGAGGATCATCGTGTAGACGACGACGTAGAAGAGAAGCGCTCCGAGCGACAGCCAGGCGGACAGCCAGTTGACGGTCAGGCCGAACAGCAGCGTCGAGACGACGGCCAGCGTGATGCCGAAGGCCAGGCACTCGCGGGGGCTGACCATGCCGGTGACCAGCGGGCGCTGCGAGGTGCGCTCCATCAGGGCGTCGATGTCACGGTCGATGTACATGTTCAGCGCGTTGGCGCCGCCCGCCGACAGATAGCCGCCGAGGCAGGTGAGGAGCACCAGCTTCAGGTCGGGCACACCCTGCTCGGCCAGGAACATCACCGGAACGGTGGTGATCAGCAGCAGTTCGATGATGCGCGGCTTGGTCAGCGCCACGAACGCTTTGACACGGGCCCCGAACGGCCGCTGGCCCCGGCTGCTGCTCGCCTCGAGCACCCCCGCTGGACGGGATTCGACGGCCGTCACGCACACCCCTGACAGAGAACATCCCAGCAAGCCCCCGGGTGTGAACTCCCCGTAACGGCTCGCGCGTACCACGCCACTGTAGACGTTGCCCAGACCCCGACATTCGCGGGGGTGGGGTCGTGTTGAGCGGCACCGCTGGAAGAGCTGAGCACCACTCGATTGAGCACTCTTACGAGCGGCTCCGTATTCACTTGCCGAACACGGAACGGCCCAGTCGAGAGGCGGATCCCGAAGAGTCCCGGCAGTCTGGAATGACTCGAAAAAACGCACGTACTTACGGGGGTAGGCTCGACCCCGCCGGTGGGCGCCCAGTGCACCGGCATTCGACATGTGTGACATGTGGAGAGGAGCCCTGACCCAGGGTGAGCACCAAGCCGACCACCACAGACCTCGAGTGGACCGAGTTGGACCAGCGGGCCGTCGACACCGCCCGCGTCCTGGCCGCCGATGCCGTACAGAAGGTCGGCAACGGCCATCCCGGTACGGCGATGAGCCTGGCGCCCGCCGCGTACACCCTCTTCCAGAAGGTGATGCGGCACGACCCGGCGGACGCCGACTGGGTCGGGCGCGACCGCTTCGTGCTGTCCGCCGGCCACTCGTCCCTGACCCTCTACACCCAGCTCTACCTGGCCGGCTTCGGCCTGGAGCTGGACGACCTGAAGGCGTTCCGTACCTGGGGATCGAAGACGCCGGGCCACCCCGAGTACGGGCACACCACCGGTGTGGAGACGACGACCGGCCCGCTCGGCCAGGGTGTCGCCAACGCCGTGGGCATGGCGATGGCCTCCCGTTACGAGCGTGGTCTGTTCGACCCGGACGCCGCGCAGGGCGAGTCCCCGTTCGACCACTTCATCTTCGCGATCGCCGGTGACGGCTGCCTCCAGGAGGGCATCTCCGCGGAGGCGTCCTCCCTCGCGGGCCACCAGAAGCTCGGCAACCTGATCCTGCTGTGGGACGACAACCACATCTCGATCGAGGGCGACACCGAGACGGCGGTCTCCGAGGACACGGTCAAGCGGTACGAGGCGTACGGCTGGCACGTGCAGCGCGTGGCCCCGAAGCCGGACGGCGACCTGGACCCGCACGCCCTCTACAACGCGATCGAGGCCGCGAAGAAGGTGACGGACAAGCCGTCCTTCATCGCGATGCGCTCGATCATCGCCTGGCCCGCGCCGAACGCGCAGAACACCGAGGCCGCGCACGGCTCGGCGCTCGGCGAGGACGAGGTCGCGGCCACCAAGCGCGTCCTGGGCTTCGACCCGGAGAAGAGCTTCGAGGTATCGGACGAGGTCATCCGCCACACCCGCGCGCTGGGCGACCGCGGCCGTGAGGCCAAGGCCGAGTGGGAGAAGGGCTTCGCCGCCTGGCGCACCGCCAACCCGGAGCGCGCCGCCGAGTACGACCGCATCGCCGCGAGCGAGCTGCCGGCCGGCTGGGAGGAGAAGCTCCCGGTCTTCGAGGCGGGCAAGGGTGTCGCCACGCGTGCCGCGTCCGGCAAGGTGCTGCAGGCGCTCGGCGCGGTGATCCCCGAGCTGTGGGGCGGCTCCGCCGACCTGGCGGGCTCGAACAACACCACGATCGACAAGAACAGCTCGTTCCTCCCGGCGGACAACCCGCTTCCGGAGGCGGACCCGTACGGCCGCACGATTCACTTCGGTATCCGCGAGCACTCGATGGCCGCGGAGATGAACGGCATCGCGCTGCACGGCAACACCCGTATCTACGGCGGCACCTTCCTGGTGTTCTCCGACTACATGCGCAACGCCGTGCGCCTGTCCGCGTTGATGCACCTGCCGGTGACGTACGTGTGGACGCACGACTCCATCGGCCTCGGCGAGGACGGCCCGACCCACCAGCCCATCGAGCACCTCGCCTCGCTGCGCGCGATCCCGGGCCTCAACGTCGTCCGTCCCGCGGACGCCAACGAGACCGCGATCGCCTGGCGCGAGATCCTCAGGCGCTACACGAAGGTGTTCGGCAAGGGCGCCCCGCACGGCCTCGCGCTGACCCGTCAGGGCGTGCCGACGTACGAGTTCAACGAGGATGCCGCCAAGGGCGGTTACGTGCTGTTCGAGGCCGAGGGCGGCACACCCGAGGTCATCCTCATCGGCACCGGCTCCGAGGTGCACGTCGCCGTCGAGGCGCGCGAGCAGCTGCAGGCCGCGGGCATCCCGACGCGGGTCGTGTCCATGCCGTCCGTGGAGTGGTTCGAGGAGCAGGACCAGGGGTACCGGGACAGCGTCCTGCCGCCGTCGGTGAAGGCGCGGGTCGCGGTCGAGGCCGGTATCGGTCTGACCTGGCACCGGTTCGTCGGGGATGCCGGACGCATTGTTTCGCTGGAGCACTTCGGTGCTTCGGCCGACGGCAAGGTGCTCTTCCGCGAATTCGGTTTCACTGCCGAGAATGTCGCGGGTGCCGCCCGGGAATCGATCGCCGCAGCCCAGCGCTGACGCTGATATACGACACGTAGGAGATGCAATTTCCATGACAGACGCACTCAAGCGCCTCTCCGAGGAAGGCGTCGCGATCTGGCTGGACGACCTGTCGCGCAAGCGGATCACGTCCGGCAATCTCGCCGAACTGATCGACCAGCAGCACGTCGTGGGCGTCACCACCAACCCGTCGATCTTCCAGAAGGCGATCAGCAGCGGTGACGGTTACGAGCAGCAGCTCGCGGACCTCGCCGCCCGCAAGGTCACCGTCGAAGAAGCGATCCGCATGATCACGACGGCGGACGTCCGTGACGCCGCCGACATCCTGCGCCCGGTCTTCGACGCGACCGGCGGCCAGGACGGGCGCGTGTCGATCGAGGTCGACCCGCGTCTGGCGCACAACACCAAGGCGACCGTCGCCGAGGCCAAGCAGCTGGCCTGGCTGGTGGACCGCCCCAACACCCTGATCAA
Organism: Streptomyces sp. NPDC001530; assembly: GCF_042894545.1. NCBI lineage: Bacteria > Bacillati > Actinomycetota > Actinomycetes > Kitasatosporales > Streptomycetaceae > Streptomyces > Streptomyces sp. NPDC001530. The sequence continues at coordinate 200,455 of NZ_JBIAVS010000017.1, forward strand.
GATCCCGGCCACCAAGGCGGGTCTCCCGGCGATCACCGAGACGATCGGCCTGGGCATCAGCGTCAACGTCACGCTGATCTTCTCGCTGGAGCGCTACCGCGAGGTCATGGACGCCTACCTCTCCGGCCTGGAGAAGGCCAAGGAGCGGGGTCTCGACCTCTCGAAGATCCACTCCGTCGCGTCCTTCTTCGTGTCCCGCGTGGACACCGAGATCGACAAGCGGATCGACGCGCTCGGCACCCCCGAGGCGAAGGCCGCCCGCGGCAAGGCCGGTGTCGCCAACGCGCGCCTCGCCTACCAGGCGTACGAGGAGGTCTTCTCCTCCGACCGCTGGGCCGCCCTCGACAAGGCGCAGGCCAACAAGCAGCGTCCGCTGTGGGCCTCCACCGGCGTCAAGGACAAGGCGTACAAGGACACCCTGTACGTCGACGAACTGGTCGCGCCGAACACGGTGAACACCATGCCGGAGGCCACTTTGGAGGCCACCGAGGACCACGGCCAGATCACCGGCAACACCATCGCCGGCACCTACGAGCAGGCCCGCGCCGAGCTCGACGCGGTCGAGAAGCTCGGGATCGCGTACGACGACGTGGTCCAGCTCCTGGAGGACGAGGGCGTCGAGAAGTTCGAGGCGTCCTGGAACGACCTGCTCAAGTCCACAGAGGCGGAGCTCGAGCGCCTCGCCCCTTCGGAGGGCTGAAATCTTGTCAAGCAGCAACCCGCTGCGTGACCCCGCAGACCGACGGCTCCCGCGTATCGCGGGGCCGTCGGGCCTGGTCATCTTCGGCGTCACGGGCGATTTGTCACGTAAAAAGCTGATGCCTGCCGTGTACGACCTCGCCAACCGGGGTCTGTTGCCGCCGGGCTTCTCGCTCGTCGGCTTCGCACGCCGTGAGTGGGCCAACGAGGACTTCGCCCAGGAGGTCCACGACGCGGTCAAGGAGCACGCGCGGACGCCCTTCCGTGAGGAGGTCTGGCAGCAGCTCGTCCAGGGCATGCGCTTCGTGCAGGGCACCTTCGACGACGACGACGCCTTCGACCGGCTGCGCTCCACGATCGACGAGCTGGACAAGGCGCAGGGCACGGGCGGCAACTTCGCCTTCTACCTCTCCGTACCGCCCAAGTCCTTCCCCGTGGTCATCCAGCAGCTGAAGAAGCACGGGCTGGCCGACCAGGAGGGCGGTTCCTGGCGGCGCGCGGTCATCGAGAAGCCCTTCGGGCACGACCTCAAGTCGGCCGAGGAGCTCAACAAGGTCGTGCACGAGGTCTTCGCCCCGGACCAGGTCTTCCGCATCGACCACTACCTGGGCAAGGAGACCGTCCAGAACATCCTGGCGCTCCGCTTCGCCAACACGATGTTCGAGCCGATCTGGAACCGGTCCTTCGTGGACCACGTGCAGATCACCATGGCCGAGGACATCGGCATCGGCGGCCGCGCCGGCTACTACGACGGCATCGGCGCCGCCCGCGACGTCATCCAGAACCACCTGCTCCAGCTGATGGCGCTGACCGCCATGGAGGAGCCCGCCTCCTTCGACGCGGACGCGCTCGCCGCCGAGAAGACCAAGGTGCTCGGCGCCGCCAAGCTGCCGAAGGACCTGGGCAAGAGCTCGGTCCGCGGACAGTACGCGGCCGGCTGGCAGGGCGGCGAGAAGGTCGTCGGCTACCTCCAGGAAGACGGCATCGACGCCAAGTCGAAGACCGACACCTACGCGGCGATCAAGCTGGAGATCGACAACCGCCGCTGGGCGGGCGTCCCGTTCTACCTGCGTACGGGCAAGCGCCTGGGCCGCCGCGTCACCGAGATCGCGGTCGTCTTCCAGCGCGCCCCGCACTCCCCCTTCGACCACACGGCGACGGAGGAACTGGGCAAGAACGCGATCGTCATCCGCGTCCAGCCCGACGAAGGCGTCACCGTCCGCTTCGGCTCCAAGGTGCCCGGCACCTCCATGGAGATCCGGGACGTCTCCATGGACTTCGCGTACGGCGAGTCGTTCACCGAGTCCAGCCCGGAGGCGTACGAGCGGCTGATCCTCGACGTGCTGCTCGGCGACTCGAACCTCTTCCCGCGCACGGAGGAGGTCGAGCTGTCCTGGAAGATCCTCGACCCGATCGAGGAGTACTGGGACAAGCACGGCAAGCCCGCGCAGTACCCGTCGGGCACGTGGGGTCCCGCGGAGGCCGACGAAATGCTCGCACGAGACGGACGGAGCTGGCGCCGGCCATGAAGATCGACCTCACGGACACCACGGCCAGCAAGATAAACAAGGCGCTGGTGCAGGGCCGCCGCGCCATCGGCACGCCCGCCGTGGGCATGGTGCTGACCCTTGTCATCGTCACCGACGAGGAGAACGCCTACGACGCCCTGAAGGCCGCCAACGAGGCCTCGCGCGAGCACCCTTCGCGCACCCTCGTGGTCATCAGGCGCGTCTCGCGCTCGCCCCGCGACCGTACGAAGTCGCGCCTCGACGCCGAGGTGCGGCTCGGCGCGGAGGCCGGCACCGGCGAGACGGTGGTGCTGCGCCTGTACGGCGAGGTCGTCGACCACGCCCAGTCGGTCGTCCTGCCGCTGCTCCTGCCGGACGCGCCCGTCGTCGTGTGGTGGCCGGTGAACGCACCGCTCGACCCGGCCAACGACCCGCTCGGCGCGCTCGGCCAGCGCCGCGTGACCGACACCTACGCGGCCGAGGCGCCGGTACGGGAGCTGAGTGCCCGCGCCGACGCCTACACCCCCGGTGACACGGACCTGTCGTGGACCCGCATCACGCCCTGGCGTTCGATGCTGGCCGCGGCCCTGGACCAGGTCACCTGCGAGGTGGCCGCGGTCGAGGTGGAGGGCGAGGAGTTCAACCCGAGCTGCGAGCTGCTCGCGATGTGGCTCGCGGACCGGCTCGACGTCCCCGTCAAGCGCTCCCTCTCCTCCGGCCCCGGCCTCACCGCCGTCCGGATGGACACGAGCTGCGGTCCGATCGTCCTGGACCGCGCCGACGGCTCCCTGGCGACCCTGTCCATCCAGGGACAGCCCGACCGCGCGGTGGCGCTCAAGCGCCGCGAGACGTCCGAGCTGATCGCGGAGGAGCTGCGCCGCCTCGACCCGGACGACACGTACGCTTCGGCGCTGCGCTACGGGGTGGACCGGCTGAACTCGTCCTCGGAGGAGGCCTCAGGCTCGGAGGAGGATGCGGCACCAGGTGCGGTCAGGACCGCGCCGAAGGCTCCGGCCAAGAAGGCCACCGCCAAGCGGGCTCCGGCGAAGAAGGCGGCCGCGAAGTGAGTACTCCGCAACTCGTCGTCCACCGCGACAAGGAGCTGATGGCCCAGGCCGCCGCGGCCCGGCTGATCACGAAGATCGTGGACGCGCAGGCCTCGCGCGGCTATGCCTCGGTCGTGCTCACGGGCGGCCGCAACGGCAACGGGCTCCTCGCGGCGCTCGCGGCCGCGCCCGCCCGGGACGCCGTCGACTGGGGCCGCCTCGACCTGTGGTGGGGCGACGAGCGGTACCTGCCCGAGGGCGACCCGGACCGCAACGACACGCAGGCCCGTGCGGCGCTGCTGGACTCGGTGCCGCTGGACCCCGCGCGGGTGCACGCGATGCCGGCGTCCGACGGCCCGTACGGCGCCGACGTGGAGGCGGCGGCGGAGGCGTACGCCGCCGAACTCGCGAAGGCCGCGGGGCCCGAGAACCACGGTTCGGTGCCGACCTTCGACGTCCTGATGCTGGGCGTCGGCCCGGACACCCATGTGGCCTCGCTCTTCCCGGAGCTGCCCGCCGTGCGGGAGACGGAGCGGATGGTAGTCGGCGTGCACGGTGCGCCGAAGCCTCCGCCGACCCGGATCTCCCTCACCCTGCCCGCGATCCGCTCCGCCCGCGAGGTGTGGCTGCTCGCGGCCGGCGAGGACAAGGCCCAGGCCGCGGCGATCGCCCTCTCGGGCGCGGGCGAAATCCAGGCCCCGGCCGCCGGCGCCCACGGCCGCTCCCGCACGTTGTGGCTCCTGGACGCGGCGGCTGCCTCCCAGCTCCCACGGTCGCTTTATCCGCCGGCTTCGCCCTGACGGTTGGGGGTGGGGGAGGTTTTTCGCCCCCTCCGCCCCTACCCATCCCGTCACTTGGGGGCTCCGCCCCCAAACCCCCGCTCCTCAAACGCCGGAGAGGCTGAATCTTTCAGCCCGTCCGGCGTTTGAGGACGAGCGCGCCAGCGCGATACGGGGGGTCTGGGGGGCGGAGCCCCCCAGGTACGGGACGGGCAGGGGCGGAAGGGGCGAAAAACCCCACCCCGCCCCCACGGCCCGTCACTTCACCGACCCCGCCATCACCCCCTGCACAAAGTGCCGCTGGAAGGCGAAGAAGACCACCACCGGCACCACCAGCGACAGAAACGCCCCCGGCGCCAGCACATCGATGTTGCTCCCGAACTGCCGTATCTGCGACTGGAGTTGAACAGTCAACGGCTGCGAGGAGCTGTCGGCGAACAGCAGGGCGACCAGCATGTCGTTCCACACCCACAGGAACTGGAAGATGGCCAGGCTCGCGATGGCCGGGCGCCCCACCGGCAGCACGAGGCGGGTGAAGATGCGCCACTCACTGCCGCCGTCCATCCGCGCGGCCTCCAGCATCTCCCGCGGCATCTCCGCGAAGTAGTTGCGCAGCAGGAAGATGGCGAACGGCAACCCGTAGGAGACGTGGAAGAGCACCACACCCGGAATCGTGCCGAACAGCCCCACCGCACCGAAGAGCTTGGCGACCGGCAGCAACCCGACCTGAACGGGCACCACCAACAACGCCACCACGACGAGGAAGATCGCGTCCCGGAAGGGGAACTCCAGCCAGGCGAAGGCGTATCCCGCGAGCGCCGCGATCACCACGACGAGGACCGTCGCCGGCACCGAGATCAGCACGGTGTTCCAGAACGCCCGCGTCATCCCCGCATTGCCCAGCAGCGCCGAGTAGTTGTCGAAGGACAGCTGACTCGGACTGGTCAACGCCGTCCACCAGCCGCCCTTGGCGGTGTCCTGCGCCGACCTCAGCGAAGACAGAAACAGCCCGGCGAGCGGGGTCACCCAGACCAGGCCGACGACCACGAGGAACGCCTGTACCAGGCCGTTGCCGAGCCCCCGCCTGAGCGCGTTCATCGTTGACTCCTTCGGAAACGGCGGACGTTGAAGACCATCGCGGGGACGACCAGCAGCAGGAGGAGCACACCGAGCGCGCTGCCCAGGCCCTGGTTGTTGCCGCCGCCGAAGGACACCAGCCACATCTGGGTGGCGAGTACGGTGGCGTCCTCCTGCACGGGGCCGGGCGCGATGATGTAGACGAGGTCGAAGACCTTCATCACGTTGATCACGAGGGTCACGAAGACCACGGTGAGCACGGGCGCCAGCAGCGGCACGGTGATCCGGCGGAAGATCTGCCACTCGTTGGCCCCGTCCATCCGGGCCGCCTCCAGCGCGTCGCGCGGCAGAGCGGCGAGGCCGGCACCGATCAGCACCATGGCGAAACCGGTCCAGATCCACAGGTACGCGCCGATGATGGCGGGCGTGACGAGCGCCGGACCGAGCCAGGACACACCCTCGTACGGCGGGGTGAAATTCGACGCGGGCAGCCGCACGCTGTACGCGCCGGAGCCCAGGTCCCCGAAGCGGAACGAGCCGTCGGCCGCGGTGGTCGTGCTCGCGACCGTCTTCCCGTCGCGCACCGCCTCGACCTTCATCTCCGGCAGTCCGCTCTCCCCCCGGTCGACCTTGCCCGGCTTCCCTCCCCCACCGGGCGTGAAGTCCAGGTAGACGACACCGCGCAGTTCGTCGGGGTCGGCCTTCCGCCCGGCCGCGGAGTACGCGGGCCGCGCGTCGTCGGGCAGGTCCTTGGGGAGTACGCCGACGACGCCGAGGCCGACCGCGTGGCCGGGCGACACGGAGGCCGTCGTACGGTACGAGCCGTCGGCGCCCTTCGTGAGGCCCTGGCCGTCGCGGGCGCGGGCGGTCGGGTAGGAGGAGGTTCCCTTGAACGCGTCGTGGACACCGACCACGGCGGCGTTCAGGACACCCTTGTCGGGGTCCTCGTCGTAGGCGAGCCGGAAGATGATGCCGGCGGCCAGGAAGGAGACCGCCATCGGCATGAACAGCAGCAGCTTGAACGCGGTGGCCCAGCGGATCTTCTCGACCAGTACGGCGAGCACGAGACCGAGCCCGGTGAGCAGCGTCGGCGCGACGACGACCCAGATGGCGCTGTTGCGCACGGCCTTGAGCGTGGCCGGGTCGCGGAACATCTCGGTGTAGTTGCCGCCGCCCACGAACCGGGTGCCGGAGGCGTCGAAGAAGCTGCGCCCCACGGAGAAGATCACGGGGTAGACCACGAGCGCGCCGAGCAGGAGCAGGGCGGGAAGGACGAAGGCGAGGGCGATGATCCGGCCGCGGCGTCTGGCGCGCCGTCGGCGGTCGGCCAGAGTGACGGCCGGAGGACTCGCCTCTTTCACGAGGGTGGCGGTCACGACGATCAGCCCTGGTACGCCTTGGCCGCGGCCTTCTCCAGCTCGGCAGCCGTTGCCTTCGGGTTCGACGGGTCGCGCAGGAAGTCCTGGAGGAGCTTCCACTCGCCCGCGCCCTTGGTGCCGCCGAACGCGGCCGGAGCCTGGTCGGACATGTCGAAGCGGACCGAATCCCCGGCCGCGATCAGGGACTTGGCGGTCTCGCGGGTGATGTCGTCGCCGTAGGAGGCGAGGTCGAGCTTCTTGTTCGGGGAGAGGAAACCGCCCGCCTTGGCCCAGACGGCGGACGCCTCCGGGGTCGCCAGGTACTCCAGGAACTTCATGGCAGCCTTCTGGTTCTTGCCGTCCTTGAGGACCACGGCCGCGTCACCGCCGCTGACCACGGGCGCCTTGCCGCCGTCGACCGCGGGGAAGGGGAAGAAGTTCGCGTCCTGGCCAATCTTCTTGCCGAACTGGTCCTTGGCGACCCCGGCGACGAAGTCGCCCTCGTAGACCATGCCCGCCTTGGGCTCCGGCCCGAAGACCTTCTCGACGGAGCCGGGGAAGTCGGTGTTCAGGGCCTCCTTCTGGCCGCCCGCTATCAGCTGCTTGTCCTTGAAGAGCTTGCCGAGGGTGGTGAGGGCCTTCACCACGGTGGGGTCGGTCCACTTGAGCTTGTGGGCGGCCAGGGCGTCGTACTTCTCGGGCCCTGCCTGGGAGAGGTAGATGTTCTCGAACCAGTCGGTGAGCGTCCAGCCGTCCTGTCCGGCGACGGAGAACGCGGCGAGGCCCGAGTCGGAGACGGTGTGCCCGGCCTTGAGCATCGCGTCGTACGTCGTCGGCGGCTTGACGCCCGCCTGGTCGAGGGCGTCGGGGCTGTACCAGACGGTCGACTTGTGGGCGGCCTTGAAGTACAGGCCGTAGAAGTTGTCGTCGACGCTGCCGTACTTCTTCCAGACGCTCGCGTAGTTGGTGTCGACGGACTGTTCGGTGGTCTTGGAGAGGGGCTTGAGCCAGCCCTTCTCGGCGAACTGCTGGAGGACGCCGACCTGCGGGACCATCACCACGTCGGGGGCGTTGCCGCCCTCGATCTTGCTGCCGACGACGGTGGAGACGTTGTCGCCGGTGGAGACGAACTGGGTCTTGGCGCCGGTCTTCTCGGTGAAGGCGTCCAGGACCTTCTGGAAGTTCTTCTGCTCGCTGCCGGACCAGACACCGGCCACGGTGATCGTCTGGCCGCTGAGCGACTTTCCGCCGCCGCCTGCGGAGACGGGCCCGCCTCCGCAGGCGGTCGCGCCGAGGGCCAGGGCGAGGGCCGTGCAGCTGGTGAGCAGGGTCGTACGTCGTCGCATCATCGTTGATGTCCCTTTCAGGGCAGGGGAATTGACGTGAAATGAGAGGGAGGTGAGGGTCAGGGGAGGTGAGGGTCAGGGGTTCGTGGAGTCGCTGATCCACCAGGCGGCCGTCGAGCCGGGCAGGACGCCGGCCGGGCAGGGGCCGCTGGACAGCAGCGGGGTGCCGGAGACCGGCGCGGGCGTCGGGGCCGTACCGAAGTTGACGGCGCACACCAGGCCGTCACCGCGGACGAAGGCGAGGACGCCGGGCGGCGCTTCCAGCCAGCGCAGTGCGCCCTCGCCCAACTGCGGGAGCTGGCCGCGCAGTTGGAGCCCGTCGCGGTACAGGTGCCAGAAGGAGCGGGTGTCCGCGAGCGCGCGGTCGGTGGCGTACTCGGCGAAGTAGGCCGGCTGCGGCAGCCACGGCTTGGCGCTCTCGGCGCCGGAGGTGAAGCCGAACGGCGAGGCGTGCCCGGACCACGGCAGCGGCACCCGGCAGCCGTCCCGGATACGGGCGCGGCTTCCCGTGCGGCGGAAGATCGGATCCGTCAGCACGTCGTCGGGCAGGTCGACGACCTCGGGCAGCCCGAGCTCCTCGCCCTGGTAGATGTACGCGGCTCCGGGCAGCGCCAGCATCAGCAGCGCGGCGGCGCGGGCGCGGGCGGCGCCGAGGCCGCTGCCCTCGGTGCCCAGCTCGCCGTACCGGGTGACGGTGCGGACCTGGTCGTGGTTGTTGAGGACCCAGGTGACCGTCGATCCGGTGCCGGCTATGTCCTGCATGGCCTCGGAGATGACCTTGCGGAAGGCGTCGGCGTCCCAGGGTGCGCTGAGCAGGTCGAAGAAGAAGGCCTGGTGGAGCTCGTCGGGCCGTACGTACTGGGCGTGTTCGCGGGCCGTCGGCACCGAGACCTCACCGACCAGCAGCCGGTCGCGGCCGTCGCGCTCGGTGTACTCCTCGCAGACGGACCGCCAGTGGCGCCATACGTCGTGCACCTCGGGCCGGTTCCAGGCGAGCGGGTTGACCGAGTCGCGGGTGCGGGCGTCGGCCTCGGGGTCCGGCGAGTCCGGCAGGTCGGGGTGCTTGAAGAGACCGGCGGCCACGTCGATGCGGAAGCCGTCGACGCCCCGGTCGAGCCAGAACCGCAGCACCTCGTCGAAGTGGGCGCCGACCTCGGGGTTGCGCCAGTTCAGGTCGGGCTGCTCGGACGTGAACATGTGCAGGTACCACTGGCCGGGGCGGCCATCGGCCTCGGTGACGCGGGACCAGGCGGGTCCGCCGAACATGGCGTGCCAGTTGTTGGGCGGCTCGGCGCCGGCCGGGCCGCGTCCGTCGGCGAAGTGGAAGCGGGCGCGGGCCGCGCTGCCCGGCTCCGCCGCGAGCGCGGCGCGGAACCACGGGTGCTCGCTGGAGCAGTGGTTGGGAACGATGTCCAGCAGCACCTTGATGCCGAGGCGGCGGGCGTCGGTCATCAGCAGGTCGAACTCGGCGAGGTCCCCGAAGAGCGGGTCCACGTCGCAGTAGTCGGCGACGTCGTAGCCGTGGTCGTGCTGCGGCGAGGGGTAGAAGGGGCTGAGCCAGATGCCGTCGACCCCGAGCTTCTTGAGGTACGGCATGCCCGCCCTGACTCCGGCGAGATCGCCGATGCCGTCCCCGGTGCTGTCCAGGAAGCTGCGGACGTACACCTGGTAGATCACTGCGTCGCGCCACCAGCGGTGCGTGTTGAGGGTCACCCGTTGACCTGTCTGTGCGTGCCTACGGTTATGCATGCATGTTAAGTAGGCGTGTCGCACGCGTGTCAACGAGTAGGCAGCAGTAGCTGGGAAGTTGGGGAGTTATATGGGGACTTTTCGGGCACAAAACCCGGAGATGGGATGCTCCCGTTACCTAACATGTAAGTAGAGAGATGCCGCCGAGGGCTATCGGCGGGAGATGGCCGCCAGCTCGCGCGCCAGCCGACGCACCGCCGCGGAAGGCGTCTCGTGCCCCGTCATCGCATCGTGCACAACGGCCTGCACCGCCAGGCTGACCTGGTCGTATCGCGGGCTCTTGGGGCGCGGAGCGGCCGCGAGGACGCCGGCACGCAGCGTCGGCAGATAGGGGAACTCCCGGATCAGCTCCGGGTCCTGGTAGAGCGCGGCCCGTACGGGCGGCAGCGCGCCCTTGGTGAGCACCTGCCGCTGCGCCCGCTCGGTGGTGAGGTACGCGATCAGGCGCGCGGCCGAATCGGGGTGCCGCGCATGCGTGTTGACGGCGAGGTTGGAGCCGCCGAGCACGCTCGTGCCCGGTCCGTCGGGTCCGGGCAGGGGTACGGCGCCGATCTTCCCGGCGACCGCCGAACCCTTGCCGGACGCGCCGACGTACGCGTAGGGCCAGTTGCGCAGAAAGAGGAGGTGGCCATCCTGGAAGGCCTGTTTGGACTCCTCTTCCTTGTACGTCAGCGCCTTCTTCGGGATCCAGCCGTCGCGCACCCCGCGGGCGAGGAATCCGATGCCCTCGCGCGCCGCCTCGGAGTTCACGGTGACGCGCTCGCCCTCGTCGCCGAGAATCGTGCCGCCCGCCGAGTAGACCGCCTCCGCCGCGTTCACGGTGAGTCCCTCGTAGGGCAGGAACTGGCCCGCGTAGCCGTCGAGTCCGTACTTCGGGGCGATGGTTCTCGCCTGCCTCTCCAGCTCGGCCCAGTTCCGCGGCGGCGCGACGCCCTCCTTGTCGAGGACGTCCTTGCGGTACAGCAGGAGCCCCGCGTTGGTGACGTACGGGACCGCGTACAGCCTTCCGTCGTACGTCGCCGTGTCCACGACCGGCGGCAGGAAGCTGTCGAGCGGGAAGCGGTCGCGGTCCAGCGGGGAGATCCAGCCCGCTGCGGCGAACTCCGAGGTCCAGGCGACGTCGATGTTGAGGACGTCGAAGCGGCTTCTGTCGCCGCCGCGCAGGTCGGTCGTCATCTGCGCGTGCGTCTCGTCGGCGGAGTCCGGAAGCTCGACGAGGGTGACCTTCTCCCCGGGGTGGGTGCGGTTCCACCCTTCGAGCAGCGGTCCCAGATAGCCGGTGAGGTCACCCGCGGTCGCCAGGGTGAGCGGGCCGCGACCGGGCTCGCGCGCCCCGTCGGCGGGGGTGCCGGAGGCGACGTAACCGGTCAGGATCACCGCCGCGACCAGGAGGCCCCTACCGGCGGCACGTATCCACCGCATAGGTTCCTCCCTGTACACCGGCGTCGGGCACCTTCGCCCGGCGTCAGACGCCATGTATACCTGTTAGGTATGGGCGATACTAGGGCCTGCGACACATTGGCCCTCGGCCACGACGGCCCGGTAACGGGCTGACATCGGTCTGCGGCACAGGACAAGTATGCGAGGAGGAGAGCACGGGTGCGGCTGCCCCTCCTGGCCCTGCTGGCGCGTGGCCCGGCCCACGGGTACGAGCTCAAGCAGGACCTTGAGCAACTGCTGGGCTCCGCGTACCCTCAGCCCAACGTCGGCCAGATCTATGTCACGCTCGGCCGCCTCGAGAAGTCGGGACTGATCGAGGGCGAGGAAGTCGAGCAGTCGAGCCGGCCCAACAAGAAGATCTACCACCTCACTGACGCCGGGCGCGAGGCGCTGCGCGACTGGTACCAGGAGACGGCGGACGAGCCGCGGGTGCGGGACGAGTTCTTCATGAAACTCGCGCTCGCCCGGACGACCGGCCTGGCCGACCAGATCGCCCTGATCAACAAACAGCGGCGCCAGTATCTGAACACCATGCGCAACCTGTCGAAGCTCGCCGCGGCCGAGAACCGGGACAACCGCATCTCCCATCTGCTGATCGAGGGCGCCATGCTGCATCTGCAGGCCGATCTCGACTGGCTGGAGCGCTGCCAGGAGGAACTGGAGGAGCTGGAGTGAGCCACACCGCTCCTTTGCCGCGTACCGAGGGTCCGGCTCCCTTGCTGCGCGCCGAGGGTCTGGTCAAGACCCACTACGGCGAGGGCGCCCCGGCGCGTGCCGTGCGCGGGGTGGACCTCTCCGTGCGCCAAGGCGAGTTCGTGGCCGTCACCGGCCCGTCCGGCGCCGGCAAGTCGACGTTGCTGCACCTCCTCGGCGGGCTCCAGCGGCCCGACTCCGGCAGCGTCTGGCTGGACGGCGAGTGCACGGACGCGTACAGCGAGGCGCGCTGGGCGGTGGAGCGCCGACGGCGCATCGGCATCGTCTTCCAGTTCTTCAACCTGGTCTCCAATCTGTCGGTCGCCGACAACGTGGAGCTGCCCGCCCTGCTCGCCGGGGTCTCCCCCAAGCAGGCGCGCGCCGAACGCGAGCGGCTGCTGTCCGAGCTGGGCCTGGAGGGCAAGGGGCGCAGCATGCCGGGTGAGCTGTCCGGCGGCGAACAGCAGCGCGTCGCCCTGGCCCGGGCACTGGTCAACCAGCCGTCCCTGCTGCTGGCCGACGAGCCCGCGGGCAGCCTGGACAGCAAGGGCACCCGCGAGGTGATGCGGCTGCTGACCCGCTTCCACCAGCGCGGTCAGACCATCCTGCTGGTCACCCATGACGCACGGCTCGCCAGCGCCGCGGACCGCGTGATCAGCTTCTTCGACGGCCGCATCGCCGACGACGCGGAACTCGACGGCACCCCGTCGCGCACCGCCGGGATATCCGGCGTGCTGGAACTGAGGGACTGAGCGGCGTGGGCGAGTCCAAGAACTGTTCCGTCGTACGCGTGGCTGCCGGCCGTCCGGTCGTACGCGGTGCGAAAAACGCTCGCGTCGTACGCGAGCCTGCCCGCTGTGCCGCCGTACGTGGCTCGAAGACCGCTCCCGCCGTACTCGAACCCGCCCGCTGTCCAGTCGTGCGCGTGCCGGAGAGCGGTCCAGCCGTACATGGTTCGCAGAACGCTCCCGTCCTACGCGCCTCTGCCCGCTGTCCCGTCGTGCGCGAACCGGAGGGCGGTCCCGCCGCTGTACATGGTTCGCAGAACGCTCCCGTCCTGCGCCACCCTGCCCGCTGTCCCGCCATACGCGAACCGGAGGGCGGTCCCGTCGCGCGTGTGTCAGAGAGCGGTCCCGTCGCGCGCGTGCCGGAGAGCGGTCTCGTCGTGCGCGAGCCGAGGGGCTGATCCGGCGTGCGGGCCACTCTGCGCTGGGCGCATGCCGATCTGCGGACGCATCGGGGCGAGGCACTGTTCATCGTGCTCGCCACCGCGGGGATCGTCGCCTCGCTGCTGCTGGCCGCCGCGCTCTTCGGCTATGCGACGAACCCCTGGCAGCGTGTCTTCACGCAGTCGCACGGCGCCCATGTGTGGATCCACACCGGCGCGTCCGCCGACGCCGGGCGGCTCGCGAAGCTGGACGGTGTCGAGTCCGTGGCGGGCCCGTACCGCACCGCCTCCGCCACCGTCGAGTCGCGCGGCACCCGCGCCTCGGTCGAGCTGCGCGGCGCCGTCGAGCCGCCCGCCACCGGTAAGCCGCTGCTCGCCTCCGGTCACTGGCTCGACCCCGCGCGACCCGACGGAGTCGTTCTGGAGGACAGCCTCGCCCAGGCGCTGTGGGCTGAGCCCGGGGACACCCTCACCGTGCCCGGCAGCACGCGCACCCTGACCGTCCTGGGCGTGGCCGACAGCGCCGAGCCCCGCTACAGCCCCGGCGAGCGGTCGGGGCTCGTCTGGGCGCTGCCGTCCGCGGTGCAGAGCGCCGACGGACGCACCGGCCAGGTCATCGGCCTGCGTCTGAGAGATCCCGACGACACGGACTACGCGGTCCAGCGCGCGGTGACGGCACTCGGCTCCGGCGCGGTCACCCAGGTATCGAACTGGCAGCAGGCCCGCGCCGAGGCCCAGGGCGACGACCGGCTGCTGGGGCAGGTGCTGGGCCTGTTCGGCCTCGGCGCACTTCTCGCCGCCGCGCTCGCCGTGCACGGCGCGATCGGCACCCGTATCCGCGGCCACCTGCGCGACATCTCGGTACTGAAGGCGATCGGGTTCACGCCCGGCCAGGTGGTGCGCATCTTCCTGATCCAGCATGTGGCGTTCGCGTCGCTGGGCGCCCTGGCGGCCGCGGCGCTCGCCCAGGCGCTGGGGAGCCGGATCCCAGGCCGCCTCGGAGACGCCGTGGGCGTATGGCAGGGGCTGCCCGGGCACACGGCGGCACTGTTCGCGGTACCGGTGGCCGCGGTGCTCTTCATCGGCGCGACGACCGGAATCGCGGCGTGGCGGGCAGGCCGGGTGCCTCCCGTGCCGGTGCTGCGGGCCGCGGCTCCGCCGGCCGGACGCCTGTCGGGCGTGGCACGCCGGGCGCTGGGACTGCGACTGCCTCCGGCGCTCGTACTGGGCTGGCACCAGGCGTTCCCGCGGCGGCCGCGCTCGCTGGCGACGGTCGCCCGGCTCGCCCTGCCACTGCTGTTGATCGTGGTGGCGCTGAGCGCCTGGACCACCATCGACCGCTTCCACAACAAGCCCGAGCAGATCGGCCTGGCGGCCGCTCTCACGGCACGCGCGGACGACAGCCTGAGCGATCCGGCCGCCCGCGCCCTGCTCGCCCGGAACCCGCAGATCACCGCCGTGCACCCAGGCGCCGAGGTGGCCGCTCTGGTCCCGGGCCAGACGGCCACGATCGCGCTGCGCGGGCTCGGCACACGCGATGACCCGTACCCGTTCACGCTGGCCGAGGGCCGCCCGGCCCGCGGGCCCGACGAGGCGGTGGCCGGGCAGGGGCTGCTCGATCTGCTGGACGTGCGCGTCGGCGACTGGGTACGGATGACCGTCGGCGCGCGCCCGCAGATCCTGCACATCGTCGGCCGCAGCATCGAGCCGGAGAACAGCGGCCGCGTCATTTCCACCTCGCTCGACACCCTCCGCGAGAACGACCCGGAGCTCCGCCCGACCCTCTACCAGCTCCAGCTGCGCCCCGGCGCCGACCCGGGCATGGTCGGCGCCCAGCTGACCACGGCCGGGCACGGACACCTGGACGTGCACGCCGTGACCAACCCGGCCGACGGCCTCTCGCCGCTGCGCGGCGTCGTCGTCGGGCTGATCGCCGTACTCGCCCTCATCGGGCTCATCGAGCTGCTGACCGCGATCGGCGGCACCGTGCGCGAGGGCGAGCGGGATCTGCTGGCGCTCAAGGCCATCGGGCTGTCCCCACGGCAGATCACGGCGGTCACCGTCACGGCCACCGCCTGCACGACCCTGGCCGCCGTCCTCGCCGGTACGGCACTGGGGCTGCCCCTCGCACACTGGCTGATCGACGTCCAGGGAAAGTCGAGCGGGATCGGCGCCGGTATCGCCCGGGGGCCGTCCCTCCTCCTGTTGCTGCTGTTCGGTACGGCCGCTGTGCTGGGCGCCGCCGCCCTCGCCGCGCTCCCCGCGGCCCGCTCGGCCCGACGACGGCTCGCGGACACCCTGAGCGCGGTGGCCTGAGCTCGCTCAGGGCCCGTACGGGTTCTGCCGGTTGTACGGGTTCTGCGGCCACTGCGTGTACGGGGCGCCGTTTCCAGGGGCGTACGGGTTGCCGTTGCCTGGTGCGTACGGCTGGCCCGGCGGCGCGTACGGCTGGCCCGGCGGCGCGTACGGCTGGCCCGGCGGAGGCACGAACCCCGCGTTCGGCGCGTACGCCGGCGTTGTGGGAAGCGGCGGCAGCGTGGCGGGGTGCGCGCCCAGCCGTATCCCGTACCGGCGGCGGAGCCGGTTCATCTCCAGGAAGGCGATCGCCGTGACCGTCACCGGCGCGCCCAGGATGAAGACGATGCCCATCGTGAAGCTGAGCCCATGCAGGTCACCGGTGACCAGGTCGGGAATGGCCATCAGCCATGCCGTCACCATGGCGAGCAGCGGCGGCAGACAGCGGTGCACGGCGGCGGAGCCGAAGAAGTTCCCGGACAACTGCACCGCTCCGTAGGCCAGGAATCCGGTCAGCCAGAGCGCCGCCAGACCGAGCACCGCGAGCATGATGCCCCCGAGCGAGGTCGACAGCTGCCACAAGAACACCGTCGCAACGACCATGCCGATGAAGAGCAGCAGCAGCTTGAGCGAGTTGAAGAGGGGCACGCGCAGCTGGCGGATCCTCCCGGTGCGCCGCCAGACGAAAAGCATCACCCCCACCGTCAGGGGCGTGATGAACAGCAGGACGGCGGCTGCCGTCAGCATGTTCTCCAGGACCTCCGTGAAGTCGAACTTGCCCTGCACGAAGGTGTACACGCCGAACGCCGCGACCGCCCCGGCAATGACACGCACGCGCTTGAGCCGTTCCACTGATGGATCGACCGACGCCGGAATCCACGCTGGGTGGAACACCGCCTGCGCCACGGCCTTGGGCTGCAGAAACGACCTCACCGTCAGGGTGCCGCTCAGCCATCTTCCTTGCGAACCAGCCAACTTCCGCTCCCCCGAGCCCTCGGCACCACGATCGCCGCGGAGTCTACGGGAAGCGGACGGACTCCCGCCGCCCGCTTCCCCGTATGCGGCCTTCCCGTGCGCGCGGCCCTCCTACCGGCCGCGCAGCTCCCGGTACTTGGCGACCAGCGCCTTCGTCGACTCGTCCAGACCCGATACCTCCGCCCCCTCGGTCAGGGCCGGCTCGACGCGCTTGGCGAGCACCTTGCCGAGCTCGACGCCCCACTGGTCGAAGGAGTCGATGTTCCAGATCGCGCCCTGGACGAACACCTTGTGCTCGTAGAGGGCGATCAACTGGCCCAGCACCGACGGGGTCAGCTCACGCGCGAGGATCGTGGTCGTCGGGTGGTTGCCCTTGAACGTCTTGTGCGGCACCAGCTCCTCGGGCACCCCCTCGGACCGCACCTCGTCCGGCGACTTGCCGAAGGCGAGGGCCTGCGTCTGCGCGAAGAAGTTCGCCATCAGCAGGTCGTGCTGGGGGACCAGACCGGGCAGCAGATCGGTGACCGGCTCGGCGAAGCCGATGAAGTCGGCCGGGATCAACTTCGTACCCTGGTGGATGAGTTGGTAGTACGCGTGCTGCCCGTTGGTGCCCGGCGTGCCCCACACGACCGGCCCGGTCTGCCACTCCACCTCGCGCCCGTCGCGGTCCACGTACTTGCCGTTGGACTCCATGTCCAGCTGCTGCAAGTACGCCGTGAACTTGGACAGGTAGTGCGAGTAGGGCAGGACCGCGTGCGACTGGGCATCGAAGAAGTTGCCGTACCAGACGCCCAACAGGCCGAGCAGCAGCGGCACGTTGGCCTCGGCGGGAGCCGTGCGGAAGTGCTCGTCGACGAGAAGGAACCCGTTGAGCATCTCCCGGAAGCGGTCCGGACCGATGGCGATCATCAAGGAGAGACCGATCGCGGAGTCGTACGAGTAGCGCCCGCCGACCCAGTCCCAGAACTCGAACATGTTGGCCGTGTCGATGCCGAAGTCCGCCACCTTCTCGGCGTTCGTCGACAGCGCCACGAAGTGCTTGGCGACGGCCTCCTGACCAGCCTTCAGCTCGGTCAGCAGCCAGTCGCGCGCGGAGGTGGCGTTGGTGATCGTCTCGATCGTGGTGAACGTCTTCGACGCGATGATGAACAGCGTCTCGGCCGCGTCCAGGTCCCGCACGGCCTCGTGCAGGTCGGCACCGTCCACGTTGGACACGAAGCGGACCGTCAGATCGCGGTCGGTGAAGGAGCGCAGCACCTCGTACGCCATCGCCGGGCCGAGGTCGGAGCCGCCGATGCCGACGTTGACGACGTTCTTGATGCGCTTGCCGGTGTGGCCGGTCCACGCGCCGGAGCGGATGCGCTCGGCGAAGTCGGCCATCTTGTCGAGCACCGCGTGCACCCCAGGCACGACGTTCTCGCCGTCGACCTCGATGACTGCGTCCCGCGGGGCGCGCAGGGCGGTGTGCAGCACCGCGCGGTCCTCGGTGACGTTGATCTTCTCGCCGCGGAACATGGCGTCCCGCAGCCCGAAGACGTCGGTCGCCGCGGCCAGCTCGCGCAGCAGCCGCAGCGTCTCGTCGGTGACCAGGTGCTTGGAGTAGTCGACGTGCAGATCGCCGACCTGGAGGGTGTAGCCGGAGCCGCGCCCGGGATCGGCCGCGAACAGGTCCCGCAGATGGGTGTCCCCGAGCTCCTCGCGGTGCTTGGCCAGAGCGGTCCACTCGGGCGTCTGGTTGAGCCTGGTACGGCGTTCTGCGTTCATCTCGGACTTCCGCCTCTTTCCTGCGTGTGCTGCTGCGTACCTTGCCCCGCTGCCGGTCCCAACCTAATTGATCAGGGCTTGACGTGAGCTGTCGTGGCGCCGTCGTCCGGCTCAACAACAGATACGTCCGGCTTGACCGCGGGTATCAGCGAGGTGACGGACAGGACGAAGAACGCGGCCGCGAGCAGCGCCGGCGTGTTCAGCCCCCAGGCCGTGGCCACGGCCCCGCCCAACAGGGCACCGAGGGGCGCCCCGGCGACGGCCAGGGTCCGGAAGGCCGAGCTGATGCGGCCCAGCATGTCGGCGGGGCTGCGTTGCTGCATCAGGGTCATCGTGTTGACGTTCCACACCATGCCCATGAGCCCGAAGACGGCCAGGCTCACCACCAGCGCGATCGGGCTGCGCACCGTGCCCATCACGACGAGCGCGCCGATCTGCGCCGTACCGGCGAGCAGCACGCCGCGTATCCGGCCGAGGCGGGCCACGAGCCGACGGTTGGCCACTCCGCCGATCAGGCTCCCGACCGTGTAGGCGGTCATCGCCGCCGCGTACCCCACGGTGCCCGCGTCCAGCCAGCCCGTCACCAGGAGCACCAGCGTGGCGATGAGGGCGCCCATGCCGATGTTGCACAGCGCCGTGGCGGCGCACAGCCCGCGCAGGGCCCTGTCCTGCCACAGGGCGCGCAGTCCGGCCGCGATCTCGGCGCGCAGGGTGCTGCCGGCCGGTCTCGGTGCGCGCTCGGGCGCGGTCGTCCGCAGCGAGGCGACCAGCGCGGCGCCCAC
Organism: Streptomyces sp. NPDC001530; assembly: GCF_042894545.1. NCBI lineage: Bacteria > Bacillati > Actinomycetota > Actinomycetes > Kitasatosporales > Streptomycetaceae > Streptomyces > Streptomyces sp. NPDC001530. Next base: position 219,134 of record NZ_JBIAVS010000017.1, read on the forward strand.
CAGGAAGGTCACCGCATCCGCCGCGAAGGGCACGGCGGCTCCCGCGGCGATCAGGAGGGGCACGACGGGCCCGGCCAGCAGGCCGCCCGCGACGCGCTGTCCGGTCATCAGCCGAGCGTTCGCGCTGCCGAGCGCCTCCCGCTCCACCAGGACGGGCAGCAGGGCCGTCGAGGCGTTGTCGAACAGCGTCTGGAGCGTGGTCAGCGTGGAGGCCAGCGCGATCAGTAGGGCGATCGAGGCGTGTCCGAGGGCCACGGCCGCGGCGAAACCCGCCATGATCAGCGCCCGGACCGCGTCCACGGTCCACATGGCGCGCCGCTGGTCCACCCGGTCGGCGACGGCACCGCCCAGCAGCCCGAAGGCGATCCACGGAAGATAGCCACAGGCCGTGACGGACGCGATGAGCAGCGGGCTGTCGGTGAGCGACGCGGCCAGCAGGGGCAGCGCGGCCGTACGCAGCGCGTCGCCGAAGCTGGAGAGCACGGCGGCACTCCACAGCCGCCCGAATCCCCCACGCCACACGGGCGCCCGTACGCCCACCAGCCCCGTCGCCGCCACAATTCCCCCTCACGGTCCGCCGATTCACAAACCGTAGAGGGCACCACTGACAATCGGCCCCGGAGCAGGGCACGCTGAGCAAATCGCACGGTACGCACGGGCCCGGAGCAGGACACACAGCAATTCGCACCGTACGAACGGCCCCGGCGCAGAGCACGCTCAGCAATACGCACGGTACGAACGGCCCCGGCGCAGAGCACGCTCACCAATACGCACGGTACGAAACAGCTCCGGCCAGGCGCCCGCAGGTGCCCGGCCGGTTTCTCAACTCCTAGATTTCGCCCCGCAGTTTGGCGAGCGCCTCGGCGAGGATCGCCTCGCCGTCCGCGTCGCTGCGCCGCTCCCGCACATACGCGAGGTGCGTCTTGTACGGCTCGGTGCGCGGCGGGTCCGGCGGGTTGTCCCGGTCCTGTCCGGCGGGGAAGCCGCAGCGCGGGCAGTCCCAGGTCTCGGGAACCTGCGCGTCGCTGGCGAAGCTGGGCTGCGTCTCGTGCCCGTTGGAGCACCAGAAGGAGATGCGCAGCCGGGGTGCGGACTCGCCGCGCTCGGCCTCGCCCATCGGCCCCGCCCCGACCCGGCTTCCTCGGATCGCGTTGCCACTTGCCACGGTCGTAACTCCCTGCGTGATGGTGCCGCGAAGCGAGTCGGCGTGACGCTTCGCTGCGAGCGCCTCAGTCTACGTAAGGCCCAACGCGCGTCCAGTGATTGGAGTTACATCCCCACCCCTAGACGCAAGCCCCATGATAGGCCGCGCCTGAGGGCGCGTACCGGACATGGGGCCTTACGTGCGGAATGTGCTTGCGTAATGTGCAGTTGTGCTGCCGTACCGATGTCAGCCGGTGATCAGTTGTTGACCTTCATCAGGATGCCGAGCACGATAATGCACGCGAACCAGAGCAAACCGATCACCACGGTGATGCGGTCGAGGTTGCGCTCGGCGACCGAGGAGCCGCCGACGGACGACTGCATGCCGCCACCGAACATGTCGGAGAGGCCGCCGCCCTTCCCCTTGTGCATCAGCACCAGCAGCATCAGCAGCCCGCTGAAGACGATCAGGGCGATCGAGAACCCCAAAACCACGGCTGAACCAACTTCCTCGGAACTGGATGGACGACGGGGGCCCGGTGGCCACCGCGGCGAAGCCGCACATGGAAACGCACCAGACCCCCGCAAGGGTACGACGGATCGCCGCTAGCGCATACTCGCGGCTTGCCGGTTCGCCTCCGGGACGCTCAAGCCCCTTCGGCTCACGGCTCGGCTCACTGGTCGCGGAACCGGACGATCTTGACGAACTCGTCGGCGTCCAGCGAGGCACCGCCGACCAGCGCGCCGTCGATGTCGGGCTTCGCCATGATCTCGGCGACGTTCCCGGCCTTCACCGAGCCGCCGTACTGGATGCGGACCTGGTCGGCCAGCTCCTGCGTGTACAGCTCGGCGAGCTTGCCGCGGATCGCCGCGCAGACCTCCTGGGCGTCGTCGGAGCCGCAGACCTTGCCGGTGCCGATGGCCCAGACGGGCTCGTACGCGATCACGATCGACTCGGCCTGCTCGGCCGGGAGGTCCTTGAGACCGCCCTCGACCTGCGCGAGCGTGTGCGCGACGTGGTTGCCCGCATCGCGGACCTCCAGCTCCTCGCCGACGCACAGGATCGGAGTCAGGCCGTGCTTGTAGGCGGCCTTGACCTTGGCGTTGATGATCTCGTCGGTCTCGTTGTGGTACTGCCGGCGCTCGGAGTGCCCGATCGCGACGTACGTGCACTTGAGCTTGGCCAGCATCGGGCCGGAGATCTCGCCGGTGTAGGCGCCGGAGTCGTGCGCCGAGACGTCCTGGGCGCCGTACTTGATCTTGAGCTTGTCGCCGTCGACCAGGGTCTGCACGGAGCGCAGGTCGGTGAAGGGCGGCAGGACGGCGACCTCACAGGCCTCGTAGTCCTTGTCGGCCAGGGCGAAGGCGAGCTTCTGGACGTGGGCGATGGCCTCGAGGTGGTTGAGGTTCATCTTCCAGTTGCCCGCCATCAGCGGCGTGCGCGTGCTCATTAAGGTCAGTCCTCCAGTGCGGCGAGGCCGGGGAGCGTCTTGCCCTCGAGGTATTCGAGGGAGGCGCCGCCGCCGGTCGAGATGTGGCCGAATGCCGTCTCGTCGAAGCCCAGGATGCGGACGGCCGCGGCGGAGTCGCCACCGCCGACGACCGTGAAGGCCCGGGAGTCGAGTAGGGCCTGGGCGACCGCCTTGGTGCCCTCGGCGTAGTCCGGGTGCTCGAAGACGCCCATCGGACCGTTCCAGAAGACGGTGGCCGCGTCGGCGAGCTTCGATGCGTACAGCTTGCGGGTCTCAGGACCGATGTCGAGACCCTCCTGGTCGGCCGGGATGGCGTCCGCGGCGACGGTGGTGGGGTTGGCCGGGGCCTTCGTCTTCAGGTCCGGGAACTCCGTGGAGACGAGGACGTCGACGGGAAGGACCAGCTCGACGCCGTTCTTCTCCGCGCGCGCGATGTACTCGGTGACGGCCGGGATCTGGTCCTCCTGGAGGAGGGAGATGCCGACCTCGTAGCCCTTGGCCTTGAGGAAGGTGTACGCCATACCGCCGCCGATGAGCAGACGGTCGGCCTTGCCGAGGAGCTGGTCGATGACGGCGAGCTTGTCGGAGACCTTGGCGCCGCCGAGCGCGACCACGTAGGGGCGCTTGACGTCCTCGGTGAGCTTCTTCAGGACGCCGACCTCGGTGGCGATGAGGTAGCCGGCGTAGTGCGGCAGGCGCGCCGGAAGGTCGTACACGGAGGCGTGCTTGCGGTGCACGGCGCCGAAACCGTCGCCTACGTAGACATCGGCCAGGGCGGCGAGCCGGTCGGCGAACTCGCCGCGCTCGGTGTCGTCCTTGGACGTCTCGCCGGCGTTGAAGCGCAGGTTCTCGATGACCGCGACCTGGCCGGGCTGCAGGCCGTTCACGGCGTCGTGGGCGGCGGGGCCGACCGTGTCCTGGGCGAACGCGACAGGCGCGCCCAGGAGTTCACCGAGGCGCTCGGCGGCGGGCAGCAGGGAGAAGGCCGGGTCCGGGGCGCCCTTGGGGCGGCCCAGGTGCGAGGCGACGACCACCTTGGCGCCCGCTTCGACGAGGGCCTTGACGGTGGGCAGGACGGCGCGGATGCGGCCGTCGTCGGTGATGAGGCCGTCGGCCAGCGGCACGTTCAGGTCGGCGCGGACGAAGACCCGCTTGCCGTCCACGCCTTCGGCGAGAAGTTCGTCGATCGTCTTCATGAGTGGACTCCTAGGAAGCTCTTTTGATCCGAGAGGGCTGATCGATCAGCACGCGACTCAGGGCCCGGACAGCGCGGCGTTGCGCTGCCCGGGCCCTGTGCTCACATCGAGGTGCCTGCTCTGGGACTTAGAGCTGGCCGCCGACGAAGACCGTGAGGTCGACGAGGCGGTTGGAGTAGCCCCACTCGTTGTCGTACCAGCCGAGGATCTTCACCGAGTTGCCCTCCTGGACCATGGTCAGGGAGGAGTCGAAGGTGCAGGAGGCCGGGTCGCCGACGATGTCCGAGGAGACGATCGGGTCCTCGGTGTAGGACAGGTAGCCCTTGAGGTCGCCGTCGTCGGAGGCCTTCTTGAACGCGGCGTTGACCTCGTCCTTGGTGACCTCACGCTGCAGCGTCACGACCAGGTCGGTGGCCGAACCGGTCGGGACCGGGACGCGCATGGCGATGCCGTCCAGCTTGCCCTTGAGCTGCGGGAGGACCAGGGCGGTGGCCTTGGCGGCACCGGTCGTGGTCGGGATGATGTTCTCGGCGGCGGCGCGGGCGCGGCGCAGGTCCGAGTGCGGGAAGTCCAGGATGCGCTGGTCGTTCGTGTACGCGTGGACCGTCGTCATCAGACCCTTGACGATGCCGAAGTTCTCGTCGAGGACCTTGGCCATCGGCGCCACACAGTTGGTGGTGCAGGAGGCGTTGGAGATGACGTGGTGGTTCGCCGGGTCGTACTTGTCCTGGTTGACGCCCATCACGATGGTGATGTCCTCTTCCTTGGCCGGAGCCGAGATGAGGACCTTCTTGGCGCCGCCGGCGATGTGCTTCTCGGCGTCGGCCTTCTTCGTGAAGATGCCGGTCGACTCGATGACGATGTCGACGCCCAGCTCGCCCCACGGGATGTCGGCGGGGTTGCGCTCGGACAGAACCTTGATGGTGTGGCCGTCGACGGTGATCGTGTCGGCGGTGTGCGACACCTCGGCCTTGAGGCGGCCCAGGATGGTGTCGTACTTCAGCAGGTGAGCGGTGGTCGCGGTGTCACCCAGGTCGTTGACAGCCACGATCTCGATGTCTGCACCCTGCTCCAGCAGCGCGCGGAAGTAGTTACGACCGATGCGGCCAAAGCCGTTGATGCCTACGCGGATCGTCACGAACCGATCTCCTCGTTAGGTACGCCGGCTTTCGATGCCGGCGAGTTGTATGGGATGTCCCCGACCGCCTACGACCCTACCTCCCTGAGGCGCCCGGAGTGACATCGAGAGGGCCCATACACGGCAGGGCGGTTCGTACCCACCAGTAGGGGTACGGACCGCCCTCCATGTTCATGTGATCGTCACGCAGAGTCAGCTCCGCAGTGCCGTGACTGCCTTCCCGATGAGTGCCGCGCGGTCGGCCGCCGCGGTGACGTGTTCCAGGCCGAAGCCCAGCAGCACGGTGTCCTCCGTGGTGACCGCTCCGTACGTCTTGAAGAGCTCTCCATAACGCGCCCAGTCCTTGAGGACGGCCGGGCTGCCCGCGGGCGGTCCGGGGACGCTCCAGGCGCCCAGGGAAGCCTCGAAGCCTTCCGTCTGGGTGGCCGTGCCGCCGACGACGAGCGAGGCGTCGTCGGCGAGGACGCCGTGGCCGCCGGTGCTCGGGTCGGTGATGTAACTCAGCGAGACCTCGACCGACTTGCCGGCGTACGCGCTCAGGTCGAAGTTGACCTGCTGCCAGCCGGTGGAGGCGCCCGTGAAGCTGTTCCACGAGCCGCTGGTGCCGGTGTTGGCGCAGCCGGCCGAGCTCACGGTCAGATACCGCTTGAGCCAGGGGTGCTCGCCCACGAGGAATCCGGCCTCGCACTCCGCGGGAACGGCGGTGCTGGTGGCCCCGCCCGCCTCGGGGAGCGTCGTCCAGTCGTCGGCCCCGGTCGTGTGGACTTCGAGGACCGCATGGTCGTAGCCGGGCTCGGTGTCCCACAGGAGCTGGGTGCGCAGCGTCGGCTTGTCGGCCGCACCGACACCGGTGAGATCGATGGTGCGGGTGAGGCGCTTGTAGGCGTCGTCGGTGTGCACCGCCGCGGCCATGGAGGATCCCGCGTAGGGCCCGTACGGGTTGACGGTGCCGGCGAACTGTCCGGCTCCCGCGCTCGACGCGAACTGCGGGTACTGCGCGGCGGACAGCGTGTCCGAGGTGACGCCGTAGGTGCCCGCCGCGTTCAGCGGGTTGCCGGGCGCGTCGCCGAGCGCTCCGGTGGCGCCGGTGAGCTTCCCGGACCCGGCGAAGCCGGTGGCCCCCGGAGTGGACGTACGGGAGTAGGCGCCCAAGTAGTACTGGCTGAAGTCGTTCGACAGGGTGCCGCCGCCGAGATCGACGTTGCCGCCGGCCTGCTCACCCGCCTCGATCAGCTTTCCGCCCTCGTTGAGGAAGGCGCGCAGTTGGAGCTGGGTGGCGTTGCCCGGCCGTACGGCGCCGGTGTAGTGGACGACCGTCTTGAAGTGGTCGAGCACGCCGAGCGCGTCGGGTGCGCCCAGGGTCGCGACGTCCCAGACGAGCGCCTTCTTGCCGTTGGCCTTCAGCGCGTCGACGTACGTCTGCGCCTGTGTGGCGGTCGCGCCCTCCTCTGCGACCACGAGCGTGTCGGCGCGCGGCCGTTCGGCCACCGTGTACGTGAAGTGCGTGCTGGAGGTGGGCTTTCCACTCTTGGTCTCGCCGGTGAACCAGACCTCGACCTTGTCGCCCGGGTCACCGTCCTGGACCTTGGCCCGGTACTCGTCGAAGTAGAGGTTGTCCGTGCCACCGTAGGTCTCGCCGCCGTCCCAGGCCTTGAGCGCCATGTCCTGCGTACGGCCGCCGTTGACCCGGTACTTCAGTTCCTTGTCGCGTACGAATCTGCGTACGACTACGGAGACCTCCTGGTCGGCGCCGCGGGAGTACGACGTCGTGAAGGTGGCCGGGGTGAAGTCGGGCGCGTCGAGACCGACCGAGGAGGACGGCCGGTCGGGGTGGCCCGCGGTCTCGGCGACGGAGAGCGCGAACGGGATGTTCTTCTCGAACTCCTGCTCAATCAGCTTCTCGTCGTCCGGGAAGGTGAAGATCGAGGCGCAGTCGGCCGCGTTCCAGGCGTCGTTCGGGTCGATGTTCGACGCGGTCTGGCAGGTCGACATCTCGGGGGTGAACATCGCCAAGCCGTTGACGTTGCCCGCGTGGCCGTCCGCCTCGCCGTTGGTGGTGTAGAGCTCCGAGGAGACCTGTGGGTGGTAGCCCGGGATCGCGGAGTTCTCCGGCGTACCGGCCAGCGCCTTGTAGAGCACGTCGTCCGGGGTCGGCGTGGCGACCTGCCAGCCCACTCCGTAGAGGAGCAGTTCGGCGGCGGAGTGGTAGTTGATGCCGTACGTGAAGCCGATGCGCTTCTCGAAGGCGTCGAGGGCCTTGGTCTCGGGCTCGGAACTGGGGCTCGCGCCGCGGTAGGTCTGACTGGTGGGATTGGGCGACGAACCCTCGTCGTCGTAGCCCCACTTGTAGGCGAAGTTGCGGTTGAGGTCGACGCCGTCGCCGGTGGTGATGACGCCATCGCCGTTCACGTCCCGCAGGTTCTTGCGCCACTGGCGGGTTTCCGTGCCCTTGAACGTGTAGTCGTAGCCGTCCGGATTGGCCGACAGGACGAACCACAGCTCGGTGGAGTCGACAATCTTCTTGATGCGCTTGTTCGTCGCGTAGTTGTCCACGTAGTAGTGCATCAGACGCCGCGTCATCTCGGGCGTGATCCACTCGCGCGCGTGCTGGTTGGACAGGTACAGCACCGACGGCTTGGCGCCGTCCTTGATCCTCTTGGCGCCCTTGGTCAGCTTGAGCGCCAGGATGTCCTGGCCGTTGATGGTCTTGCCGATGGAGACGACCTTGGTCAGGTCGGGGTGCTCCTGGCCGGTCTTGAGGATTTCCTCCTGGAGGTTGCCCTTTCCGCTGTACGGGCGGAACACGCCCTGGGCCGCGTCCTCGACGCGGTCCTCGGCCTTGGCGGAGAGCGTGTGCTCGGTGAGCTCCACGCCCTGCTTCTCCAGCTTCTTGGCCTGCTGGTCGGTGAGGTAGACCTCGACCGTGGTCGTGCCCTTCTCCGGCGCCTGTTCGCCGAGTTCGTGACCGTCCTGGCCGGCCGCGAGCAGCAGGGGTATCTGCTGCTTCGTGACCTCGGCGCGGAACACCTTCACGGCGTTCGCGTCGGGCTTGGGTGAACTGCCGCTCTGCGCCTGGGCGATGGGCGCCATGCCCGCACCGCCCAGCAGGAGCGCGCCGGTAGCGAGGATCGCTCTCGCTCTTCGTCTCATGAGCCCCCCTTGCACTGGTCCGCCACAGCAGCGAACAGATGCCAGGCTCATGACACTTCATGGTCAAGTCAAGGGCGCCTCAAGGACGTTGAAACGCCGGTGCCGACTCCCCCAAGTGGGCATCGGCACCGGCGTGTTGAGCTCTAAGCGTCTCCGGGCCGCTACGGCCCGGCAGATGTCAGCCTGCGAGGTTGTCCGCCATCTCCTCGGTGAGGTTCGACTCCGTCCCGGGGATGCCGAGGTCCTGCGCCCGCTTGTCGGCCATCGCGAGCAGTCGGCGGATACGGCCGGCCACGGCGTCCTTGGTCAGCGGCGGGTCGGCGAGCGCGCCCAGCTCCTCCAGCGAGGCCTGCTTGTGCTCCATGCGCAGCCGTCCGGCGGCCGCGAGGTGCTCCGGCACCTCGTCCGCGAGGATCTCCAGGGCGCGCTGCACGCGGGCCCCGGCGGCGACGGCGGCGCGAGCCGAGCGGCGCAGGTTGGCGTCGTCGAAGTTGGCGAGACGGTTCGCCGTGGCGCGCACCTCGCGGCGCATCCGCCGCTCCTCCCAGGCCAGCACCGACTCGTGCGCCCCGAGGCGGGTCAGCAGCGCGCCGATCGCGTCTCCGTCCCGTACGACCACACGGTCCACACCCCGCACCTCGCGGGCCTTCGCGGCGATCGACAGCCGACGGGCGGCGCCGACCAGCGCGAGCGCGGCCTCCGGGCCCGGGCAGGTGACCTCAAGGGAGGAGGAGCGACCGGGTTCGGTCAGCGAGCCATGAGCCAGGAAGGCCCCGCGCCAGGCCGCCTCGGCGTCGCAGGTGGCCCCCGAGACCACCTGCGGGGGCAGCCCGCGGATCGGGCGGCCGCGGCCGTCGACGAGCCCGGTCTGGCGGGCCAGCTGGTCGCCGCCCGCGACGACGCGTACGACATAGCGGGAGCCGCGGCGCAGTCCGCCGGGCGCCATCACGATCAGTTCGGAGCTGTGGCCGAAGATCTCCAGGATGTCCCGCTTCAGGCGGCGCGCCGCCATCGCGGTGTCCAGCTCCGCCTCGATCACGATCCGGCCGCTCACCAGGTGAAGGCCGCCGGCGAACCGCAGAATGGCGGAGACCTCCGCCTTTCTGCAGCAGGTCCGGGTGACGGGAAGCCGGGAGATCTCGTCCTTCACCGCTGCCGTCATCGCCATGGGCCGATCCTTCCATGCATCCGAAAAATACGGTCGTACGCGGCGGCCAACAGCTCCGGATCGTGCCGCGGAGATCCGTCGGTCCGGGCCACCGGCGCCAGCTCGACCGCGGCGCCGAACCGCTTGGCGGCGTCGGTGAGTGAGTCGCGGTCGGGCACGGCGGCCTCGTCGGCCAGCACCACGTCCAGGGCGAGTTTAGGGGCGTGTCGTCCCAAAACCTCCAAATGACGCTGCGGGGAGAAGCCTTCGGTTTCTCCGGGCTGCGGGGCGAGGTTCAGCGAGAGTACCCGGCGCGCCTTCGTCTGGATGAGGGCATCGAGCAACTCGGGGACGAGCAGGTGCGGGATCACCGAGGAGAACCAGGAACCGGGGCCGAGGACCACCCAGTCGGCGTCCAGGACCGCCTCGACGGCCTCGGGGACGGCGGGCGGGTCGTGCGGCACGACGTGCACGGACTGCACCTCGCCAGGCGTGAGCGCCACGGTGGCCTGCCCGCGCACCGTGTCCACCTCGTCGGGCCGCTCCGGGTCGTGCCCCTTGACCAGGGCCTGCAGCTCCAGGGGTACGGCGGACATGGGCAGCACACGGCCGTGCGCGCCCAGGAGCTTGCCGACCAGGTCCAGGGCCTGGACATGGTCGCCGAGCTGCTCCCACAGGGCGACGATCAGCAGATTGCCGACCGCGTGCTCGTGCAGGTCGCCCTGGGACTGGAAGCGGTGCTGGATGACGCGGGCCCAGGTCTGGCCCCAGTCGTCGTCGCCGCACAGCGCGGCCAGCGCCTTGCGCAGGTCGCCGGGCGGCAGCACGCCCAGCTCGTCGCGCAGGCGCCCGCTGGAGCCGCCGTCGTCGGCCACGGTGACGACGGCGGTGAGGTCGCCGGTGATCCGGCGCAGGGCGGCGAGCGAGGCGGACAGGCCCATGCCGCCGCCGAGGGCGACGACCTTGGGCTGGGCGCCGCGGCGGCGCGGCTTCCCGCCGCGCGCCTCGGCGGGCCTGCCGCCGCGTCCCTCGGGGGTGATCCGGCGCAGCCTGCTCAGCCGCAGTGCAGCACGTCCGCTCACTCGCGCCCCATGTCCCGGTGCACGACCACGGTCTCCACGCCCTGGGAGACGAGACGGGCGGCGAGCTTCTCGGCGGTGGCGACCGAGCGGTGCTTGCCGCCCGTGCAGCCGACCGCGATGGTCACATAGCGCTTGCCCTCACGCCGGTACCCGGCCGCGATGAGCTGGAGCAGCTCGGCGTAGCGGTCGAGGAACTCCTTGGCGCCGGGCTGGTTGAAGACGTACGCCGAGACCTCCTCGTTCAGGCCGGTGAAGGGGCGCAGCTCCGGGACCCAGTGCGGGTTGGGCAGGAAGCGCATGTCCACGACCAGGTCGGCGTCGACCGGCAGGCCGTACTTGAAGCCGAAGGACATGACGGTGGCCCGCAGCTCGGGCTCCTCCTCTCCGGCGAACTGGGCGTCCATCTTGGCGCGCAGCTCGTGCACGTTCAGGCTCGACGTATCGATCACCAGGTCGGCGTCGCCGCGCAGCTCGCGCAGCAGCTCGCGCTCGGCTTCGATGCCGTCGACGATGCGGCCGTCGCCCTGGAGGGGGTGCGGGCGCCGCACGGACTCGAAGCGGCGCACCAGGGCCTCGTCGGAGGACTCCAGGAAGACGATCCGCCGGGTGACGTGCTTCGACTCCAGGTCGGCGAGGGACTCGCGGAGGTTGTCGAAGAAGCGGCGGCCGCGTACGTCGACGACGACCGCGATCCTGGCCACGTTGCCCTGGGAGCGGGCGCCGAGCTCCACCATGGTGGGGATCAGGGCAGGCGGCAGGTTGTCGACGACGAACCAGCCGAGGTCCTCCAGACACTTGGCGGCTGTCGAGCGGCCCGCTCCGGACATGCCGGAGATGATCACCAGCTCGGGGATGGCCGTGTCGGGGACCCCGGCTGTCTCGATACCCGTACCCACCTGTGCTCCGTCTTCCTGGGGTGCTTCGTGCTCCGGGTGATCTTCGCTTGTTTCCCTGTGCACTTCGTGTGCTGGAAGTGCTTCCTGGCCCTGCGCCGGGCGTTCCTCTTCACGCGCGTCGTTCTCGGTCATCTCTCCTGCCCCCGTCGCTCGTCCGAGGTGCCCGCGGTCACGGGCTCCTCTGCGGAGCCCGCCGTCGTTTCGGGCTCCTCGTCTTCCATGATCTCTCCAGTCGCCGTGTTCACGGCGGGTGCGGCCGGAGCCGCCTGGGCAAAGGCCACGGCGATGGTCTCGGCCGTTTTGCGGCCTATGCCGGGAACCTCGCAGATCTGGTCGATTGTCGCGGATCGCAGCTTTTTCACCGAGCCGAAGTGCTTGATCAGCGCCTGTTTGCGGGTCTCGCCCAGGCCCGGTACGTCGTCCAGCGGGCTCGACCTGAAGCGCTTGGCCCGCTTGGTGCGCTGGTAGGTGATCGCGAAGCGGTGGGCCTCGTCACGGACCCGCTGCAGCAGATAGAGGCCCTCGCTGGTCCGCGGCAGGACCACCGGGTCGTCGTCGTCCGGCAGCCACACCTCCTCCAGGCGCTTGGCGAGCCCGCATACGGCGATGTCGTCGATGCCGAGCTCGTCGAGGGCCTTCTTGGCGGCCGCGACCTGCGGCTGACCGCCGTCGACCACGACGAGCTGCGGGGGGTAGGCGAAGCGCTTGGGACGGCCGTCCTCCTCGGTGAGCCCACCCTCGCCGTCGGCCCACTCCCCCGTCTTCTCCTTCTCGGCGAGGTAGCGCCGGAAGCGGCGGGTGATCACCTCGTGCATGGAGCGGACGTCGTCCTGGCCCTCGAAGCCCTTGATCTGGAAGCGCCGGTACTCGCTCTTGCGCTGGAGCCCGTCCTCGAAGACGACCATCGACGCCACGACGTCGTCGCCCTGGAGGTGCGAGATGTCGTAGCACTCGATCCGCAGGGGGGCGCTGTCCAGGTCGAGGGCCTCGGAGATCTCCTCCAGGGCGCGGGAGCGGGTGGTGAGGTCGGAGGCGCGCTTGGTCTTGTGCAGCGCGAGCGCCTGGAGTGCGTTGCGCTGCACAGTCTCCATGAGGGCCTTCTTGTCGCCGCGCTGCGGGATGCGCAGCGACACGTTCGACCCGCGGCGCTCGGTGAGCCACTCCTGGATGGGCTCCACCGGGTCGGGCAGCGCCGGGACGAGCACTTCCTTGGGGACGGAGTCGCCCCTCTCCTCCCCGTAGAGCTGCTGGAGCGCGTGCTCGACGAGGTCACCGGTGGTGACGGCCTCCACCTTGTCCGTGACCCAGCCGCGCTGGCCACGCACGCGACCGCCGCGCACGTGGAAGATCTGCACGGCCGCTTCGAGCTCGTCCTCCGCGACGGCCATCAGGTCGGCGTCGGTCGCGTCGGCGAGCACGACCGCGTTCTTCTCCATGGCCTTCTTCAGGGCCTCGATGTCGTCGCGCAGGCGGGCCGCCCGCTCGTACTCCATCTCCTCGGCCGCGTCCGTCATCTGCTTTTCCAGGCGGCGGAGGTACGTCCCCGTGCGCCCGGCCATGAAGTCGCAGAACTCCTCGGCCAGTTCACGGTGCTCCTCGGCGGAGACGCGCTCGACGCAGGGTGCGGAGCACTTGCCGATGTAGCCGAGGAGGCAGGGGCGACCGGTGCGGGCCGCGTTCTTGAAGACGCCGGCGGAGCAGGTGCGGACGGGGAAGACGCGCAGCAGCAGGTCCACGGTGTCGCGGATCGCCCACGCGTGCCCGTACGGACCGAAGTAGCGCACGCCCTTCTTCTTGTGGCCGCGCATCACCTGCACGCGCGGGAACTCCTCGTTCATGGTCACCGCGAGGTAGGGATAGCTCTTGTCGTCGCGGTACTTGACGTTGAACCGGGGGTCGAACTCCTTGATCCAGGAGTACTCCAGCTGCAGCGCCTCGACCTCTGTGGACACGACCGTCCACTCCACCGACGCGGCCGTCGTGACCATGGTGCGGGTGCGCGGGTGGAGGTTCGCCAGGTCCTGGAAGTAGCTCGCCAGGCGCTGGCGCAGGCTCTTCGCCTTTCCGACGTAGATCACCCGGCGGTGCTCGTCGCGGAATTTGTACACCCCGGGAGAGTCCGGGATCTGTCCCGGCTTGGGGCGGTAGCTGGAGGGATCGGCCATGTCACACACCCTACTGTCGAGGGCTGACAGCGCGACGACCCTGTGGACAAGGCCCCGGGTCCCGCGTCGGCGCGACTCCGGGAACGTCAGGACGGCCCGGGCGCGGCGGTGGTCGTTGGGCTCCTGCTGGAGGCGCAGTTTGCCCAGGATTCCCCCTGGTCGCCATGGCCGGGCGGAACAGGGGGCGGCTGCTCCCGGCGCCGGGAGGAGGAGTCAGCGGCGGCGTCGGCACAGGGTGCGGGAGGTGCTCGGGGGCGGGCGACGAGGGCGCCGAAACCGGCTGTCGCCGGCCCCTGTCAGGGCCCCTGCGCTTGAGGCGATGACGACGGCGGGGCCTGGACTCTCCGGGTCACGCGGGTGATCGGTCCCCGGTGACTCGGCGCCGTATTCGGCCGCCTCGCCGGACCGTGCGTACGCGGAGCCGGGGAGCTTGTCTGCGTACGCCCTGTGCACGCGCGCACGGTAGGCGGCGAGCGTCGTGCCGCGGGCGCCGATCCCATGCCGGGCGTCCACGACGAGCGGCAGCACACGCGCGTGCCGCTCGGCAGACCAGGCGTCGAGCTGCGGCTCCCTGCAGACCGTGCCGCCCGGCAGCGGACGGGCGCCCAGCGCCGCGTAACGCGTCTCGTCGTCCCCGGAGGCGATGTTCACCACCTGCCAACGGCCACCCTGTCGGCGGTGAAGCATGTTTGAGCATCAGGTGTTGTCGGGGCTTGGTCAACACGCTTCAATGCGGGGGAACTCGGGCCGTGAACGACGGCACACGCGTGTGAACGGACCCCGCGCGCCGACCTGGCGGCCCCGACGACCCGCGCGAACGGCCTGATCAGCCGTAGTGAACATTCACAGAAAGGCCCCCCTGCATGCGGCACGGCACACAGCACGCGGACGTCGCCACGGCGGAATTGGAGACGGCTCTGCGGGGCGGTCCCTTCCATGTCGCCCTGCGCGCCGCGATCGCCGCCCGCGGACTGCCGCTGCAGCGCGTACAGCACCATCTGTCGCGGTACGGGGTCAAGGTCGGCGTGACCAGCCTGAGTTACTGGCAGCAGGGCGCCCGGCGCCCGCAGCGCCCCGAGTCGCTGCGCGCCGTGCGCGCCTTGGAGGAGATCCTCCAGCTCCCGGACGAGTCGCTGATCCGGCTGCTCGCCAAGGCCGACGAGCGCTCCGATCCGCAGCGCCCCGCGGGCCGTTCGTACCGCTCCCTGGTGGAGGCCTCCGGCGTCCTGGAACGGCTCCTGGCCGAGTTGGAGTCACCCCTTGACGGCGGGCTGCACACCATCGGCCACCACGAACGCGTACACATCGGCGCGCACCGCGAGCTGCTGGGCCGCGAGTCGCACCACATAGTGCGCGCCCATAAGGACGGCGTGGACCGCTATGTGGCCATTCACCATGGAGACCCGGGATGCGCTCCGGAGCGGATGGCGGTCCGCGCTCTGGAGAACTGCCGCACGGGGCGGGTGCGCTGGCACCACGACACCGGGGTGCTCGTGGCCGAGCTGCTCTTCGACACACGGCTGCGCGCGGGCGATACGTTCCTGTTCCGCTACGGCTTCGACGACGGCACGGCCGGTGCGTCCAGCGAGTACGTCCGCGGGTTCGGCTTCGCGGGCGGGCAGTACGCCCTCCAGGTGCGGTTCGCCGAGCAGGCGTTGCCCGTGCGCTGCCACCGGTTCACCCAGCACTCGGCAGCGGCTCCGCGCAGCGGCCGTCAGGAACTGACCTTCAGCGGTCGCCACCGCTCGGTGCATCTGGTCGAGCCGCGCGTCCGCTCGGGGATCGTGGGGATCGGGTGGGACTGGGAGTGACCGCTCCCGGGCCCGTGCCCTGCGGGTCGGTCCAGGCGCCCGATTCCGTGTCGCACGGGCGCGTTCAGAGGCCCGTTCCGTGTCGCATGGGCACGTTCAGACGCCCGGTTCCGTGTCGCCCAGGAATGTTCAGACGCCCGGTTTCCCGCCGTGCGGGCCTGTTCAGGCGGCCGGGCCCGCGACGATCTTCCCGTCCTTCGCTTCCACGGACAGCTCCTTCAGCGGCACGGTGGCCGGCGCCTGCACCACCTCGCCGGTCGTGGCGTCGAATTCGCTGCCGTGGCAGGGGCAGATGAGCGTCGTGCCCTGAAGCTTGTTGATGGCGCACCCGGCGTGCGTGCAGATCGAGCTGAAGGCCTTGAGGTCACCGTTCTCGGCGCGGCTGACCACGACGTTCTGGTCCCGGTACAGCTTGGCGGCCCCCTTGGCGAGCTCGCTCTCCGCGCCCAGATCGACTGGCGCGGTCGGCGTCGCGGGCGTCCCGCCGTCGCCGCCGCCCGAGCACGCGGTGAGGGCAAGCCCGGCGACCGGGGTGAGCGCCGCTCCCCGCAGGACGGTACGGCGGCTCGCGGACGGACGGGCGGGCATGGCATCTCCACTGGTCGGGGGCGGTGGCATCGACGATACCGGCACGAATCATTCCGCCCGTGGCGGGGTGGACCGACGCCAAGATCGAAACGAGGCGACTCCAAGATCGCAGCGAGCCGACTCCGCGATGATGGACGTAAGCGTTTACGCAAACGCTTACGCGAACCTTGACGTAAGCGTTTACGTCTGCCGCCGGATGGGATACGTTCCCGTGCGAACAACCAGGTTCCACATGCGAGCAACCAGGTTCCAAGGGAGGGAGCAGCACCATGGCGACGATGGTCGATGTGGCCCAGCGCGCGGGTGTGTCCATCGCGACCGTCTCGCACGTGCTCAATGACACGCGCCCGGTGCTGCCCCAGACGCGCCAGGCCGTCCTCGACGCCATCGACGAGCTCGGTTACACGCCCAACACCCTGGCCCGTTCGCTGGTCACCTCACGGACGCGGTCCATCGGGCTCGCCGTGTCGGCGATCAGCAACCCGTACTTCACGGAGATCCTTCAGGGTGTCGAGGCCAGCGTCCTGAAGCATGGCTACAGCCTGCTGATCGCCGATCCGCACGACGATCCGCAGCACGAGCGGAAGATCGTCCAGCTGCTGCACGAGCGACGCGTCGACGGCATGATCATCGCGCCCTCCGCGGCCCCTGCCGAACTCCTTGGCTACCTCGGGCAGCACAACGTGCCCACCGTGTTCCTGGACCGACTCGTCGACTCCCCCGCCGAGAGTCCCTTCCACTTCGACCAGGTCTGCACCGAAAACACCGAGCCCATGGCGAGACTCGTCACCCACCTCGCCGAACTGGGCCACCGACGCATCGCACTGGTCGCGGGCCTCCCCGGCCTCAGCACCACGACCGAGCGGATCACCGGCTACCGCCACGGCCTGGCGCACGCCGGACTCCCCTACGACGAACGGCTCGTGGCACATGGCAACTCCCAGGCGGAGGCCGCCGAGGAGGCCACCCACGCCCTGCTGTCCCTCGCCGCGCCACCCACCGCGCTCGTCACCGCCAACAACGCCATGACCATCGGCGCGCTGCGGGCCCTGCGCGAGCGGGACCTGTCCGTGCCGGACGACCTGGCGCTGTGCTGCTTCGACGACTTCTCCTGGGCCGACCTGTTCACCCCCCGGCTGACCGCGATCGCCCAGCCCAGCAAGGCGATCGGGGCCCAGGCCGTCCAGCTGCTCCTGGAACGGCTGGCGTCGCCCGACCGTCCGGGCCGTACCGTCCGGCTGCCCTCCGCCTTCGTCCACCGCACCTCGTGCGGCTGCCCCGAGAGCTCCAAGAGCACCGAGAGCCCCGAGAGCCCCGAGAGCCACAGGAAAGGACCCGAGTCGTGATCGTCGTCGCCGGTGAGGCCCTGATCGATCTGGTACCGCAGGGCGCGGGCGCCCTCGTGGGCCTGCTGCCGCGCCTCGGCGGCGGCCCCTACAACACGGCGGTGGCACTCGGCCGCCTCGGCTCCCCCACGGCCTTCTGCTCCCGGATTTCGTACGACGCGTTCGGCGAGGCACTCCTGAGCGGCCTGGGCGACGCGGGCGTCGACGTGTCGTCCGTGCAGCGCGGAACGGAGCCGACGACCCTCGCGGTCGCCTCCATCGGTACGGACGGCTCGGCCGCGTACTCCTTCTACGTCGAGGGCACGGCGGACCGTCTCTTCTCCACACCCGACCAACTCCCCGACGACACAAGGGCGGTGTCCTTCGGCACCTGCTCGCTCGTCCTGGAGCCGGGCGCGAGCGCGTACGAGGAGCTGATGCGGACCGCCGCCGCGCGAGGTGTGTTCACCGCGCTCGACCCGAACATCCGGGCCGGGCTGATCCCCGACGCGGACGCCTATCGGGCCCGCTTCAAGAGCTGGCTGCCGTCGGTGTCGCTCCTCAAGCTCTCGGAGGAGGACGCCGTGTGGCTCGGCGGCACCCCGCGCGAGTGGCTGGCGTCCGGCCCCGCGGCCGTGGTGATCACCCAGGGCGGCGACGGTCTGACGGCCTTCACCCGCGACGGCTCGGTCCATTGCGTACCCGGCGAACCGGTCGACGTCGTGGACACCATCGGCGCCGGCGACACGGTGAACGCGGCACTGCTGCACGGCCTGGCCGCGCGGGACGCCCTGTCACCGGAGGCGATGGCGGCCCTCGGCGCCGACGGCTGGACCGCGCTTCTGCGCTTCGCGGCCCGCGCGGCGGCGATCACCTGCTCACGCGCGGGAGCGGAACCGCCGTACGCCTCCGAACTCGGCGACCTGTGACAGGACCGCTCAGCTGCCGACCGCCCGCAGCGCCCCGGGCTGCCGCCCGTTGAGCCGGTCGAGCGCGACCGCCGTGGCTTCGTCGGCGGGCAGGTGCACGATCATGCGGAGGCCGTCGTCCGGCAGGGCGAGCGTCTCGTACGCCAGGCGCAGCGCGCCGGCCTCGGGGTGGGCGACGTGCTCGGTCCCGGCGCGCCGGGGCATGGCCGGTACGGCGGCGAGCCGGTCGGCGAAGACGGCGCCCGCAGTGACCGTCAACTCGTCGGCCATGGCGGTGACATGGGGATCGTGGATCGACGCCTCGTGCCTGAGGTGGGCGACCTGTTCGTCGGCCACCCGATCCCAGTCGGTGTAGGCGGCACGCGCCCGCTCGTCGGTGAACACGTACCGCAGCATGTTCGGCTGCTGGCCGTCGAGCACACCGAGCGGTCCGGCCAGCCGCCGATATCCGCTGGTGTACGCGAGGATGTCGCCGATCCAGTTGACCAGCACGACGGATGTGGGCTCCAGCCGGTCCAGCATCGCCCGCACGGTCGGGCGCACCGTCCGAGTGGGCTCCACCCCCGAGGAGCAGAACACGGCGCTGTCGCCGGACTCCTTGGCCAGCCGGCGCAGCAGGATCCGCTCCGTCACGGGCAGTCGCAGCGCGTCGGCGAGCACGCCCAGGACCTGGGGTGACGGGTTGCGGTCGCGGCCCTGTTCGAGCCGGGTGAGGTACTCGACGCTGATACCGGCGAGCGTGGCCAGCTCGGCCCGTCGCAGCCCCGGGGTACGGCGGCGGGGGCCGGTCGGCAGCCCCACCTCGACGGGTGTGATCGCTTCACGGCGTGCGCGCAGGAAGGTGCCCAACTCGTTGTCGCTCACTCGTTGAACGTACAGCGCGGACGCCGCCGGATCGTGGCCCTGTCACTACCATCCTCCGCCCGGTCTCCCTCCCGGCCGCCGGGCCGCGCAGGGTGGAGCCATGACTTACGACAACTCCCCGACCACGTATGCCGCTTCTCTGCCGCTCGCCCCTGGCGACTGGGAGCTCGACCCCCTGCATTCGGCCGTCAACTTCACCATCCGCCACCTCGGGATCGCCAAGGTGCGCGGCCGCTTCGCTGACGTGAAGGCCGAACTGTACGTCGGTGAGACGGCCGACGACGTCAAGGTGAGCGCCGAGATCGCTCTTGCCTCTATCGACACCGGGAACCCGGACCGCGACGCCCACACGCGCTCCGCCGAACTCCTCGACGTCGAGAAGCGCCCGACGATGGCCTTCCGCTCGACGCGGGTGTCCGGTGACGGCGAGGACTGGTCGATGGAAGGGGACTTGACCATCGGGGACGTGACTCGGCCGGTGACGCTCGCCGTCGAGTTCGGCGGGGTGGTGGACTCCCCCGTCGACCGTCGCAAGCACGCGGGGTTCGAGGCGGCGGGCGAGATCCGGCGCAGCGACTTCGGTCTGGACTTCGGGACCGGGTTCCTCGGTGATGTTGTCAAGGTTCAGCTGGACATGCAGTTCGTCGAGCCGCAGGGACAGGGCGGCTGACTGTGCAACGGACGGCGCCCCACGGGGAGTTCCCGTGGGGCGCCGTGTTTCTTGGGACTTGTCAGGCCTTGCGCAGTCGCCTGCTCGAGACCTTGAATGCCTGCTCGGCTCAGGCCTTGCGGGCCCGCGTGGTCTTCTTCGCGGGGGTCGCCTTCTTGGTGGCCGTCTTCTTCGTGACCGCTGCGGCCTTCTTGGTGGCCGTGTTGTTGACGGTCTTCGTGGTCGTCTTCTTCGCCGTCGTCCTGGCCGCCACCGTCTTCTTGGCGGCGGTCTGGCTCGCGGCCTTCACGGGGGCCGCGTCGCTGATCCGGTCGGCGCCGAGGATCTCGCGCAGGAACTTGCCGGTGTGGCTGGTCGGCACGCCGGCGACCTGCTCGGGGGTGCCCTCGGCGATCACGAGACCGCCGCCGTTGCCACCCTCGGGCCCCATGTCGACGACCCAGTCCGCGGTCTTGATGACGTCGAGGTTGTGCTCGATGACGATGACCGTGTTGCCCTTGTCGACCAGGCCGGACAGCACCGCGATGAGCTTGCTGATGTCCTCGAAGTGCAGACCGGTGGTCGGCTCGTCGAGCACGTACACCGTGCGGCCCGTGGAACGCTTCTGCAGCTCGCTCGCGAGCTTGACGCGCTGCGCCTCACCGCCGGACAGCGTCGGCGCGGACTGACCGAGCCGGACATAGCCGAGGCCGACGTCGTTCAGCGTCCTGAGGTGGCGGGCGATCGCGGGGACGGCCTCGAAGAAACCGAGCGCCTCCTCGATCGGCATGTCGAGGACCTCGGAGATGGACTTGCCCTTGTAGTGGACCTCCAGGGTCTCCCGGTTGTAGCGCGCCCCGTGGCAGACTTCGCACGGGACGTACACGTCCGGCAGGAAGTTCATCTCGATCTTGATGGTGCCGTCGCCGGAGCAGTTCTCGCAGCGGCCGCCCTTGACATTGAAGGAGAAGCGGCCGGGCTGGTAGCCCCGCACCTTCGCCTCGGTCGTCTCCGCGAACAGCTTGCGGACGTGATCGAAGACTCCGGTGTACGTCGCCGGGTTGGACCGGGGGGTACGGCCGATGGGCGACTGGTCGACGTGCACGACCTTGTCGACGAGATCGTCGCCCTCCACGCGCGTGTGCCGCCCCGGTACGTTCCTCGCGCCGTTCAGTTCGCGGGCCAGGTGCGTGTACAGGATGTCGTTGACCAGGGTCGACTTGCCGGAGCCCGAGACGCCGGTGACGGCCGTGAGGACGCCCAGCGGGAAGGACACGTCGATGTCCTGGAGGTTGTTCTCCCGGGCGCCGTGGACCGTGAGCTTGCGGCTCGGGTCGGCGGGGCGGCGGATGTCCGGGGTCGCGATCTCCCTCTTGCGCGAGAGGTACTGGCCGGTCATCGACTCGGCGTTGGTCAGCAGCTCCTTCAAGGGGCCGCTGTGCACGACCTTGCCGCCGTGCTCGCCCGCGCCGGGGCCGATGTCGACGACCCAGTCGGCGACCTTGATGGTGTCCTCGTCGTGCTCCACGACGATGAGCGTGTTGCCCATGTCGCGCAGCCGGACCAGGGTCTCGATCAGCCGGTGGTTGTCGCGCTGGTGCAGACCGATGGAGGGCTCGTCGAGGACGTACAGGACGCCCACGAGTCCGGAGCCGATCTGGGTGGCCAGGCGGATGCGCTGGGCCTCACCGCCGGAGAGGGTGCCGGCCGCGCGGTTCAGCGACAGGTAGTCGAGGCCGACGTCGACCAGGAAGCGCAGCCGTTCGTTGACCTCCTTCAGGACGCGCTCGGCGATCTTCTTGTCGCGGGCGTTGAGCTTCAGCTCGCCCAGGAAGTCCGCGCAGTCGCTGATGGACATCGCCGAGACCTCGGCGATCGACTTCTCCATGACGGTGACCGCGAGGACGAGCGGCTTCAGACGCGTGCCCTCACAGGTGGGGCAGGGCACCTCGCGCATATAGCCCTCGAAGCGCTCGCGGCTCGCGTCGCTCTCGGCCTCGCTGTGCCGCCGCTTGACGAAGGGGACGGCCCCTTCGAAAGGCGTGGTGTACACACGTTCGCGTCCGTACCGGTTGCGGTAGCGGACCTCGATCTGCGTCTTGTGCCCGTAGAGGAGGGCCTTCCTGGCGCGCTGCGGGAGACCGCCGAAGGGGATGTCGGTCCGGAATCCCAACGCATCGGCGAGAGCGCCGATGAGCCGCCCGAAGTAGTCCTTGGTGTGCCCGTGCGACCAGGGGTGGATGGCGCCCTCGTCGAGGGACTTGTCCTCGTCCGGAACGATCAGCTCGGGGTCGACCTCCATGCGCGTACCGATACCCGTGCACTCGGGGCAGGCGCCGAAGGGCGAGTTGAAGGAGAAGGAGCGGGGCTCCAGCTCCTCGAAGGACAGGTCGTCGTACGGGCAGTACAGGTGCTCCGAGTACATGCGCTCGCGCTCGGGGTCGTCCTCGGGGAGGTCGACGAAGTCGAGCACGACCATGCCGCCGGAGAGGCCGAGGGCGGTCTCCACGGAGTCGGTCAGGCGACGCTTGGCGGAGTCCTTCACCGTGAGGCGGTCGACGACCACCTCGATGGTGTGCTTCTCCTGCTTCTTCAGCACGGGCGGCTCGGTGAGCTGGATCGTCTCGCCGTCGACGCGGGCCCGGCTGTACCCCTTGGTCTGGAGGTCGGCGAAGAGGTCGACGAACTCTCCCTTGCGCTCGCGCACCAGCGGCGACAGGACCTGGAAGCGGCTCCCCTCCGGCAGCTCCAGAACCTTGTCGACGATGGCCTGCGGCGACTGGCGCGTGATGGGGCGGCCGCATTCGGGACAGTGCGGCTTGCCGATGCGCGCGAAGAGCAGGCGCAGGTAGTCGTAGACCTCGGTGATGGTGCCGACCGTCGAGCGCGGGTTGCGCGAGGTCGACTTCTGGTCGATGGAGACCGCCGGGGAGAGGCCCTCGATGAAGTCCACATCCGGCTTGTCCATCTGGCCGAGGAACTGCCGGGCGTACGAGGAGAGCGACTCCACGTAGCGCCGCTGCCCCTCGGCGAAGATCGTGTCGAAAGCCAGCGAGGACTTGCCCGACCCCGACAGGCCCGTAAAGACGATGAGCGAGTCGCGCGGGAGGTCGAGCGAGACATTCTTGAGATTGTGCTCGCGCGCTCCACGGACGATGAGACGGTCGGCCACGCCGGTCCGCACCTTTCTTGAGAGAAGTGACAGGGGCGGGGCCCCCGTCATTTCTCAGACTAGGGGGAGCCACTGACAGCGCCGGTTGGTTTCCCTGGTTCACAACAATCCCGGGCCATCCAGCATGCCCGACGCCGCACTCGAGCCTATAGCACGCACATTCGATTTGCGGGGGTGGTCGACCACCTTCACCCGAACGTGTGGCGGGGCTAGGGTCGGCCTCATGATTGATCATGTGCGCGACCTGGCGTCTGTACGTGACGCGACCGAACGGCTGCTCACCGCAGCCG
Source organism: Streptomyces sp. NPDC001530 (assembly GCF_042894545.1). Taxonomy (NCBI): domain Bacteria; kingdom Bacillati; phylum Actinomycetota; class Actinomycetes; order Kitasatosporales; family Streptomycetaceae; genus Streptomyces; species Streptomyces sp. NPDC001530. The sequence goes on from NZ_JBIAVS010000017.1 coordinate 242,151, forward strand.
CCACATTGGACAACGCATCCCTGTCCGAGCCGTCACGGCTTCCCGGCTGGAGCCGCGGCCACGTCCTCGCCCATCTTGCCCGTAACGCGGACGCTCTCGTGAACGTCCTCGAAGGGCGCCCCATGTACGCCTCCGGCGACGCCCGGGACACCGACATCGAGCGGGACGCGCCGCGCCCGCTGGACGTGCAGCTCGCGGACGTGCGCGAAAGCGCGGCCCGCTTCCAGGAGACGGGGGCCGCACCCGCGGACTGGTCCCGCACGGTGGAGCTGCGCAACGGGGTCACCGATTCCGCGGCCCGGGTGCCGTTCCGGCGGTGGATCGAGGTCGAGCTGCACCACGTGGATCTGGGCATCGGGTACGAGCTCGAAGATCTTCCGGAGGAGTTCGTGGAGCGGGAGATCGAGTTCCTCACCGACCGTTTCGCCGGGCATCCCGATGTGCCGCCGACGCGGATCACAGACGGCACGCGCGCGTGGAGCACCGGACGCGACGCGGAGGGCGCCCCGGAGGTCACCGTGACCGGCCCGGCCCCCGCGCTCCTGGGCTGGCTCGCGGGCCGCCGCGACGGCGCCGCTCTTACGGTCGACGGCGGCCTGCTTCCCGCCCTCCCCCCGCTATAGGCTGCCGTCATGACGTACAGCGGAGCGGTGAAGGTCGGCGGCCCTGCCGATGTGCACGAGCTGCAGGACCTGATGATCTCCAAGGTCGCCGTCGGCCCGATGGACAACAACGCCTATCTGCTGCGCTGCCGGGCCACCGACGAGCAGCTCCTGATCGACGCGGCGAACGACGCCTCGACACTGCTCACGCTGATCGGCGACGACGGCATCGCATCCGTCGTGACCACCCATCAGCACGGCGACCACTGGCAGGCACTCGCGGAGGTCGTGGCGGCCACGGGCGCCCGCACCTACGCGGGCCGGGACGACGCCGACGGCATCCCGGTGCCGACCGACGTCCTCGTCGACGACGGCGACACGATCCGGGTGGGGCGCGTGGAACTCACCGCGCGCCACCTGGTGGGGCACACGCCGGGCTCGATCGCCCTCGTCTACGACGACCCGCACGGGCACCCGCATGTGTTCACCGGGGACTGTCTCTTCCCGGGCGGTGTGGGCAACACACGCAAGGACCCGAAGGCGTTCGCCAGCCTGATCCACGACGTCGAGACCAAGATCTTCGACGTGCTGCCGGACGAGACCTGGATCTACCCGGGGCATGGCAACGACACGACGCTGGGCGCGGAGCGACCGCATCTGCCGGAGTGGCACGCGCGCGGGTGGTGAGCCCGGGCCAAGGGCGCGTGTTCGTGAGGCACGCGCCCCGCGCGTTGTTGTGAGCGCACGCCGGGCGTGATGCGTGCACCGGCGTCCCTCGCACCTCCCGTGCGTGCCCCACGCAATGCAGATGCACGCGTCCCGCGCGAAGGGTGAAACACGCGCCCCGTGTGAACCGAGCGCACGCACCGGTGTCACGCGCGCGCTCCCGGCGCAGGCACTGGTGCAGTCCACTGGAAACAGCCCCGCACAGGATGACGGCTCCTGGGCGGAACGGGCCGCCGGCCTTTCGATCCCCGCCCTCGGCCGGCGGCCCCGGCAGACCTTCCTGACGAGCACACGCCCGTGCTTCTCGTCGAGCGTTCACGGGACTGCAACACACGTTCCCACTATGCGGACATTTGACCTTGTGACCTCGACAAACACCATGGCGCACTGTCACTCTCCCGCCATGCATCTCGCCCAACGCGCCCTGCGCCGCACCGCGTCCGCCGCCACCGTCGCCCTGCTCGCCCTCGCCGTGGGCTGTGCTCCGCAGCCGGAGGAGAAGGCGACCGACAAGGCTTCCGGGGCAACCGGGGAGACCTGCGCCGAGGGCAAGTTGAGCACCCAGACCTCCGGAAAGCTGACGATCGCCACCGACGAGCCCGCGTACGAGCCGTGGTTCAAGGACGACAAGCCCGCCAACGGCAAGGGCTTCGAGTCGGCGGTCGCGTACGCCGTGGCCGAGCAACTCGGCTACGCCAAGGGCGACGTCGTCTGGCAGAGCATCCCCTTCAACAAGGCCTTCGCACCCGGCGAGAAGACCTTCGACTTCGACATCAACCAGGTGTCGATCAGTGCCGAGCGCAAGAAGGCCGTGGACTTCTCGTCCGGCTACTACGACGTGCGCCAGGCCGTCATCGCGCTGAAGAGCTCCAAGGCCGCGAAGGCGAAGGGCATCGCGGACCTCAAGGGTCTGAAGCTGGGCGCCCAGGTCGGCACCACCAGCCTGAACTACGTCAACGACGTGGTGAAGCCGACCCAGCAGCCCGCCGCGTACGCGAAGAACGACCAGGCCAAGTCCGCGCTGAAGAACGGCCAGGTCGACGCCATCGTGGTCGACCTGCCGACCGCCTTCTACATCACCGCGGCCGAGGTGACCGACGCGAAGATCGTCGGGCAGTTCGAGAACCAGGGCGGCACGCCCGAGCAGTTCGGGCTCGTCCTCGACAAGGGCAGCGCGCTGACCTCCTGCGTGACGAAGGCCGTCGACACCCTGCGGGAGGACGGCACGCTCGCGAAGATCGAGAAGCAGTGGCTGTCCGAGGCCGTCGACGCTCCGGTGCTCAAGTGACGGTCATGAAGGAGGAGTCGGGAGAGGACTCCGGCGAGGGAGACATGCCCGAGGCGTACGTCCCGTCGCAGCGGCGGATCGAGCGCGAGCGCTACAAGCGTGCCCGCGCCCGCCGCGCGACGGCGATCGCCGCGCTCTCCACCCTTGTCACCGGCGTCGTCCTGTACCTCGTCGTCGTCAACGCGCCCGGCTGGCCGCGCACCAAGGAGACGTTCTTCAACGCGCACTACGCGCGTGAGGCGTTCCCCAAGGTCCTCGAAGGACTCTGGCTCAACGTCCAACTGCTCCTGATATGCGGCGCGGCGGTCCTCGTCCTGGGCATGCTGATCGCCGTCGCCCGCACTCTGCGCGGCCCGGTGTTCTTCCCTCTCCGGGCACTGGCCGCCGCGTACACCGACTTCTTCCGCGGACTTCCGCTGATCATCAACCTGATGATCGTGGTCCTGGGCGTCCCCGCACTGCGGCTGCAGGGCGTCACGGTGGACCCGGTCCTCCTCGGCGGCACGGCGCTGACACTGACGTACTCGGCATACGTCGCCGAGGTGTTCCGCGCCGGCATCGAGTCCATCCACCCCTCCCAGCGCGCCGCGGCCCGCTCACTGGGCCTCACCAACCGGCAGGCCCTGCGCTACGTCGTCCTCCCCCAGGCCGTGCGCCGCCAGGTGCCGCCGCTCCTCAACGACTTGGTGTCCCTGCAGAAGGACACCGGGCTCGTCTCGATCGGCGGCGCGGTCGACGCGGTGCGCGCCGCCGACATCATCGTGGGCCGCAGCCTGAACTACACGCCGTACATCGTCGCGGGACTGGTCTTCGTCGCCCTGACCATCCCGATGACCCGCTTCACGGACTGGGTCACGGCCCGGATGGACCGTCAGCGGGCGCAGGGAGGGACCATATGACCGACGCTCCGGTGCTGCGAATGGAGTCCGTCCGCAAGACCTTCGGTGAATCGGTCGTGCTGCGGGACGTCGATCTGGAGGTCGCCCCGCACACGGTGACCGCACTCATCGGCGCCTCCGGCTCCGGCAAGTCCACGCTGCTGCGCTGCGCGAACCTCCTTGAGGAGATCGACGACGGCGCGATCTGGCTGGACGACGAGGAGATCACCGACCCCCGGGCCGACCAGGACGCGGTACGCCGCCGGATCGGCGTGGTCTTCCAGGCGTACAACCTCTTTCCGCACATGACCGTCCTGGAGAACATCACCCTCGCCCCGCGCCGCGTGCACGGCGTGAACCGCACGGAGGCGGCGGCCCACGCGCGTGAGCTGCTCGAACGGCTCGGGCTCGGCGCCAAGGCGGACGAGTACCCGGACCGGCTGAGCGGCGGCCAGCAGCAACGCGCCGCGATCGTCCGCGCCTTGGCCGTACGCCCCCGGCTGCTCCTCCTCGACGAGATCACCGCCGCCCTCGACCCGGAACTCGTGGGCGAAGTCCTGGGCGTCGTCCGGGACTTGAAGGACGACGGCATGACCATGGTCCTCGCCACGCACGAGATGGGCTTCGCCCGCGAAGTCGCGGACCAGGTCTGCTTCCTGGACGGCGGTGTGGTCCTCGAACGCGGCACGGCCGAGCAGCTCTTCGGGGACCCGCAGCAGGAGCGGACGCAGCGCTTTCTGCGGCGGATCGTGGAGGCGGGTCGGCTCTGACCGTGCTCCGCAGGGGGCGGCGGCTCATCCTCCGGCCAGATCCGCACGGCCTCGGCGGCCGCGGCTCGCAGCGCGGTGGCGTCGATCTCCGTACGGGTTTCGGGCACGCCCTGATCGGGCCATTCGGCCACCAGCTGCACGGGGCCTTCCGGTGGCAACTGTGAGAGGTGCAACTCCACTTGGTAGTGGAATCCACCGCCGCTGCCGCCGTGCAGCTGGGGTGTCGGCCGTGGCGGTCCCTCCGTGGGCGCGGGCCACGGGTGCCCGTCGAGCGTGGTGATCCGCCGTCCGCCGGCGAGCAGCACCCCGAAGCGCAGGGCTCCGGCGCCTGCGCGACTCGAACCGAAGTGGACGGAGTGTGCGGGCACGCCCTGCCGTATGGTCCGCAGGAAGACGCCCAGCCGGAGGGTCACCGAACCGGGCCACACCTGCCAGCCGGTGAGCATGATGCGCGTTTGGGCCGGCGCCGATCTCAACGGTCTGCGGCAGTTGGGCCGGCACGAACCAGTCCGTGGGCGCTAACGACTCGTCCTCGCCCGGCCGGTAGGCGCCTAGTCGGTGCTGCGTCTCCGGCTGCGGCTCGTCCGGCGGGTCGGGCGCGATCAATCCCTCGAAGAAGTTCATGAATTGATCGTGGCACCCGCCACTGACAATCGGACTTCGCGCGTCCGCTCTCTCCTCCGTCAGGCGTCTGCCTGCCCCGCCCCGGCCAGCGTGGCGACCCGCCCCACCGCGAACGCGTACCCCTGCACACCGCAGCCCGCGATGACCCCGTCGGCGCGGAGCGAGACGTACGAGTGGTGTCGGAACTCCTCTCGCTGGTGGATGTTGGAGATGTGGACCTCCACCACGGGAAGGCCGTCACAGGTGTTGAGCGCATCCAGGATCGCGACGGAGGTGTGCGAGTAGGCGGCCGGGTTGATCACGATCCCGGCGTGGTTCAGACGCGCTTCGTGGATCCACTCCACCAGTTCGCCCTCGTGGTTGGACTGCCGGAAGTCCACCGTGCCGCCGTGCGCGGCCGCCGCCTTGGCACAGAGCGCCTCTACGTCCGCGAGCGTGTCGGAGCCGTAGATCTCCGGCTGGCGCTGCCCGAGGAGGTTCAGGTTCGGTCCGTTGAGGATCATGATCGGGGCGTTGGCGAGGGTGCGGGGCACGGTTCCTCCGGTCCTTCAGGTCTGCCGGCCCGTTGAGGACCGCTGCTCAGACCCGGTTTATCACGGTGCACCGAAGAGGTGACGGCCCGTACCCTCCCGTCATGACGACGCCCTCGTACCCTCCCAAGCCCTCGCCCGGCGACCGGATAGCCGTGATCTCGCCGTCCGGGGGACTGCCGGGACTGCTCCCGCTGCCGTACGAGCTGGGTCTGGAACGCCTGCGCAAGGAGTACGGCCTCGAACCGGTCGAGTACCCGGCCACCCGGAAGATGGGCTCGACCCCGCAGGAGCGGGCGGACGACATCCACGCCGCGTTCGCCGACACGACGGTCAAGGCGGTCATCGCGTCGATCGGCGGCGACGACCAGATCACCGTGTTGCCGCTGCTGGACCGGGAGTTGATCCGCGCGAACCCGAAGCCGTTCTTCGGGTACAGCGACAACACGAATCTGCTGGCGTACCTGTGGAACGCCGGAATCGTCGGCTACCACGGCGGAACGGTGATGTGCGAGTTCGGCCGCCCCGGCGCCATGGATCCGCTGACCGCCGAGTCGCTGCGGGCCGCACTGTTCACGTCCGGGCCGTACGAACTGCGCCCCGCCGACCGTTTCCGTGACATCGACCGGCCCTGGGACGCGACGGACACATTCACCTCCGCACCGCAGACCGAACCGGGCGGCGGCTGGACCTGGCCCCGCCCGGACCGTGTGGTCGAGGGCCGCTCCTGGGGCGGCAACATCGAGATTCTGTCCTGGCTGCTGATGGCCGACCGTGAGATCGCCCGTGATCCTTCCGTGTACGACGGGCATGTGCTGTTCCTGGAGACCTCGGAGGACATGCCGAAGGCCAACGACGTCTTCTGGATCCTGCGCAGCATGGGCGAGCGCGGTCTGCTGCGACGTTTCTCCGCGCTCCTGATGGGCCGTCCGAAGGCGTGGTCGTTCGAGCAGCCCAATGACGCGGGCGCCAGGGCCCGTTACGCGCGGGAGCAGCACGAGGCGGTGCTCCGGGCCGTCGACATATATGCCCCAGACATGATGGTCGTCCTCGATGTAGATCTCGGTCACACCGATCCGCAAATCGTCATCCCCTATGGAGGCACGATCCGCGTCGACGGCCCTGCCCGGCGCATCACGGTCACCTACTGACGCGGCCCTCACCTCCGCGCGCCCCCGTAACCGTCGGTCACCGTGGGTAGTTGATGCGGCATGCACGACGTACGCACCGTAAGGGCACCCTCCATGCTCCGGCTCGCGGCCGCCTCGCTCGCCGGGACGGCCATCGAGTTCTACGACTTCTTCGTCTACGGGACCGCGGCCGCGCTGGTCCTCGGCCCCCTGTTCTTCCCGACGTTCTCACCGCTGGCGGGGACGCTGGCGGCCTTCGCGACGTTCGGCGTCGGGTTCGTCGCACGCCCTCTCGGCTCGGTGCTGTTCGGGCACATCGGGGACCGGCGCGGGCGGCGGCCCGTCCTGGTCGCCTCGCTGCTGCTGACCGGCGCGGCGACCGTCGCCGTCGGCTGCGTACCGACGTACGACCGCATCGGTGTGGCCGCTCCCGTGCTCCTTCTTGTGCTGCGTTTTCTGCAAGGGCTCGGGCTCGGCGGGGAGTGGGGCGGGGCGGTGCTGCTGACCGCCGAGCACGCGCCCGCCGAGCGGCGCGGGCTGTGGTCGAGCTTCCCGCAGATCGGGCCTTCACTCGGGTTCGTACTGGCCAACGGCGTGATGCTGGTGCTGTCGGCGACGCTGTCCGACGCGCAGTTCGCGGCGTGGGGGTGGCGGGTGCCGTTCTGGGCGGCGGGCGTTCTCGCGGTGGCGGGGCTGTGGCTGCGCAGCTCGCTCGCGGAGAGCCCGCGCTTTCTGGAAATGCGGGAGCACGCGCGCGTGCCGCTGGCCGAGGTGGTGCGCGACCACTGGCAGCTCGTGCTGCTGACGGCCGGCGGACTCGCGGTCGGATACGCCGTGTTCTATGCGGTGACAACCTGGGCGCTCGCCTATGGCGTCGAACGGCTCGGTGTGAGCCGTACCGTCATGCTGACCTGCATCATGGCCGCCGTGGTGGTGAAGGGCGCCCTGACGCCTCTGGTGGCCCTGCTCGGCGACCGCTTCGGGCGGCGGCCGCTGTGTCTGGCGGGCTGTGCGGGCGCCGCGCTGTGGATGTTCCCGATGATCGCGCTGCTGTCGACCGGCGAACCCCTGCTGATGTTCCTCGGTTTCCTGGTGGCGCTGCTCGCGTTCATCACGATGTTCGCGGTGATCGCCGCGTATCTGCCGGAGTTGTACAAGCCCCGGGTGCGCTGCACGGGAGCGGCGGTCGGCTACAACCTGGGCGGGGTGATCGGCGGCGCGCTCACGCCGATCGTGGCGACCGCGGTGGCGAGCGGAGAGCGCGTCCCGTGGGGCGTGGCCGCGTATCTGACCGGGATCGCGCTGCTCAGCCTGGTGTGCTTCGCGCTGCTGCCGGAGACCCGGCCGGTGCCGCGACTGGCGGTCGTCCAGGCGACGGAATGACGCACCGTGCCGTCGCACCGCCGCGGTCAGGGGTTGATCGCCAGTTCCAGACAGGCGGCGAACAGCACCCGGTGGACGCCTCCCTGGAGCGGGGTGGGGCGGGCGGGGGGCGCGCCCCCCCCCCCGCCCCCCGCCCCCCCCCCCCCAACCCCCCCCGGGGGGGGCCCCCCCCCGCCGCCGGGCGCCCGGCCCCCCCCCAAGCCCGCCCCCACGGAGCGCGGG
>NZ_JBIAVS010000018.1:0-15985 GCF_042894545.1 Streptomyces sp. NPDC001530
TGGAGGCAGTCCCGCCCCAGAAGGCCGAGAGGCCATTCCCCAAAGGGTAGGAAGACCGGTCGTTCTCCCTCTCGACGATAGCCCCCTCGGCGTCCACGCGCCACTGGTCGACCCGTTTGTGGGATCCCTCACCGGTCCGCCGTCGGCTCTCGCCGCCGGTCCAGAGGGCCATCCATGACCCCGCTTGGTCCATCGCCAGGCACCCGGATGACGTGTTGCTCCGAGCGCTTGGAAAGCGTGCACCTCCCAGCAAGGCCGCCCGCACCGCGGCAGGGAGTACGCCCCGCTGTCAATCCCGCGCTGTACGGTCCGGCCCATGGCTGAGAAACCGACAACAAGTTGACGCAGGGGCATGGCCGAGGAAGCCGAGGAGCTTGCCGCCGGCACCCTGGATCCCGACTGCGCCTGCATGGCTGGGCTGTTCCCCGAAGCGCTGCTGACGGCAACCGATGCCGTCCTCGACACATTCGAGGACGAGTTGCCCACGCTGGCCGAAGCCGATGCCGTACAAGTCCTAGGTGCAGTGGAGCGCGTCGTCCTGGCCCTGAACGCCGTGGACGAAGCTCACGAGCGGGAATCACGGGGAAAGCAGGCGAGCCCGAAGAGATCACACCTCGGCCGTTCACACAGGTCAGCACCCGAAACGGCCGCAAGTGACCGCAGCTTCCCAAGCTGAGAGCGCGAGTTCGCTTCTCTTCACCCGCTCCATGATGAAACCCCAGGTCAGCGACCTGGGGTTTGTTTGTTGTCCGGGCGGATCCGGGGGCGCCGGGCTTCAGTGGTTGGCGGTGTCGTCGCGCAATTGCTCGGCGGCTTCCTGGTAAGCCTGGGCGGCGCGGGTGAAGTAGTCGAAGAGGGCATCGAGTTGCTCCGGCGTGAAGCCGCCGAGGATCTCGCCGATCCTCTGCCGCGCGGGGGTCATGACCCGATCGAGTTCGAGGGGCTTTCCGACCGGTTCGACGATGATCTTGCGCCGGTCTCCGGCATCGGGGACGCGGCGGACGTAGCCCGCCTGCTCCAGTCTGTCGATCAGGCGAGTGGTCGGCCCCGTCGTCAGGCCTGTGCGCTCGGCCAGTTCGCCAGGAGTCATCGCCCCTGACAGCTGGAGGATGTTCAGCGCGTAGAGGTCAGTGGCGCCAAGTCCGCACGCTCTGGCACTCGCGTGGCCGTGCAGCATCACGGCACTCAGGTACCGGCGGTAGACCTGGCTCGCGTCGGATCGCATGGACGGCGTTGACACAGGCTTCTTCACTCCCTAATCTCTTCCTCAGAGAAGATAAATCTTCAACGCAGCAACTTCTCCTATGAAGTTACCACGAGGGGGAACATCATGAGCACCGCCACCGTCACGCCGCCCGAGCCGACCGGCACCCCCGCCCCGCCCCGCCGCTCCCGCCGCCGTACCGTCAAACGGGTCCTGGGCGCGACCGCGCTGGCCCTGACCGTCGCCGCCGGATCCGCCTACCTGTGGCTGGACGCCACCTCCGACATACACAACCTCGGCCAGAGCGACTGCACCGTGGTGACCCCGGACATCACCCCGACCGCCGCCGGAGCACCGACGGCCGACGACCACCGGGCGGTCTGCGACGTACTGCGCTCGATGACCGACGCATGGGGCCGCGGCGACGCCACCGCGTACGGCGAGCACTTCACCCCCAACGCCACCTACACCACCTACATCGGCACCCACTACCAGGGCCGCAAGGACATCACCGCGGCCCATCGCGCCCTGTTCGACGGCTTTCTCAAGAACACCAGGCTCGCCGACTCCTTCCTCGGCATCCGCTTCTACGGCCCCGACACGGCGATCGTCACCACCCGCGGCGACACGTACACGGGCACGCCCAAGAAGCCGAGCGAACTGTCCAAGACCCAGACCTACACGCTGATCCGCCAGAGCGGCCGCGACTGGCGAATCGCCGCCTTCCACAACACCAAGCGCCAGTCCGTCATGGAGCGCATCTCGTTCCTGTGGGACCCGTCCACCAAGCCGGAGGCCGAGAAGTGATGACCGACAACGCCCACCTCGCACGCGAAACGGACGCCACCGCCATCCGCGCCCTCCTGGAGGAGAGCCGCGCCGCCTGGAACCACGGCGACGGACCCGCGTACGGCCGGTGCTTCACGCACGACGCGACCGACGTGACCTTCGCCGGCACCGTCTACCGCGGCGGGAGCGAGATCGGCCGCGCCCATCAGGCCCTGTTCGACGGGTTCCTCAAGGGCACCGAACTGACCGTCGAGATCAACGACATCCGCTTCTACGGCGCCGACACCGCGGTCGTCACCACGTGCGGCGACGTCGGCAAGCGCAGGCCGAAGCGCCTGGGCAAGCTCGCCACCTACACGGTCGTCCGCGAGTCCGACGGCCGCTGGCGGATCGCCGCCGTCCAGAAGACGCAGCGCAGGCGCCTGATGGAAGCCGTCTCGTTCCGACTCCAGCCCGCCACCCGACCTGCCTCGCACTGACACCACGCCCAGGGCCCACGCACCCGGCACCGGTACAAGGAGGACCGTCACCATGACCGATCATGAGCCGGACCGGACGGACCGGTTGCGCCTGCCGTCCAAGGACGGCATGGGCGGTCCCGCCCGCGACCCCGAGGCCGGCTGTGTCGTGCTGCGTCGCGCCGTGGAACTCGGTGTCGACCACATCGACACCGCCGACTTCTACGTCAGCCGCGACGGTGCGGTACGTGCGAACTCCCTGATTCGCGAGGCCCTGCACCCCTACCCGTCCAACCTGGTCATCGCCACCAAGGTGGGCCCCAGCGTCCGTCAGGACGGCTTCTCCCACGGCACTGCCGCCGACATGCGCGGCCTGGTCGAGGCCAACCTCGAAAACTGCGACCGCTGCCGGGCCGGGCTGACCGCGCACTGCACCGCCGTGCCCTACATGGCGATGTACGGCGCACCGGTCGGCGGCAGTTGGGGCGGACTCTTCTCCGACCTGGTCCGCGTGCCCTACGCCGACGCCATGCTGGTCCCGCTGCCCACCGGCCTGGACCCGGTCGCCATGGCCTCGGCCAGCGACAACTGGTCCCTGGCCTGGCGCCTGGTCGCCCCCCACCTCAAGGCCCGCCCCGGAGCGCGGGTGCTGGTCGTCGCCCGCGGCAGCATCGGCCTGTACGTGTGCGACATCGCCCGCGCGCTCGGCGCCTCCGAGGTGCTCTACGTCGACCCCGAGCCCGAACACCGCACGTTGTCCCGCATCTTCGGCGCCGCCACCGCCGAAGTCCTGGAACCGATCCCGCAGGGCTTCGACATCGCCGTCGAAGCCACCGGCCGCGTCGACCAGCTCGCCCTGGCCGTCAAGTCCCTTGCCCGGAGGGCATCTGCGAGTCGGCGGGCAACCACTTCCGCGCCGGCGAGCTGCCCCTCCTCGACATGTACCTCACCGGCGTCACCCTGCGCATCGCCCGTGCCAACGTACGCGCCCACATCCCCGACGCCCTCGAACTCGCCGCCTCCGGCAAGGTCGCCCCCGAGAAAGTGGTCTCCCACATCATCGACTGGGAGGACCTGCCGACCGCGCTGCCGGAGAAACACCTGAAGCCGGTCTTCGTCCGGGCCGATGACTGACGGGGAAGCTGTTGCTGCGAGTGGGCGGTTGACGAGGCTGGTCATGTCCTCGTCCAGCGCTGCGAGACCTTGCCGGAATCGCAGGTCGCGGTGCTCGCCCAGCCGGCCGGCGTGTCGACGCACATGCTGTTGGACATGCTCTGCAGGGTGCCGCCGGAGCCCGTGCGCCACAACCGCTGGGTGCTGCCGTCGCACTCGCCCATCTGCAGGGCGTTGCTCGCGCTGGCGGTCAGGCAGGTGCCGGTGGACTCGTTGACCAGCTGATAGGTGCCGTTCGACCCGCTCTTGTACGCCCAGGAGGTCGCCGGGCCGTCCGAGCAGGTCTCGGTGGTGATGCCGTACTCGGCGCGCTTCAGGCACTGGCCGTTGCCGTTGTTCTTGAGCTGGTAGTAACCACCGGAGCCGCTGCCACCCGAGCCGCTGGAGCCGGTGTTCCCACCGGAACTGGTGGAACTGCTGGAGCCGGTGCTGCCTCCCAAGCTGCTCGAACCGCCGGAGCCGCCGCTTCCGCCTGCGCCGGCCGAGCCGTCTGAACCGTCCTGCGCGCCCCCGGCCCCCGTACCGGCTTCGGCCTGGGACCTCCTGCCCCCTTGTCCTCCCCCGGCGGCGGGGACGGCGACTTCCCCGGTTTCGTCCCGCCTGACGAGGACGGCGTGGGGACGAGCGACGCCGAGACCGAGGCGGACGGCGTGGCCCGTGCCTCGTCGTCCGGCAAGGAGGCGTACGGCAGGTGCTGGATGGCCAGGGTCGTGCGGGTCTGCACCAGGCGGTGCTTCGCCGGGACGACGAACGACTCCTCGGTCCGGCCGCGACTCGCTCCGCCGCTCTTCCCGGTGGGGCTCAGGAGGGGTCCCGGGCCCGGCCCCGCCGCACGGTCAATGACCTGCCGGACGACGCGGGCCGCCTGATCGGGCGGGAGGCCGAACTGGAGCAGCTGATCGCGCCGTCCGCGCCCGGATCCGTATCGATCGTGACGGTGGACGGTACGGCCGGGGTCGGCAAGACCGCGCTCGTCGTACGCGCGGCCCGTGAGCTCAGCGCCCGGTACCCGGACGGCTGTTCTGTTCGTGGCTGTGCGCGCGCACAGCAGGCAGCGGCGGTAATCGCCGGAGCAGGCGCTGCAGCGACTGCTGCGATCGCTCGGCGCAGCCAAGGGTGAGTTGCCGAGCGACCTCGAAGAACTCACCGCCGTCTGGCGCGCGGCGACCAGCCCGCTACGACTGCTCCTCGTGCACGGCGCCCGTGCGCAGCGCTCGGGGGTGTAGTAACCGGCGTCACGGCCCACGACGTACGCGCCTCGAGGAGTTCTGCCATTCAGCCGCGGTTGGCTTGCAGGCCTTGTCCGGTCGCGGTGCTGTTTATACGGATGCGTCCCGACGCTCAGGGCCGTGGTGGCATCGGGCTGTCAGCCATGAAGGCGGAAGGACGAGGCATGCACATACCGGGATCCATAGCGGGCCGCCGGCGGTGCGCCGCGGCCATCGCCGTGGCGGTGACCTGCTCGACGGTGCTCACCGGGTCGGACATCGCCGCGACCGGCGGCGCGCCGTCACCTTCGGTGGCCGCCCCGCAGTTGGACTGGAGACCCTGCGTCCAGGGCAGACAGTTCGACTGCGCGACCGCGAAGGTGCCGCTGGACTACCGCAACCCCGGCGGACGCACCATCGAGCTGGCAGTCGTCAAACGCAAGGCAACCGGCCCCGGACGGCGCATCGGCACGTTGTTCTTCAACCCCGGTGGCCCCGGCGGGCCCGGAACGGTGCAGATGCCGCAGAATTACGAGTTCTTCCCGCGAGAGGTGCGGGAGCGGTTCGACATCGTCAGCTGGGATCCCCGCGGGGTCGGCAACAGCACCGCGGTGAACTGCTTCGACAGTCCCACGGAAGCCGACGCCTGGATCTCGAGCAAACCGGCCGGCTTCCCGGTGGGCGAACAGGAGCGGGCAAGCTGGATCGCCGCGTACAAGGATCTGGGCCGGCGCTGCCAGCAGCGTGACCCCGAGCTCCTGCGCCATGTGTCGACCGCCGACACCGCCCGCGATCTCGACCAGCTCCGCCAGGCGGTGGGCGACCCACAACTCACCTACTTCGGGATCTCCTACGGCTCGTACCTCGGCGCCACCTACGCCAACCTGTATCCCGGCAAGGTCCGCGCCATGACCATCGACAGCAATATCGACCCGCAGGCCTGGACGAACCACGCCTCCAACGACGCCCCCCGGCTCCCGATATTCCTCCGCATGGGCGCGGACCTCGGCCTGGCCGGAATCCTGGACCAGTTCCTCGCCCTGTGCGGCTCCACCACCACCGCCCGCTGCGCCTTCTCCGCCGGCAGCCCGAAAGCGACCCGGGACAAGTTCGACCAGCTGATGCAGCGCCTCCGGGAGCATCCACAGGGCGCGTGGACCTATGGCAGGACGGTCGGTGACACAGTGAGCAGCCTCAACGTCGTCCACCCCGGATGGACGCTCCTCGCCGACCGCCTGCAGGCCCTGTGGCAGGGCCGCGCCCCGGAGCAGGCCCCGCCCCCGCCCGCACCACCGGTCCCGAATCCGTACACGGGCGATGAACAGGGCGGTGCCGTGCTCTGCTCCGACAGCCCCAATCCACGTGACCCCGGTGCCTACCACGCCCTGGAGGAGGCCGGCGCCACCCGTACGGGCGACGCCGGACGCTTCTGGACCTGGGCCGCAGAGCCGTGTGCCACCTGGCCGGCCGTAGCCGCCAACCGTTACCGCGGCCCGTGGAACAGGCCCACGGCGCACCCCGTCCTGGTGGTCGGCACCGTCTACGACCCCGCCACCCCCTACCGGGACGCGCAGGCCATGGCCAAAGAACTGGCCAACGCCCGCCTGCTCACCAACAACGGGTACGGGCACAGCGCACTGCTCAACCCCAGCAGCTGCGTCAACGCTTACGAGAGCCGCTACTTCATCGACGGCACCCTCCCGCCGGTCGGAGCAACGTGCCGACCGGACGCGCCGCCCTTCTCCGCACCCAGGCCGCGAGGCGGTATCGCCACCGGCGGCGGCGCGATGGCCGGCACCGCCTCTTGAGCCCGGCTTCGGGCGCCGGAGGAACGCCGCTTACTGCACGTCGACGAAGTCGCCGGTGGCCTTGGCCGGAGGGGTGGTGCTCGTGCCCGTGAAGTAGTAGCGCCAGTAGCCGTCGGCGGAAGAGGTGACCGTGGTCTTCAGATTGCCGGTGCTGTCGGTGTACACGGTCTTGACCGTGCTGTAGGTGCTGGTGCCTGCCTTGCGGAACTGGAGCTTGACCGGCTGGTTGGTGTAGCCGTGGTACAGGTGGTCCTCCCAGTTCGCGCGTGACAGCTTGCCCGTGACGGTGATCGTCTTGCCCTTGGCGACGGGCTCCGGCGAGGCGTTGACCGTGAGCTTGGAGTAGCGCTGCACGTGGGTGGTGCCGACGTCCGTCTTCTTCGCCGAGTCGCCGTCCTTGGCCTTCGCGTACGCGCCGACGTGCCAGGTGCCCGCGAGTGCGTTGTAGTGCACGTCGTACTCGGGAACGATGGTGTACGTCGACGTGCAGGTGACTGTCGTCCCCGACGTGCACGTGGTGCCGCCGTCCGAGTCCTGGGTCCAGAAGGCGTCCGGGTCGCTCCACGTACCGTGGTAGAGGTACGTCTGCCCGGACGCGATGCCGGCCGGATCAGAGGCCGTGAACGTGATCTTGAAGGTCACGCTGTTCGTCGTGCCGACGGCGATGTCCTTGCCGCCGTTCACCACCACGTTCGAAACCGTGGTGTCGCCCACCGCCGTGTCCGCGTGAGCGGCCGGAACGGCGAGAGCGGTGCATGCCAGCGCGCCGGACAAAGCGGCGCCTATGGCGATTGTGCGCATGAGATCCCTCAGGACGATGAGGCCGCCTGTTAACCAGACAGGCACCCGAATAGTGGACGGACTGTAAAGGATGCCGAAACAACATGCGTACACCTGGTCCCCGTTGGGGTCACGCTGCGCTCGAAGCACGGTGCCGAAGCGGACGGTCCATCGACTCGTGAGCCGGCGCCGGCCCCCCGGTGGGCGGTCGACCGCGCCGAGTCCGGGAAGCCTGTTCAGCGGGCTCGGGGGCCCGCCGCTTCGCCGGAGCCGCCCGACCGGGCCGTCGTGCGGAGCGTGCCGACCGTTTTGAGGAGGCGGTCGGCCGGGTCCCGCAGTCTGGGGTGGGCCAGGACCGTGTTGCGCAGGCCGCGTACCGGTCGGCGCCACAGCCGGTGCGCCGCCGCCGTCGGGTGGGGGCGGGTGGCGAACCCTTCGCCCACGCGGAGTTCGCGGGTCTTGAGCCAGTCCTTCCACTCCTTGTCGCCGCGGCCGAAGTCCATGAGCCGTACGCCCTCCCGGCCCGCCGCCTCGGCCATCCGAAGGTGCATGATCAGGCCGGGCGAGTAGTAGCGGAGCTCGGGGTCGTACGCGGTGAACCAGGCCGCGAAGACCGTGCGCGACGTCGGTCCGAAGTGTGCGGCCACCGGCCGGTCACCGGCGTACACCACGGACAGCACACCGGTGAAGTGCTCCTCGCGGACCTGGAACAGGTGGTCCACCAGATCGACGATCCACGGCCGCGCGAAACGGTCCATCCGGCCCGTCCTGCGGTACTGGGCGGACTTCCACTGCATGAGCGTGCGCAGCACCCGTGGGTCGCGCTCGTCGTAGACGAACCGCATCTCGCCGAGGTCGCGCCCCAGGCGGCGTTCCTTTTTCAGCGTCGTCTTGGCCAGCCCCGGGTACGCGCCGCGCAGCCACTCCGCGTAGCTGCCGTGGCCGCCGTCCTTCAGGTCGATCACCGGTGAGGCGAACGTTCCCGTGACGTATCTGCCGAAGGGTTTCTGTTCCTCGACGAGGTGGTCGAACTCGAAGACGGACAGCCCACAGGCCCGCAGCAGCTCCCTGGGGTCCCAGGTGACCCCGGGGCGGTGCACGAGGGCCTGGCAGTCGGAGAGGCCGAGACCGATGGCCCGGCCGACGCCGAAGGCGTTGCGCTCGTACGGGAAGAAGCCGACGGGCTCTCCGCCCTCGTGCAGGACCGCCACCTGTGCCCGACCGCGGTATCTGCCGACCCCGGCCGCGAACTCCGGTGCCAGGAAGGGGTTGGCATAATCGGGCGACTCGTCCATCGCCCGGTGCCACGCCCGGCGAAGCGGAGTGCTCAGCTCCTCGGGTCTGTGGATCGTGATGTCCACCTCAGATCAACCGCCCTTCCGCAGAGTCCGCGAGGGATGTACCGGGCACGTCGGAGGCTCGTAGGGCGTGTGGATCATTGCTCGTCGAACGCATCGCACTCATCGAACGCGTGGAACCCATAGATCGCGCAGATCGCGCAGAACGCATCGAACGCATCGAACGCATCGAACGCTTACAACGTACGGAACGCCTGGAACGTATGGATCGCATGGGCGACCGCTCCCCCCTAGTACCCCCACGACGCGCTGGCCGCGTCCTGCCCCTTCTTCGGCTATCTCCCGATCCGCCCCGTGTACGCGCTCGCTCCACGTTCGTCGACCGAGACACGAACTGTTCGGCGGGGCTCAAACGTCGCGAAACAGTACGCACGCTGTCAAGGGTGCCTGTCGTAACGGAAGCGTGCGGATCGGGTGGCGCGATCCACCGCGGGCCGCCCGCGGCCCGCCCCGCGTCACTGTGGCGCGCCCTTCCCCCGACCAGGCCTGCCCCTAGCATCGACTGCTCCCACCGGCGATCTCTGTCCGAGGACAGGAGAACGATGAGCGAGGGACACCCAGCAGCGCACGGCCTCGACAAGGACGGCCTGGATATCGCGGGAAGAGGCGATCTCTGTTCTGCGCGACGCGGGTCTGGCCCATGGGGAAGACTATGCCTTGCGCAATCTCGGCCCCTCCTTCCCGCTGTCCAACTCGCCCCAAAGGCACGGGATATTGGCCCTGTTCACCCGCAGGGCCATGTACGAAATCGAAGACATCCTGATTCAGGTGGATGCGACCGACCAGGTGGGGGACACCCACCGAAGGGTTGTTCACTGCTTGCAGGCCGCCGTCCGGGATCCCGCGTCCCCCAGCCTGGACTGAGCCCGCGCAGAAGCGCTCGCCGATGCCGAGCTGCCTGCTGTCGTGCGCCGCTCAGCCGTGCGTGGAAGTCCCGCTGCGCGGGCCGGGGGCACCGGCGCAGCGGGCCCCCGGCCGTTCGCGCAGCCTCAGCGCATGACGACGGACGACATCCCGCCCGTCACGGTCACCACATCACCGGCAGCCGCTCGGGAATGCGTTTCATGAAGCCCGTACGCCACACCAACTGCTCGATCGGGACCGCCAGTTGGAGGTCCGGCATCCGGTCGAGCAGGATCTCCAGGGCGATCTCGGCGTGTTTCTTACCGAGGGCCGTGGCGGGGCAGTAGTGGCGGCCGCCGCCGAAGGAGAGGTGGGTGGTGGTGTTGGGGCGGGTGAGGTCGACTGTGTGGGGGTCGGGGAACTCCTTGGGGTCGAAGTTGGCGCCCTCGACGAGGACCAGGACCAGCTCGCCCGCCCTGACGTCCACCTCGCCCAGCCGTACGTCCTGCACGGCGAGGCGCGGCAGACCGTCGGCGATGGAGAGGTTGATGCGCAGGAGTTCGTCCACGGCGGCCGCAATCCTGTCGCGGTGGGCGAACAACTCTGCCTGCAGCTCCGGGTGTTGGAGGAGCGAGACGATCGCCATCGCCAGGAAGCCCGACGTCGAGATGACGCCCGCGCCGAACATCGTCACCCCCACCGTCGCCAGCATCTCGTCGGTCAGGTGGGCGTACTCCGGATCCTCGCGCAGAGCCGCCAGCTCGGACATGAGGCCCGTCGTGGACGGGTCGTCCAGGCGGGCGGACATATACGCGATGTCGCGGTCCCAGTTCAGCTTCGCGCCGGTGACCGGGCAGGCCGAGTTCATGAACGCGATGTCCAGGCTGCGCATCAGCCGGGGCGCGTCCGCCTGCGGGATGCCGAGGATGTGGCAGTGCATCGCCGCCGAGTACGGGTCGGCGAAGCCGCCGCGCAGGTCCGCGGGCGCACCCTCGGCCAGCAGGCCGTCGACGAGCTCGGCGGCGTACCACCGCATCCAGTCCGTCAGGCCCTCGCTCTTCGGGTTGAGGGCTTTGAGGACGGCCTTCCGTAGCCCTGCCCCGGTGATGTTGCCCATGTTGTTGACGACCTCGGGCGGGATCGTCAGCGCGTACTGGCGTGGCACGCCGGGGGCCGAGGTGTCCTTCAGGCTGAAGCGGCTGTCCTCCAGGACTTGCTTGCACAGGTCGTACGAGGAGACCAGCCAGGCCTCGTCGCCGGCGATGGTCCGTACGCGGCGTACTGGGGTCGAGGAGCGCAACTCCTCGACTTCTGCGGGCAGCTGGTCGCCGCGCCAGGAGAACGGGAAGTCGAGCAGGTTCTCAGCGAGCATCGCCGTCCCCTTCCTGCGACGTGCCGACGGACGTGCCGACAGATGTGGTGACAGGCGTGGTGACGGGCGTGGTGACGGGCGTGGTGACGGGCGTGACGATCGCATGGCCCTGGTTGCGCGACGCCCGCAGGCCCGAACCGCGCGCGTACAGCAGCTCGGCCATCGGCAGCAGCTGGTGGTAGCAGTTGAGGGAGGACGGGACGCCCAGGATGGCCGGGGTGTCCAGGAACAGCGGCGCCTCCGCGCAGACGTACTTCAGGCACACCTCGCGCTGCCGCTCGGTGCCCTGCCGTCCGTCGAGGACCTTCGAGGAGAGGAACGCGTCCACGAGCGCGTCGCAGGTCCGGCGGAACTCCCCGTCCATGTCGAGAAGTTCGCGGATGTGGTCGTGGATCCGCCGGTACGCCGGGTTGTCCGCGAAGTCCGACATGGCGTGGGCGGCGAGCCTCCCACCCCCGGAGCGGACCTCAGAGCCGATCCCTGAGCCGCCCCCGGAGCGGACCCCAGAGCCGCTCCCGGAACCGCTCCCGGAAGCGCCTCCGGCGCCACCGAAGGCTTCCACCGCCGCGGTCACCTTGGCGCGGACGCCCCGTAGGTTCTTCACCGCCTTCCGTCGGGCGTCGTCGGCGGTATAGCCCAACGCCTCGTACATCTCGGCGACATGGAGGTCGGTATAGACGAAGTCGACCCGGTCGAAGTGGTCGAGGCCCCAGCGGGCCAGGTCGTTGATCCGGCGGGCCGAGAAGTAGCTGTTGCCCGGCGAGACACCGATCACGGCGTGGTCGCCGGCGGCGTGGATGACCTGACAGTGGGGTGTGTAGGGCTGAACTCTGAAGAGGCCGGAGATGGTTGGCCTGGGCGTGACGTGCTGGATCTCGGGAACAGTCGCAGTCGTCAACTGGAGAGTGTCCTTCGCGTCGCTAGTCCCAATGGAGCCTCGTGCTCCTGGTGTGGCGACGACGCCGCGAAGTTAGCGTTCGGACACGGAGAGTGTCAACGGGCGTCCGGCGCGCCTGCCCGCGGCCGCCAGCGTCAGCGTCACGGCGATCGACGCCGCCGCCATCACCGTCATCGCCGCACCTGGCGAGGTCAGTTGGGCCACCGACCCGGCCAGCGCCGCGCTCACGCCCTGCATGGTGAGCATGCCCGAGGAGTGCAACCCCAGTGCGTGGCCGCTCAGTTCGTCCGGTGTCAGGGCCATGAGCCGCTCCTGCTGGATCAGGCTCGCGCCGAAACCGATCGAGGCGAGGGCCGCGCAGGCGGCCGCCACGGCCACCCCCGGCCGGAGGGCGAACAGCAGGTACGGCGTGGCGAGGAGCAGCAGGAACGGGATGCCCAGACGGCGGCGGACCGGCGGCGGAATGAAACGGCCCGTCGTCACGTCGCCCACGAACATGCCGAACGCCGCGCAGGCGAAGAGCAGACCCGCCCGGTCCGGCGCGTACGACACGTACAGGGACTCGCAGCCGACGACCAGGCCGTTCGGGATCCACAGGAGCAGATACGTCGTCCGGCGCGCGGGCGAGGACCACAGCAGCGCGTTCGTGCGCCATGTCTGCGCGATCGAGGGGCGGCCGGTGGCCCTCGGAGGCCGGCGGGACATGCCGAAGCGGGTGACCAGGGCCGACGCCAGGTACAGGGCCGCCGCCGTGGCCAGCGTGATCCTCGGGGACAGCACCGCGACCAGCACACCGCCCGCCGCGTAGCCCGTGATCTGCATGATGCCGTTCACCATGTTGAAGACCGAACGGCCCAGCAGATAGCCGTCCTTGGGCAGGATCTCGTTGAGCAGGCCCCAGCGGACGCCCCCGCCGAGCGAGGAGACCAGGCCGAGGACGGCGATCAGGGCGAAGACCGTCCAGACCGGGAGGCCGGGGGTCGCCATCGCCGCCGTACCGACGGCGAAGGACAGCGCGATGCCCGTCATCGTGGCGCGCGGCGCCAGCCGGTCCGCCGCCGACAGCAGGGTGGTCGCGCCGACCACCTGCGCCAGCTGCGGTCCGAACATGCTCACCGCCGACAGCAGCGGTGAGTCCGTCGCCTTGTACACCAGCGTCCCGATGGCCAGGCCGCCGATCGTCGAGGCCGCCGCATGGAGGGCCGAGGAGAGAAAGAGCGGGGTGAACTCCCGCGTACGGAAGAGGTCGGAGTAGCTGCGCATGCGCGGAGTCTCCGGGGCCGTACGAGGCGGTCGTTATTGTTTCGCGCAGCAGCGAAACAAGAAGGCCAAGGGGGCGCACATGGGCTGGTGGCAGGTCAACGCCGACACCCTCGCCGGCAGCCGCTTCGTGCTCTCGCCCCTCGCCGAGACCTTCGCGAGTCTGAAGGTGCTGCACGCGGGGGTCGCCGCGCACCCCGGTGAGCACGCCTGGCTGCGGGCCCATCTGCCCGCGTACCGGCGGCGGCTGGCCGCCGATCCCGTCACCGCGCTGCTCATACGGTCCGGGCTCGGGCGGGAGTGGATCGCCGACTTCCTCACCCCGACCCCGTACGGCGACGGCGAGACCTTCGAGGACGAGGTCGCCCGGGTGCGCGAGGCATCGCCGGACGACGCGCGCGCCCATCTCGCCGTCGCGCTCCGGGGGCCGTTGCCCAACCTGCTTGCGGACCGCGACGACCTGCCCGAGCGCGCCGCCGCGCTCCTCACCTCCGTGTGGGAGGAGTCCGTACGCCCCTACTGGGACCGGCGGCGGCGCATCCTGGAGGCGGATGTGGTGGCCCGTACCGCGCAGTTGAGCCAGGGCGGCTGGGCGGCGGCGCTGGACGCGCTGCGGCCGGGGACCAGGTGGCTCGGCGACAACCGCCTCCAGATCAACCTCCACGAGTATCCGCCGCGCGAGATCTCCGGAGCCCGGCTCCTCTTCGTGCCCGTCACCCCGAAGGCGGGGTGGGTGTCCTGGGAGGAGCCCCACCGGTACGCCGTCATCTATCCGTGCGCGGGCGTGCTGGCCGACGTACGCGCCGAAGCGGTGCCCGAGAGTCTCGGCGCGCTCCTCGGAACCGCCCGCGCCGGCGTCCTCGTCCTTCTCGACTCCCCCATGTCCACGAGCCAGCTCGTCGCCGTGACCGGGCAGGGGCTGGGCTCGGTCGGCCGACATCTGAAGGTGCTGCTGGACGCGCGGCTCGTGCAGCGGCGGCGGGCGGGGCGGTCGGTGCTGTACTCGCGGACGGCGGCCGGTGAGGTGCTCGTCACAGCCCAGCGCGACTGACGGCCACACCACCAACCGGAGATAGCATCCGTTTATGACTACTGAGAACTCTGTGCTCGACGTCGAAATCGGGGCCCTCCAGGGTGGTTCCGCCGATCTGGGGCAGTACCGGGGCAAGGCCGTGCTCATCGTGAACGTGGCCTCCAAGTGCGGGCTGACCCCGCAGTACGCGGGTCTGGAGCGACTGCACGAGCGGTACGCCGACCAGGGCTTCACCGTCCTCGGGGTGCCCTGCAACCAGTTCATGGGCCAGGAGCCCGGGACCTCCGAGGAGATCGCCGAGTTCTGCTCGGCCACGTACGGCGTGACCTTCCCGATGACCGAGAAGGTCGAGGTGAACGGGGACGAGCGGCACGGGCTCTACGAGCGACTGGTCGGGACCGAGGACGCCGAGGGCCACAGCGGGGACATCCGCTGGAACTTCGAGAAGTTCCTGATCGGGCGGGACGGCGCGGTCGTCGCCCGCTTCTCGCCGCAGACCGAGCCGGAGTCGGCGGAGGTAGTCGCGGCGGTGGAGAAGCAGCTCGCCGGCTGACTCCGCCGTGTTTGACCTTGCCCCTGGGGCAAGGGGGAACGTCCCGTGTCACCGGGCGGAAGGCGCCCGGTGACGGAGGATGGGCTCGTGCATCAGGAACACGTGCATCAGGGACCGGACCAGGGACCCGATCAGGGACCCGATCAGGGACGGGATCAGGGACTGGGCCACGGACTGGGCGACGGACTGGGCCGGGCATCGGAGCAAAGGCTGCTCACGATCGGCGCGTTCGCCGCTCGCGCACGGCTCTCGCCGAAGGCGCTGCGGCTGTACGACCGGCTCGGACTGCTCGCTCCGGCGCACGTCGACGAGGTCAGCGGCTACCGCTACTACCGCGTCGAGCAGGTCGAACGCGCCCGCCTGGTCGCGCTGCTGCGCCAGCTCGACATGCCGCTCGCGCGGATCGCGGAGGTGGTCGAGGCACGGGGCCCGGCCGGCGTCGAGCTCCTCACCGCGTACTGGGCGGATGCCGAGGCTCGGTTCGCTTCGCAGCGGACGCTCGCCGAGTACCTCCGTGGACGGCTGTCGGGAAGGAGTTCCGAGATGTACGGGAAGTTCGTGGTCGAGACGGTGGACGTGCCGGAGCGGGTGGTGCTGACGGAGACGCGGCACACCCTCGCGGATGAGCTGCCGGTCTGGATCCCGGCCTCGCTGGGGCGGCTGGAAG
This sequence comes from Streptomyces sp. NPDC001530, assembly GCF_042894545.1. Taxonomy (NCBI): domain Bacteria; kingdom Bacillati; phylum Actinomycetota; class Actinomycetes; order Kitasatosporales; family Streptomycetaceae; genus Streptomyces; species Streptomyces sp. NPDC001530. The sequence goes on from NZ_JBIAVS010000018.1 coordinate 15,405, forward strand.
AGGGCGCGGAGCAGTCCGGGGGCGTCACTGGGCCCCCCTTCGTCGTCTACTACGCCGAAGTCAGCACGGAGAGCGACGGGCCGGCGGAGGCGTGCGTGCCCGTCGCCGACGCGGAGGCGGCGCGGGCCTGGGCCGAGAAGCAGGCGCGGCCCTGGCAGGCCAAGGTCCGCGTCGAGCCCGCCCAGCGGCTCGCCTACACCCGTATCACCAAGGCGCAGGTCGCCCACCCGCAGATCCTCGCCGCCTTCGAGGCCGTGGAGGCGTGGATCGCCGAGCAGGGGCTGTCGTACGACGGTCCCTGTCGCGAGGTGTACTTCGCCGACTGGGATGCGGCGGGGCCGGAGGACGCGGTGTGCGATGTGGCGTTCCCGGTGAAGTGACGTCCGCCGGACCCCAAGCGTGTTTCGCCCCCTCCGCCCCTGCCCGTCCCGTACCAGCATTTCGGCTGCGGGTGGGTGGGGGCTTGTCGCGGGGGTGCCCCCCCCCCCCCCGGGGGGGGGGGGGCGGGGGCGGGGTTTTTGGGGGGGGGGGGGGGGGGGGGCCCCCCCGGGCCGGCCGGGCCGGGGGGGGGGGGGGGGGAA
>NZ_JBIAVS010000018.1:15993-27789 GCF_042894545.1 Streptomyces sp. NPDC001530
CCGCGCAGTTCCCCGCGCCCCTTCAGGGGCGCGGGGAACTGCGCAGTCTTTTAGCGGGGGTCTGGGGCGCAGCCCCAGGGAAGCCCCCAAGCACATCAGCGGAGTTCCTCCGGGCAGGGGGTTCCCCGGGGGAGTTGGTACGGCGCCGCCAGGTGGTAGGTGCCTGGCTTCGGGGCCAGGAGCTCGGTCCACTTGTCGCCCGCCGCGGTCTCCTCCGTCGGCATCAGGCAGCCGTTGATGTTGTCGTACGTCTTCGGCGTGCCGTCGGCGCGGTGCTTGGACTGCTCCGTCTCCTGCGGCGGCTTCACGCTCTTGCCGTCGGCGTCGACGATGCTGAGCCACGGCGAGTACGGGATGCGGATGAGGATGCGGCCCGCCTTCTTCACCTCGAGCGTCAGCTCGCCCTGTTCGGCACGGTCGACGACGGCGTTGGGCTCGGCGAGCTGGGCCGGATCCGTCACCGCGAACAGCTGCCAGTTCGCGTCGCCCCAGATCTGACGCAGATACGGCATGCCCCGCTGGACGAGTTCCCGCTCGCGCTCCCCACCGTCGCCGTCCGGCTCGCCCTTCGGCAGGACCACGTAGTGGACGGCCCAGCGCTGCAGCCACTCGTGGTAGTTCGCGGAGTTGAGGGTGTCGTCGTAGAAGAGCGGGTTGCGCTCCATGTCGGCCTGGCGGTTCCAGCCGCGGGCGAGGTTGACGTACGGGGCGAGGGCGGAGGCCTCGCGGTGGGAGCGGGCCGGGACGACCTCGACGCGGCCCTTCTCGGCGCCCACGACCTGGAGCTGATTGACGAGCGGCGCCAGCTCACGTGCCCAGGACGCCGCCGGAGTCGTATGCACGATGTCGTCGACCGACTTGAAGCCGATCCACCCGACGAATCCGACGAAGGCGACAACGATGGCGTACCACTTGCGGGACTTCGGCACGGCGAAGGGCAGGGCCGCCAGCAGCACGACGCCCGCGAACAGCATCGCCAGGCGCGTGATGTTGGAGCCGATCTGCGAGCTGATCAGCCAGACGAGGAGGACGCCGAGGCCGTACACCGCCGCCGTGATCCGTACCGTCTTCCACTCCTTGGGGACAAGGACGAAGACCAGGACGGAGTACAGGAAGGGCAGGAGGACCGAGTAGAAGGCCATCGGCTGGGTGCCGGAGAAGGGGAACAGCCAGGCCGAGACCGCTACCACGACCGTCGGCGCGATACCGAGGGCGTACGCGCCCGGGCGGCGCTTCTGCAGGAAGAGCGCCACCGCCACCAGGCCCACGAACAGGCCCGCCACCGGCGACGCGGCGGTCGCCAGCGCGGCGAGCGGCGCCGCGCACAGGGCCTTCGCCCAGCGTTTGTAGCGCCAGCGGTACGGCCAGCAGAAGACGACGGCGGCCGCGGCGAGCGCGAACACCATGCCGAGGCCGTAGGTCACCCGGCCCGAGGCGGCGTTGCACAGCAGCGCGAACACGCCCGCGAGGGCCGGCCACAGCGGGTTCGTCACCGCCCGGCTGCGGATCAGGATCATCGTCAGCAGGCCCGCCGAGATCGTCCCCGCGATCATCATCGTCGTACGGACGCCGAGCACCGACATCAGATACGGCGACACCACGCTGTACGACACCGGGTGCATCCCGCCGTACCAGGCGAGGTTGTACGCCGAGTCCGGATGCCGCCCCACGAACTCCGCCCACGCGTCCTGCGCGGCGAGGTCCCCGCCACTGTTCGCGAACGTGAAGAACCAGACGACGTGGAGGACACCGGAGAGGGCGGTGGCGAGGGTGACGGGGTGGCGGAGGAAGCGGCTCAGACGGGTGCTGTGCGCCGGGGCGTCGGGTTCACCGTCGGCTCCGTCATGGGCGCGGGCACGCAGCGGTATTCGCGGGCCGGTTCCTGGGCCCGGATCGGCGTCGTCGGCGTGTGTCGGCTCCGCTGTCGCCACTGCAAGGCTCTCCCCGTGTCCCGTTTTCCGTTCTCGCCCGGGACCCGCGGCTCGCGAGCAGCCCCGATCTCGCGACGCTAGCACGCACCCCGCCGGGAAGCGCCGGGGTGGGGCGCTGTAGGCGGGGTGCGGGACGTGTGCTCGTACCCGGGGTACGTCACCGATGCGTCCGGGAGTACGTCATCGGTGCGTATGTCCGTTCAATCGGCGCGTACGTCCGTTCAGCTGACGCGGGTCAGCTTGGCGCCGAAGCCGGGCTCGGCGAGGTCCGACTGGAGCGCGACGGGGATCGTCACGGCGTGGCTGGAACCGTCGCCGACCGTCAGCTTGCCGACGACCGTGCCGGCCTTGCCGGAGTGCGGAACCGTATCGCCGCCGTCGCCGATCGACAGCTTGGTCTTCAGACCGGGCCAGCCGACCGCCGTCATGTTCTTGGTGGCGACGACGGGGGTCTGCCCGCCGAGCTGGTCATCCACGTAGCCGACGACCTGGCCCTTCTTCACCACCGTGGCGGAGGTCAGGCTCTGCTGGACCTTGTCGATGAGCTTCTGGCTGTTGTCGAGAGCCAGCTGGAGGCTGTCCCAGACCTTGCCGGTACCGGCGTTCTGGTTCAGCACCGCGCCGTAGACCGTCTGCGTCTTGCCGTTCACGGTCTTGGTGGCGGCCCACACCAGGTTGCCGCCCGCGGGCGTCGACGAGCCGGTTTTGAGGCCGATCACGCCGACCTGCTTCACCAGCAGGTCGTTGTTGTTGTAGATGGTGTTGTCGAGACCGGGGATCTTGGCGCTGGCCATCGCGACGATGCCGCGGAACACCTCGTTCTGCATGACCGCCTTCGCCAGCGTGAGCTGGTCGGTCGCGGTGCTCACCGTCGTCTTCTGCAGACCGCTCGGGTCCGTGTACGTCGTCTTCGTCATGCCGAGCTTCTTTGCCGCGGCGTTCATCTTGGCGACGAAGGTCTTGTTGTCGGAGTCCCAACGGGCCAGCAGCCGCGCCGCGTTGTTGCCGGACGGGATCATCAGCATCTGGAGCATCTGCCGCTCCGTGAACTGCTGCCCCTTCGACATGGCCGCCGTCGACTCGTCCGGCAGCTTCGACTCGTCCTCGGCCTGCTGGTCGACGGTGATCTTCTCGCCCTCCTCGTTCCCCTTCAGCGGGTGCTCCTGAAGGATCACGTACGCCGTCATGATCTTGGCGACGCTCGCGATGGGCGCGGGGGACTGCTTGCCGTCGGTACCGAGGCTGCCGACGCCCTCGACCTCGATCGCCGACTGGCCCTGGCCCGGCCAGGGCAGGTCGAGCGTGCCACCGTCGAAGGTGTACGTCTCGTCGGCGGTGAGCGCGAGGGCGGGAGTCGGGAGCGGACGTACCGCCTGTACGACTGCAAAGATCACCGCGAGCAGCAGGACCAGCGGGGTCCAGATCTTGACCCGCCGCACGATCGTCCGGACCGGGGTCTGCGGGGGCGGCGGCGTGTTCGTCAGCTCCGCCAGCAGGTCCAGCGGGGGCTTCGGCGGCAGCGGCTGCTGGGTGGTGCGCTCGGGGCCGACCTGCGGGAGGGCGGCGGTGGCGTCGGCGGGGGCTGCCGCCGGCTTGCTCGCGGTGCCCGTTCCCGGGGCGGGGCCGGCCTTCGGCTTCGCCGAGGCGGGCTCGTCGAGCGGCTTGAGGGCGACGAACTTGCTGGTCCGCTCGGGGTCGGGCGCGGGCTTGGGCTTGGGCTTGTCGGTGGGCTTTTCGGTGGGCTTTTCGGTGGTCGGCTTGGTGGTCGGCTTGGTGGCGCCGCCCAACTTGAGCATGGTGGTGGGCTGGTCCACGGCCGGGGGCCGCGGGGCCTTGAAGATGGCGGTGGGCTGGTCGACGGGGGTGGCGGAGTCCTTGGTGGCGGCGGAGTTCTTGGCACCGGCCGGGTCCGTCGAGTCCTTGGAGTCTTCCGAGGCGTCCTTCGCGGAGTCCTTCGCGGAGTCCTTCGGGGGCGCATCCGAGGGCCCCTTCGGGGAGTCCACGGACGACGTGCCCTTCGAGCTGGCGGCTGCGCCCTCGTCGGAGGTGTCGTCGTCCGACTCGGACTTGGGCGCGTCGGACGCCTCGGGCTGGGACGCGTCGCCGGACACGGCGGCGGCGGTGGAAGAGGCGACGCGGGACGCAGACGCGGACCGGGCGTCGGCCGCGGAGGCGGCACCGGACGCAGCTGTGGAGGCGGACGACGAACTGGCGTCGGCCGCCGTGGAAGCGGACCCGGCGTCGGCCGCGGAACCGGCCACGGTCTCAGCCTCGCCGCGGGACTTGCCGGAGCCAGAGGCCTCCCCGGAGGCGGAGTCGCCCTCGCCGGAGGCGGAGTCCTGCTCGTCGGCCTCATCGGAGGCGTCGGCGACCGGCGCTGACGCCGCGTCGGACGCCCCCGAGTCACGGCCACCCTCAACGTCGGCCCGGGAACCGGACGCAGCCGCGGACTCGGCCCCCGGTCCGGCGGTCGCCGCGGAGCCGTCCGCAGCCGCGTCGGAGCCCCCGGCGCGGGAATCCCGCGCATCACGCGGAGACTCCTCGTCGGACGCCGCGGAGACGGCCTCCGCCCCGGTCGTCACCGCAGAGCCATCCACAGCCGCAGCAGAGCCCTCAGCACGGAAATCCCGCGCATCACCCGGAGATCGGTCGGACGCCGCGGACTCAGCCTCCGCCCCGGCCGTCACCCCGGAGACGTCCGCAGCCCCATCGGAGCCCTCGGCACGGGAGTCCCGCGCGTCGCGCGGGGATTCCTCGTCGGACGCCGCCGCGTCATCCGCGGCTGCGTCGCCCTCGCGCCCGGCGCCGGAGTCCCGGCCGTCACGACCGGCCTCTGCGGACTCCGGGGAGGCCGGAGACTCCTCGTCGTCCGCCCCCGCCACCCAGGCGGCCACAGCCGCCCGGAGCCGGGCGTCACCCGCGGAGCCCGGCTCGGCGGACTCGGCGGAGTCGGCAGAAGTCCCGGCCTCCGGGGAACCCTCCGTCGCCAGGGCCTTGGTGGAGAACACCGCCGTGGCCTGATCCACCCGTACGGTGGCCGCCCGCTCGCGGGCCACCGCCAAGCGGGGGTCGGCCGCAGCCGGGGTCGAGCCCGAAGCAGACGCCGCCCCTCGCGCGGGACTCGGAACCGCGGCCGGGGTCCCCGGCGTCGGTTCTGCCGATGACGTCGACGTCGCGGACGCCGATGCCGTCGCGGACGCCGATGCCGTCGACGACTCGTGCTGCTTCGACCTGTCGGGGGACTCGCCCGCCACCGATGCCTCCTCCATGCGCCACCCACGAGGCGCCCAACCAAACCGTGAACCCTTGAACCGCCGCCCGGACACCGCTGTCCGAACCATGTACCAGTGTCCTGTGTGAGGCCTTAACCCCTGCGGTAGACGAGAACGACATACCTACCGGTTCCACTACATTCCGGTCACGCACCCTCGACAGACCAATGTGAGAGGGGTCACCCTGTCATTCATCCACGCGGGGAGGCATGGATGGGCAGGAGCCGCAGAACACTTCCGGAGGAGCTTCTGCTGCTGGCGTTGGACCCGACCACGGGTACCACCGCACAGCCGCAGTCGCTCGACCTAGGTCTGGCCGGAGCACAGCTAGTGGAGCTGGCGCTGGCCGGACGGATAGCCCCAGACGGGGATCGTATCGCCGTGGTGGCACCACGGCCGACTGGAGATCCAACACTGGACTGTGCGTTGGAACTGCTTCGCCGACGCGGAGCACCCGTACGCGCGGTCAACTGGATTGGCGGACCCCGACTGGGACTTCGCCAGACCTACCTCTCGCATCTGGAGAGGTGCGGCATGGTCCATGCCGTGGCCGGCCAGATGTGCGGGGTGCTTCCGACGACTCGCTACCAGGCGACGGACACGGAGATCAGCCGGGAGATCAAGTCCCGGCTGGACAGCGCGATCCGCACCGGCGTTCCGCCGGACCCGCGGACCGCGGCGCTCGCCGCGCTGGCCCATGCGGTCGGTCTCGGCAAGCACCTGTATCCGGGGAACGAGGGACGCTCGTCCCGCTCCCGGCTACGGGACCTGATCAGGCATGACCCGATGGGCGGCCTCGTGGCCCACGCGGTCATGGACGTTCAGAACGGTGTGGCCGCACAGCCACGCCGCAGCCCGGCACCGGCAGGCCGTCCCGCCACCGCCGGAGTCCGGTCGTCCGCGCCGGAACCCGCCCGCGGTGTTCCGATGCAACCGCGCCGCGGTTCCATGGCGCGCGCCGTGGCCCACTGAGCCGCAGTCCCACGGCACCCAGCACGACCAGCACCGCCAAGCACCGCCAGCACAGACAGCACCGCCAGCACGTCATCAGCGCCGCACCGCAGTCCCCAAGACCCGGTTCGGGAGCCGCTGGCTCGCGCGGGGCGATGAGGCCGTACGTCCGGACGACGACACGGCCCCACCGCCCCGCGCGGCCGCATCTACGAGATCCACGAGCCGCCGCAAAGACCGCGGACGGCCGCGTATATACGCCGGATCCCCGAACTGGCGCGTACCCAGCGCATATCCGCTGTTTCCCAGCGGTAGAAAGCACCTTGGTGGCAGTCTGCTCAACAGCAGATACGCAAAGTAGAGGCCCGCAGCCGGAGGTGCACGTCCCGTGGCGTCCAATGTCAATCCCACCGTCCGGCGGCGCCGGCTGGGCCAGGAGCTGCGCCGGCTCCGTGAACTCAAGGGTATGACGGCCGAAGAGGTCGCCGAACGGCTGCTGGTCTCGCAGTCGAAGATCAGCCGGCTGGAGAACGGGCGGCGCAGTATCAGCCAGCGCGACGTCCGCGATCTGTGCGGGGTCTACGAGGTCGAGGACCACCGGATCGTCGAGTCGCTGATGCAGATGGCCAAGGACTCGCGCCAGCAGGGCTGGTGGCACTCCTTCGGCGACATCCCGTACAGCGTCTACATCGGGCTGGAGACCGACGCCGCGTCACTTCGCGTCTACGACCCGCAAGTCGTCCCCGGTCTCCTGCAGACCCGGCCGTACGCCGAGGCGCTGATCGCCGGCGCCCTGCCCGAGACCGCGCCCGGCGACATCGACAAGCGGGTGCAGGTACGGCTGAAGCGGCAGGAACGAATCTCCGCCCCGGACAACCCGCTCCGTCTGTGGACCGTCCTCGACGAGGCCGCCCTGCGCCGCACCGTCGGCAACCGCTCCCTCATGCGCGACCAGCTGGAACACCTCGTCGAGCAGTCCCAACTACCGCACGTCACCGTGCAGGTGATCCCCTTCGACATGGGAGCGCACCCGGGGCTGAACGGCCAGTACGCGATCCTGGAGTTCCCCGACGCGGCCGACTCCAGCGTCGTCTACATCGAGGGCGTCACCAGCGACCTGTACCTGGAGAAGGCGAACGACGTCCAGAAGTACAGCGTGATGTACGAGCACCTGAGGGCGCAGGCCCTGAACGTGGACCAGTCCCGGCAGTTCATCGCGGACATCGCCAAGGAGTACGCGCGCTGAGCGCATGACGGCAGCCCCCGGCGAGGCGTATGACGGCAGTCCCGCCGGGAAGGTGCCGGACAATACACCTTCGCCATGCCAGTGCGGAAGACCCGCTGGAATATGCCATCCAGTCGAGTGAATAGTCGCTTCGTCAGCCGATGTTGGCGAGTAGCGTCGATCACGCCACCGAACAACAACGTTGGCGCAAACCGAACAGCAGGTTCCAGAACGAACCAGCAGTGCGGTGACAGCAACTCAACGACTCGCTACTGGAGCGAACATGGCTATTCAGCAGGGCGCCACCGACGCGTGGACCAAGTCTTCCTACTCCACCGGCAACGGCGCCTGCGTCGAGGTCAAGTCCCCGATTCTCGCAGCGATGGCCGTACGGGACTCCAAGGTCCCCGAGGGCCCCACCCTGGCGTTTCCCGCGGACGCGTGGAACGCCTTCGTGGCAGAGGTGAGCCGGGGAGCCTAAGACCTCACCTGACCGATGACCCCATACAACTTCATAAGAACACCGACAGAGCCCTCTCGACTGGCCCGCCGTCCCGGCCGAGGGGGCTCGGCTTTACCCGGCCCCCGGACCCGACGACTACCTGAGCCGGTCCACGTACCGGTCCGTCCCCGGCACCGTGGGGATGAACGGCGCCACCAGTTCCACCCTCCCCAGCCCCGACTCCCCCACCGCCGCGTCCAGCCCCGTGAAGTACTGCTCCCAGCAGTCCCGCGGATCCGCCTCCAGGAACCACAGCAGGGTGAGCCGGGTGTCCACGCCCTCGACCTGCTTGACGTACGTCATGCGGTCGCCGGGGAGGGGGGTCGGCCGGAAGATGGTGACCATGGCCGCGGGGGAGCCGGCGAGGTGCTTCGGGAGGTGGCGGGAGCGCAGCCACTCCAGCAACTCGGCGCGCTGGGCGGCGGATTCGGCGTCGATGACCTCCACCAGGAGGCCCGCGTACGGGTGGTCGAGGGCGTGGAAGTCGCGGGGACCGGCGGCGCCGTCCCGGTAGACGGTGGCCTCGTGGTCCTGGAAGGCCGTGAAGACGTGCGTACGGTCCTGGTAGACGCGGCCGTCGCGGTTGAGCCGCTTGTTGATGCCGACGGTCCACTTCATGTGGTCGTCGTAGCGGCCGTCGGTGACCCAGTACGTGGAGATGTAGCAGCCCGCGGTGACCGGCTGGGCGACCGCCGACTTCTCCGGGTAGCGCAGGAGTTGGAGGTCGCGGGTCGCCACCCAGCGGCGTCCGGCGTACATCCAGGGCATGGCCATCGCGCCGGCGTAGTAGTGGTCGTCCTCGTACCAGCGGTTGTACGCGTACTCGTGGCCCGGGTGCGGTTCAACCATGGTGATCAGGGCGTGGCCCGGATGGACGCCGTACGGGCCGAGGGCGGCCAGTTCGGCGTACACCTCGCTGCGGGTCTCCTCACTCACGTCGCTCCCCTTCCTTCCTCCGGTCGACGCCCATACTCTGACGCTCCGTCAGACAATGCGCCAGACTCAGGGAGGCCTCTGATGTCACTGCTCGCGGGCAAGACCGTCGTCGTGTCGGGGGTCGGGGCCGGGCTCGGCCATCAGGTCGCGGCGGCCGTGGTGCGCGACGGGGGCAACGCGGTGCTCGGGGCGCGTACGGAGGGGAATCTCGCCAAGGCGGCGGCCGAACTCGATCCGGACGGCGCGCACACGGCGTACCGGGCGACGGACATCACGGACGAGGCGCAGTGCGAGGCGCTGGCGGCGCTGGCGACGGAGCGGTTCGGGGGGATCGACGCGGTCGTCCATGTCGCCGCCTGGGACAGCTACTTCGGCGGCCTGGAGGACGCCGACTTCACCACCTGGCAGTCGGTCATCGACGTGAACCTGCTCGGCACCCTGCGGATGACCCGCGCATGCCTGCCCGCGCTCAAGTCGCACGGCGGCGCGGTCGTCATCATCGGCACCCAGTCGTCGGTGGCCGCGCCGAGCCAGGTGCGGCAGGCGGCGTACGCGGCGTCGAAGGGCGCCCTGACGAGCGCGATGTACTCCCTGGCCAGGGAGCTCGGCCCGCATCGGATACGGGTCAACACCGTGCTGCCGGGCTGGATGTGGGGCCCGCCGGTCGAGGCGTACGTGCAGTTCACGGCGCACACCGAGGGCGTACCGGAGGCGGACGTGCTGGCCCGGCTCACCGAGCGGATGGCCCTGCCCGAGCTGGCCACGGACGGGGATGTGGCGGACGCCGCGGTGTTCCTGGCATCCGACCGGGCGCGTGCGATCACGGGGCAGTCGCTGCTCGTGAACGCGGGCGAACTCATGCGGTAGGTAGGGCCGTCGCGGCTCCCTTCTCAGTCGCACGGGACCCGCATCCCGTACGCCCGTCGTCTTTTTCGCCTCTGTCGTTTCTGTCGTCCTGTCGATGTCCCGCTGACGAAGTGCCCGCTCATCGTGTGTTCCACGTCACGAGCACGACAACAGCCCTACAGGTAAAGTAGAAGCAAAATCGTTCTGCTTTCTGATCTGTGTTCATATCTGTGACCGCGAGAGGTCTTGACCGGTTGGTCGAACCAGCGGTTCAATCCCCGAAGTCCCCGCTCCCGCACGGGGGCGCCGCCCTCCCCCAAGCTCTCGGCTTCTCCCCCAGTGCCTTAAGGGCCTGGGAGGTACCCCCAGAGCAGGGGGGGACCCCCATGCGTACTGGCGAAGTGCCGTCCGGTATCTGCAGGTTCACAAGGCGGACCCCTGGAGGGGGCACATGAACGGTCTCGACTGGGCCGTCCTGGTCGCGTACTTCGGCGTCATGACCGCGATCGGTGTCTGGTCCCACAAGCGTGTGGACGATGTCAGCGACTTCTTCACGGCGGGCGGCAAGATGCCCTGGTGGCTGTCCGGCATCTCCCACCACATGTCGGGCTACAGCGCGGTGATGTTCACCGGGTACGCCGGCATCGCGTACACGTACGGCATCACGTCGTACGTCACCTGGGCGCTGCCCATCGCCATCGGCGTCGCCATCGGCGCCAAGGCCTTCGCGCCCCGGCTCAACCGGCTGCGCTCGCGACTGCACGTCGCCTCGCCCCTCGAATATCTGAAGGACCGCTACAACGTGCCGACGCAGCAGGCGCTCGCCTGGTCCGGCATCCTCCTGAAGATCGTGGACGTCGGCGCGAAGTGGGCCGCGATCGCGACTCTGCTGACCGTGTTCACCGGGGTCACGCTCACTCAGGGCATCATCATCACCGGTGGCATCACGGCCGTGTACTGCACGATCGGCGGGCTGTGGGCGGACGCGCTGACCGAACTCGGCCAGTTCGTCATCCAGTTGCTGGCCGGTCTCTCGATGCTGGTCATCGCGCTGAACAAGATCTCTGACCAAGGTGGTCTGTCCAAGGCCCTCGACTCGCCGAAGCTGGACGGTCACGGGGACGGTTTCGCCGGCCCGTACCTCACGGTCTTCTTCATCGCGTACCTCTTCATCAAACTCTTCGAGTACAACGGCGGCATGTGGAACCAGGCCCAGCGCTACATGGCCACCGGCAGCGCCAAGCAGGCGACGCGCTCGGCGTTCCTGTCCGCCGGGCTGTGGTTCGTGTGGCCGGTGATCCTCTTCATCCCCATGTGGCTGTCGCCGCTCCTGGTGACCGCGAAGAAGCCCGACGGGTCGGACGCGTACGGGCTGATGACCGAACAGCTGCTCCCCCACGGGCTGTTGGGCCTGGTCGTCGTCGGGTTCTTCTCGCACACGATGGCCATGTGCTCCTCCGACGCGAACGCGATCGCCGCGGTGTTCACGCGGGATGTGGCGCCGGTGCTGTCGAAGGCCGCGCGGGCGTGGGACACCCGGGCCGGGCTGATCGCCGGGCGCGTCACGACCGTTGCCTTCCTCGGCTTCTCCATGGCGGTGGCGACGCAGGTCAACTCCCCCACGTTCAAGGACATCATCACCGTCGTCATCAAGTGGGTCGCGGGGCTCATGGGACCGATCGCGATCCCGTTCATCCTGGGCCTGCTCCGTCCGTTCCGTAAGTCCGGACCGACGGCGGCGCTGACCAGCTGGGCCTGCGGGCTCCTCGCCTTCTTCTTCGTCAACTACAACCTGGACTTCTCCCAGCGGACCGACGTGAAGCTGGAGTACCAGGTCTCCGTCCCGATGGCGATCTCCCTCGTCCTGTACATCCTCATCGGCTTCCTGAAGCCCGAGGACACGCCGGAGCGGGACGCGATCATCGAGAAGATCAACACGGATGACGACGGGGCGGCCGCCGCGGCCATTCCCGCGCCGGCGGGGGCGGGCGACGGGGTGGCTGCCCCTGTCAAGGACTAGTGGTTTTTCGCCCCCTCCGCCCCTACCCATTCCCCTCCCTGGGGGCTGCGCCCCCAGACCCCCGCTAAAAGACTGCGCAGTTCCCCGCGCCCCTAAAAGGGGCGCGGGGAACA
>NZ_JBIAVS010000018.1:27796-64181 GCF_042894545.1 Streptomyces sp. NPDC001530
TCGCCGCCGGGGGGGCGCCCCCCCCCCCCCCCCCCCCCCCCCCCCCCCCCCCCCCCCCCCCCCCCCCCGGGGGCGCCGCCCCCCCCCGCGACCCTGGTACGGGACGGGTAGGGGCGGAGGGGGCGAAAAAGCCCGCCCTCACCCCCGCGGATACCTGGCCAGCCACCCCGGAGATGACCCCCCGGGCCCATGCAACGCCGGCCCCTGGGTCATCTCCATCGCGAAGTCGTCCGCGAGGACGAGCATCGTGGGGCGGCCCTCCAGCTCGGCCAGCCAGGCCGGCGGGAGGGCCGTCTCGCCGTGCAGGGCACCCAGCAGGCCTCCGGTGAGCGCACCGGCGACCCCCGAGGGCCCGCCCTGGTTCACCGCGAGGCACAACCCGTGCCGGATGTCCTCACCGACCAGCGCGCAGTACACCGCGACCGCGAGCAACCCCTCCGCCGTACCGTCCCCGGCGAGTTCCTCGACCCGCGTAGGCGTCGGCATCCCCTGCCGTACGGCCCCCAGGGCGTGCTGGAGCGCGTCGGTGACGGGCTCGTGCCCCGGGCGGGCGGCGAGCATCGCGAGGGCCCGCTGGACGGCCCCGTCGAGGCTCTCGCCGCGGGCCAGCGCGTGCACGATGACGGCATACGCGCCCGCCGACAGGTAGGCCGTGGGGTGCCCGTGCGTCTGCGCGGCGCACTCGACGGCGAGCTGCACCACGAGCTGCGGCTCCCAGCCGACGAGCAGCCCGAACGGCGCGGAGCGGGCGGCGGCCTCGGGCCCGAGCTCGCCGGGGTTCTTGGGCGCGTCCAGCGTGCCCATGGTCTCGTCGCCGAAGCCGAGCAGACAGGAGCGGGCCGGGTCGCGGCGGGCGTACAGCCACTCCTCGCGGGCCAGCCAGCCGTCGTCCTTGCGGCGTTCGTCGGGCCCCCAGTCGCTCTGGGTGGCGGCCCAGCGGCGGTAGGCCCGGTGCAGATCGGTCGGCGGATGCCAGGCACCGGTGTCGCGGCGTACCTGGGCGCGGATCAGCCCGTCGACGCTGAACAGCGTGAGCTGGGTGAGGTGCGTGACGGCGCCGCGTCTGCCGTACCCGAAGGCCAGGTCGGTGAGCCCCTCCGCGCCGTACGCCTCCCGGATCTCCTCCAGGCCGAGCCCGTCGAGCGGCGCGCCCAGGGCGTCGCCGACGGCCACGCCCAGCAGCGTTCCGCGCACCCGGCTGCGGAAGTCCTGCTGTTCGGCACGGCCCCAGACGGCACCGGCTGTCGCACCCACCGAGACCTCCCCAGGAACCGCCCGTACGTCCGACAGCTCAGCACTGTAATCGAACGCGAACGGTCGACTGAGGGACAGGAACGGTATGCGACATGTGACCCGCCAGATCGCAATAGATCAGTTGTTGACCCCGTTCAGCCACCCCTTCAGGTCGCTCGGCGTATTACCGCTCGGTCGCTCGGCGCGCTCCCCCTCCAGTCACTCCGCGGACCGCTCCTTGATCGCGTCGCGGGCTTCGGTCACCCGGGTCAGGCAGGGGGCGAGGGCGGCTCGGTCCGTGCCGGGGGTTTGCAGGAGTTCGGTGAGGAGATCGGCGAGCCAGGCGACGTCGATCCACTCGCGGGGTTCGGAGAACAGGCGGGTGAGGCGGTCGTCGAGGGTGGGCCAGTCCGCCAGGCCGGCGTCGATCACGGCGTGCAGGAAGTCGGCGGCGGCGCCGGTCAGCTCCCAGCCGGAGGCCAGCCGGGCGGCCTCCCGCCACAGCGGGCGGGCGGCGTCCGCCCCTTCGTGGCCGCCGACCGTCATCGCGAGGCAGAACGCGCCGCCCGCCGCGTGCCGCCCGCGCATCCGCTCGGCCGTGCGCCGCGCCTTGGCCCACTCCCCGGACTTGCGCTCCGCCCGCGCCCACTCCTCGAGCCCCGCGGGCTCCTCGAGGCCGTGTGCGTAGGCGGCGGTCAGCGCGTCCCTGGCGTCCTCGGCGCGGTCGTACAGCAGATGGACCTGGGCGAGCGTGTGGTGCGCCCAGGCCAGGTCGTCGGACGCGTCGCCGCGCCCGAGGTAGTGCTCCAGACCGGCCAGGGCGTCCTCCGGGCGGCCCACCGCCAGCAGGGTGATGATCCGCCGCATCCGGTACCAGCCGCCGTCCGGATCGAGGGCGACGGCCCGATCCAGGTCGGCCAACGCCTCGCGGAACAGGCCGAGCTCGTGCAGCACGGCGCCCCGGCAGCCGATCGCCCACGCGTTGTCCGGGTCGAGTGCGAGCGCCCGGTCCAGGTCGGTGCGCGCCTCCTCGTGGCGCCCGAGGCAACGCAGCGCCTCACCGCGGTTCCACAGCACCCACGCGTTGTCGCGCCACAGCTCCGCGGCCCGCTCGGCGTCGGCGTACGACCGCTCGTGGGCGGCGAGCCGGCGGTGCACGGCGGAGCGCTGGACCAGCGCCCAGGCGTACGACGGGTAGAGCTCCAGGGCGCGGTCGAGGTCCGCGAGCGCCTCCTCGTGGCGACCGAGCCTCGTGCGGGAGACGCCCCGGCTCGCGTACGCCGACGCGTACGTGTCGTTGAGCGCGATCGCCCGGTCGTAGTCGGCGAGGGCGTCCTCGTCGCGGCCGGCGACCCGCAGCGCGTCGCCCCGCTCGCAGGCCACCCAGGCCAGGTCGGGTCCGAGCTCGACCGCCCGGTCCAGATCGGTGAGTTGCTCGTCGTGCTCCTCACGCGAGCGCCGGACCCGGGCGCGCCGGACCAGCGCCCAGATGTGTTCCGGGTCGAGTTCGAGCGCGCGGTCGAGGTCGGTGAGGGCGGCGTCGGTGCGGCCCATGCTGTGCCGGGTGACGCCCCGGGAGGCCCAGGCGCCCGCGAGTTCGGGGTCGATCGCCAGGGCGCGGTCCAGGTCGGCGAGGGCCTGCTCGTAGTGGCCGGTGATCCGGTGGTAGTCGCCGCGGACGAACAGGATCCGCGCCTTGCCCGGGCTGAGGGCGTCGGCGTGATCCAGGTCGGCGATGGCACCCTCGTAGTCGCGCAGTTCGGCGCGGGTGACACCGCGGCCGTAGTAGGCACGCTCCAGCTCCGGATCGAGGGCGAGGGCCGCCTCGTACTCGGCGAGTGCCCGCTCGAAGTCGCGGTCCACGCGGTGACCGAGCCCGCGCAGCATCCGGGCGACGGCCTGCCCGCGCGCGTCGAGTCCGCCCCGGTTCAGCAGCAGCCCGAGCGTGTCGTGGGTGCCGTCCTCCAGTGCCTCCAGGAGGTCGCCTCCCCACGTGGCCACGGTCCCCGCGTCCGCGTCCTCGCCCGCCTCGACGAGGACACGCGCCCACCGCCGGGCCACGACGGCGCTCTCGCCGCAGGCGTCGACGACATCGCGCAGGACGCCGGGCAGCGCGGCCCGCGGCCCCGCGCACAGCAGGTGGTACGCCTCCGCGAGCCGCAGCTCCCGCCACTCCTCCTCGCCCCACACCTCGTCCTGGACCAGCCCGGCTTCGAGTTCGGCCCGCCAGCCGGCGAAGGTCTCCGCGAGCCGGGTGTGCCGTTCGGTCCAGCCGCGCGGGGAGCGTCGGCGTTGCAGGCGCAGCATCGGCGTCCGTACGACGTCGTGGTACTGGACGCGGTCGCCGCGGTCGCTGACGAAGGGCAGCCCGCGCAGCCAGCCGAAGAGGGCGTCGGCCTCCTCGTCCGGGCAGTCCACGGCGGCCCGGAAGACGTCCGCGTCCAGCCGGCGGGGCAGCGCGCAGGCCAGCGCGGCGGCCCTGCGTACCGGGTCCTGCTCCCACTTCAGGAAGCGTTCCACGGCCGTCGCGCTCGGGTCGCCGACGTCGTCGGGGTCGCCGGGCCGGGACTCGGCGAGCGTCGACACGAGGACCGGCAGTCCGCCGGTGAGCCGCAGCACCTCCTCGACGACCGGCTCCGCCAGCACGCCCTTGTCGGCGAGCAGCCCCCGCGCCTCGGCCTCCGTGAACGGCTCCAGGGGTACGTCCGCCACGAAGTCCGCGAAGCCGCCCCAGCGGGCGGTGTCGAAGGGCCGCTGTCCGGCGGTCACGACGACGACGTTCACCGGCAGGGCGCCGTGCCGGTCCGTCGTCATCACCTCGTGCAGCCAGCCGTCGAGGAAGGGCCCGGTCCGCTCGTAGGTGTCGAAGAACAGGACGACCCAAGGAGCCTGGTCGGCGACCTCGGCCAGCTCTCCGAGCAGCACCGGCGTGAGCACGCGCTCGGGAGAGAGCACGAGCTGGACGTCTCCCTCGTTGCGGAAGCGGGCGCTGAGCCCGGCACGCAACCGGTCGGCGCCGTGCGCGAGTTGGGCCGGGTCGATGGCCCCGGCCAACGGTCCGACGACGGGCACGAGACCCAGCGTCACCAGACTGGCCCGAGCGGCGGTCATGCTCGCGGGCGACGGCTGCGGCTCCAGCGTCTCGACCACCGCCGACTCCGCCTCGTGGCGGCGCTCCCGGTGGGTGGCCAGCAGCCGGTCGAGCTCCTTGAACCGGTGCCCCTGCCGGGCGAACTGCGTGCTGAGCGCCGCCATCGCCTCGGGCACACTGCCCACGCTCTCGTCGACGTACGCGGTGAGCGCCCCGCGCTCCCGCGCGAGCTGCTCCAACTCCCGTACGAGGAAGGTCTTTCCGACACCGGCATTGCCGTGCACATGGAACAGGAACCGGTGCCGCTCGTCCTCCGGCGCCAGCTCGAAGTTCTCCCGGAACGCGGCACGTTCGGCACCCCGCCCCACGAACCCGCGCCGCCTGCGGGCCTTGATCAGCTCCTGCATCGACGGCCGCGCCCGCACCATCTCGTCCGTCTCCTCCGCACCGATCAGAGTTTTCGGGCTCCAGTCTGGCCCAACTCGCCGAAAATGACCTGGGGTTGGGTGGCGGGCATGCCCATAGTTGAACCATGCCGATAACGCGGACCCCCCGCCCCTCCCAGTCCACCGCGCTCCCCCTCGCTTCCACCTCCACCGCGCTCCCCCTCGCTTCCGCCCTCCTCACCGCCACCGTCGCGCTCTACATCTCCCTCGTCGCCTTCGGGAACATCACGGACTTCGGCACCAACCGGGAGTTCGTGCGCCATGTCCTCGCGATGGACACGACCTTCAAGGACGACGACCTGATGTGGCGTGCCATCACCTCGCGGGCGTGGCAGGACGCGGCGTACGTCGCGATCATCGTGTGGGAGACGGTCGCGGCACTGGTGCTCATCGCGGGCACCTGGCTGTGGGCCCGCAGGAACTACCCGCAGGCCCGACGCATCTCCACCCTCGGTCTGTTGATGCTCCTGCTGCTCTTCGGCGCCGGTTTCATCGGCATCGGCGGCGAGTGGTTCGCCATGTGGCAGTCGAAGGACTGGAACGGGCTCGACGCGGCCACCCGCGTCGTCACACTGAGCGGGATCGTGCTTCTCGTCATCCATCTGCCGTGGGGCGGAGCATCCGCCCCACGGACGACCCAGTCAGGGGCTACGGACTAGCACTCGAGCCTGATTCCGCTCCTGGACCTCAACCGACCCGCCGTACCCGTTCATCGTGCCCGCCGACAGTGTTCCACCGGAGGGCAGCGTCCGTGCCCTCAGCCCTCCAACACCGGTAGCAGCTCCGGCAGATGGCCGTCCGAGGCGGCGGCCGCCCGCTGCCGTTCCTCCGGCACCTCGCCGTACAGCGTCGTCCGCGGCTTGGCCGGGCGGCCCGCCGCCTCCGCGACCGCGATGAGGTCCTTGACGGACTTGTACGAGCCGTAGGACGAGCCCGCCATGCGGGAGATGGTCTCTTCCATGAGAGTGCCGCCGAGGTCGTTGGCGCCGGAGCGGAGCATCTCCGCCGCGCCCTCGGCGCCCAACTTCACCCAGCTGGTCTGGATGTTGGGGATGTGCGGGTGGAGGAGGAGGCGGGCCATCGCCACGACCGCGCGGTTGTCGCGGGTGGTCGGGCCGGGGCGGGCGATGCCGGCCAGGTAGACCGGGGCGTTGGTGTGGATGAAGGGGAGGGTGACGAACTCGGTGAAGCCGCCGGTCCGCTGCTGGATGCGGGAGAGCGTGCGGAAGTGGCCGAGCCAGTGGCGGGGCTGGTCCACATGGCCGTACATCATGGTGGAGGAGGAGCGGATGCCCAGTTCGTGGGCCGTCGTGACGACCTCGATCCACGTGGCCGTGGGCAGCTTGCCCTTCGTCAGGACCCAGCGCACCTCGTCGTCGAGGATCTCCGCCGCCGTGCCCGGGATCGTGTCCAGGCCGGCCTCCTTGGCGGCGGTCAGCCACTCGCGGATGGACAGGCCGGTGCGGGTCGCGCCGTTCACCACCTCCATCGGGGAGAAGGCGTGCACATGCATGCCGGGGACGCGTTCCTTCACCGCCTTCGCGATGTCGAAGTAGGCGGTGCCGGGCAGGTCCGGGTGGATGCCGCCCTGCATGCAGACCTCGACCGCGCCGACGTCCCAGGCCTGGGCGGCACGGTCCGCCACCTGCTCCAGCGACAGCGTGTACGCGTCGGCGTCGGTGCGGCGCTGGGCGAAGGCGCAGAAGCGGCAGCCGGTGTAGCAGACGTTCGTGAAGTTGATGTTCCTCGTGACGATGTACGTGACGTCGTCGCCGACCGCCGACTTGCGGACATCGTCCGCGATCCGGCAGAGCGCGTCGAGCGCCGGGCCGTCGGCGTGCAGCAGGGCCAGCGCCTCGTCGTCCGTCAGCCGGGTCGGGTCGTCGGCGGCCGTCGCGAGCGCCGCGCGGACGTCCGTGTCGATGCGGGACGGTGCCATCCCGGGCGCCGCTGCCTCGCGGAGTGCCTCCCAGTCGCCGTAGACGAGGTCGAAGTCCTCCCGGCGGTCGCCGGTGCGGCCCTCGGTGTCGATCGACACGTGCAGGTCGGTGCGGCCCGAGGAGATGAAGGCCTCTTCCGGCTCCTGCCACGGATGCCCCTGGACCACCGCGTCCTCGCGGGCGAGCCCGGTCTCCGGGTCCGCCAGCGCGCGCACGTGCGGCAGCAGCCGCGGGTCCAGCCACGGCTCACCGCGCTGCACGAACTCCGGGTAGACGCACAGACGTTCCCGCAGGGCGAAGCCGGCCTCGGCGGACTGTTCGCGCAGGAGGTCGATCTGCGGCCACGGACGCTCCGGGTTCACATGGTCGATGGTCAGCGGCGAGACCCCGCCCCAGTCGTCGATCCCCGCGCCGATGAGACGCCCGTACTCACTGTCGACGAGGTTCGGCGGCGCCTGGAGGCAGGCCGCCGGGCCCATGATGTGCCGCGCCACCGCGACCGCGGCCACCAGCTCGTCCAGCTCCGCGTCCGGCATCCCGCGCATCGCGGTGTCCGGCTTGGCGCGGAAGTTCTGGATGATCAGCTCCTGGATGCCGTGGTACGCACGGGAGACGCGGCGCAGCGCGAAGAGGGACTCCGCGCGCTCCTCGTACGTCTCCCCGATCCCGATCAGCAGCCCACTCGTGAACGGGACGGAGGAACGGCCCGCGTCCTCCAGGACCCGCAGCCGTACGGCGGGCTCCTTGTCCGGGGACCCGTAGTGCGGCCCGCCCGGCTCGCTCCACAGCCGGGTCGCCGTCGTCTCCAGCATCATGCCCATGCTCGGCGCCACCGGCTTCAGCCGCTGGAAGTCCGTCCACGACATCACGCCCGGGTTGAGGTGCGGCAGCAGGCCCGTCTCCTCCAGGATGCGGATGGAGATGGCCCGTACGTAGGCGATCGTGTCGTCGTACCCGTGCGCGTCCAGCCACTCGCGGGCCTCCGGCCAGCGGTCCTCCGGCTTGTCGCCGAGGGTGATGAGGGCTTCCTTGCAGCCGAGTTCGGCGCCCCGGCGGGCGATGTCGAGGACCTCGTCGGGGGACATGAACATCCCATGGCCCGCGCGGCGCAGCTTGCCGGGGACCGTGACGAAGGTGCAGTAGTGGCATTTGTCCCGGCACAGCCGGGTCAGCGGGATGAAGACGCTCTTCGAGTACGTGATGACGCCGGGGCGGCCCGCCGCCGCCAGGCCCGCGTCGCGCACCCGCGCGGCGGAGGCGGTCAGGTCGTCGAGGTCCGCGCCGCGTGCCTGCAACAGCACCGCCGCCTCGGTGACGTCGAGCGCGACGCCGTCCCGCGCACGCTTGAGCGCGCGCCGCATGGAGTTCGCCGTCGGCCCGGTTCCGGGAGTCGCGGGAGTCGCGGGAGTCGTCATCCTTCGAGCATACGATCGCGTTGATCAGGCGTTACAGGGCCCGCCCGTATTCCTCACGCGCCGCAGATCGTTACAGGGTGCTACTGGTACCGGGCGGGCGGGTCGGGCAGAGCGTCGCGGGGGTTGACGGGGGTCGGGCCTCCACGCAAGCCACCGGTTCCGCGCAGGCCGCCGGTTCCGCGCGAGCCGCCGACCGCCCGCAGCCGCGAACCGCCCGCAGCCGCCGATTGCCCGCAAGGCGCCGATCCCCTTCCCGTGCACCGGAGTTCACGGCCGAATACCAGGGTTGTACGTGCCACACCCGCACCCCACCATGTCATGCCACTGTCACGCTCGACACCTGGGAGCAGCAGCATGTGCGAGGACGACCACGGAAACGGGATGGCCAGACGCGCCCTGTTCGTGACGGGTGCCGCCGCCGCGCTTACGTTGGGAAGCGTGAGCTTCTCCCACGGCCCCGCAGCCGAAGCGGCAAGCAACCAAGAGACGAAGACGGTACGCGGCACCCTCCCCATCGGATCGCCGGACTTCGTGTACCTCCCGGTCGAAGTCCCGCCCGGCGTACGCGAGATCAAGGTGGCGTACACCTACGAGAAGCCGTCCGTCCCGGCCGGCACCGTCGGCAACGCCCTCGACATCGGCATCTTCGACGAGCGCGGCACGGAGCTGGGCGGCCGGGGCTTCCGCGGCTGGTCGGGCGGGGCGCGCACGGAGTTCTTCCTCCGCGGCGACGACGCGACCCCCGGCTACATCCCCGGCCCGATCCGCCCCGGCACCTGGCACATCGCCCTCGGCCCCTACACGGTGGCGCCGCAGGGACTGCCGTACGAGATCACGATCACGCTCACCTACGGGGAGCCCGGTGCCGTCGCGCAGCCGACGTACCCGCCCTCGCGGGCGAAGGGCCGCGGCCGCGGCTGGTACCGCGGCGACTGCCATCTGCACTCCTGGTACTCCGACGGCCGCCGCACCCCCGCGGAGATCGCGGCGCTGGCCCGTGCCGCGGGCCTGGACTTCATCAACACCTCGGAGCACAACACGCACTCCTCGCACGCGCATTGGGCGGACCAGGCGGGCGACGACCTGCTGATCATGCTCGGCGAGGAGGTGACGACGCGGAACGGCCACGTCGTGGCCCTCGGCACGGACCCGGGCACCTTCGTCGACTGGCGCTACCGGGCCCGCGACAACCGCTTCGGCAAGTACGCGCGCCAGATCCGCCGCGCCGGGGGCCTGGTCGTCCCCGCCCACCCGCACGCCACCTGCATCGGCTGCAACTGGAAGTTCGGCTTCGGGGAAGCGGACGCGGTCGAGGTGTGGAACGGCCCGTACACCCCCGACGACGAGGTGACCCTCGCCGACTGGGACAACATGCTGGTCGCCTCGGTGCGCTCCGGCCACGACTGGATCCCGGCGATGGGCAACAGCGACGCCCACCGCGACCCCGACCCGGTCGGCACCCCCCAGACGGTCGTCCTCGCCGACGACCTGACCCGCGAGGCCATCCAGGAGGGCATCCGCGCGGGCCGCTCCTACGTGGCCGAGTCGAAGGCGGTGTCGCTGACCTTCGGCGCGTCTGGCGCGAAGGGGGAGCACGCGGGGATCGGCGAGCGGTTGCTGGTGGACCGCGACACCCCGGTGACCGTCCGCCTGGAGGCCACCGGCGTCCCCCGCTGCACGGTCCGTTTCGTCACCGACCAGGGGGTGTTGTTCACCAGCGCGCCGTTGCCGGTCTCCGGTTCCGGGACGGTGGAGTGGAGTACGACTGCCTCGTACGCGGCGTATGTGCGGGCGGAGTTGCGGCATGAGGTGGCGCTGGGGCCGCTGCCGGGGGCGTTGGCCGCGTTCACCAATCCGATCTTCTTGGGGGACTGATCAGCGCGAGCGGCGCTGGGCGACGTCGCGTTCCTTTCTTTCAGGCGGCGTCGAACCAGGGCTTCTGGGCAACCCACCACTGACACTGCTGTTCGCGGCCGTAGCAGGATGGCGGTCGAGACGGCAGGTCGACGAGGTCATGGGGTGGGAATGACGGGGATATCGCTGGAGGCACTGGACGCGGTGCCCTGGGGTCGGCTCGAGTCGGCCTCTCCGCAGGACCCGGTCAAGGAGGTGCCCCGCGCACTCCGGCGCCTCGCGCGTGCGGGCGGGGCCGCGACGGAGGACCAATGCCACCCTCTGTTCTCCTGTCTCGCGTGGGGAAGCGGCCGTATGCCCTCCGCCGCGACCGCCGCGCTGCCGTTCATCGTGGCGCTTGCCGCTGATCCGGGCATGGGTGCGCGGACCACGCTCGTAGACCTGCTGGTGTACCTGTCCCAGGCGGCGGAGAAGGCCGAGCCGCACCTGGTGGACGAGGGGTGGCCCGCGGCGTGGCGGCGCCACTGGGACGCGATCCGGGCACTGCTCGCGGACCCGGACTCCAAAGTGCGGCGGACTGCTCTTCCCCTCGCGGACGGTGTCGCGGCACTCCTGGAGCGGTGGCGGGCCGAGACGGATCCGGCGGTACGTCTGCCGGTGCTGCTCGCGTTGGGCGAGGCCGCAGCGGATGCCATCGACGCCGAGGGGGACGCTCTCAGGTCGGTCGAGGAGGTACGGGCGGTGCTGGCCGACGTGTTGCGGGACGGCGGCCCCGTCATGCGGGTCGCGGCCGTGCACGCCTGGGCGCGCCTCGACCGGGAGGTGCCGGTCCGCCAACTGGACCTACTGGTGGAGGTGCTCTCCGACACCGCCGTACGGCCGGAGTTCGAGGCGGTCTGGTACCTGCCGGACGTCGACGACGCCTTCTCCCGCGAGGACGTCGTCGCCTGGACGGCCTCGCTGTTCAACCACGCCCCGGAGACGGCGATCTCGTTCGTGGTCCGGCTGGCGGGTGCGGCACACCGGACCGGGGACAGCGAGCTGCACCGGGCCGTGCTGGACGATGCGTGGCGGCTGCTGGTGGAGCGGCCGTCCGTGGCCCCAGCGGTGTTGCCGCTGGCGGGCGAGCTGTTGGCGGACCGGGATGCCGCGGTGCGACTCAAGGCGGCCAACCTCCTCGCGGTCCTCGGCCCACAGGCGGCTCCCTACGCCGACGGGCTCGCCGCACTGCTCGACGACCGGGGCGAGGACGACGTCACCTACAACGAGGGCACCGTCGGCGCCTACGCGCGCTGGGCGCTGGCCCGGATCGGCGACCCGCGCGCGCTCCCGGGGCTCGTCGAGCGGCTCTACGAGCCCTACCGAGAGCACTACTCACGCGGCTACGTCAGCGGCGACCCGCACCTTCCGGAGGTCGAAGACGTCCTGGCTCCGCTGCGGGCGCACGCGCACGTCCTG
The DNA here is from genome assembly GCF_042894545.1 of Streptomyces sp. NPDC001530. Lineage (NCBI taxonomy): Bacteria > Bacillati > Actinomycetota > Actinomycetes > Kitasatosporales > Streptomycetaceae > Streptomyces > Streptomyces sp. NPDC001530. The sequence continues at coordinate 39,234 of NZ_JBIAVS010000018.1, forward strand.
CTGCCCGCGTTGCGGGAGGCGATCCGGCACCAGGCCGCGCACAACAACGGCCTCGGCCCGCTGACCGACAACTTCCTCCGGGTCCTGGAGGCGTGGGGGCCTGACGCGCTGCCCGCGCTCCCGGAGATCGTGCCTCTGCTGGGCGACACGCGCGCCTCGCTGAGCGTCGTCGACGTGCTGGTGGCGATGGGACCGGCCGCCGCGTCCACCGAGCCCGCCCTGCGCACCTGCGCGATCCTCGACTACCCGGGGAACCACCACAAGGTGGCGTGGGCCGCCTGGCGCATCGGCGGCGGTGACGGTGCGTCGGCGCTGCGGCTCATCGGCGACGCGGTGCTGACCGAGGACGGCCCGTTGTACGGACCGGTCCACCTCCTGGCCGACTTCGGTCCCGCGGCCGCGCCGTACGCCGGCCGGGTGCGGCACACCATGGAGAACACCGAGGGGTGGCAGCGGATACAGGCCGCGGTCGCGTTGTGGTCGATCACCGGCGAGCCGGAGCCGACCCTGTCGGTCCTGGAGGAATGCGTCCTGCGGATGGCCGACGGCGACGACAAGTACTGGGTCTCCCACGATGCGCTGCGGGCCCTCGCCCGCATCGGCACGATCACCCCGTCGGTGCGGGCCGCCCTGTTGACGGTGCAGGCGTCCGACCGGCGTCTGTCGCCGTACCGGGACTACCGGGCATTCCTCCAGGACGAGGAGCTCCGTTCCACGATCGAGGACGTGCTCGCCCTGGCATGAGACCAAGGTGTCGAGGCGGCGCGGACAGAGCACCTCCGCAAGGGAAGCGGGTCATGGATGTGCTGACCCCCGCCGCCCTCACTGGCCAAGGACCAGCATCGCCACGAACAGCACCATCAGTACCCCCAGCCCGATCCCGCCCACTCGGGCCCCACCCCGGGGCAGGAAGATGCCGACGACCGACCCCAAGGTGGTGAGCGGTACCGCGTATTGGGCAACCACGATCAGGGCGTCACCGGAACCCGGCGTCCGGACCCCGTCCTGGCACGTGCCGCAGGCGATGGCGAGCAGCGGGCCGAACATCCCGACGAAACCGCCGGCGACCAGCACCAGCATGGCGAGGGCGGTCAGCCCGACCCACTCGACGGGCGTGCGCCGGGGCTCGGCGCCGATCTCCGCGGAGTCGAAAGTGACACCGGTGTTCTCCATGAGACGAACGCTACGGAGGCCGGTGATCGGGCGGCATCCGTCCTCGTACTCAGCTCGCCACGCACCCACGGCCTGAGTACGCGGCGACTCCCCGAAGCCATCGCCTACTCCACGAAGGGCGGGCGCCAGCCGCGAATCTCACGCCCGACCGTCGGATCCCACCTGCTCCAGCGGGACTTCGCTCATCTGCCGCCGCCTCCGGCGCGTGCGTCTTCGAGGGCCGTCATGATCTGGGGCGAATTTCTGATGTGAACGCGGTGCCGATAGGCCCGGACCACAGCAGCGGCACCCTCGAAATCGTTGGTCGGGGCGGCTCCTATGGCCGCCGCCAGTTCCTCCTCGAACCGCTCCCGATCGCCGGGAAAGCCGTAGCGGCTGAGCGCGCTGCGCAGGTCGTCCACGGTCCGGATCTCCGGGAGGGTCGCTCCCCCGCTCACCACGTCGCCACCCCGCGCCCGCACTCCGCCCACAGCAGTTTGCCGCCCTTCGACGCGCCGAGCTCGCGCAGCACGGACGATCCCCATGAGTCCGCGCAGGCCCGTACCAGGTACAGCCCGCGCCCGCTCTCGGCGTCCTGCGGCGGTACGTCGCCCAGGGCGGCCGGGGGTGCCTCCGCGAACCCGGGCGGGACTCTGGGATCCGAGTCCCACACGGCGACCCGCAGCCGGTCCGGCTCGGTCGAGCGGACTCGGAGGGCGTACGGGCCGGTGGTGTGGCAGTGCGAGTTCGTGAGCAGCTCCGCTGCCAATAACTCGGCGGTGGGGGCGAGTTCGGGCATGTCGTGTGCGGCCAGAATCAGCCTGAGGGTGCCCCGGGCGATGCCCGGGGCCCTTGGGTCGTGCGGAAGTTGCAGGGTGTAGGACCAGGGTGGGGATACGGTTGCCATGGAAGTTTCCGATCACGAGAGGGAGTTGGGATCGTTGACCTGCGGAGCCCAGTGACGATGCCGCTCCGTCGAGCGGGGTACTCCCGGGCGGGGCGCCTGAAGTACACAGTAGGGGCATCGCAAAGCAGCTTTGCGGAAATCCAAAGGAATCGATGCGGAATCCCTCGTGTGAGTGACGGCCGCCAACATGGGTTGTTTCAGGAGGAGTTGTATGGCGGACAGGCCAGCCCCAACGGCCCGCCGCATGCGCGTCGCCACCGAGCTGCGCAAGCTCCGTGAGCGTGCGGGGATGACGTCAACCGAGGCCGCACGCCAGCTGAGTACCAGCTCCGGGCAGCTCAGTAACGTCGAATCGGCGCGGTTCGGGGTGAGCGCCGACCGTATCCGGGCCATGGCCTGCACCTACGACTGCTCCGACCAGGCCTTCGTCAACGCCCTCGTGGCCCTGGCAGGCGACCGGACGCGCGGCTGGTGGGAGCAGTACCGCGGGATCCTCCCGGCCGGGCTGCTCGACCTGGCCGAACTTGAGCACCACGCCACCGCCCTGCGCACCGCGTTCACCTCGCACGTACCCGGACTGCTCCAGACCAACGAGCACGCCCGCGAGATCTTCCGTCACGTGATCCCCGCGCCCACCCCGCCCGAGGTCGAGCATCGCGTCTCGTACCGGATCAAGCGGCAGGACGTCCTCTACCGGACGACTCCAGTTCCGTATCGGACCGTGATCCACGAGGCGGCCCTGCGCATGAAGATTGGCGGCCCCGAAGTGGCCCGCGCCCAGCTCCAGCATCTGCTCGACATGAGCGAACGCGACCACATCACGATCCGGGTGCTCCCGTTCGACGTCGGCGCCTTCCCCGGCTCGGGTCAGTCGATCAATTACGCGTACGGGCCGGTGCACCAGCTCGACACCGTGCAACTGGACCAGTTCCACGGTCCCGTACTCCTGGATGCCGAAGCCCATCTGGACAAGTACCGGCGCCTGCTCGACATCGTGGAAGCCACCGCCCTGCCTCCGGAGAAGTCACGGGACTTCATCCATGACATCGCCCAACACCTGTGAAGGGACCCCGCATGCGCACTCACGTATGGCAGAAGTCGTCCTACTGCCAGGAAGGTGAAGCCTGCGTCCACGTCGTCGCCACCGCAGAAACGGTCCATCTGACCGAAAGCAGCGACGTCAGCCGAGCCATACTCTCGGCCACCCCCGACGCCTTCGCAGCCCTCCTCCACGCACTCAAGAGCTCTGCCCCAGCCACTCTCTGAGCGTGGCGAAGTCCGCGTCGGTCAGGCCGTGGCGGGGGTCGACGCGGTGCAGCAGGGCTCGTCCTCGGTGGTGTGCGGCGACCCAGGCCCGGTCGGTGTCGGTGATCTCGTCGTCCACCCAGATGAACGGGCGGCCGGCTGCCCAGGCGACGAGGGGGCGGGTTTTCCAGTGCAGCCCGTCCCTCTCGTCCTGGTCCTCCTGGTCGGACGCTTCCGGCCAGATGACCACCGCCAGCTTGGGGAGGCCGAGCCGCGGTGCGACGCTTTCGTTCGCGTCGGCCATCCAGGTCGTGGCCCAGACGAGATCGCAGGGCAGGGACCTCAGCCGGGGGCCGTGCTCGGGGTTGATCCTGGGGAGGAGGGGGTGCGCGTCGGTCCCCTGCGGTTCGGGGCCCGTCCGATACGTCGGATACCCGTCCGGGTACTGCCGCGGCGTCGCCCCGAACGGGATGAGTGGCCCGTCGACGTCGAGGAAGAGCAGCGGACGCTCGGCACCGGCCATGACTGCACGATAACGCCGGTACGGGGGTCGCGGAATCGTCCTCATGTCGCCGTGCCCTCGTACACGCGCCGGTGCCACCACGGGTACGGGCTCCCGCTCCAGTCCGCCCAATGGGCCGGGTCGGGGTCGGGGATCGTACGGCGGCGGAACTCGGCGTCGAGCACGGTGAGGAGCTGTTTCAGTTCGGCGCGTGCCCGGGGAGGGAGGTCGCGGACGACGTCCTGGAGCGCGTCCCTGACCACCGCCACGTCGTCGTACTGGCATCCCGGGCAGGACGGGCACTCCGAAGCGATGAGCTTCAGCCGCGGACCCCGTCGGCGCAGGAAGGCTCGGTAGCTGCGCAGGAATCCTGCGGTGCCGCCCGGGCGTACGTGATAGCTCTGATCGCCATGAGCGCTGTGAAGGTCGTGGTCGCTGTGCTCCGCCACGCGGATCGCGGCGCTCGTCTCCAGTGACAGTCGGTCGATGGGCGGGAAGTCCCGTGCCCACTGAGGCAGTCGGCGTTCTTCCAGCCGCCGTGCGGCGCGCACCGCGCCGGGCCGTCTACGCGGCATCGGCCTTTCGGTAGATCATCATGGCGGCCATCATGCCACGGGGGTGTCCTCCGTGGGCGTGTTCGAGAGCCGGTCCAGCCACTCGGTCAGCAGGCCCGTTTCGGCGGGGGTGAAGGCCGGGCTCGGGGTCTGGCGGAGGAGTGCGCCGAGGCGGGTCGCGGTGGCGGGGACGCCTGTCTCGCCCGGGGTGGCCGTGGCCGGCGTACCGGAGCCGGTCACGTCCGGGGTGAAGACCACCGCGTGTACGGCGTCCCGTACGCGGCGGGAGACCGTCTTGTCGGTGAAGGTCGCCGGGCGGGAGACCAGCATGAGCGCGACGCCGACGTTGGCGGACATGATGATCTGGGCGGCCAGTTCCGGGGCGAGGCACAACTTGCCCTGTTCGGCGGCGCGTTGGAGGTCCGCGGTGAGGATCTGGTGGGACTCCAGGGCCGCGGCCGGAGGGGTGCGCATGGCCGGGGAGTTCATGAGGCGGTAGAGGTTCGGGTTCCGCAGCGCGAACTCGGTGTGGCTGTCCCAGCCGTCGCGCAGGTCCTGGACCGGGTCCGTGCCGGGGCGGCGTTCACGCTTGGTCGCCAGGTACTTCTCCCAGCCGTGGTCGACGACCGCCGACAGCAGGCCCTCCTTGTCCCCGAAGTGGCGGTAGAGCGCCGGGGCACCGACTCCGGCGGCCTCACAGACCGCCCGGGTCGAGACGTCCCCGTTCGGGGACTCCGCGACCAGGGCGGCCGCCACTTCGAGGATGCGCGCTTTCGTACTCACGGAAGCGACGCTACCCGCACTCACGAACGGGACGCCGTGTGCGGGGCGAGCAGGTCGTCCAGGCCGATCCGCGTCAGGAACTCGGCGCGGATGCGGTCCGCGACCCGGCTGACCTCCTCGGAGCCGTCGTTCGCCGGGTCGACGTGGACCCGGAAGGGCCGCTCGCCGTGCGGGGTGTCGACGACCTCGACGATCGCGTCGGCGACGAGGGACACGTCCGCGTCGGCGGGCGCGAGGGCGGCCAGGCGCTGGGCGACCTGGTCCATCAGGCCCGCGTAGTGCTCCTCGTACGCCGGGATCACGGTCTGCTCGGAGGGGTGACCGCCGGTGGCGAAGTGGTTCGTGCCGGAGGTGAAGGCGCCCGGCACCACGATGGTCGTCTCGATGTTGAAGCGGGCCAGCTCGGCGGCGTACGACACGGCGAGCGCGTCCATCGCGGCCTTCGCGGCGAAGTACGGCGCGAGGTACGGCGGGGTGCCGCCCCGGCTGGACGTGGAGCCGACCCACAGCACCAGGCCGTGCCGCTGTGCGCGCAGGTGAGGCAGTGCGGCCCGGTTGACGCGCTGAGTGCCGAGCACGTTCGTGTCGTACACCGCGGCCAGTTCCTCGGGTGTGAAGGCCTCGGTCGGGCCGGTCACCATGTGGCCCGCGTTGTGCACGATCACGTCCAGCCCGCCCGCCTCCGCGAGGACCGTGGCGACGGCGGCGTTCGCCGACTCCTGGGAGAGGACGTCCAGTTCGACCGTACGCAGATCCACTCCGTGCTCGGCGGCGTACGCCTTGGCCTCCGCGACGCGGCTCGCGTTGCGGCCCGCCGTGTCGCGCATCGCGGCGTAGACCGTGTGCCCGGCGCGGGCGAGCGCGCGGGCGGAGAGGGCGCCGAAGCCGGAACCGGCGCCGGTGATGAGGATCGTCTTGCCTGCAGCAGACATGGCAGAACTCCTTGGAAGAGAGAGGGAGAGGGGCTGGGAGGGGGGTTACGCGATGCCGCCGTTGGCCCGGATCACCTGGCCGTTGACCCAGCGCCCGGCCGGGCCCGCGAGGAAGGCGACGACCCCGGCGATGTCCTCGGGGGTGCCGAGGCGCTCCAGCGGGGGCTGGGCGGCCATCCGCGCGATGGTCTCCTCGTCCTTGCCATCGAGGAAGAGGGCGGTGGCGGTCGGGCCGGGGGCGACGGCGTTGACGGTGATGTCACGGCCGCGCATCTCGCGGGCCAGGATCAGCGTCATGGCCTCGACGGCGCCCTTCGTGGCGGCGTACGCGCTGTAGCCGGGGAGGGCGAGGGCCAGTACGGAGCTGGAGAAGTTGATGATCGCGCCGCCCGCACGCAGCCGGCGCGCGGCCTGCTGGTCCACGACGAAGGTGCCACGGATGTTGGTGCGGTGCATCCGGTCGAGGGCGTCGAGGTCGAGGTCGACGAGCGGGGCGAGGGTCATGACGCCGGCCGCGTGGACGACTACGTCGACACCGCCACCGCCACCGCCGCCGAAGGCCTGCTCGGCCGCGTCGAAGAGGGCGGCGACCTCGGTCTCGTCGGCCACGTCGGCGCGGACGGCGATCGCCTGGCCGCCGGTCTCGGTGATCGCGGCGACGGCCTTGTCGGCTTCGGCCTCGTTGCCGGCGTAGTTCACGACGACGGCGTAACCCTCGGCGGCGAGGCGCTCGGCGGTTTCCCGGCCGATGCCGCGGGAGCCGCCGGTGACGATGGCGACGCGGGGGGAGGTGGTGCTGGGCTGCTCGTGCTGCTCGGTCATGGCGTTGCTCCTTGTCGCTGCGGGGTAGCGATGATTCGCTCCCTGACAGAAACAACGCTAACACCGATACGGTAGCGACGCTACCCTCGGCCGTAACATCGCTACGCCGCTACGCCACCGGATGCCGCCGCTTCACCGCTCGCGTGTAATTTCACTGGCGACTGACAGGAGAGGCGGCCACCCCATGACGCGCTACGCCGAGATCAAGTACCGGATCGTCACGCCGTTCCAGCGGCGTATTGGCAACCCCATCCTGCGGCGTCTGCCGTTGCAGACCGTCCTGGAGACGACGGGCCGGAAGTCCGGGCTGCCCCGCCGTACCCCGGTGGGCGGGCGCCGGGTCGGGGACTCGTTCTGGCTGGTCTCCGAATACGGCGAGAGGTCCCAGTACGTGCGCAACATCCGCGCGAATCCTCAGGTCCGCGTGCGGCTCCGGGGCCGCTGGCACGCCGGCACGGCCCATCTCCTTCCGGACGACGACCCCCGGGCCCGCCTCAAGACCCTGCCCCGCTTGAACAGCACGGCGGTCCGTGCCGTGGGCGGCCAACTGCTCACCGTGCGCGTGGACTTGCGGGACTGAGTGTTTTCGCCCCCTCCGCCCCTACCCGTCCCGTACCAGCCTTTCGGCTGCGGGCGAGTGGGGGCTTGTCGCGCAGTTCCCCGCGCCCCTGAAGGGGCGCGGCGCCCCTCACCCCGGCCAGACAATCGCCTGCACCTCGCTGTACGCATGCAGCGCGTACGACCCCACGTCCCTCCCCACCCCGCTCTTCTTGAAGCCGCCGAAGGGGGCCTCCATGTTGCGGCCGACGGTGTTCACGCCGACGCCGCCGGCGCGTAGGCGGCGGGCGACGCGGAAGGCGCGGGCGACGTCGCCGGACCAGACGTAGTCGATCAACCCGTAGTCGCTGTCGTTCGCGAGGGCGACGGCCTCCTCCTCGTCCTCGAAGGGGAGGACCACCACGACCGGGCCGAAGATCTCCTCCCGGACCACCCGCATGTCGGGGGTGCAGTCGGCCAGGAGGGTGGGCGCGACGTAGAAGCCGCGTTCGAGGGTAGGGCGTTCGCCGCCCGTCACCACCCGCGCGCCCTCCTTCCGGCCCAGTTCGATGTACGACTCGATCCGGTCCCGGTGGGCAGAGGAGATGACCGGGCCGACGACCGTCCCCTGCTCCCGCGGGTCGCCCACCTTCAAGTGGCCCGCGTACGCCGCCAGTTGGGTAACCAACCGGTCGTGCACGCCCCGCTGCACCAGCACCCGCGTCGGCGCCGTACAGATCTGTCCGCTGTAGAACGAGAAAGTGGTGCCGATCCCCGACACCGCCGACTCCAGGTCGGCGTCGTCGAAGACGACCGCCGCCCCTTTCCCTCCCAGCTCCATCAGCTGCCGTTTCATGCCACGGCCGCACGCCTCGGCGATCCGCTGCCCGACGGCCGTGGACCCGGTGAAGCTCACCATGTCCACGTCGGCGCAGTCGACCGCGGCCTCGCCGACTTCCGGGCGCGAGCCGGTCACCACGTTCACCACGCCCGGCGGGGCGCCGGCCGCCTCCAGCGCCTCCGCCATGCGGTAGACGGAGAACGGGTCCTGCGGGGCGGGCTTCACGACCACCGTGTTGCCCATGGCCAGCGCGGGGGCGATCTTGCCGGCCGGGTTGGCCCAGGGGTTGTTGTATGACGTGATGCAGGTGACCACGCCCACCGGCTGGCGTACGGCCAGCGCGCCCATCACGGCCGCCCTGCCGAAGGGCCCGGCCTCGTTGATCTGCGGCGGCAGCGGCTGTTCGACGGGCTCGACCTTGGCGTACCGCCGGAAGCGGGCCACCCCGACGCCCACCTGCATGCCGCGCGCCGTCCCCGTCGTGGCGCCGCTCTCGGCCTGGGCGAGTTCGGCGTACGGGACGAAGTGGCGCTGGATGATGTCCGCCGCCCGGTCGAGGACGGCGGCGCGCTCCTCGGCGGGCGTGCGCGACCACGCCTCGAAGGCCTCGCGGGCCGCGGCCGCGGCCGCGTGCACCTGATCCCGCGAGGCCTCCGGCGCCAGCCCGACGACACCCTCGGTCGCCGGGTCGATCACCTCGTAGAACCCGTGGTCGGGCTCCACCCACGACCCGCCGATGAACAACCGCTGCTGTCCGTCGGTCACTTGGCCCCCTCGAACAATCCGAGGCATCCGGTGCGGACGCCCGTCACCTGGTGCTCACCGTCCGGGTGTCCCGCCCGGAGCGGAGCACCTTCCCGGGCACGGCGCCCGTCACCACATCACCGCGAATCGCCTCAACTCCGTTGACCCATACGGCCGTTATACCGATCGCCTTGGAGTCCAGTCGCGGGCTGTCTCCCGGCAGGTCGTGCACCAGGGTGGCCTTGCCGGCGTCGATCCGTTCCGGGTCGAAGAGCACCAGGTCCGCATGGAAACCCTCCTCGACCCTCCCCCGCTCGCGCAGGCCGAAGAGCCGCGCCGGGTCGTCCGTCAGCATCTTCACCGCCTGCTCCAGACCCACCAGCTTCCGGCCGCGCAGACAGTCGCCGATGAAGCGCGTGGTGTACGGGGCTCCGCACATGCGGTCCAGGTGGGCGCCCGCGTCGGAGCCGCCGAGCAGGACGTCCTGGTGCTGCCAGGTCTCGGCGCGCAGGGCCCAGGAGTCGGGGTCGTTGTCGGTGGGCATGGGCCACAGCACCGTACGCAGGTCGTCGTTCGCGCAGACATCGACGAGGCACTCGAAGGGCTCCTGGCCGCGCTCGGCCGCGATGTCGTTCACGACCCGCCCGGTCAGGCCCTCGTTCGCCGCGCTGTAGGTGTCGCCGATGACGTACCGCCCGAAGTTGGCGAGCCGCCGGAAGACGCCCGCCTCCTTGGAGTCCGCGCGCCGCAGCATCTCGGCCCGTACGTCCGGATCACGCAGCCGAGCGATCCGCTCGGGCACGGGCAGCCCCAGGATCGGTCCCCACCCGGGGATCAGGTTCAGCGCGCAGAAGGTGCCGAGCGACATGTTCATCGGGGTGAGGATCGGCATGGTGAGCGCGACGATGCGGCCGCCGGACTTGCGGGCGCGCTCGCTCGCCTCCAGCTGGCGGGGAACGCGGTCGGGGACGGCGGCGTCGATCGTCAGGACGTTCCAGTTGAGCGGGCGGCCCGCCGCCGTGCTCATCTCGACGAACAGATCGATCTCGTCGTCGCTGAACTGATCGAGGCACCCGGCGACGATCGCCTCGATCTGGGTGCCTTCGTGCTCCCCCACGGCCTTGCTGAGCGCGAGCAGCTCCGCCGGCTTCGCGTGCCGCGAAGCCACCGGCTTTCCGTCGCCGTCCGAGTGCGTGGAGGACTGGGTGGTGGACAGGCCCCAGGCCCCGGCGTCCATCGCCTCGTGGAAGAGGGCGAGCATCCGCGCCAGCTGCTCCTTGGTGGGCTGCCCGCCCACCGCGTCCGCCCCCATCACATACCGCCGCAGCGCGCAGTGCCCCACCATGAAGCCCGCGTTGACGGCGATCCGCCCCTCCAGGGCGTCCAGGTACTCCCCGAAGGTGTGCCAGTTCCAGGGCGCGCCCTCCTCCAGGGCGACCAGGGACATGCCCTCGACCTTGGACATCATGCGGCGCGTGTAGTCGGCGTCGTCCGGTCGCGCGGGGTTCAGCGGGGCGAGCGTGAAGCCGCAGTTGCCGCCCGCGACCGTCGTCACCCCGTGGTTCAGGGACGGGGTCGCGTACGGGTCCCAGAAGAGCTGGGCGTCGTAGTGCGTATGCGGATCGACGAAGCCGGGGGCGAGGACCAGCCCGGCGGCGTCCTCGGTCGTACGGGACGGCTCGGTCACCGTACCGATCACGGCGATACGACCGTCCCGTATCCCCACATCCGCGGTGTACGCGGGCGCGCCCGTCCCGTCGACGACGGTCGCGCCCTTGATCAGGTGGTCGAGCATCGCGGCGAACCCCCTAAGCGGACTGCCGGAACCGGGTCGTCCGATGCACCGGATCCGTGTCGATCTTCGGAATCACGTGCTCGCCGATCAGCTTGATCGTCTGCAGCGTGTACTCGGGCGGGACCCCGACCGGCAGGCCGAAGGAGAGCTGGTCGGCGCCCGCCTGCTCCCACCGCTTGCACTGGGTGAGCACCTCGTCCGGGTCGCCGCAGATCAACAGTTCCTCCTCGATGAGGAGTTCGACGAACTCCTCGTTGTACTCGGGGAGCGTCTCGGGCCAGACGGGGAAGCCCTCGGGGCGCGGGAAGGTGTCGTGGTAGCGGAAGACGAGGGAGGGCAGGTAGTGCAGCCCGCCGCCGACCGCGATCCGGATGGCTTCGTCGTGCGTCGGCGCGCAGATCGCGGTCGTCGTCACCATCACGTTGTCGTTGACGAAGTCGCCGATCGGCTCGGCGTTCACGACCGCCGTCTTGTACTGCTCGAGGACCCACTCCATGTCGGAGACCTTCTGCACGCTGAAGCCGAGCACCCCGAGCCCCTTCTTGGCAGCCATCGCGTACGACGGCGGCGACCCGGCGGCGTACCACATCGCGGGGTGCGACTTCCCGTACGGCTTGGGCAGTACCTTCCTCGGCGGGAGCGACCAGTGCTTGCCCTGGAACCCGACGTACTCCTCCTGGAGCCACATCTTCGGGAACTCGGCGATGGTCTCTTCCCAGATCTCCTTGGTGTAGTTCATGTCGGTGATGCCGGGGAGGAAGCCGAGGATCTCGTGCGAGCCCGCGCCGCGGCCGGAGCCGAACTCGAAGCGGTTCTCGGAGAGATGGTCGAGCATGGCGACCTTCTCGGCGACCTTCACCGGGTGGTTGACCTGGGCGAGCGGGTTGAAGATCCCGGATCCGAGGTGGATCCGCTCCGTCGCGTGCGCCAGATATCCGAGGTAGACGTCGTTGGCGGAGAGGTGCGAGTACTCCTCCAGGAAGTGGTGCTCGGACGCCCAGGCGTACTTGAAGCCGGACTTGTCCGCCTGGATGACGTACTCGGTCTCCTCCATCAGCGCCTTGTGCTCCGCGAGCGGATCGGTCTCGGCCCGCTTGCCCACGTATCCCTGTACAAAGAGCCCGAATTCCAAGGAGGTTCACCGTCCCCAGTCCCTGAGTTTCTGACGTACCGTCAGATTTTCTTTCGCCGACTGTGGCACCGCCCGCATGGACCGTCAATAGCTGATGAGGAGTCAGATAATGGAGACTCCGGCCAGCCATCCCCCGTCGATCACGAACGGCTGCCCGGTGATGTAGGACGAGTCGTCGGAGGTCAGGAAGAGGGCGAGCCGCGCCACCTCCTGCGGCCTCCCGATCCGCCCCAGCGGCACGAGCTTGCCGTACAGCTCGTCGAGGGCCCGGGAGGTCTCCTCCGCGTCCGCGTGCGGGTCCAGCTGGGCCGGGTTGGACATCGCGGTGTCGATGGCGCCCGGACACATGGCGTTGACCCGGATGTTCTGGTGCGCCAACTCCATCGCCGCGACCCGGGTGAGCCCGAGGATGGCGTGCTTGGTCGCCGCGTACGTGCCCACCGCGGCCATCCCGGTCATCGCGGTGTACGAGGCCGTGTTGACGACGGTCCCCCCGCCGGCCGCGGCGATGCGCGGCGCCGCGACCTTGACGCCGAGGAAGCAGCCGACCTGGTTGACCTGCACGACCTGCATGAACTCGTCGAGCGGGGTGTCGACGAGGGAGTTGAAGCGCAGGATGCCGGCGTTGTTGACCAGCCCGTCGATACGGCCGTACGCCTTCTCTGCGGCCACCACGGCGGAGCGCCAGTCGGCCTCTTGGCCCACGTCGAGGTGGACGTACAGCGCGCCCAGTTCCTTGGCGAGGGCCTCGCCCTGATCGTCGAGGACGTCGGCGACGACGACTTTCGCCCCCTCCTCGACGAACAGCCGTGCCTCCTGCTCGCCCTGCCCGCGCGCCGCACCGGTGATGAGGACGACGCGTCCGTCCAGCTTGCCCATGACTCTCCTTAGGGGTGAGGCTCAGAGGTGCGGCGCGACGTCCGCGCCGAACGCCGCGATCTGGTCGATGAGTTCGGTACGGCTCCTGCTGCGGAACCGCACCTGTATCTGGTGCACGCCGATCGCGCGGTACGCCCTCAGCGACTCGGCGAGTGCCTCGGGCGCCCCGTGCAGCGTGCGCCGCCCGACGTCCCAGCCGGGCTGACCGACGTACAACGGCTCGGCGATCGCCCCGATGGTGACGGGATCCTCGATGCCGGCCTCCGCGCGCAGGGCCTTGAGCCGGGCGATCTGACCCGGCAGCCGGTCGCGCGGATCCCCCTGCGGCAGCCAGCCGTCGCCGCGCAGCGCGGCCCGGCGCACGGCGGCGGGCGAGGAGCCGCCCACCCACACGGGGACCCGCTCCTGGGCGGGCCTGGGCCGCTGGCCGAGCCCCTCGAAGTCGTACGTCTTGCCGTGGTGGACGGGGAACTCGTCCGACCCGAGCGCGGCGCGCAACGCGTCGATCGTCTCGTCGAGGACGGCTCCCCGGCGCTCGAAGTCGACCCCGACCGCCTCGAACTCCTCCCGCACGTGCCCGGCGCCCACCCCGAGGACCAGACGGCCGCCCGACAGATGGTCGAGGGTCGCGTACTGCTTGGCCGTGACGAGCGGATGCCTGAGCCCGACGATCGCGACATGACTGAGCAGCCGGACGCGCTCGGTCACGCCCGCGAGGAAGGCGAGGGTGGCGACCGGGTCGTACCAGACGGTGCTCATCGCGCCCGCGAGCCTGCGCGGGATGGCGACGTGGTCGCAGCTCGCGACATAGGCGAATCCGGCGCGGTCGGCGGCGCGGGCGATCTCGACGAGGTCGTCGGGGCCGGCGGCGGCTTCCCAGGGTTCCGCGTAGATGGTGCTCTGGGACTGGACGGGGAGCTGGATGCCGTAGGAGAGGCGTTCCTCGGACGGGACGGGCACGACGACCCCCTTGCCTGACCGACGGCCGCCCGACTGACGAACCGTCAGATTGAATGGGACTCGCACATAGTCGTCGCTGACGCCGCGTCAGACAAGGGGAAGCCCCGGCGGAACATGTCCGCCGGGGCTGTTGCCCGGGACAGGGCGCGTGGGCTGTGCGTCAGCGGGCGAAGCCGTAGCCGAACCAGGCGTCGGTGACGGGCGCGCCGATGTCGGCGGGCCCGAAGGAGACCGAGCCGGTGGCGGTCGGGCCGGTGCTGGTGGAGCGGAAGGCCCAGACGGCGCCGTCGTAGGTGTTCTCGCCGTGCGCGGCGACGTACAGCTCGGCACGGCCGTCGTGGTTGGTGTCGGCCAGCGCGGTGTGCCCGCCGAAGAGGTCGCCCTTCTCGGCGGTGCCGGGCACACCCGTGGTGTTCTGGCTGAAGGACACGGCGCCGCTGCCGGTGAGGCCGGACGCTCCGCCGCGCAGCACGGCCACGCCGCCCGCCTCGGCGACCGTGCCGATGTCCTCACCCGGGGAGCCGACGGCCACGTCCGCGTACCCGTCGCCGTTGGCGTCCCCGACGGAGATGCCCAGGCCGAAGTCGTCGCCATACTCGGACACTCCGGGCACGCCCGCCGTGTCCTGGTTGATCACCGTCGTACGGGAGGTGTCGGGCCCGCTCGCCGAGCCGTACACCACGCCGACTTGCCCGCCGAGGAGCGTCGGTTCGACGGATCGCTCACCTTGGCCGTCGACGGGGCGCCCGACGACCAGGTCGGCGTACCCGTCCTTGTTCACGTCGCCGATGCCGAGGCTGGAGCCGCCGGGCATGTTGGTGCCGTCGGACCGCTTCAGGACGACCGGGTCGCTCAGCCCCTGCTTGGTGCCGTGGAGGTAGGCGATGCGATAGGCGGCGCCCGGCGGCCCCTCCTCGGTGGGGGTGTGGACGAGCCCGACGAGGTCGGTGATGCCGTCGTGGTCGACGTCCCCGGCGGCGACGTCGTCGATGGTGAAGCCGGCGTCTTCATAGCTGAGGTCGAAGGCGATGTCCGCGGTCGCCGCGGCACCGGCGGTGCGGGTGAACGGACCGGCCAGCAGGTGGTTGTCCGTGGCCACGTCGAGTCGGCCGTCGCCGTTGAAGTCGCCGACGGCGACGTGCCGGGGCTTGACCTGGTCGAGCATGGAGCCGGTCGCCACGACCTTGCCGCCGGACAGACCCGTCTTCCCGCCCCAGACGACGGTCAGGGTGCCCGCTTCCTGCACGGACCCGACGTCCTCGCTCGGGGCGCCGACGACCAGGTCCGTATACCCGTCGCCGTCCAGGTCGCCGAGGGACAGGCCCCAGCCGAACCAGTCGCCGGTCTCGGCGGCGCCGGGTATGCCGGCCGTGTTCTGGCTGATGACCTGCCGGTGCGTGGTGTCCAGCCCCTGCGAGGAGCCGTACACGACGCTCACGTACCCGGCACGGGCGTACCCGCCGACCGTGCCCCAGGGGGCGGCGACGGCGAGGTCCGTGTACCCGTCGCCGTTGAAGTCGGCGCGCACGCTCGTCGCCCCGGCGCTCGCCGTACCGGCCGCGTGCGCGCTCACCGGGCCGACAACGGCTCCGGCGACGGCCACGGCGGCCACGAGTCCGAGGCGAGAACGAAACTTGCGTCTTCTCATGTGGAACCCAACTCCCGCGCTGAAAGTGCAGCTGCCCGACGGAGAAGTCAAGATCCTCACTCCGCCGCCAGTACGACTGCCGTGGTGGTGGCAGAGTTGCCCTGGAAGACGGCGGGAGTTCCCGAATCGTTAACCGGCGCCTCCCCGGGGCCACAGCCCGTCCTCCGTCAGCCCCAGCAGCTCGATCGCGTTCCCCCGCACGATCCGCTCGACGACGTCCGGGGCCAGGTGCCCCATCTGGGCCTCGCCGACCTCCTGCGACTTCGGCCAGGTCGAGTCGGAGTGCGGGTAGTCGGTCTCGTAGAGGACGTTGCCGACCCCGATGGCGTCGAGGTTCTTCAGTCCGAAGGCGTCGTCGAAGAAGCAGCCGTAGACGTGGTCGGCGAAGAGTTCGGACGGCGGGCGGTGGACCTTGTCCGCCACACCACCCCAGCCGCGGTTCTCCTCCCACACCACGTCGGCGCGTTCGAGGATGTACGGGATCCACCCGATCTGGCCCTCCGCGTACATCACCTTCAGGTTCGGGAAGCGCTCGAACTTGCCGCTCATCAGCCAGTCGACCATCGAGAAGCAGCAGTTGGCGAAGGTGATGGTGGAGCCGACGGCGGGCGGGGCGTCGGCGGAGGTCGACGGCATGCGGCTGGACGAGCCGATGTGCATGGCGATGACCGTGCCGGTCTCGTCGCAGGCGGCCAGGAAGGGGTCCCAGTCGTCGGTGTGGACGGAAGGGAGTCCGAGGTGGGGCGGAATCTCGGAGAAGGCCACCGCGCGTACGCCACGGGCCGCATTGCGCCGTACTTCTTCCGCCGCACGTTCCGCGTCCCACAGCGGAATGAGGGTGAGGGGAATGAGACGACCCCGTGCGGCCGGCCCGCACCACTCCTCCACCATCCAGTCGTTGTAGGCCTTCACCCCGAGAAGTCCCAGCTCACGGTCCTTGGCCTCGGTGAACGTCTGGCCGCAGAAGCGCGGGAAGGTGGGGAAACAGAGGGCGGACTGGACGTGGTTGACGTCCATGTCGGCCAGCCGCTGAGGGACGTCGTACGAGCCCGGTCGCATCTGCTCGTATGTGATGACTTCGAGCCGTATCTCGTCCCGGTCGTATCCCACGGCGGTGTCGAGGCGGGTGAGCGGCCGGTGCAGGTCTTCGTACACCCACCAGTCCCCGATGGGGCCGTCGTCGCCGGGGGCGCCCATCACCGGGGCGAACTTTCCGCCGAGGAAGGTCATTTCCTTCAGCGGTGCGCGGACGATGCGGGGCCCGGTGTCCTGGTACTTCGCCGGCAGCCGGTCCCGCCAGACGCCGGGAGGCTCCACGGTGTGGTCGTCCACCGAGATGATCTTCGGGAAGTCCGTGTCGGTCTCCGGGCCGGTCGCGGGGGTTTCCGTGCTCTCCATGGTCTCCATACGGCTCACGGTAGCGCTGATCTGACGGTCCGTCAGCTAGCTCGCTCATGGCTGTGGGGTGAGTGAATGTGTGCGGACGTGTGGGGAGAGAGTGTGAGGGCCTTGTGGTGTACCGTGCGACCCCCTGTGATCGCCGTCTCGCACGGCTGACGCATCCGCCGCGAACAAGGCAAACTGGCCTCGTTGCACTGACGGTTCGGCAGGGGGACAGCGATGGACGGTGTGCCGCGAGTACCGGAGCAGCGGCGTCCCGAGGAATCGGCGGCGTTGCGCTTCAGCGTGCTCGGCCCGGTGCGCGCCTGGCGCGAGGACGATCCTCTTCCGGCGGGATCCCCGCAGCAACGCGCCCTGCTGGCCGCGCTGCTGCTCCGCGAGGGCCGCACGGCGACGGCAGCCGAGCTCATCGACGCTCTGTGGGGCGACGAGCCCCCGTCCCAGGCCCTGGCCGCCGTACGGACGTACGCATCGCGGCTCAGGAAGGCGCTGGGCTCCGCGGTCCTGGTCAGCGAGTCGGGCGGGTACGCGATCCGGTCCCTCGGGGAGGGCGCGCTCGACCTCGCCCGGGCCCAGGAACTGGCGGCGGACGCCGATAAGGCGAAGAGCGGCGGGGATCTCTGCCAGGCCCGCGAGCTGCTGCGGCAGGCGCTGACCCTGTGGGACGGGGAACCGCTGGCGAACGTGCCCGGACCGTACGCGGAGACGCAGCGGGCCCGGCTGGAGGAGTGGCGGCTGCAGCTTCTCGAATCCCGCCTGGACATGGACCTGGAGCAGGGCTGCCACGCGGAGGCGGTGTCGGAGCTGACGGCTCTGACGGCGGCGCACCCGCTCCGCGAGCGCCTGCGCGAACTCCTGATGCTCGCGCTGTACCGCTCGGGCCGCCAGGCGGAGGCCCTCGCGGTGTACGCGGACACACGACGCCTGCTGGCCGACGAGCTGGGCGTGGACCCGCGGGCGGGCCTGAAGGAACTCCAGCAGCGCATCCTCCAGGCGGACCCGGGCCTGGCGGAACCGTCGGCTCCGGCGGCGGAGCCCGCGGCGGCGCCGGTGCGTCCCGCCCAGCTCCCGGCCTCCGTCACGGACTTCACGGGCCGGGCCTCCTTCGTCCAGGAACTGAGCGCCGTCCTGGCCTCCGCCTCCTCGGCGGAGGGCCGGGTGATGGCGGTTTCGGCGCTGGCGGGGATCGGCGGCGTGGGCAAGACGACCCTCGCCGTGCATGTGGCGCACCAGGCGCGCGGGGCGTTCCCGGACGGGCAGTTGTACGTGGACCTGCAGGGCGCGGGGTCGCGGGCGGCGGAGCCGGAGACGGTGCTGGGAGCCTTCCTCCGGGCCCTGGGTACGGCGGACTCGGCGATCCCGGACTCCCTGGAGGAGCGCTCGGCGCTGTACCGCTCGGTCCTGGACGGCCGCCGGGTCCTGGTCCTGCTGGACAACGCACGCGACGCCGCCCAGGTACGTCCGCTGCTCCCCGGCACGGAGGGCTGCGCGGCGCTGGTGACGTCGCGGGTGCGGATGGTGGACCTGGCAGGCGCCCACTTGGTGGACCTGGACGTGATGAGCCCGGAGGAGGCCCTCCAGCTCTTCACGAAGATCGTGGGCGAGGAGCGGGTGGCGTCCGAGCGGGAGGCCGCGCTGGACGTGGTGGCGGCCTGCGGCTTTCTCCCCCTCGCCATCCGCATCGCCGCGTCCCGTCTGGCGGCCCGCCGCACCTGGACGGTCTCGGTCCTGGCGGCGAAGCTCGGCGACGAGCGGCGCCGTCTGGACGAGCTCCAGGCGGGCGACCTGGCCGTCAAGGCCACCTTCGAGCTGGGCTACGGCCAACTGGAGCCGGCCCAGGCCCGGGCATTCCGCCTGCTGGGCCTGGCGGACGGCCCGGACATCTCACTGGCGGCGGCGGCCGCGGTGCTGGATCTGCCCGTCGAGGACACCGAGGACCTCCTGGAGTCCCTCGTCGACACCTCCCTCCTGGAATCCGCGGCGCCCGGCCGCTACCGGTACCACGACCTGGTGCGGCTCTACGCGCGTGCTTGTGCGGAGAGGGATGAGCAGCCGCCCAGTGAACGGGATGAGGCTATGTCGCGGTTGCTGGACTTCTACTTGGCAACGACTGCTGGGGTCTACGAGATCGACCGGCCCGGCGACCGGCTGGTGGATCACCTTGAGACCACGGAGTATCCGGGCCTGGTGTTCGAGGATCGGCATCAGGCTCAGGACTGGTTGTACGCCGAGGCGGTCTGCACACTGGCCTGCGTACGGCAGTCGATGGGCTCGCAGACCCTGGCACGGGCCGTCGATCTCCTGTGGGCGGCCTGCGACCTTGCCGAATCAGGGGCCAACTCCAAGGAGTACGAGGCCATCGCCGAGGCCGCACGCACCGCGGCGCAGAAGATCGCGGCCCGGCGGGCCGAGGCCCGGGCTCTTACGACCCTGTCTTTCGTGCACCACATCACGGGACGTTTCGACTCGGCCGACCAGGCGGCCACGCGTGCCCTGGACCTGGCCCTCGCCACCGGTGATCCCCTGACCAGCTGCTGGTCGTCCAACATCCTCGGCGTGATCGCGCTGTACCAGAACCGGCACGAGGACGGAGAGGCGCACCTGGCCCGCGCCATCGACAACTTCCGTGCCTGCGAGGACCGTCCGGGAGAGGCCAGCGCCCTGTGCAACCTGTCCCGCATTCACCTCGCAACCGGACGCACGGCGAGCGCGGTGGCTCTGGCCCAGCAGGGCACGGCCATGTACGACGACATGGGCCACGCGCTGAAGGGGGCCAACGGCCGGTACGCCTTGGGGCTCGCGCTCACGCAGAGCGGTCAACTCTCCCAGGCTGTCGACCGTCTGCAGGAGGCCCTCGAAGTCTTCCAGGACAGCCGCCAACGGCTCTGGGAAGGCATGACCCTGTTCCGTCTCGCCGAGGCCGACCTCGCCGGCCGGCGCCCCGCGCAGGCGGCCGCGAACGCCGAGTTGGCGCTGACGGTACTCCGGGGGATCGGCGGCGACTGGCGACGCGGAAACGTCCTCACGGTGCTCGGTCGCGCCCTGAGCGGCATAGGGCAGATCGGTCGCGCGCAGGTCTGCTGGCGGGAAGCCCTGGACATCTTCGAGGCGTTGGGCGCCCCGGAGGCCGACGAGGTACGAGCTCTCCTCAAGCCACTCGCCGTCGCCTGAGACCGGGCGCCTGCACGTTCATCGTTCGTTTATCGCCACCCGGCACTCTCAACGTGTCGATCCGTCGCGTCGGGGGGCAGGCGGGGTGACACACGGCCGGACCTTTAAGGTGAACCGGCCCAGAAGTGCCCGTCCGGCGACCCTCGGGGGAGTTGCCGGGCGGGCCTTCCCGACTACCGCAACCGCATCGAAAAGAACTGCCAGGGGAGCCAGTCATGAGCGACACCAACAGCACCGACAACGTCCACGCCACCGACGAGCCGACGGCGACCACGGACAACGTCCACGCCACCACCGAGCCTCTCGCCGGCAAGAACCTGATCGCCCCGGACGAGTCGACCGGCGACGCGACCACGGACAACGTCCACGCCACGGACGAGCCGGCCTAACCAGACCACACCACACGGGGATCGGCCGCGGCGGCGCGGAGGGGGAGCCGCCGCGGCCGATGTGTGTCCGGGGTGTGGTTTGCCACAGGCGGGGCACCGGCCCCGGCATTCACCATCGATCCCGGGCTCGGCCTCCGGCGCGAGGGGAAGGGCCCGACTCCCCCTCACCGCCCCCGCAACTCCCCCTTCACCACCTTCCCGCTCGCATTCCGTGGCAGTTCCCCCACGAACTCCACCACCCTCGGCACCTTGTAGTTCGCCATCTCGCGCCGCGACCAGGCGATGAGGTCGTCGCCCGTCACCACCGCACCCGGACGCCGTACGACGTACGCCTTGCCCACCTCGCCGAGCCGGCCGTCCGGTATGCCGATGACCGCGACGTCGGCCACGTCCGGGTGGAGGCCGAGGAGTTGCTCTATCTCGGCGGGGTAGGCGTTGAAGCCGCCGACGATGAACATGTCCTTGATGCGGTCGGTGATGCGGAGGTTGCCCGCCGAGTCCAGGACGCCGACGTCGCCCGTCCTGAGCCAGCCGTCCGCGTCCAGGACGGCCGCCGTGGCCTCCGGATCCTCGAAGTAGCCCTGCATGACGTTGAAGCCGCGGACCAGGACCTCGCCGGGGGAGCCGGCCCCGGCAACCGACCCCGACGCGTCCACCACCCGTACCTCCGTGCCCGGGATCGCCCGGCCCGAGGTCGAGGCGATCACCTGCGCCGCGTCCCCGCGGCGGCACATCGTGACAATGCCGCTCGCCTCGGAGAGGCCGTACGCCGTGAGGACCGTATCCACGCCGAGCTCCGTGCGAAGGCGTTCCACCAGGCGCAGCGGGACCACCGCCGCGCCCGTCACCACCAGCCGCAACGCCGAGAGGTCGTACGCGTCCCGGGAGGGGTGGTCCAGCAACGACTGGTGGAGCGTGGGCGGGCCCGGGAGGACCGAGATGCGCTCCGAGGCGACATTCGCCAGCACCGTGTCCACGTTGAACACCGGCTGCGGGATCATCGTCGCGCCGCGCATCAGGCAGGCCACGATGCCCGCCTTGTAGCCGAAGGTGTGGAAGAAGGGGTTCACGATCAGGTAGCGGTCGCCCTCGCGCAGGCCCGCGAGGTCGCTCCAGATGGCATAACCGCGGAGCGTCTGCGCATGGGTGATCATCGCGCCCTTCGGGCGGCCCGTCGTCCCCGAGGTGAAGATGATGTCCGAGGGGGAGGTGCCGGAGAGGCAGGACGCCCGTTCCCGTACCTCCGCCGCTCCCAGTCCCTCCCCGTCCGCCAGGAAGTCCTTCCAGGTACGGAAGTCGGCGGGGGCGTCGTCCGCGAGTACCACCACCTGTTCCAGGTGCGGAAGGCCGGGTAGCGGCCCGGAGGCCGATCCGGGGCCCTCCCCGGCCGCCCGCCGCAGCGACGCCACGTACGACGTCCCGAGGAAGGTTCCCGTCACGAACAGCAGCTTCGCGCGGCTCCGGGAGAGGACGTACGCCGCCTCCGCGCCCTTGAAACGGGTGTTCAGCGGAACCAGGACCGCGCCCGCCGACACCGCGCCGAGCGCGGAGACGATCCAGTCGAGGGTGTTCGGGGCCCAGATGGCGACGCGGTCGCCGCGCCGTACCCCGTTGGCCATACAGGCCGCCGCCGCGCGTTCCACGCGGGCGCCCAACTCGGCGTACGAGATACGGGTGCGGCCCTCGACGACCGCCTCGCGGTCCGCGAAGCGCGTCGCCGCCGACCGCACCAGTCCCGGGATGCTGCCCCACTCCAGGTCTCCGCGCATCTCACACCTCCGACCGGAACGCCACTAGCTGACTGACCGTCAGATTAGCTGTAGCCTGACGCACTGTCAGCAGCCGGGACCATGTGCGGAGGTGCACCCATGGCCGGGAACATGGCGGGGAACATGGCTGGGATCAAGGACGCCACTGCCATCGTCGGGATCGGGCAGACCCCCTTCGCCAAGCAACTCCCCGACTCCGAGAAGACCTTGGCCTGTCGTGCGATCCTCGCCGCGCTCGACGACGCCGGAATCGCGCCCGCCGAAGTCGACGGGCTCGCCTCCTACACCATGGAGGAGACCGACGAGGTGGAGGTCGCCAAGGCCGTCGGGCTCGGCGACCTCACCTTCTTCAGCAAGGTGGGGTACGGCGGAGGCGGTTCCTGTGCCACCGTCGCGCATCTCGCCGCCGCCATCGCCGGCGGACAGGCGACGGTGGGAGTCGCCTGGCGGTCGCGGAAGAGGGGGTCCGGACCCCGGCCGTGGAAGAACACGAGCGTCCAACTCCCCACACCCGCCCAGTGGACCCGCCCCTTCGGGCTCCTCCGCCCGGCCGACGAGATCGGCATGCTGGCGCGTCGGTACATGCATGAGTACGGGGCGACCAGGGACCACCTGTTCAATGTCGCCCTCGCCTGCCGGAACAGGGCCAATCAGAATCCGGCCGCGATCATGTACGAGCGCCCGCTCACCCGCGAGATGTACATGACCTCCCGCTGGATCAGCGAACCCCTCTGCCTCTTCGACAACTGCCTGGAGACGGATGGGGCGTTGGCGTGCGTGATCGTGTCGGCGGAACGGGCGCGGGACTGCCGGCAGCGTCCCGTGTACGTCCACTCCGCCGCCCAGGGGCTGCCCGCCCAGCACCACGGCATGGTCAACTACTGGAACGACGACCCGCTCACCGGGCCCGCCTGGACCGCCGCCCGACACCTGTGGAAACACGCCGACTTCGCACCGGAGGACGTGGATGTCGCGCAGATCTACGACGCCTTCACACCGCTGATACCCCTGTCCCTGGAGGGATACGGTTTCTGCGGGCGGGGCGAGGGCGCGGCCTTCACGGAGGGCGGGGCGCTGGAGATCGGGGGGCGGCTGCCCGTCAATACGGGGGGTGGCGGACTCAGCGAGGCGTATGTGCACGGCTTCAACCTCATCAATGAGGGGGTGAAGCAGCTGCGGGGCACGAGTACGGCGCAGGTGCCGGGGGCGGCCACCTGTCTGGTCACCGCGGGTGAGGGAGTCCCCACCTCCGCCATTCTCCTGAGGAGTTGAGATGCCCGAACCCCTGCTGCGACCCGTCCTCGACGACGACGGCGCGCCCTTCTGGCGGTACGCCGCCCAGGGCGAGCTCCGCATCCAGGCGTGCGCCGACTGCGGTGAGCTCCGCTTTCCGCCCCGGCCCTGCTGCCCGCACTGCCACTCCTTCACGAGCGAGTGGCGGAAGATGAGCGGGAGGGGGCGCGTGTGGTCGTACGTCATCCCCCATCCGCCGCTCCTGCCCGCCTACGCGCAGCAGGCCCCGTACAACGCGATCGTGGTGGAGCTGGTGGAGGCTCCGCGCATACGGCTCGTGGGGAATCTGGTGAGCGGGGTAGAGGCGCCCCTCAACTCCGTTGCCCCGGAACGGATACGGATCGGGGCGCGGGTGCAGGTGGTCTTCGCGGAGGTGGGGGGTACGTCCGTGCCGCGCTGGGTTCTGGAGCGGGCGTGAGTGGCGGGGGCGGGGGCGACCGTGGCAGTGGCGGTCTGAGCGTCAGTGTCGACAAGGAGAGCGGCGTCGGTGTCCTCACCCTCGATCGGCCCTCGAAGCTCAACGCCATCGATCTCGACATGGCCGCCGAACTCGCCGCAGCCTGGCGGGAGTTCCGCTTCGATGACTCCGTACGGGCGTTGGTCGTCACCGGGGCGGGTACGCGGGCCTTCTGCACCGGGATCGACCGGGACGTCGTCGTGTCGCAGCCCAACTCCCCCTACATGGTGGACGATCCGCTCGTCGCGATCGGGCCGAAGGCGAACGACCTGTGGAAGCCCGTGATCGCGGCCGTGAACGGGATCGCGTGCGGGGGTGCCTTCTACCTGCTGGGCGAGGCGGAGTTCATCGTGGCCGACGAAGGGGCGACCTTCTTCGACCCGCACACCACGTACGGGATGGTCAGCGCGTACGAGTCCATCTACATGGCGCAGCGGATGCCGTTCGGGGAGGTGGCGCGGATGGCGTTGATGGGGACCGCGGAGCGGATGTCGGCGCGGCGGGCGTACGAGGTGGGGCTGGTGTCGGAACTCGCCTCGCCCGGTGGGGCATTGGCGGCGGCCGTGGAGTGTGCCGCCGTCATCGCCTCCTATCCGGTGGAGGCCGTGCAGGGGACCGTGCGGGCGCTGTGGCTGGCCAAGGAGGCCGCCCGGGCACAGGCCCTCGCGCATGCGCCGCAGCTTGTGTCGATGGGCAATCTGCCGGGCGAACGGCAGGCGGGGCTCTTCGCGGCCCGTCGTTCCGGCTTTCGGCTGCGCTAGGCCTGCTCGGGGTGGCTGTGGCCCCCCGGATGGCTCCGCGTGGCGGGGCCGTCGCACTCGGCGTAGCGTCTGCATCGAGAGCGGGGGCCGTGCCCGCGCTCCCCTGAGCGACGGCCGCCGTACGGAGCCCCTTCCGTGGCCGGTACGACGGCCGTCACGGGTGAGTTTTTCGCCCCCTCCGCCCCTACCCGTCCCGTCCCTGGGGGCTGCGCCCCCAGACCCCCGCTAAAAGACTGCGCAGTTCCCCGCGCCCCTAAAAGGGGCGCGGGGAACA